>NZ_PGUZ01000069.1 GCF_002860165.1 Bacillus sp. V3-13 | reverse complement strand
AAACTACCGGATTTCCTCTAAACAAAAAAGGACCGGGCATGGTTTTCGCCCGGTTTTTCTTATTGTTTAAAATCCCTTAGAAGTTAACCGAAATCACTCCATAACAAGCATGAAGGAAGCGCTTATACCTTCATAGGATTATACCCACTATTTAACTTTCTTCTCTGTTCGGCTTTTCGTTTTGCAAGCCTGTAACAAATGCTATAATGGTGTAATGGAATGGAAGATAGAATGGAGGCAACCTGAGATGTATGAGATCCGCGAGTGGCGCCATGTGTTTAAACTCGATCCAAATAAAGAGATTACGGATGAAGCGCTTGAAAAAATTTGCGAATCGGGAACGGATGCAATCATTGTCGGGGGGACTGATGGCGTCACGCTTGAAAATGTCCTTGACCTGATGGCAAAAATCCGCCGCTACACGGTTCCTTGCATATTGGAAGTATCAACGATCGATTCAGTCACGCCAGGATTCGACCTATACTTTATTCCGACCGTTTTAAATAGCCGCGACCCTAAATGGATAACCGAACTCCACCATCAGGCTGTAAAGGAGTACGGGGAAATCATGAATTGGGAAGAGATCATCGTCGAAGGCTATTGCATTTTAAATCCAGAATGCAAAGCGGCGAAGCAGACAAAAGCAAACACGGGTCTATCGAACGATGATGTTGTCGCCTATGCAATGATGGCGGAGAAAATGTTCCGGCTGCCGATTTTCTATCTTGAATATAGCGGGTCATACGGCGATCCTCAATTAACGGCAAAAGTGCGAAATACGCTTGAACACACAACCCTGTTTTATGGCGGCGGAATTGAGACAGCCGAGCAAGCCGCGGAAATGGGCGCGCATGCCGATGTGATTGTCGTAGGCAATGTCATTTATAACAATCTTGACGAAGCACTGGAAACTGTAAAAGCTGTTAAAGGGTGAAAGCAAAACCTGCTTTCTCTTTCATAATAAATAAGGTAAAATAAGAACAAACGTTTGTTTGGTGGTGAGCAAAAATGCAATTTTTAACTGATAAATTATTAGCTGGATTAAATCCACAGCAGCAAAATGCTGTAAAAGCAACGAGTGGCCCGCTTTTGATCATGGCAGGAGCCGGCAGTGGAAAAACCCGGGTGTTAACCCACCGCATAGCTTATTTAATGGTTGAAAAAGGGGTGAATCCCTACAATATTCTCGCGATAACCTTTACCAATAAAGCGGCGCGAGAGATGAGGGACCGTATATCAAACATGATGGGCGGGGCAGCGGAGGAAATCTGGATTTCGACGTTCCACTCAATGTGTGTGCGGATTTTGCGCCGCGATATCGACCGGATCGGATTTAACCGCAATTTTACGATTCTCGATACAACCGATCAGCTATCGGTGATTAAAGGGATTTTAAAGGATAAAAATCTCGATCCGAAGAAATTTGACCCGCGTGCGATTTTAGGCTCGATCAGCAGTGCGAAAAACGAACTGATTGATTCCGAACAGTATTCCAATACAGCGGGAGGCTTTTATGAGCAGGTTGTAAGCGATGTTTATGAAGAATACCAAAGACGGCTGCGGAAAAATCAGGCCCTCGATTTTGATGACTTGATTATGAAAACCATCCTCCTGTTTAAGCGGGTACCTGAGGTTTTGGAATATTATCAGCGTAAATTCCAGTATATCCATGTCGATGAGTATCAAGATACAAATAAAGCACAATATACATTGGTAAAGCTTTTGGCTGACCGGTTTAAAAATATATGCTGTGTCGGTGATTCCGACCAGTCGATTTACCGTTGGCGCGGAGCGGACATTGCCAATATTCTTTCCTTCGAAAAAGACTATCCGGACGCCAAAGTGATTTTGCTCGAGCAAAACTATCGTTCGACTAAAAAAATTCTGTCGGCTGCGAACGAAGTCATTGCAAAAAACGTGAACCGCAAGCCGAAAAATTTATGGACGGAAAATGATGAAGGAAATAAAATTTACTATTTTCGGGCAGACAGTGAACAGGGAGAAGCGCAATTTGTTGCCGGAAAAATTAAAGAGATGATTGACAGCGGGAAACGCAAGCCTTCTGAAATTGCAATTTTATACCGGACTAATGCCCAATCCCGTGTCATGGAGGAAGTGCTTTTAAAATCGACGATTGACTATTCAATCGTTGGCGGAATCAAGTTCTATGACCGCAAAGAAATTAAGGACATGCTTGCCTACCTGCGCCTGATCGCCAATCCTGATGACGACATCAGCCTCCAGCGCGTCATCAACGTTCCAAAAAGAGGGATCGGTGGCACCTCACTGGATAAAATTGCCGAGTTTGCAGCGATGCATGATATGTCGATGTATCAGGCACTTGAAGCAGTGGACTTGATTGGCTTAAGCCCGAAAATTACCAAGGCTGCAGCCGAATTTCGCGATTTAATCCAAAACTACACACGCCAACAGGAGTATTTGTCTGTTACCGAGCTGGTAGAAGAGATTCTTGAGAAATCAGGTTATCGCGAAATGCTTCAGCTTGAGAAATCGATCGAAGCACAAAGCCGCCTTGAAAACCTCGATGAATTTATGTCTGTTACGAAAAACTTTGAAGAAACGAATGAAGACAAAAGCCTGGTTGCTTTTTTAACTGACCTCGCGCTCGTCGCCGACATTGACCGGCTTGACGATGACGGAAAAAAAGCAGATGCGGTTGTGCTGATGACTCTTCATTCTGCAAAAGGGCTGGAATTCCCGGTTGTTTTCTTAATCGGCATGGAGGAAGGTGTCTTTCCGCATAGCCGGTCTTTGATGGAAGAGGCTGAAATGGAAGAGGAACGCCGTCTCGCTTACGTAGGAATTACAAGAGCAGAACAGGAATTATTTTTAACCAATGCGCAAATGCGCACTCTTTTTGGGCGGACAAATATGAACCCGCCTTCCCGGTTTATAAAAGAAATTCCGGCCGATCTGCTTGAAGGCGTCCAGCCGGAAGCAAAAATTGGATCACCGTTTGCTTCACCTTCAAGACAGCCGTTCAGACAGCCGGTCATGCGCCCGGTCACCACTTCGACAGGCGGCGAACAGGCGGATTGGAAGGTTGGAGATAAAGCGGAACATGGCAAATGGGGAACCGGAACCGTTGTCAGCGTGAAGGGCGAAGGGGAGAGTACCGAGCTCGACATAGCATTCCCAAGCCCGATTGGCATTAAACGGTTACTGGCAAAATTCGCCCCAATTAAAAAAGGATAACGGAAGCCGGATGAACGAAACAGTTGTGCTTGCGCCATTAGGTGCCAACCGGGACCGAGGGAAATCACCAAATCAATGAAAGGGCTGGATTTATGGACCTTGAAAAAGCGGAATCCCGCGTAAAAGAGTTGCAAAATCTTTTAAATCAATACAATTATGAATACCATGTACTTGACCAGCCGTCAGTACCGGACGCGGAGTATGACCAGCTGCTCCGTGAATTGGTCGAACTCGAGACCGAGTTTCCAGAGCTAAAAACAGCTGATTCGCCTTCGCAGCGGGTCGGCGGTGCGGTCCTTGATATGTTTGAAAAAGTGCAGCACCGCACACAGATGCTCAGTCTCGGCAATGCTTTCAATGAACAGGATTTACGCGATTTTGACCGGAGGGTCCGCCAGATTGCCGGCGAAGAGGTCGCGTATGTTTGCGAGCTGAAAATCGACGGGCTGGCTGTTTCGCTCCTCTACGAAGACGGCTTGTTCATTCGCGGGGCTACCCGTGGCGACGGTACGACCGGAGAGGATATTACAGCTAATTTACGCACGGTCCGATCCATTCCGTTAAGGTTGAATGAACCTGCAACCCTTGAAGTCCGCGGTGAAGTGTTTATGCCGAAAAAGTCATTTGAAGCGTTGAACCGGGCCAGAGAAGAACGAGGCGAAGAATTGTTTGCCAATCCGAGAAATGCTGCTGCCGGTTCGCTTCGGCAACTCGATCCACGGATTGCGGGATCGCGAAATTTGGATATCTTCGTATACGGGATTGCCGATGTTGGGGAAACGGGCGTCGTTTCGCACAGTGAAGGCCTCGATCTATTGGATAGGCTTGGCTTTAAAACCAATAAAGAACGGAAACGTTGTGCGAACATCGATGAAGTCATCCAGTTTGTTGAGGGCTGGGTCGAACGGCGCCCCAACCTTCCGTATGATATTGATGGAATTGTCATCAAAGTAGATTCACTCGAACAGCAGGAACGGCTGGGAACAACAGCGAAAAGTCCGCGCTGGGCAATTGCCTACAAATTTCCTGCCGAAGAGGTGGTCACGGTCTTAAAACGGATTGATTTGCGGGTCGGCCGGACCGGAGTGATTACCCCGACCGCGATTCTCGAGCCTGTCAGAGTAGCAGGGACGACTGTGCAAAGGGCTACGCTCCATAATGAAGATTTGATCAGGGAAAAGGATATTAAAATCGGCGACCATGTTGTCGTTAAAAAAGCCGGAGATATCATTCCCGAGGTTGTCAATGTGCTGGCTGACCGCCGGACCGGCGAGGAGCAGGACTTCAAAATGCCGGACAACTGTCCTGAGTGCAACAGCGAACTGGTCCGCCTTGATGGCGAAGTGGCATTGCGCTGTATCAATCCGAAATGCCCTGCGCAAATTCGCGAAGGACTGATCCATTTTGTTTCCCGCAACGCCATGAATATTGACGGGCTCGGTGAGCGTGTTGTCAGTCAACTGTTTTCAGAAGAATTGATTCACGATGTAGCTGATTTATATAAGCTGACGAGAGATCAGCTTCTTGAACTGGAGCGGATGGGCGAGAAATCCGTCGACAATCTTCTGAACGCGATTGAAGCTTCGAAGCGGAATTCGCTTGAACGGCTGCTCTTCGGTCTTGGCATCCGCCATGTCGGCTCAAAAGCGGCAAAAACGCTCGCACAGGAGTTTGAAACGTTAGACAGGCTTGCCGCAGCCAGCCGTGAGGAATTGACAGCGATTAACGAGATCGGTGAAAAAATGGCGGATGCGGTCGTTACCTATTTCGAGCTGGAAGAGGTGCGCGAATTAATCAACGAATTGAAGGAAGCCGGCGTCAACCTCGTTTACACAGGTCCAAAACCGGTCGCAGCGTCACAGTCTGATTCTGTTTTTGCCGGAAAAACGATTGTGCTTACCGGCAAGCTTGAGCAGCTTTCAAGGAACGAAGCAAAAGAGAAGATTGAAGCGCTTGGAGGCAATGTTGCCGGGAGCGTCAGTAAGAAGACCGACCTGGTTATTGCCGGTGAAGATGCCGGGTCCAAGCTTGCGAAAGCACAAGAACTGGGCATTACGGTATGGGATGAGGAGAAACTGATTGAAGAATTAAATAAGTAAGAGGTGGGAATGCTGTGAAAAAACTTTCAATGGCCGCTCTGTCTCTTGTTTTGCTGCTGACAGCCTGTGCCCCGAATTTTCAACAGCAAGAGGAAGTCGTTCACGAAACGGATGAAAAAAAAGAGAAGGCAATTATCCCGAAATATAAAATATCGGATGAATATTATCGGATGATAACGCCGTTCGAGCCTGGGGAATCCCGCGGTTTAGTCGTGAATAATCTAAATACTCGTTACGATATAAATGAGTTTGAAACAGGGTTGATGAGGCTTGCCCAAAACGCCTTTGATCCGAACAAATACGTTTTTCAGGAAGGCCAGTTTTTAAAAAAGGAACAGGTTACAGCATGGCTGAACCGAAAACTAACGCCTGCGCAGCTGCAAGCAAAGGGTCTGGATGAATCGAAAAATCTCGGTTTAAATCCGGTTGATGACGAGCAGGGCACGATTGAAGAGCGGAACGCAAAAAGCCCGATCTATTTGGCCCATATTTTAGAACATAATTATTATATTAAGCAGGATAATAGCGACGCATTCAGTTTGGGCGGCGTTGTGATCGGCCTGGCGCTGAATTCCGTCCATTATTATCAACGAGAGCAATTTGGCGCCACCTTTGAAGAGGATATCACCCACAATGAACTCGACAGGGAAGGCAAAAAAATCGCTGAAGAAGTGATTAAGAGATTGAGAGGGATTGATGAGCTGAAGGAAGTCCCGATCACCATTGCTTTATTTGAACAGGAAGCGCGCTCATCGGTCGTTCCGGGGAACTTCTTTGCTTATACGAATGTGGCCAGTGGCAGTTCCAGTATCGGCGGCTGGGAGGAAGTCAGCGAAGATTATGTATTATTTCCCTCAAAAGATGCCGAAGTGAACCACCGGGAGGACTTCACTTCCTTTCAGAACTTTAAACAGGATGTAGAAGAATTTTTCCCTAATTTCAATGGTGTAATCGGCGAGGGATTTTACGCTGGAGGCCAGCTTCAGGAGTTAACAATCGATATCCCGATCCAATTTTACGGCAAGGCAGAAGGGATTGGATTTACCCAGTATGTGACGGGAAAAGTGATGGAACACTTCCCGAACTACATTTCTGTCCAGGTGAGCATCACATCGGTAAATGGCCCGGAAGCATTGATCGTCCGCAAAGCGGAACAGGATGAACCTTTTGTCCATATTTACGAATAATAAAATTGTGCCCGCTGGGCCGATGATATAAAAAGATTAAGCCTTCGGAAAGCCAAACGTGCATCCCGGAGGCTTTATTTTAGTGTAAAAGAGTGAATCTTTATCAATTGGAAATTGATGATAGGAAGAGAAGCATGTTAAAATTAAAAGTGTGTGTAAATGTTTCTACATAGGAGGCGGTAACATGGTACAACCATATAAACACGAGCCATTCACTGATTTTTCCAATGAAGACAATCGCAACGCGTACTTACAAGGACTGAAAACAGTCGAACAATATTTGGGCCAGAATTACGATTTATTGATTGGCGGAGAGCGTATCTCCACTGAGGACAAAATTGTTTCATACAATCCAGCAAATAAAGAGGAAGTGATCGGGCGCGTTTCCAAAGCGAACCGCGATCTTGCCGAGAAGGCCATGCAGGCGGCCGTCGAAGCATTTAAGACATGGAAAAAAGTAAAGGCGGAAACACGCGCCGATGTATTATTTAAAGCAGCAGCGATTATCCGCCGCCGCAAGCATGAGTTTTCTGCCCTGTTAACGAAGGAAGCTGGCAAACCATGGCGCGAAGCGGATGCCGATACGGCAGAAGCAATTGACTTTTTGGAGTTTTACGGCCGTCAAGCCTTAAAGCTTAAGAATGGAGTGCCGGTGCAGAGCCGGCCAAACGAATTTAACCGTTATGATTACATTCCGCTTGGTGTGGGAATCATTATTTCACCATGGAATTTTCCGCTGGCGATCATGGCCGGTACAACTGTCGCGGCAATTGTTTCCGGCAACACCGTGCTGTTAAAACCTGCATCAGCTACTCCGGTTGTCGCAGCTAAATTTGTCGAAGTGATGGAAGAAGCGGGACTTCCAAAAGGCGTGCTAAACTTTGTTCCGGGCAGCGGTGCAGAAGTGGGCGACTATTTGGTAGACCATAAAGACACCCGTTTTATTTCATTTACAGGTTCCCGTGACGTTGGGCTCCGCATTTTTGAACGTGCCTCCAAGCTGAACGAAGGCCAGATTTGGCTGAAGCGGGTAATCGCTGAAATGGGCGGCAAAGATACGATTGTCGTCGACAGTGATGCAGACCTCGAATTGGCGGCACAAGCGATCGTTTCCTCCGCGTTTGGCTTCTCCGGCCAAAAATGTTCGGCAGGCTCGCGCGCAGTTGTCGTGGAAGATGTCTATGACGAGGTATTAAACCGTGCCGTTGAATTAACAAAAGAATTAACGGTCGGCAATCCCGAAGATCAGAACAACTATATGGGACCGGTTATTGACCAGGCTGCCTTTGATAAAATCATGAGCTATATTGAAATTGGCAAACAGGAAGGCAAATTGATGACTGGCGGTGAAGGAGACAATTCGAAAGGATTCTTTATCAAGCCGACGATTTTTGCTGATCTTGCTCCGAAATCGCGGATCATGCAGGAGGAAATCTTCGGACCGGTTATCGGCTTCTCAAAAGCAAAGGACTTCGACCATGCCCTTGAGATTGCCAACAACACCGAATATGGCTTAACCGGTGCTGTCATCACCAGGAACCGCGAACATATCGAGCAAGCCCGTGAGGATTTCCATGTTGGAAACCTGTACTTCAACCGCGGCTGTACAGGCGCGATTGTCGGTTACCAGCCGTTCGGAGGCTTCAACATGTCCGGTACCGACTCTAAAGCAGGCGGTCCCGACTACTTGCTGCTCCACATGCAAGCAAAGACTACTTCTGAAATGTACTAAATTTCAACCCCCTTCTTTTCCGGGAAGGGGTCTTTTTTTGAAAAAATAAGCTCCGTGAAGAGTCTTGCTTTTCCAGAAGCAGAGCCCGATGTTTCTCCAGGCTGAGTTGATGGGTATATTGCAGGTAAATAGACTTGGTGGAGAATGGTCAAATGATTAAACGGAGAATAGAATTTCTTTTTGTGATTATTTTGGCAGCCGCTTTATATATTATGATGTTTAGTGGCTTCTCATCATTTATAAAGCTTATTTTTGCCATCATATACGGCGTGATCATTTTGATCAGTGCCTACTCTTTAATGCTTGAAAACCGGTCTGCCCCTCATACGCTGCTGTGGATGTATGTTCTCGTCTTCTTCCCCCTGTTGGGGTATTTCTTTTATTTATATTCAGGACAGCTATATTTAAAAGGTTATTTGTTTAAAAATAAGCGGAGTAAAGACAGGGAAGAGTGGCTAAAGCTGTTGAATAAAGAGAAAGCGCCCAGTTTAGCGTTTTTGCAGGACAATCAGCAAGCCTTCGCCAAATATGCGAGCAGAGCGTCGCTGACGTCCATTAGTACGGCCTCGCAGACAACCGTGCTGAAAAATGGCCAGGAAACTTTTTCGGAGATGAAGAGAAAACTAAGAGCTGCCAAAAAATATATCCATATCGAATACTATATTTTCCGGTCTGACCGGCTTGGGAAGGAAATCATCGATATCTTGATAGAAAAAGCCAGGGAAGGGATAGAAGTTTTGTTTATCTTTGACGCAGCAGGCAGTATGAGCCTGTCCGGCGAGGATATTGCCAGAATGAAAAGCGCTGGAATTAAAGCTTTTCCCTTCTCTCCATTAAAATATGGATTTTTTAATCAAAAATTTAACTTTCGCAACCATCGGAAAATTGTCGTGATCGATGGCGAATTTGGCTTTGTCGGCGGATTGAATGTCGGTGTGGAATATCTCGGTGAAGATGACAGCATTGGATTCTGGAGGGATACCCATTTAATGCTGGAGGGAGACGCCGTTTATACTCTCCATACGATTTTTTTATTGGATTGGGAGTATGTCAGCGGAGAAAGTGTTCTGAAAAAACGGCCTCAACCGAAGCCGATTGAGGAAGAAGAATTGGATGGAGCTGTGCAGGTGGTGGCGAGCGGACCTGATACACAGCAAGGGATCATGAGTGACTTTTTCTACACGCTGATCGCAAGTGCGACAAAGTCAATCTGGATTGCCACTCCTTATTTTGTGCCGAATGAGGCAATTCGAACCGCACTCAGGGTTGCTGCCGTAAAGGGTGTGGAGGTCCGGGTGATGGTGCCGGAAATTAATGACAGCTTTCTGACCCAATATGCTTCGCGCTCTTATTTTTCAGAACTGTTAAGATGCGGCGTTGAAGTTTATTCGTATAAAAAAGGATTTTTGCATCAAAAAATTATCATTGTTGATGGCAACCTTGCTTCGATTGGGACTGCGAATATGGACATGCGCAGCTTCCACTTGAATTTTGAAGTGAATGTGTTTTTATTTGGCACCAGTTCAATCCGGGACCTGATCGCCCATTACGAGAAGGATATTGAAGACAGCGAGCTGATCCGTCCCGTTGCTTATTACAAGAGGGGCTATATAGAAAGAACAAAAGAATCGTTTGCGAGGCTGTTTTCAGGAGTGTTATAAAGGAAATATACTGCTTTATTAAAATCAGTCAAAAAACCCCATATGAATGGGGTTTTTTGACGTGGGTATGGGGTCAGCTTTATGCAAAATTAATGCGGTATGTCGGGCGGATTTATATGTGTAACACAAGAGCCCCTTACCCGTTTTGCTATCCTGTCTGTAACTTTCACATCTCATCATGCTTCGGATATTTACTGACAACATGAATGGCGTTTATGATGCGTTTATTGATCCACTTCCGGTTTTCCAGGGTATTGAGCTGCTCGAAAACCTGTTTCCTTCCTGCTTCTGTTGTTACATAATGATTCGGCAAATTATTTAAGCTCAAAGCAATAATATCGTTGCGGCACTTCTGGCATTTGCAAAACGTCTGGTATTCAGGCCCAAGCATCAGCACATTCACAATGGTTGTAACCATTTCCTCCATGACATTGACGAAACCTTTGTCCATTTATCTTCCTCTTCCTGTGATGATGTTAACATTTATGATTCATTAATGGTCATAATGGGATAGTTTCATTACCTTATTGTAATCCCCCAGCTATTGAAAAGGGTAGAGTTTTTTAATTGGATTTTATTACTTATAACAAATTATCGGCTTAATCGAACCGTCTAAATCGTCGTGAAAACAAAAAGAGACAAAACGAGACGCCAGTCTCATTTTGTCTCTTTTTCTTGTCCCTAAAAAATATGAATGTCCTATCTTTTACACTAGTCTGTGTTGGCACGATATTTGCATTAAAAAATAGTGAAATCAAATCTGCGAATGGAGGGTTATAAATGGAAACGACGAAAAGCAAAGAAACGGTCTTGTCTCAGGAGAAGGCACAATGGATGTACAAAAAGATGCTTGAGATCCGCAAATTTGAAGACAAGGTGCATGAGCTGTTTGCAACGGGAATACTTCCGGGCTTTGTTCACCTTTATGCCGGGGAGGAAGCTGTGGCTGTCGGTGTCTGCGCTCATCTGACTGAAAAAGACAGCATCACAAGCACCCATCGCGGCCATGGCCATTGTATCGCGAAAGAATGCGATTTAAATGGGATGATGGCTGAAATCTATGGAAAGGTAACAGGCCTTTGCAAAGGTAAAGGCGGTTCCATGCACATTGCCGATTTGGATAAAGGAATGTTGGGGGCGAACGGGATTGTCGGAGGAGGGTTTCCGCTTGCGTGCGGTGCTGCGTTAACGGCTAAATACAAAAAGACCAATAATGTAAGCGTTTGCTTTTTTGGCGACGGAGCCAATAATCATGGTACTTTCCATGAAGGAATCAATCTTGCTGCGATATGGAAGCTGCCGGTTGTTTTCGTCGCGGAAAACAATGGCTATGCAGAGGCGACCCCGTTTAATTATGCATCAAGCTGCAAGGCCATTAAAGACCGGGCGATTGGCTACAATATTCCGGGTGTTCAGGTCGATGGCAAAGACGTAATGGCTGTTTATAAGGCCGCGGAAGAAGCGGTTCAAAGAGCCCGGAGAGGCGAAGGCCCTTCATTGATCGAGTGTGTTACTTACCGAAATTACGGACATTTTGAGGGAGATGCACAGAAATATAAAACAACGCAAGAAAAGAAAGAGCACATGCAAGAGAAAGATGCCATTATCCAATTCAGGCAATACCTGCTCAATCAGCAGCTGTTGGATGAAAATGAACTGAAGGCGCTCGAGGAAGCTGTTGCAAAAACGATTGATAAGGCCGTGAAGTTTAGTGAAGAAAGCCCATATCCGGATGCATCCGATTTATTAACCGATGTTTATGTATCGTATTAAAAATAAAAGGGAGGAATGAAGGATGGCACGAGAAATCAGTATGTCAGAAGCGATAAACGAAGCGATTAAGCTGGCAATGAGAAAGGACGAAAACGTTATTCTGATGGGCGAGGACGTAGCCGGCGGTGCGGAAGTCGACCATCTTCAGGACGATGAAGCATGGGGAGGTGTTCTTGGCGTCACAAAAGGGTTGGTACAGGAATTTGGGCGTGACCGGATTTTGGATACGCCGATTGCGGAAGCGGGATATATGGGTGCTGCGATGGCAGCCGCATCAACCGGTCTTCGTCCGATTGCTGAGTTAATGTTTAATGATTTCATTGGGAGCTGTCTGGATGAGGTCATGAACCAGGGAGCAAAGTTCCGTTATATGTTTGGCGGAAAGGCGCAGGTTCCGGTTACAATCCGGACGATGCACGGCGCCGGGTTCCGGGCAGCCGCCCAGCACTCACAAAGCTTATACGCTCTGTTCACCAGCATCCCGGGCCTGAAAGTGGTCGTTCCGTCAACTCCTTACGACGCAAAAGGCTTATTACTCGCAGCGATTGAGGACAACGACCCTGTTATCTTTTTTGAGGATAAAACACTGTATAACACGAAGGGGCAAGTGCCGGAAGGGTACTATACAGTTCCGCTCGGGAAAGGCGAAGTGAAACGCCAAGGCACTGACTTAACCATTGTGGCGGTCGGCAAACAAGTGTATACGGCACTACAGGCAGCAGAGCAGATTGCCGCTAAAGGAATCGAAATCGAAATAGTAGACCCTAGAAGCCTGTCGCCATTGGATGAGGAAACAATCCTTTCCTCTGTAGCGAAAACGAATCGATTGATCGTGATTGATGAGGCCAATCCGAGATGCAGCATCGCCACTGACATAGCCGCACTGGTCGCTGATAAAGGCTTTGATTCGCTTGATGCACCAATCAAAAGGATAACTGCACCGCATACTCCGGTCCCATTTTCACCGCCTTTGGAAGATATTTATCTACCTACACCGGAGAAAGTGATTAAAGTGGTATCTGAACTACTGGGAGAACCTCTTGGTGTATAAGGGTCTATGACAGAAAGGAGAGCGCATGAATGGCTGTAGAAGTGGTAATGCCGAAGTTGGGAATGGCTATGAAGGAAGGCACAGTGTCACTATGGAATAAAGAAGTCGGAGATCCGGTTGGGGCCGGAGAAACCATTGCGAGCATCAACTCGGAAAAAATAGAAATGGATATTGAATCTCCGGCAGATGGCACGATTCTAAAAATCGCTGTACCAGAGGGAGAAGGTGTCCCTCCTGGTACGGTTATATGTTATATCGGAAACGCCGGTGAAGAGATCATCTTCAATGAAGTTAGTGGCCAGGAAACTACCGTGAATAAACAGATTCAAAAAAATGACGGACAGCCAGCAAAAGCGGTTGACAGTCCGCGTGATAGAGTGAAAATTTCACCGGTCGCACGGAAATTGGCGGAAGCAGCCAATTTGGATCTTGAGAAGATCACAGGTACAGGACCCGGTGGGAGAATAACTAAGGAGGATATGCAGGAAGCCATCAACAGCATCCGTACTCGGGAAGCTTCGACAAATGAAGAAGCTGCAAAGCAATCCACTGAAAATTCGCGGCAGGTTGACGTCACGGGAATCCGGAAAGTGATCGCAAGGCGTATGCAGGATAGTTTACAAAGCAGCGCGCAATTAACGATTACGATGAAGGCGGATGTAACAGAACTTATCAAACTGCAAAAGCAAGCCTCTGAAGCGATACAAAAAAACAGCGGAGAAAAGCTGACACTAACAGACTTTTTATCGCGGGCAGCCGTCCTTTCGTTAAAGGAACATTCACAAATGAACAGTGCCTATATTGATGAAAAAATTCATCTCTTTGAGGAGGTTCATCTTGGGATTGCAGTAGCATTGGAAACGGGCCTGGTGGTTCCGGTTATCCGGCACGCCGAAAAATGCACAATACGGCAATTGTCGAAGGCAAGCAAGGAGCTCGCCCGGAGAGCAAGAGAAGGGCGGCTTTCCAGTGAGGAAATGCAGGGATCCACTTTTACAATAAGCAATCTTGGCGGATACGGTGTTGAACACTTCACCCCTATTTTAAATCCGCCGGAAACAGGTATTCTTGGTGTTGGTTCCGTCACTGATACGCCTGTTTATATAGGTGACGAATTAAAAAGAAGAAGCATCTTGCCGCTGAGCTTAACTTTTGATCATCGCGTACTTGATGGAGCTCCCGCTTCAGCATTTTTACAAACATTGAAACGCTATTTAGAAGAGCCGATGACGATGCTTTTATAGAAGGGGGAAGATCCTTTGAAGCCGATAACGGTAATAGGGGGAGGCCCTGCCGGGTATGTCGCGGCGATAACTGCTGCCCGGCAGGGAAAAGAAGTCATCCTGATCGAACAGGGGCCATTGGGAGGCACCTGTTTAAACGAAGGATGTATGCCGACGAAATCTTTATTGCAGAGTGCTGATACGTTTCAGCTTGTCAAAAATGCAGCATCATTTGGTGTCCGTTTGCCATCCCAATCAATAGAGATCGATTGGAATACAGTACAGCAGAGGAAAAACGCAATTGTTACTCAACTTGTCCAAGGCATTCAATTCTTAATGAAGAAGAATAAAATAAAAGTGATAAAGGGCAAGGCTTCGTTTGTAAACAGTTCTGTATTAAGGATAGAGAACTTTGACAAAAGCGAACAGATCGAAGTGAACCAGGTTATTATTGCTTCGGGATCAGAACCGATTTCCTTGCCGTTTGCACCGTTTGATGGAGAGTGGATTATCGACAGCAGTCAGGCGATGCATGCCGAATCCATTCCTTCTTCCCTTTTAATCATAGGAGGCGGTGTGATCGGATGCGAGTTCGCAAGCATCTATAGCCGGATGGGAACGAAGGTTACCATCATCGAGATAGCCGAACAGCTCCTTCCCGGGGAAGATCAAGATATCTCTTCCGTGTTACATAAAGAATTGGAGAGTCAAGGTGCAGCAATATATACATCGACTGCAGTGAAGGATATCAATATAGAAAAAAAGAAGGTTGTGGCAGAGAATGATAATGATGAAGGCATCCATGAATTTCAGCCCGATTGCGTACTTGTATCAATTGGAAGAAAACCAAGAGTAAACGGTTTAGGCTTGGAGAATATTGGTGTTGATTATACAAAGCAGGGAATTGTGGTGGATGAAAAACTGCAAACCAATATCCCTTCCATATATGCCTGCGGCGACGTGATTGGAGGAATCCAGCTGGCTCATGCCGCTTTTCACGAAGGGACGGTTGCAGCGTTGAATGCCTGCGGTCAAGATGCAAAAACGAATTACCGGGCTGTGCCCCGCTGTATTTATACTCACCCGGAAATAGCCAGTGTAGGTCTGACGGAAAAACAGGCAAGGGAGCAGTATGGCGATATTGAAATTGGGGTATTTCCCTTCTCTGCAAACGGTAAAGCGCTTATTTCGGGTGAACGGATGGGCAAGGTAAAAGTGCTGGTTGAACCGCAATATCATGAGATTGTTGGTTTATCCATTGTCGGTCCTCATGCTACAGAATTAATCGGCCAAGGGACGCTTATGCTTCACGCGGAATTAACAACAGATGTTTTGGAGCATCTTATTGCCGCCCATCCGACCTTATCCGAAGCGGTACATGAAGCCGTGCTTAGTGCTGTTGGCCATCCTGTGCATGTGTAACGAAGATATAAAAAAGGAGGAATACTGATGGTGTCAAATGAGAGAACGGCGCTGGTAACCGGGTCAGGTCGGGGAATTGGCCGTGCCATAGCCTTAAGGCTTGCCAAAGATGGTTTTAATGTCGTGGTTAACGACATTGACTTGGACAATGCTGAAACTGTTGTGAAGGAAATCAAGGAATTAGGCCGGGAAAGTTTCTCGATTCAAGCAGACGTTAGCAAAAGGGATCAAGTTTTTGATATGGTCCAAACTGTAGTAAAACACTTTGGACAGCTCGATGTAATGGTTTCAAATGCAGGAATCGCTCAAATTAAGCCTTTGCTGGAAGTGACAGATGAAGATCTTCAACAAATATTTGAAATAAATGTATACGGTGTCCTTTATTGTCTGCAGGCTGCTGCTGAACAGATGAAAAAGCAAAAACATGGGAAGATTATTAGTGCTGCCAGCATTGCGAGTTATAAAGGGTTCAGCCTATTAGGGATATATTCAGCTACCAAGTTTGCAGTCAGAGGCTTAACACAGGCAGCAGCTCAAGAATTAGCTCAATTCGGGATTACGGTTAATGCCTATTGTCCGGGAATTGTCGATACGCAAATGTGGGATCTTATTGATGAAAAAATCGGTGAATATATGAATCTTGAAAAAGGAGAAGCATTTAAACAGTTTACGCAATCAATCACACTTGGAAGGCCGGAAACACCAGAAGATGTAGCTAAGTTTGTATCCTTTCTGGCCTCGCCGGATTCAGATTATATGACTGGCCAGTCCGTTATCATCGATGGAGGAGTCATTTTTTCATAGTTAAATAGGCTAATAAACTTAATGTTCGCTTGTACGTTTACAAGCCTTATCCTTGCTGTTCTGTCATTTAAAAACCCAAAAAATAATCCACCCTTGAGCCGGAAAGCATGGGGTGGATTATTTTTTCCGTTATGCTGATTGCCTTTAGGGAATCTGCTATCACAAAAGGTAAACCAAAACCGACCATAGGCACACTTCCAACTTCAAATCCTGTCACTTTCTGGACTTCCTTTGCAGATGCTAGTTATTGCAACCTAATTATAAAAGCAATATAACTTTTGGTTTCATAGTTCCCTAAGCACTCCGATACCCTCCCTATATATTTCAACACAATGCTTAAATAATCTTTCTTTAAGTATCGGTCCTTTTAGTGTACAAGAAAAGCCCTTCTTCTTAATGAAATAAAGCACCTGTTTAGCTGAAGAAGGAGTCTTGCGTCTTACGGTTACTTTAACTCATATGAATGTCTGTTCCATACTGAAGCAATTTTAGTTTCCTTGCCACAGATTGGGATGCAAAATTGTCCCACGAAGTGCTATATAGAGCAATTCGTCCTTGTTTTTGTACCTCTGCTGCCCAGGCATTTGTCACGTCTATACCGTATCCTCTTCCACGGTAATCTTCATGTGTGAATACACTTGCTTCGTCTGCCTTTGTGGACTTTCTTGCACTGCAACAAATCGAAACAGTAATGTTATCTTCAACTATTACAAAACAAGGTTGCTTATACTCAAAATCCTCAAATGTATATGGAAAATAAGGCTTTAAAAGTTCTTTGTTTTCATGAGTTACTTGTATGGCTTGTGTACGAGTCCTGTCTCTTACATCAGGAAACACATACGCTGGTCCAATCCATAAGTTATTTAACTGACGGTCTATGCTTAAAACCTTGATTACTTCCCATAGATGAGCACCAGGATTTGTCCCTATAACTTGTTCTAGCTGTTCTACAAGGCTCGCATCCAGCGTATTTGAATACCTTACTACACTACCCAATTTAGTGCCACCAACGAAAATTCTTGGTGCAACATCGTATGGTGGTTCATTCACGACTGTCACTCGGTTTTCAGTATCGTGTTTAAATAACACATTCACATGTTGTTCCATCAATTCTAAATCAGACAACATAAACATTCCTCCGTAATTTAACGTCATCAATCTAGCCATCGTTTTTTAGTCTTTTGTTGTATTAACCTGCCCCGTTGAAAAGATCAATCTAAGTTCTTATTTTCGAGTAAACTGGGAATAATTCCTTTTTATAAACACTTTTATGGGATATGGGAGGAATGTATTGTGTTATTGTCAAAAGCATGGGAAACATATGAATCAGATAGACGTATTGAGGGATTTTTTCCACAACCATTGAAGGCATATCAACTTTAGATAAACTTACTTGTCCGTTATTTTGGTGACGTGAAGCTTGATTCACTTACAACTGAGCAATTAAAAAATTATTTGTCAGAATCGAGTACGATCTTAAAACTGGGAAAAGAGATAAAGAAAGGGAGGTTTACTTTAATATTCGTTACGATATATGGCTTAAACGTTACATTGATAGTCGGGAAGATAAAGATCCAGCGGTCTTTGTAACAGAAAGGTTTCCGCATAAGCGGTAGACTTAGAAAAGAATTTTACCAGAAATATTTTTAATCATTGAAAGAGCAACACTTTAGACGTTGCTCTTTTCAACTCTTGCACCCTTTAGCTCAATAAGAATATTTAATTTAGTAAGCTGGCTCTCCGTTTTCAGTTTCAGTATCAAATCCCATTCCCCTTAGCAGCTGCTGGGTATAAGCTAAACTTTGCTCTGTTTGCTGCTGCCAGCTGATAACAGAATCCATAAACCCTTTATATTCACTTGGAGCATTTTCCCTCATAACCCTTAACCATTTCGTTACTTCCTTGTCTTGCTTTAACCCATTATTAACACATGCAACCAGAGCTTTAATAATGGATTCATGGTATTCACCACTCTGCAATCGTTTTGCGCAGCCTAATGCTGTAACACGGTGATAGGAGGCTGGAACAAGATGATTATGCATTTCTGCATTTCCTTTCAGATTTTTAGTGATAGGAATATGAAATAATTGCGTCGTCATTGAACAAACCATTTGTTCGCCGTTCAGACTGTAGTTTAAATACTCCAATACAGAAGACCAGTCTTGCCGGTAGGGATAATAATAGTTCAATACATTCACCCACTTTTAAAAATTCTATAACATTCTATGTATCATTTATATTTTTGCCCCTAAAGGTTGTCAATTGATCAAATTTAAAATTAAATTGCTCTTACTTTTTACTGCTTTTATTAGTAACGTCTAATCAATTCCTTTAATCTTTAGGGTTGATGATTGCCAGTACTTGATGATCCTCCCATTTTCCGTTTATTTTTACATTTTGCTTAGCTATTCCTTCTTTATGAAAGCCTGATTTCTCTAGAACTCGTGTGGACGCAATATTGTGAGGCATTACTCCAGCCTCTATTCGATGTAATTTCAACTTATCGAATCCATAATCAACTATTAATTTAACAGCTTCTGTCGTGTAGCCATTTCCGTTATGATTTTTATCTAAAAAATAACCGATGAATGCACTTTGCAGAGAACCACGAAGAACTTGAAAAAGGTTAATTGTACCAATTAAGGTTTTATCATTATTTTTAAAGATTCCAAAATTATACTCTAGGTCTTTATTAAACTTTTCGTTTTGGCTTTTTATTAATTCTATTTGAGCTTCAAGTGTATAAAAATCATCCGTACGAATCATTGAAAACCTTTCAAAGAAATTCCGATTATCCGTTTGTAATTTTAGGCTTGCTTTAGCATCATCTGGGTTTAACGGTCTTAGATAAATGTTCTCCCCGTTAATCATAAGCAATCCCCTGCCTTTCTTCTTTATAGATATAATTCTGTATTTAACAAGTTTGTCCTTCTTCAACTGCTAACCTGCCCCGTTCCTGAAATAAAAAAGGCTTACACTCCTTATATGAAGTAAAGCCTCTCTCAGCCTGAACAGAAACAGGAAAGTAAAAATGTTTATATAAATATTATTGATTTGTGCTTTCTCCGAGTGCTGGTACGTACTCATCGTCACCTTTGCGGATTTTATCTTCATTTGTTGTTACCTCTACCTGTGCTGCGACCTCTGGATTGCCAAGGGCAGCTGCATCGGGATTACGCCCACTGATTTTTTGGACCTTATTTTTTTCGTGTTCCATGATTCATCACCTCCCTGTTTTTAATGTAACCTTGAGGATGTTTTTTATAATTTATTAATCAAAAAAGGAAGAAATACAGATTCGGTAGGACACAATATAACGTGATTGAACTATGCTGCCTCTTTAGTTCAAAAACAGCACTAAGCTAAAACGGCTTTAATAATAAAATCCTTCAGGTCACATTCAGTTGTTTGTACAAAAGTTATAATCAGAAAAATCATGTTATTTAATCGAATGTTACTGCCACCTGGTTTAATTCATTTAAAGCTTGTGGTTCAATTTTTAATGTAAACGCAGGTTGACCAGTGCCTCCGTAAATAAAATCATAATGGAAAAGTCGTTTGTCTATCACAAAAGGTAAATCAAGGCCGACCATAGGCACACTTCCTACTTCAAATCCTGTAACCTTCTGGACTTCCTTTGGAGATGCTAGTTTTACTTTATTGCAGCCTAAAATACCGGCTATGTTCTCAAAATTAACTTTTCCACGACTTCCGGATACAACTAAAGCAAAGAACCCTTTATCGGTTTTTAATATCAGCGAAGGAGCTGTTTGCCCAACTTCAATCCTAAAAAATTCCGAGCCCTCTTCTGCTGTCAGTAGCGGTTTTTCGTGTTTGATTATTTCAGATATAAATCTGCTTTGCTTTAAAATTGCTTGCAATTTCTCCATAAGAAAAATCCCTCCAACCCGATTTTAATACACCAGAATTCAGAAAAAATTAAAGAAGAACATTTATATATTCCCCATTTGATCCCTTGATGCATATACTTTATTGTTCGTTTCAAGTTTCAACAGGGGAGTAAAAAAAATCTAAATTACTTTTCCATCATTTTAATGCAGCTCATTTATGTATTTCTCATTTTTTATATATAAGGAGAGATCAACTTTGCAAAATGCTCAGGAAATCCCGGTTAGTATACCAGTCCCATCACGGTGGGGTATCCATGCTGCTATAGCTGGCAGACCGGTCGTTTGGGGCACAATGATCATCAACTCCATTACCGGAAACAGGGTAACTGGTACAGTTAATTTTCGTGGCAGACCTATTCCGATTAATGGATATTGGGATGAACGCACCAAACAAATAAGATTTGATTCACCTTATGCTTCATATTTAGGTAACTTAACGATATATGATGATCCCCCAATTAGAATTCGACATCATATTTTAAATGGACGTCTTATGATGAAGCCCCCTTCATTACAAGCAGGCGAGTATGGAACTTGGGTTGCTACCACCGATACAACTCTCACCGGATCCCCCGTTATTAGTGACATTTTGCCTCCTGTTGGAGTCTTTTTAACATCAGATATACTATACGGTAATCGGCTGCAAAAATAGAGTTATATGGGGGGGAACAGAGGGATTTTTCCGTATTTTGCATCCCATTACAAAAATCCAGTTAAGATAATCGTTCATATTGGTGCTCAAGGAATCCCTCAGATTTATATTATCTGAAGGCTTCCGGGTGCAGCATAATGTCCTTTATTTGCTCAATTACATTCATTCTTATAATGATCTATCAAGAGGCTCAGCTTTTATTAGAAAGTGTTTTCTGGGTCTCTTTTTGTATGCCCTTTTTCAGTTTTAATTTTCATGATAGTGAATGAGAAACTATCTCTTTCCCGCTTACCAAATTAGTATCCATGGGAACCAGTAAATTACAAATTTATGAATCATAGCACCTGTGAAATCCTTTTTAGTTAAGTTTGTATATTTCATCTTTTTGTGATGGATAATAAACTTATGAATGAATTTCAAGGGGGTTGTGAATTTGAGCGAAGTGTCCAATAATAACCAATCAAGGCAGAACCAAGGTAACTTACTAAGTGGACAAAAGCAAGGCAATGCGCTATACAGTATTGCACTAGGTGGATTGATTTTAACAACTGTTTACACAGCTGTGTTAGCATCACAATTAATGAGCACCAAGCAGAAAGTTGAATATATCTATTACAAAACAAAGTTTACAGAAAAAAAATAACCCGTTGGTTACACAGGGAGAGCAACTGATGAATTTATGTGACCTATAGCCCAAACAGTTTCACGCATACTATGCATGAAGCTGTTTTTAATGAAACACTTATCCAATAAAACAGCATTATTGAAAGCGGATACATAATTTGTTATAATATTATGAAAACTCCCCATGGAATTGATTTAACCTCAAGCCATATTACTCTTCCAGTTGAATCATACAGGTATTAGTTTTCCCAAATCTATGTGTCACTCTTCAAGCCATATGAATAGGAGGATAGCGCATGAAGGAAACTGTTTGTTATTTAAATACCTGGAAACGGTTTGTTAATGAAGGAGTCCTTGATTCAGCCCGTTTGAACAAAAGAGTAATGGAATCCTGGTACAGATGTAAAAAAGAAAAAGTGAATCCTTACTTATATAAAGGCGAGAATATTTTAACAAATGATCTACTGAACCTTCAAAGAGAAAAAAATTCTCTTCTTCTGGAAATTGCTTCCCCCTATATAGACAGGATGAACGAGACAATCCGGAAATCCGGCATGATGGCGCTTTTAGTCGATCCGGATGGATATGTCTTATCCCTTTCAGGAAACGAAAAAATAGTTGAAGATGCACGCAAAATCAATTTTATCGAAGGTGTTCGCTGGACTGAAAGAGAAGTTGGGACAAATGCAATCGGAACGGCTTTACAGACGAAAGAGGCTGTAACGATAAAAGGAACCGAGCATTATTCGATTGCTTCACATCGATGGAGTTGTTCAGCCTCACCAATTTTAAGTGCTGACGGATTGTTAATGGGAGTATTGGATATTTCCTGCCCTGTTGAATATTCACATCCATTTATGTTGGGAATGGTGGCTTCGATTACTTACGAAATAGAACGGGAAATTAGCAAGCGATCTTATGAAAGGGAACTTGCGCTTTTTCAGCGCTCCGTTGAACTGTCGGATACATACAGGAACCGCCCGTTTGTCGTTTGCAACCAAAACGGCATCATTATTTCAGCGAGCAAACCGGTTCGTGAAAAGGTACCGCGATCAATTGGCATGAGCATTTCGCAGTTTTTACGATATGGTTATCAAATTGACTTGGAAACCGCTCTTTCCTTTAAAGAAGGCAGAGAAGTAACGGGAACTTGTTTGTTTTTATCAGAAGGAACGTGTAATTCGGACAGTCGACTATTTATTGGTTCAAATTCATCATCAATGTTTTATTTTAATGGAGAGATTGGCAGGAGTGAGGCTTTTCAAAGCACATTAAAACAAGTGAAGCTTGTTTCCTCCACAGATGCCAGCGTTTATATATCCGGAGAAACAGGTACCGGGAAAGAGTTGATTGCCCAGGCCATCCACCAAAATAGCCCCCGCAAGGACGGACCTTTTGTCGCTCTCAATTGCGGAGCGATACCAAAGGACTTAATCGAAAGTGAATTGTTTGGGTATGAGGAAGGAGCCTTTACGGGAGCGAAACGAAAGGGCTATAAAGGGAAGTTTGAACAGGCTCATAAGGGAACGCTTTTTCTCGATGAAATCGGCGAAATCCCCCCAGCCATGCAGGTGGCATTATTGCGTGTATTGCAGGAACGGAAGGTCGTTCCGATTGGAAGCAGAAAAGAAATTCCGGTAGATATCCGCATCATTACAGCAACTCACTGCGATCTTACTGAGCTTGTCAATCAGGGCTCTTTTCGAAAAGACTTATATTACCGTCTGCATGTTTATCCAATTCATGTTCCTTCTTTGCGCGAAAGGAAGGAAGATATCCCATTTCTAGTCCGCTATCTTTGCCAAAAACATAACTGGAATATCCCATTGTCAGATAGATTATTTGATAAATTGAAAGATTACCAATGGCCCGGGAACATAAGAGAATTACAGAATGTGCTGGAGCGGTTAAATATTTTGTTTTCAAATGGTGCGGCTGAAGATAATCTATTTCTACATAATATGTCTTCCCCGGAGATTATGGAGCCATCATTTGAATCGGCAACAACGCAGCTTGAAGCGCGCAGTCAAACAGGAAATGAACTGACTGTCCGGGAAAAAATTCAAAAAGATTTAATGCTGGAGGCCTTGCAAAGGACAAAGGGAAATGTGACGGCAGCGGCGAAATTGCTCGATGTTCCAAGAAGTACTTTTTATAAGCGGCTGCGAAAATATGGGTTATAAACATCTTTCGAAAGATAAAATTTTTCATAGTTATAGCTTCGAATCGTTAGTAGAGTCTGAATCATATATAAACAATTGCTTTTGAAGTTTTGGGAGTGTTCCTCCACTTTCCAAAAGTTTGGGCCGCGACTTAAGTTTTTCGGGAATTGGGGGAGGTACTCCTTTTTCTATGCTCAAAACATAACAGAGATTTTTTTGATGACTATTCATCGAAACAAAAGGAGTCCTTGAAAAAAATGTAGAAAAATAGATAATGAACTTAATTTTTCAATAAAGCAGGAAGCGAAATGTTTATTAAACGCATTAAATCCAATAATTTCGATCCTGTAATAATACCAGAAAAAGAAGTTTTCGCAGTGAGAATATTAAATCGATTGAACCTCATCTGCAAAGGTTTTACGAAAGCTTGTTAAATCAGATTAGGAAAGGCTGCCGATAGTACGAAGGGGTGGTTTATTATTGTAAAGGTAAGTTTTAAAAATTCACGTGGCTTGAACCTGGTCGGGAATTTTTTTGAGGCAGACTCCAAAGCGGTCATTATTATGTGTCACGGTTTTACGTCAGATAAATCGTCCAGAGGCCGTTTTGACCGGTTTGCCAATACATTTCAAGAGCAGGGATACAATGCTCTCGCTTTTGATTTCAGCGGTTGCGGTGAAAGTGATGATGACAGCTTGACACTCGCAAAACAAATTGATGATTTGAAATCGGCCATAAAGTTTGTAACCGAGCAGGATTATTCACAGATTGCTTTGTATGGGCACAGCTTTGGCAGCCGAGTTTGTTTAGAAGCATTTGATCCTGAAAATATCTCAACCATGATTTTAACGGGTGCATCAACTGGTCCTGTCAAATATAACTGGGATGAACATTTTTCTAAATTACAATTACAGGAACTCAATGAAACAGGTTATATAACAGAATACCAAAATGGAGGCAGCCGAAAGGCCGTGATCATCGAAAAACAGATGCTTCTGGATTTTGAACAGTTTAACCAGGAAGAGGTTTTGAAGCGGATTACTTGTCCGGTTTTAATTATCCATGGCGATGAAGACTGGGAAGAGAAGCTGTTGGCAAAGAATTCGCGAGCAGGGATGAAATGGCTGCCAGCTGAATCGCAATTAACAGTCATTGAAGGTGCTGGCCACAGCTTTATGAATCACTTATCCATAATTGAACAGTTGTCGATCGACTGGCTTAGAAAATATTTTTCTATTAAAAAATAAATCACCTCTTACGAAAACCGGCTTTTTTTTCAGGTCGGTTTTTTTATTTTTGGTTGGAGTAGTGTCTGTGGAGTTGCAAATAATGGTTTCGCTTAAATAAAGCTGATTTTCGCTTAATTCTTGATTTTTTCGCTTAAATCACAGGCGCTTTCGCTTAATTCCGTCTACTTTTCGCTTAATTACTCTAACTAAATATCTATAAAAGTAATTTATTAGAAAATATTACCTATAATTGGAATAAAACAACGATCAATCCATCAAATTTTATCATTTTTCTCCCAAAAAGAACACAAACAGAGCATTTTGATACAAAAGTTTATAAAAATATTTGTCGAAATAAAATTCTGAAAAATCACATAAAAACAGTTTGCATTTTCGAATCCCTGTTATATAATACAAACATGAATAAATTCGTTGTATTATAACAAATTAAGCAAAGTACAGGTTGTTGATTTCATAACTTTACAAAGTTATGTAATTTTATAGTTAAATAAGACCATTTTTAGGAGGAAAAAATGATGACAGATGAAAGAGTGCAAGAGTTGCAGGAAAGCTGGGAGTTGGATCCACGCTGGCGGGGGGTTACCCGTCCGTACTCGGCAGAGGATGTGATCAAGCTGCGCGGTTCAATTGATATTGAACATACTTTAGCGCGCCGGGGAGCAGAAAAGCTCTGGAACCTTATCAATCAAGAGGATTTTGTGAATGCCCTCGGCGCTTTAACCGGAAATCAGGCAGTCCAACAAGTAAAAGCCGGGCTAAAAGCGATTTATTTAAGCGGGTGGCAAGTGGCTGCAGATGCCAATCTTTCCGGGCATATGTATCCGGATCAAAGCCTGTATCCTGCGAACAGCGTACCGAACGTGGTAAAGCGGATTAACCAGGCGCTGCAAAGAGCCGACCAAATTCATCATTCTGAAGGTGACAACTCGATTGACTGGTTTGCACCAATTGTTGCAGATGCAGAAGCAGGCTTTGGCGGCCAATTGAATGTCTTCGAATTAATGAAAGGGATGATTGAAGCAGGCGCTGCAGGCGTTCATTTTGAGGACCAGCTGTCATCCGAGAAGAAATGCGGACATCTTGGAGGCAAGGTATTATTGCCGACACAGACAGCTATCCGCAATTTAATTGCGGCGCGCCTGGCAGCGGATGTGATGGGGGTCCCAACCGTATTGGTTGCACGGACAGATGCGAATGCAGCGGATTTGATTACGAGCGATGTGGATCCATATGATGCGCCGTTTATTACAGGTGAGCGCACTCCGGAAGGATTTTTCCGCGTCGAAGCGGGATTGGAACAGGCAATCGCCCGGGGCCTTGCCTATGCTCCATACGCAGATTTAATCTGGTGCGAAACATCAGAGCCCAATATTGAGGAAGCAAGACAATTTGCCGAAGCCATCCATGCGAAATATCCTGGTAAGCTGTTAGCCTATAATTGCTCACCATCTTTCAACTGGAAGAAGAAACTCGATGATCAAACGATTGCCCAATTCCAAATCGAGCTTGGAAAAATGGGCTACAAGTTCCAATTTGTAACATTGGCTGGCTTCCATGCCTTGAACCACAGCATGTTTGAGCTAGCCCGCGGTTATAAGGAACGCGGAATGGCAGCGTATTCAGAGCTCCAGGAAGCTGAATTTGCAAGTGAAGAACATGGATATACAGCAACAAGGCATCAGCGTGAAGTTGGAACAGGCTATTTTGATCAAGTGTCGATGGTCATAACAGGCGGAACGTCGTCGACAACCGCTTTAAAAGGATCGACAGAAGAAGCCCAGTTTACTGCTTCTTAAACCCTTTAGCACCGTAATCTATTTCTGATGCAAGCTAATACCTAATTTCTCCCTATCATTCCCTTCTTACCTTATAAAAGCAAGACGGAAAAATTTCGTTTTTCTTTATAAGGAAGAAGGGGTTTTTTTATGCATTATAGGGAAATCCTTTTCAATGAGCACTTTTTTAGACGCAGCGGCATAGATAATAGTAGCCTTAAGGTATGGGAGGTGCCCAGTTTGGCAAAATCGAGTGTGGATGATTATATCCAGCAGGGAATACACGGTCAGAAGGAAACGAAGCCTGATGAAAGGCGAAAGTTTTTGGGAACGCTTCGTGAACGGATCGTAGGAGTGTTAACGAAACAGCAAATTAGGGAAGCGGGAATATACGAAGAAGCCGAGACACTCATGAAGCAAAATCCAAATGCCCATCTTTACTTAAAT
This sequence comes from Bacillus sp. V3-13, assembly GCF_002860165.1. Classification (GTDB taxonomy): domain Bacteria; phylum Bacillota; class Bacilli; order Bacillales; family Cytobacillaceae; genus Bacillus_BJ. The sequence continues at coordinate 30,486 of NZ_PGUZ01000069.1, read as the reverse complement.
GGAGATATGGATTACGGCGATTTGTCCAAATACATTAAAATTGCCAAGAAATACAGGCTTGAATACACGATTGTAACCAATAAAGAGCAGGATACAGAGATCGGTCTTGTTCTCGCCTACAGCCATGCAATTGATAAAGAAGATATCGAGATTAAGAAAAAAGTGAAACCGGAAGATACAGCAACAAAAAAGAAACGAGGAATTTTTTCTTTCTTTCATAAAGTTTTCAAAAAATAAAGCGGCACGACAAGCCCGCTTTATTTCAACCTGTACATTTTAATCATATAAAAAGCGCTTTTTCCAGAGCGGATTTTTTTATCGACAAGACAGGCTGATTTTTCTTCACTCCATCTCCCCCTTGTATGCTCTCCTAAAAATTTCTTATGATCCAGTTGTTCCCCTTCACATCTTGTATTTCCATTATAAAATAAGGCTGGCTCCAATGGGTAATTTGTTTTTTCGCCAAACTTTACAACAATAAAAAATCATTGATATTTTCATAAGGAAAAGCCGGGCGATTGTTGCTTAATTCAAGCAAATTTTGATATGATCATAATTATTGTGACTGTTCGAACATTTTTGGAGGTGACGAGTATGTCAAGGATTTCTAAGGATCAGGTACAGCACGTTGCAAACCTGGCAAGACTGGCAATCACGGAAGAAGAAGCAGAAAAATTCACAAAGCAGCTTGATGCGATTATTTCCTTTGCGGAGGAACTGAATGAAGTAAATACGGACGGTGTTGAACCAACAGCCCACGTTTTAAATATGAAAAACGTCATGAGAGAGGACAAGCCGGAAAAGGGGCTGCCGCGTGAAGAGGTTCTGAAAAATGCACCTGAGCACGAAAAGGGGCAGTTCAAGGTTCCGTCGATTTTAGAGTAAGGAGGGAGAAACATGAGTTTATTAGACCAGAAGGTTTCAGAGCTTTATGAACGATTAAATAAAAAAGAGATCAGCGTATCGGATCTTGTTGATGAATCCTATAAGCGAATAGCAACTGTTGAAGACAAGGTTCATGCATTTTTAACGCTGGATGAAGAGAACGCGCGTGCTACAGCAAAACGGTTGGATGGTCAAGAGGAATCGAAGGGTCCTTTGTTCGGTATGCCAATTGGCCTAAAGGACAATATTGTCACGAAAGGCTTGCGCACCACAGCCGGAAGCAAAATCCTTGAAAACTTTGACCCTATTTATGATGCAACCGTTACGCAAAAACTTCAGGCTGCCGGAACAATCACGATCGGCAAATTAAATATGGACGAGTTTGCGATGGGATCATCGAATGAAAATTCAGGTTTTCATAAAACGCAAAACCCATGGAATCTTGAAACGGTACCAGGCGGTTCCTCCGGAGGCTCTGCTGCTTCTGTTGCTGCTGGACAAGTTCTGTTTTCACTCGGGTCTGATACAGGCGGTTCAATTCGCCAGCCTGCTTCATTCTGCGGTGTGGTTGGTTTAAAGCCAACATATGGCCGTGTTTCCCGCTTCGGGCTGATTGCATTTGCTTCCTCTCTCGACCAGATTGGGCCAATTACGCGCACGGTCGAAGATAATGCTTATTTGCTTCAGGCTATATCAGGCCATGATCCACACGACTCCACTTCCGTGAATATGGATGTACCGAATTTTGTTGAAGCTTTAACGGGCGATGTGAAAGGCTTGAAAATTGCCGTTCCGAAAGAATATCTTGGTGAAGGAGTCGGTGAAGAAGCACGCCAATCGGTTCTGGAATCTTTAAAGGTACTAGAAAAGCTTGGTGCTGTCTGGGAAGAGGTTTCCCTGCCGCATTCCAAATATGCGCTCGCCACTTATTATTTGCTGTCTTCCTCTGAAGCATCAGCGAACCTCGCCCGTTTTGACGGTGTCCGTTACGGTTACCGCACGCCTGATGCCCAGAACTTAATCGATCTCTATAAGAAAACGCGCGCTGAAGGCTTTGGTGATGAGGTGAAACGGCGGATTATGCTTGGGACGTTTGCGTTAAGCTCCGGATATTATGATGCTTATTACAAAAAAGCACAGAAGGTTCGGACGCTGATTAAAAAAGATTTTGAAGATGTGTTTGAAAAATATGATGTCATTATCGGGCCGACGACTCCGACACCCGCGTTTAAAATTGGCGAGAAGATCGATGATCCGCTGACGATGTATGCAAATGATATTTTAACGATTCCGGTTAACCTTGCAGGGGTGCCGGGAATTTCTGTTCCGAATGGCTTTGCGAATGGTCTGCCGCTCGGGCTGCAAATTATCGGGAAGCATTTTGATGAAAGTACGGTCTACCGGGTTGCCCATGCATTCGAACAGGCAACCGAATTTCATAAACAAAAACCGCAACTGTAAAGGGGTGAGAAGATGAACTTTGAAACGGTGATTGGACTGGAAGTGCACGTGGAATTGAAAACAGATTCGAAAATTTTTTCAGCGAGCCCGAATCATTTTGGTGCTGAACCAAACACGAACACAAGCGTGGTCGAGCTGGGGTATCCTGGCGTGCTGCCGGTGTTAAATAAAAAAGCAGTCGAATTTGCGATAAAAGCCGCGATGGCTTTGAATTGTGAAATTGCTTCGGTTACGAAGTTTGACCGGAAAAACTATTTTTATCCCGATAATCCGAAAGCCTATCAAATTTCACAGTTTGATAAACCGATTGGCGAACACGGCTGGATTGAGATTGAAGTGAACGGGGAAAAGAAAAAAATCGGCATTACCCGGCTCCATTTGGAGGAAGATGCCGGGAAATTGACTCACGAACAAGGCTATTCGTTGGTCGATCTCAACCGCCAGGGTACACCATTAATTGAAATCGTTTCTGAGCCTGACATCCGCACTCCGGAAGAAGCGTATGCATACTTGGAGAAGTTAAAGTCGATTATCCAATATACCGGTGTTTCCGATTGCAAAATGGAAGAAGGCTCACTGCGCTGTGACGCTAACATTTCCCTCCGTCCTGCCGGCCAGGAACAATTCGGTACAAAAACAGAGCTGAAAAATTTAAACTCATTCAATTTTGTCCGAAAAGGACTGGAGTATGAGGAAAAGCGCCAGGAAGAGGTGCTTCGTTCCGGTGGCGAGATTCAGCAGGAAACCCGCCGTTATGATGAAGCAACAAATACAACGATACTAATGCGTGTAAAAGAAGGTTCGGATGACTATCGCTATTTCCCTGAACCGGATTTACTTGATGTTTATATCGATGACGAGTGGAAAGCGCGGATTCGCGCTGAAATCCCTGAATTGCCGGACCAGCGCAAAAAGCGCTATATCGAGGAATGGGGCTTGCCAGCCTATGATGCCGCTGTCTTAACCGTTACAAAGGAAATGGCTGATTTCTTTGAAGCAACCGTGAATGCCGGTGCGGATGCAAAACAGGCATCGAACTGGATTATGGGTGATGTCTCAGCCTACTTGAATGCCGAGCAAAAAGAGCTGGGGGAAACAGCACTGGCTCCTGAAGGATTGGCAGGCATGATTAAGCTGATTGAAAATGGGACGATTTCATCAAAAATAGCGAAGCAAGTGTTTAAAGAATTAATTGAAAAAGGCGGAAGTGCAGAGAAAATCGTGAAAGAGAAAGGGCTCGTCCAAATCTCTGATGAAGGCGCGCTTCTCAAAATCATTCATGAAGTGCTTGAAGCAAATCCACAGTCAATCGAAGACTACAAAAGCGGAAAAGCGAAAGCGATTGGCTTCCTCGTCGGGCAAATTATGAAAGCGACGAAAGGCCAGGCCAACCCGCCGTTGGTGAACAAGCTATTGGTTGAGGAAATTCAAAAGCATTAATGAAGCTAATGAAAAAACGCTTAGAAACCCTAAGCGTTTTTTCGTTGTTGTTACTTTAGAACGTGTAACTCTTAACAATCGAATTTAATTGGTCGCCTATCGCAGTCAGGCTGTCGGCTGACCTTGAAATATTTGAAATAGCCGTGATTTGTTCATCAACAGATGCGGTAATTTCTTCTGTAGAAGCAGCTGTCTCCTGGGAAATGGCAGATACGTTTTGAATCGATGCTGCGATTTCGCCACTTTGCACGGTTATCGTATTAATTTCCTTGTTTAACTGTTCAATGGCAGCGATTGTTTGGTGAACGGCTGATTCGATTCCGGCAAATTCAGATTCTGTGTTGGAAACGGCTTCGGTCAGCTCAGCCGATAATTGGATCGTTTCGGCCATTGTTAAAACAGTCGCTTCCGTTTCTTGTTCGATTCCAAGAATCATATTATGAATCTGTTTAGCTGCCTGGTTGGACTCCTCAGCAAGCTTTCTTACTTCTTCTGCAACGACTGCAAACCCTTTCCCATGCTCTCCGGCTCTTGCGGCTTCAATACTTGCATTTAAGGCAAGCAAATTCGTCTGCTTGGAGATTCCTTCAATGGATTGGGTGATTTGCGAAATATCCTGGATTTTATTATAAAGGTTTGTAACACCCATGCTAATCTTATCCGAGGCTTGAATCGATTGCTCGTTTGATTGTTTAAGTGAATTTACGATCATTTTGCCATTATTCGTTGCTTTTTCTGAACTTAACATAATTTCTTTTATAGCATGCTGCTGTTCATTCATTTTTTCAATCGATCCGGTCAGGATCTCAATGCTTCGACTTGTTTCTTCAATATCACTGGACTGAGATGCCGTACCTCTTGAAATCTCTGACATCGCAACACCAATTTGCTCACTGCTCGCGCTTGTCTCTTCAGATACTGCAGAGAGCTCAGTTGCCGCTAATACAAGACTTGAACCGGTTTCTCTTAATTTTTCCATTTGGCTCTTAAGTCCCGCTGCCATTTTGTTGAAGGAAACGCCAAGCTGCCCGATCTCGTCTTCAGATTCAGCCAACTTGGGAATATTCAATTGCCCATTGGCAATGAGCATGGATGCGTCAGAAGCAGCACGCAACAATCGTATTTTTGGCTTGGAAATAAAGTGAAAAACAACAAGGCTTATTACTGTTATGACGACCGTAATCATCAAGATTAATAATTTTAAATGTTCGATTCCGGCATAAAACTCGTCCGTATATGCGCCGACTCCGATATGCCAATCCCATGGCTCATAATAAACCATATAAGCCATTTTTTCACGCTCATTCGTTTCTCCGGGATTGGTCCATCCATATGTATAATAATGATCTTCAAGACTTTCAGCCTGTGCCGCTTTTAAAATATTCCGAATCACATATTCACCCGTGCTGTTTTTCGTGTCATACTTATCATCGCCGATTGGCAGAGAAGGGTGCATTTCAACACGAGCCTTGGAGTCATAGGCAAAAAGATAGCCTTCCTTCTTGTATACATAAGGAGTCTTTGAAAAATCATAAACTTTTTTTCCATCTTTGTTGATTTTAGGCCCATTTAAAATTTCTCTTGCCTGATCTTTTGCCTGTTTAAGTGATATCTTGCCTGATTCCACATCTTCATTGAGCAATTCCAATGTTGGAATCACCCCATCCGCCAAATGCTTTAAATCCAGCTTCCCGCTATTCATCAGTTCTTTTTTAGCGAAAGTATAGCTGATGACCCCGATGGAACTGCCAATTACGAAAATAATAATAGAAATTAATAGCAACAACTTAACTGAGATTTTTTTAGAAAAACTTATTTTTCGAGCCACAAAAATACCTTCCTTTATCCCATTTATGTTTTAAATATCTGCTATATTTGAAGAAAAATTAAAAAAGTGGCCATTTTGAATGGACTACTTTAATAAAATTCTCGTATTTTTTTGAAACCGCATTCTATATTTGATTATACAGTGTACTTTGAATATATAGAACTATTTTCACTAAATATTCTTTTTTGAAATGAATAAATAGACCCATAAATCTTCCTAAATTGAATATAAAGCCAGGTTTTGTTAAAAGAATTCAGGGTGATTTTAGTAGAGGGGAATGAGCACAAGTATGACCTAAATTAAGAATGTTAAGAATCATTCGACAAATTCAATCATTATTTCCCAGGAAAACATAAGGTTAATGACAAAGAACGTCTGAAACAAATGCTTGGAAAACATATGATGATCAACTACAACAGTAGAAAAAGAGTTCACCCGCCCAGGGTGAACTCCCATCCATTATTATTCACTTTTCAGCATCCTGACGCTTTCATTAAACTCTTTGTTAATTTCTTCATTATCTTTATAGGTTAGTAAGCTGACGATGACAGATACGATCAAGTTAGCAAGAAATCCCGGGACGATTTCATAGAGTGTCTCGCCATAACCTGCCAGGGACCAGATAATGACGGTTGCCGCTCCTGCAATCATTCCGAACAGAGCTCCCCAGTTTGTCATCCTTCTCCAAAAAAGGGCTAAAAGGATCACAGGACCAAAGGAAGCCCCGAAACCTGCCCAGGCATATGCAACGAGATCTAAAATGGTGTTGTCTTGTTCAAGGGCAAGAAGAGCAGCGACAATGGATACGATTAGAACAGCCATGCGCCCGAAGAAGACAAGCTCCTTATCTGAAGCATTTTTGCGCAATAAGGCTTTATATATGTCTTCGGTTAAAGCACTGGATGTAACAATTAATTGGGAAGAAACGGTGCTCATAATCGCTGCCAGGACTGCGGCAAGCATAAATCCGGCAAAGAGAGGGTGGAACAATATCTGCCCTAATTGAATAAATACTGCCTCTGGATTCCCGAGTGTATATTCTGGATTTTGATGGAAAAAGGCGATTCCGATTAACGCTGTAAATGCAGCACCGAGCAAGGAGAAGATCATCCAGGTCATTCCAATCCTGCGGGCACTCTTTGTTTCCTTAACGGACGTAATCGCCATAAATCGGACAATGATATGGGGCTGGCCAAAGTAACCGAGTCCCCACGCCATTGCAGAAATAATCCCAACAAAAGTTGTGCCTGTAAAAAAATTAAGCAATGCCGGGTCGATGATTCGAATGGTCTCGAACGTTTCTGCAGGCCCGCCCGTTACAAAGAGGGCAAAGATCGGAACAAGCAATAATGCGATCAGCATCATTAACCCCTGGATAAAGTCGGTATAGCTGACGGCAAGAAATCCGCCAAACAGCGTGTAGGCAACGGTAACTCCGGCAACAATAAGCAAACCTGTATAATAGCTTAAGTCAAATGAGCTTTGAAAGAATACTGCTCCGGAAACCATGCCTGAAGATACATAAAAAGTAAAAAAGATAAGAATAACAAGTCCTGAAACAATTCTAAGCAGGCGTGTATGATCTTTAAAACGGTTTTCCAAAAAGCCGGGAATTGTAATCGAGTTGTTGGATACTTGAGTGTAAGTGCGAAGGCGGGGTGCAACCAACAGCCAGTTTGCGAAGGCGCCCAGCGTCAAACCAATCGCAATCCAAACGCTCGCCAGTCCATCTAAATAAATAGCACCCGGCAGTCCCATCAACAGCCAGCCGCTCATATCAGCCGCTCCGGCACTCAACGCCGTAACAGCAGGGCCAAGCGATCTTCCACCCAGCATGTAATCAGTTAAATTGCTTGTCTTTCGATATGCATACCAGCCAATCAACAACATGCCGGCCATGTAAATGCTGATAGAAATCAATTGTAATACATCATCAGACATTTGGTGTCCCCCTTTGAATTATTAATTAAATAATTTTTATATACTAAATATTTTATCATTTTCGTCTTAATAAACGATAGTAATTTATTAATATAGTATTTTTTAATCTTATCCTTACTGAAAAGATCTTGCCTGCTCTTCGAAAAACATCATCATATCTTCATATGTGTAGGCATTAAAGAGCATTCCTTTATTATCAAAAATATAATAAAGAGGTTTATTAAAATCTTTATCGACAGCAAACGGTGACTCGGGCAAAACATGAATTTCGCTGACAACAGCCATTTTCTCATGTTCTCGTAATCTTTGCGGAGAATCATCATTCTCATCCAAAATCATTAAGACAGAAAACTTGCCTTCTTCTTTGGAATACCAATTGGGACTTACAATCTCTATATCCAGGGTATCGCTTAGCCACGTAATCAAAGCATTCGTATCAGCCGTGTTAAAAATGAGCTTTTCCTGGTCGAAAATAAAATATGCCGGCAGACTCGGGGGAGGCGGAAGCTCGGGGAATTGGGAAATAAATTCATCCATATTCATGGCGGTTCCGTTCATCATAGTCTCGCTTGCAAGTTCGTACGGGAGGTTCACCCACATACTTTCTCCCGGTGGTTCTACCTGTAAAACAGACAGTATCTCTTTCTGATCGGATAAAAACTCTTGATAGGAGACTTTTTTTTCAACTTCGGCATCAATAATATATGTAGCCTCGCCCTTTTCCCATTCTACCTTGATTGCTTGCGTATATCTATCAGGACGATTCGGGAAGGTAAAGGTTCCGTTGCTCCACATGTAGCCGTCCCAATATATTTCAAGTCCATACGGATCCCACCAGCCATAAGTAATGTTTTCCGGCTGTTCATCAAATTCAATCTTTAATTCAGATAAAGGAGCAACCAAGACCGGTTTCCTCCCTTGAATAAGATCTCCGGGAGTGATGTCCTTGTTTTTTTCTTCCTGGTTGTTCCATCGATAGGGACCGAGCAGGGGCTTGATTTCTGTGCCGTTAGCAGTAACAATTGGCAGCGGCGGTTTTTCTTCCTGGTAAAGCTTGTAACGGTCAAAGGCAAACATAATCCCTAAAGCAAGAAGGATGAATCCACCCCGCCATAGCCACTTCTTTTTCACTTCCAACCACCCCTTTGTCGAGTATCAAGATTTCTATTTATTTATCAATATATTTCGTGAAGATTCATACTTAAATTGTACCTTAAAAGCGGGAAGTTTGACGGTAAAATTGTCAAATCGATATAGTGGTTATAAGTGGATTAAAATATGACAATTTTTCGAAAAAGCAAAGGAGTGAGCAAAATGACATTAACAGAATGGTTTGAGAAAGGATTAACCTATGAGCAGTACAGGCAGGCTATGGCGGTTAATGGAGAAGGCATGGACTCGATCATGGCCCGTTTTTCGCTTCCGGACCGGGAAAAAGAGAAGCTTGCCAATGTAAAAGCGGAGAAACTGCGAGCAATTGTTCTCACAGAAGACTGGTGCGGTGATGCGATGCTCAATAATCCGATCCTGATAAAAATTGCTGAAGAAGCCGGTATCGAAGTTAGGTTTCTGCTGCGGGACAGCAATCTTGAACTGATGGACCAGTACTTAACGAACGGCACGGCAAGATCGATTCCCATTTTTATTTTCATAGATCAAAATGGAGCAGAAAGAGCAGTTTGGGGTCCGCGGGCTCCGGAAATTCAAAAAATAGTTGATGAAGAAAGAGCCCAGCTGCCTGACAAGGAAGATCCTGATTTTAAAGAAAAGCAAAAAGGAATGATCGGCCGGTTGACAAAAGCTTATGTTGAAGATGAAAAGATTTGGGAAACGGTGGCACGCAGCATTGTCCATAAATTAGCCGGGGCTTAAGCAAAGGAGCTGGAAAACATGCGATGGCATCACAATTCTGTAACAGAGCTGCTGGACATAACCTACCCGATCTTTCAGGCGCCAATGGCCGGCGGAATTACGACAGTTCAACTCGTCAGTGAGACATCCAACCAGGGCGGACTTGGGAATCTCGGTGCCGGCTATTTGACGGCGTCACAAATGCGGCAGGATATTGAACAAATAAAACAAGCAACGACAAAGCCATTTGGAGTGAATTTATTTGTGCCGCCAGCTAATCTTCATGCAGACCCCGCTCATGTAGAGGCTATGAAGGCAGTCTTAAATAAATATAAGGAGCTGCTTCACATAGATGAAGAGTTCCCGGAGTTGACAAAGGATTATCCCGGCCTTTTTAACGGGCAAGTAGAAGAAGTGTTGCGCGCAAAGGTTCCGGTTTGCAGCTTTACTTTTGGCATCCCTGATCAAGCCATTTTAAAAGAGTTTAAAAAGACTGGCGGCATATTGATTGGAACTGCCACGAATGTGAAAGAAGCAGTTGAGTGGGAAGAGGCTGGAGCAGATCTCATTGTCGCCCAGGGCAGCGAAGCCGGCGGGCATAGAGGAACATTTGATGAGGAAAATAAGGGTATTGTCGGGCTCATCGCTCTTGTTCCGCAGATTGTAGATGCGGTTCAAATTCCCGTGATCGCAGCAGGCGGCATCATGGATGGCCGGGGGATTGCCGCCGCACTGCTTCTCGGAGCAAAGGGCGTTCAGCTTGGGACAGCCTTTATCGCGTGCGCAGAAAGTGGTGCAGTTCCGGTTTATAAAGAGGCGGTTTTAGAAGGAAGCGAAGATCAGACTGTCCTGACGAAAACTTTTTCCGGAAGGCTTGCGCGAGGGCTCAGCAACACTTTTATCGAAGAAATGGAAGCTGCCGGTGAAGGACCGCTGCCGTTTCCTCTTCAGAATGAGCTGACCGGGTTAATCCGCAAGCAGGCCGGTGCCTTAAAGAATAAAGAATACATGTCTCTCTGGGCTGGCCAGGGAGTGAGAATGGCAAAACGGGAAACGGTCGCTTCCTTGCTTGCCAGGCTTATAAAAGAAACGAAAGCAGCCATAGAACTGTTTAAATAAGGCAAGGACAGCCGCTAATTTTAGCAGCTGTCCTTTCTTTATTGTTTCTTAGCTAATGAGTCGATTCGGTCATTTCTCAAATTTTTATCATTGATCTTAGGTTCTTTTTTATCAATAAAATTGCAAATGTTCGTGCGGTGCAGGAATAAAAGAAATAAACTAAAAAGTGCAAATATAATCGAATGATCGACATTCCGTTCCATGATTGAATAAATAAACAGGGAAATTCCGACGGAAAGGGATCCGAAAAATACATACTTTGTGATTGCAATCGTCAGAAAAAAAGCTATATATGCAGTGAGAAACATCCAGGCATTTGCCACGAGAAGTGCACCTGCCGTAGTCGCAATCGCTTTGCCGCCCCGAAACCCGGCAAAAATGGGAAAGCAATGGCCGATGACCGCGATAAGGCCCATGTAAAGTGGATCCGCCTCAACTGCAAACAAAGTTGGGATAAGTGCCGCTGCAGCACCTTTCCCTACATCGATAAGCAAAACAACCACAGCCGCTTTTTTACCGAGCACCCTAAAAGTATTGGTGGCGCCCGGGTTGTTGCTGCCGTAATCACGAATGTCAATTTTAAAAAACCATTTGCCGATGAGCAATGCTGTTGGAATAGAGCCCAATAAATAGGCAATGATGCCGAATAACACAATCATCTGTTTGCCATCCTTTTTGTTGTAGTATATATGAACGTTTTTTCTTCACTTATCATATTTCTATAGATGACGATGCCTCCTTCCGTACTCAAAAGTAAATCTAACATACTCCGTTATTGTTTTCATTAGCATTCTACCATATAATGTCTCTATTAAAAGCGTTATTCTTAATATTTAGAAAAATAAGGTGGTTAAATCATGGAAAAAGTTAATTTTGGGACAGTAGCGAAAAGCTATGCTCGCTCCCGCAATGATATTCCGAACACCCTTTTTGAGAGCCTGCAGCTGCGCAATGTGAGTTTTGAAGGCAAGAAAGTGGCAGATATCGGCTGTGGCTCGGGAACATTGACGAGAAAGTTAATGTTTAGAAAGGCGGATGTGATCGGCATTGACCCGTCTGAGGAGCTGCTTAATGAGGCAATTGCCATTAATAAAGACAATTATTTAAATGTACCCTATAAAAAAGGGACGGCAGAAGCAACCGGTTTGGGCGAGGGTGAATACGATATTGTTACTGTGATGCGCGCCTGGCATTGGTTTGATCGGGAGGCTGCTTTAAAAGAGATTAATAGAATTCTTAAAAAAAGAGGGACACTCATTGTTGCTGACTCCGGTTTTACATCCGGCCATCCTGTTGTTGAAAGTACATTTGCGGTTATTAAAAAATATTTGAAAGATGGTTTAAAACCGCCCGGTTCGAAAGGACAATCAAATCAGCGAATAAATGGCTTCCCGGTCGAGTGGTTTGAAGAATGGCGCTTAAATAGCTTTGAACTGAGGGACTTTTATAAATTCGATTATACAGTCACATTTTCAAATGAGCAATGGATCGATAGAGTCGAATCTGTATCATGGCTGGCGGGAATGAACGATTCTGAAAGACAGGCAGCATTATTGGAGCTTTCCGGTACAATTGAAAAACAGTATGGAGAAGAAGCAACCCATGCAATTGGCCACTCCTGTTATATTTGCATATTGAGGAAACAGGGTTAAGGTAATGAAGCTTCAGGATAGGATAATAATTAGAAAAATGCAGATTGAAGATTTTCCTGCTATGGCAAGATGGCTCAGAACACCGGTAGTGCTCGAGTTTTATGGAGGAGTGGAAAATCCGTTTACTCTCGAAATGATTCATGAAAAATATGGGCCGCGCGTCCGCGGCGAGATTCCGGTCGTTCCCCACATCGTTCAGGCTGGAAAAGAACCAATCGGATTTATGCAATGCTATCAAACCACAACTGATGATAAACGGGAATATGGTTACCAGCCGGACGAGAATATAGATTTACTAAAATATTATTTTTATTTCTCCCAAAGCATTGCCGGGCCAGTTATAGGCTATACAAGGTGGAAATTCTTGATATGCTTGTTATAAATGAAACAGTCGTACGAATTTGAATCAGACTTTTATCTGTTTGTGGAAACCCCATCTTCGCTTCAGTTAGGATTGTCTGATTAAAATCCACTCTTTAGTATCAATCGTAGGCTTATTTGGGTCTTTTTTCAGATTACGTTCAGGCAAAACTTGACCTGTTCCCTTTTTAGATTTTGAATTGAAATTAGACCTAGAACCCAATTCCTTGCTGTATTCCTCGTAGCTAATGACGTACCCTTTTGATGAGACTAAATCGTAGGAGCTATTTACTGTGGATTCTTTGGAGTGTTTGCTTTCTGATAAAGCTGTACTTGCAGAGCTGGCCAGTGGTGTAACGCTAAATATAACTAATCCAATCATTGTTGCAAAAAATCTTTTCACAAATTTTTCCCTCCTTTGTTTGAATATTACAATAATACTATACTATCTATCATTACCAATATCTACCATAAACTAAGAAAAAATTTCTATAAAATTTTAATTCTCGATTTTTTCGATTCTAGTGACTACAACTTGCGGTGGATCGGATTCTAAAATTTTGCTCCACCCCACTTCAACCTTCTGACCGGATTTTATGTGATTAGGACGCTCTTCTACAACTAGCAACATGATGTCTTCATATTTTTTTTGTAGTTCTTTAAGCGGCAAGTTGATATCCTGTATATTAAAATTCTCATCGCGGACTAATATAGTTCTCTCAGAGTCTCTGATAAAAACAATATAACCTTGAATTTGACTCCCCTCAGTATGCTGTTCATTCGCAAGATCATTTTCATTCTCAACATGTTTTTCACCACAACCAGTTAACGTAAATCCCAGAGCTAAGAATACTATCAATAAGATATGTTTCATTTTCCTCAACTCGCTTTCTGTAACGTTATTAGTCCATCATACCATAATTTGGTTATGCATTCTCTATGATGAAAACGATCGGTGAATGTTAATTTCTAACGTGAAACAATGTGAGATAATAACAGTGGTTATGATGTGAATACATTCTGGAGCATAGGTATCGCATATATGATAATGGGCTCTTTCCTATTATGACAGGATTATTCTTGATGTGAATGTCGATAATAAAAGAGCAATTCGTTGCTATGAAAAATGCGGTTTTGTGAAGGTGAAGCTTATTCAAAGCGGAGCAAGCTGGCTGATGGAGTATAAGGTATAGGAAGAGCACTGCAAAATATTATCTTCGAATGTGTATCGTTTTTTACAAATGTGTATATACTATGTATATACATTAAGAAATGAAGGTGTTATAATTGGAATACGAAGACTGGAAAAAAAATAAAGGAGTGAAAACTATGACACAGGCTACTGTTGTTCAAAAGTGGGGAAATAGCCTTGCGGTCCGCATTCCTAAAGATGTTGCTGAACGTATTGCAATCCAACAAGGTTCTGAAATGGAATTAAATGTGGTGAATGATGAGATTATCACATTAGTTCCAAAACAAAGACCAATGAAATATTCATTAGAAGAGCTCTTAGCACAAATCACACCGGAAAATCGTCATGAGGAAATCGAATTTGGGACAGAGGGGAATGAGGTAGTTTAATGCCAGCACCTGAACGTGGCGATCTTGTTTATGCCAATTTTAATCCTCAATCAGGGCATGAACAAGCAGGGCGTCGACCTGGAATTGTTTTATCTCCAAAAATATTTAATGATGCAACAGGATTTGCGGTGATCTGTCCAATCACAAATCAGGTGAAAGGGTATCCCTTTGAAGTAGCCTTGCCGAACGGCTTGGCTATAACTGGGGTTATTTTGACCGACCAAGTGAAAAGTTTAGATTGGCGGGCCCGCAATTTCCAAATAACAGGGCAGGCTCCAGAAGAAATCATACACGACTGCCTAGCCAAGATACATACGTTTTTATAAGTTAGAACCCTTCCGAACTTCGGGAGGGTTATCTAATGACAATTGCCTCACCCTAACCCATACGCCAAACATAACCACATTATAAAGCTATATTAACAGATTTGTGTATGAAGGAAAATTTCCTTATTTACCTGCGGCCATGCTATGCAGATTTAAGCATGAGTTTCTATTGAACAGGGACGGCATTCAAAAATGCTCCTCAACATTTAGTCAATAAATTTCGTTGCTCATTGAATTTAAGTTTCTTGTTTCATTGTGACCGAAAAGGAGCGATCTACCCATGACCACTAAACTTTATTATCAAGATCCATATATTAGAACCTTTGCAACGAGAGTCACGAAGCAGGCAAAGGATGACGCGGGCAATTGGTTTGTTGTTGTTGAAGAAACAGCTTTTTATCCAACTGGCGGCGGCCAGCCGCACGATGTGGGTACCCTTGATGGAGTAACTGTCTTGAATGTCGAAGAGATTGATGGTGAAATCCGCCACTATGTTGATGGGTCTCTGCCTTTGCACGAGGAAATCAAAGGTGCGATTGATTGGCAAAGGCGCTTCGATCATATGCAGCAGCACGCCGGCCAGCATATTTTATCAGCTGCCTTTGAAGAACTGTTTGATTTTGAGACGGTCAGCTTTCATCTTGGCAAGGAATTGTTGACGATTGATCTCAACATTGCAGAACTGACAGAACAAGCGGCAAACGAAGCAGAAAAGCGTGCCAATCAAATTATTCTCGAAAACCGCCCAATTGAAACGAAGTGGGTGACTGAAAGGGAGCTTTCACAATTTCCGCTTCGGAAGCAGCCGACAGTAACTGAAAATATTCGCCTTGTCATTATTCAAAATTTTGACTATAACGGATGTGGCGGGACTCATCCAAAAGCAACCGGCGAAGTCGCGGCGATCAAGATTTTGGGTTGGGAGAGACAGCGAAAGAGAATTCGTATCCAATTTGTTTGCGGGAATCGTGTTCTGAACCAGCTTCATAAAAAAGAACAGACCGTCCGCCAATTGAGCCAGCTGTTAAACGCTCCGGAGCAGGAGTTGCCTGCGGCTGCCAGGCGGGTGCTTGAATCAGGAGCAGAAAAGGACAAGTCCTTGCAGGAAATGCGTGAGACACTGCTCCGGTTTGAAGTGAAGGACCTTCTTGAAGAAAGCGAAAAGCTGATTGCAAAAGTTTATGAAAACAGAACCATTCAAGAGCTGCAAAAGCTTGCACGGCTGCTTACGGCAGAAAAGGATGATCTCACGGTTCTATTGGTATCAGAACATGATCACCGGCTTCAACTTGTTTGTGCAAGGGGCTCACAGGAGACAATCAATATCAAGCGGATCATTGCCGATGTGCTGCCAATCATCGCTGGAAAAGGCGGAGGCAATGAAGCGTTCGCCCAGGGTGGCGGCGAAGCATTGGTATCAGGTCAGGAGCTGATGGACATTTTATTGGACAAAGTAAAATAAGGGGACAGTTCCGCGTTGCTTTAAACTGCTGCGGAACTGTCCCTAAATTTTTTTTATTTTGGCTGTAGGGGTGATCCGCTTTGGTTTCGTCTATTATTGTGTGAATGAGAAAGGGGGGGGAGAGAGATTACAGATCGGGTTCTGATTGATAAGGTCAAGGCAGGCAGTGACCATGCTTTCCGGCTGCTCGTTGAAAAATACCGCAATGATGTGTTCCGGACCATCTTTGCTGTGCTCAGGGACCAGAAGGAAGCTGAAGATGCCGCCCAGGAAGTTTTTTTGAAAATATACCTGTCTCTCCCCCACTATGAGTATCAGGGCTTTAAAACATGGATGACAAGAATTGCCGTTAACCACGCGATCGATGTAAAAAGAAAGCAAGTGCGCCGGCGGGAAGATATCATGGACCTGGTTGATGACTTGAATCCGGGCCACCCGTCCAGCGTAGAGGTTGAGGTCATCACAAGGGAAAGACGCGATCTTGTCAGGAAAAGGCTTCATGAACTCCCGGAAAATTATCGGGACGTAATTTATGGTTTTTACATAGAAGAAAAAAGCTATCAAAAAATGGCGGAAGAACAACATGTCCAGGTGAAAACGATCGAAACAAAGTTATACAGAGCGCGCCAGTGGATGAAAGCACATTGGAAGGAGGACGATTTTTCATGAACCATTTTTCTATAGAAGACTGGAAAAAATATCTGAAAAACGAAATTAGCGATGATGCCCGCGGGACATATGAAAATCATCTCTACTCCTGCGACCAGTGTCTGGAAGTATACATGCTCGCTTTAGCTGAAGAGGAAGCGGCATTGCCAGCGATTGAAAAAGAAACGGACTTTATCAATATGGTGATGAACTCGATCGCGGTCGTCAAACAGGAATCGCAACAGGAAAAGCAGCCTAAGCGATCAACAAGATATTACCAGACAGCTGCATTCCATTTTGTGCTCGCAGCAGCGATGACATTGCTGTTAATGGGAACGGGCGTATTCCAGTCCGTTACGGGCTATACCGATACAATCGAAAACAGAAATCTCCAAGAAAAGCAGCCTTCGATTACAGAAGGAATTATGGACAGAACATTTACTTGGCTGGATTCTTTTAACATGAAAAACAAGGAGGCGAATCAATAATGAAAAAAAATCCTCTCATTGCATTTTTGCTGGCATTTTTCCCCGGTGGAGGACTTTTATATTTAGGCAAATTACTAAGGGGTATTTTTTACACTGCGGCTGTTTTCGGATTACCGATGTTTGCCTTCGCGATGATGAGCGTCAGCTATAATGAATCATTTATTGTGTTTGCGCTGGCCGGGCTATTGGTTTACATTGTGAATTTTATTGACACAGCGATTACAGCGTCAAAGCTATATAAACAGCCTGCTCAAATTGAGGAAAATAAAAAGCTCAGTTCTAATGAAGAATCGGAACGCTTTTTTACCATTATCCTTTCGTTTGTGCCGGGTGTCGGACATTTCCAGCTCGGATTGATGAACCGGGGCCTGACCCTGCTGGCAGCTTTTCTCGGACTCGGGGTGATGGTGTTGTTTGTATCCATCCTTACCCAGCGCAGCGAATTTCTTGTTTTTCTATTAATCGCTCCTGTCATCTGGATTTATGGTTTTTTTGACGCGATTCAGCAGCTGAATAAAAAACAACGGGGTGAGGAGCTGATTGACAGGACGATTCTGGAAGACTTTGAATTGAGAAGAGAAGAGGGAAAAAAGAGCAAAGCAATTGCGACGTTTTTATCGATTTTTCCAGGGGCTGGCCATCTTTATCTTGGTTACCAGCGTCGCGGCATACAATTGATGGCAGCCTTCCTGTTTTCCATGTATATTCTCGATGTTTTACGACTGGGAATCTTCCTGTTTCTGATCCCGATTATCTGGTTTTACAGCTTTTTTGACGGTATGCAAAAAGCAACCCGTTACGGGGAAGGCCCAATCGAGGATACTCCGATCATTTCTTATTTCATTAACCATCAAAAATGGGTCGGAATCGGCCTCGTCCTGCTTGGCTTATATTACATGACGACGAATATGATACTTCCGGCTCTTTCACCAATGCTTTATGACATGATCGATATTGATTTACAGTATTGGTTTGACCGTTATTTCCAAACAGGCATCGTTTGCATTCTGCTGATTGGCGGGGGAATCAGGCTGCTGGTCGGGAGCAAACCGGCTAAAGAGGAGGTATCGAAATGAGCATCATCGATAAAGGAAGAGTGGGAAAAATGTTGGCCGGAGTGCTTCTGCCTGGCGGGGGCCCAGGACTGCTGCTGAATGCTAAACGTAGAAAGCAGGTGGAGAAATGAGAACGTGGCGTGTCGGAACTTTTTCGATGGGAGCATCGCTTCTGTTCCTCGGGATATTTTTATTGGTATCGAGCATATTCGGGTATGGCTTAATGAATATCATGATGGCCTGGTGGCCGGCCCTGCTTATTGTCCTCGGCCTTGAAATTCTCTTATTCTTGATTCTCAGCAGGCAGGAGAAACCATTTTTAAAATATGATTTTCTGAGTATCGTGTTTGTCGGCTTACTGGGAACAGCAGGTATTGGTTTTGCGGTTTTAAGCTCAACCGGATTGATCGAAAAGGTGGAAGAAACCCTCAACCGTCAAGAAAAAACATTGGATCTTCCCGGCTTTTCGCAAAACGCTGAGGGAGAAATCAACCGGGTTGTTGTCGAAACCGAAAATTTCCCGATTACGATCGAAGGAACGACTGAGAGAGAAATTTCGATATTTGGGACATATCGCGCCTATCTCGGTAAAGATGAAGTATTGGTTGAGGATGTCGAGGATTACCTGTCCGTCCAGCAAAAAGGAGATTCTTTGTATTTAAGTGTCAACGGTCTGCCAAGTGAAGCAGGTCCGTTTAATCAGTACGCATCACTGGATGTAACCTTGCTCGTTCCAAACGACTTAAAGCTGGAGGTTGCCGCCAATGAAAATGAGGTTACGATGAAGCCGCGCACTTTGCAAAACGATTGGAGTATTGATCATGCGTCTTCGGTAGCCGTTCATTTGCAGGAGAACAGCGACATCAATTTAACAGCTATAGGAGTCCAGGAGCTTAACAGTACGGGCCATAACTGGCAGGTTTCCGATCCGAAAAAGCAAGAATCTGAGGGTCAGCCAACTGGGGAATATACCGAATCGAAGCAAAACGCTTCTCTCAAAGTGGGAGAAGGAACGCACCGCCTTGATATTATGAATACGTACAGTGTTAGTTTCAATAGCTTGCCATAGCTCTTACAGCTGTAAGGGCTTTTCTTTTTTGCGGATTTCCGGCAGCCGGAGGGAAACCTTTGGCAAAAATAGCTTAAAAGGTGTAAAATTTTCTTTGAATTGTGCCCAAAAAACGATCAGGAAATCATTGCTTTCCAGAGTGCAGTTAAGCTATCATGTTAAAAGATGGAATCCACAAAATTGACTATGTTTGATAATCATAAAAATAGGATGATCCAGGATGAAACGTGCAAGAATTATTTATAATCCCACTTCAGGCCGGGAGTTATTTAAAAAACATTTAGCCGAAGTGCTGCAAAAGCTGGAAACGGCAGGCTATGAGACTTCATGCCACGCTACCACTGGTGAGGGTGATGCAACGGCAGCGGCGCGAATAGCGGTCGAACGCCGCTATGATTTAGTTGTAGCTGCGGGCGGAGATGGAACCATTCATGAAGTCGTTAACGGAATGGCCGAGCAGGAATACCGGCCGAAGCTTGGAATTATCCCGATGGGCACGACGAACGACTTTGCCCGGGCTCTTCATATTCCGCGTGATGTCGAAGCGGCTGCCGATATTATTGTGAAAGGGGATACGATTCCTGTTGATATCGGCAGAATGAACGACAAGTACTTCATTAACATAGCCGGCGGAGGCCGCCTGACCGAGCTGACGTACGAAGTGCCGAGCAAATTAAAAACAATGCTGGGCCAGCTTGCTTATTATTTAAAAGGGATGGAAATGCTGCCATCGATTCGCGCTACCGACATTAGCATCGAGTATGACGGAAAGCTTTTTGAAGGAGAAGCCATGCTGTTTCTTGTTGGCCTGACAAACTCAGTCGGCGGCTTCGAAAAACTGGCACCGGATGCTTCGATCAATGACGGAATGTTTACACTGCTGATTTTGAAAAAGACGAACCTGGCAGATTTTATCCGCGTTGCCACATTGGCGATCCGCGGTGAACATGTTAATGATCCGAATGTCATTTATACAAAAGCAAGCCATATTAAAGTTCACTCAGCAGAAAAGCTGCTCCTTAATCTCGATGGAGAGCTCGGCGGAGAAGCACCGGCAGAGTTTGAAAACCTTTATCGCCATTTTGAAGTGTTTGTGCCGCTTGATCAGATACGGCCGAATGACCGGCCATAAAAAGATTGTAAAAAACAAGGTATGCACAATGACCTTGTTTTTTTATTTTTGCCGGTCTCTAAAGAGTTAGAAATTGTATGAATTTTCAGTCCTCAATTCAGGAAAATCAAGTCTTTTGAAGGGATAGGGACCAGGCTAAGCGAATATATTAGGCAGTGGTGCAAATCGGATTTGAGTTTCTATTTTTAGATATGAAAGAAAATAATAAAACTGATTAAGGGAGAGTGCAGCCTGCGATGAAAGCTTTTATTAATATTGATTATACGTATGATTTTGTTGCGGATGACGGAGCGCTGACGTGTGGCAAGCCAGGTCAGGAAATTGAAAACAAAATTGTTTCCTTAACGAAAGAGTTTATTGAAAACGGCGATTTCGTTGTGTTTGCAATTGATGTTCACAATCTTGGAGATACATACCACCCGGAAACAAGATTTTATCCGCCCCATAATATACGTAATACGCAGGGACGAGACTTGTACGGGGAGCTGGATAACGTCTATAATGAGCACAAACACAAAGATCATGTTCTTTACATGGATAAAACGAGATACTCTGCTTTCGCCGGAACGGACCTGGAAATAAAGCTGCGTGAGCGCGGCATTACAGAAGTACACCTTGTCGGGGTCTGCACGGATATTTGCGTGCTGCATACGGCGGTTGACGCTTATAACAAAGGCTTTAAAATAATCGTCTATAAAGATGCGGTTGCGTCTTTCAATGAAGCCGGGCATAAATGGGCACTGGGACATTTTGAACATTCGCTTGGGGCAAAGGTTTTATAGAAAATGGAGGGAACTGAATGAAACATCTATATAACGATGATAGTTTGGCGCTTCATACGGATTTGTACCAAATCAACATGGCGGAAGCGTATTGGCGTGACAAAATGCATAATCGAAAGGCAGTATTTGAACTGTTTTTTCGCAAACTGCCTTTTGGCAACGGCTATGCTGTTTTTGCCGGGCTCGAGCGGGTCATTCAATATATACAAAACTTCCGGTTTACCGAAAGTGACCTTGAATATTTAAAAGAAGAAGCCGAATATGATCACGATTTTCTCGATTTTCTGCAAAATTTGCGCTTCACTGGCACGATTCGGTGCATGAAGGAGGGAGAGCTGGTTTTCGGCAATGAACCGATCCTCCGGGTTGATGCACCGCTTGCCGAAGCCCAGCTGATTGAAACAGCGCTCCTTAACATTGTCAACTATCAAACTTTGATTGCAACAAAAGCTTCACGGGTGAAGCATGTAGTCGGCGATCAAACAGCAATGGAATTTGGCACAAGGCGGGCGCAGGAAATGGACGCTGCTGTCTGGGGAACGAGGGCTGCTTACCTGGCCGGTTTCCAGGCAACAAGCAATGTGCGCGCCGGAAAAATGTTTGGCATCCCGGTCGCAGGAACCCATGCTCACGCGCTCGTCCAGGCATACAGGGACGAATATGAAGCATTCCATACATACGCAAGCGCCCATAAAGATTGTGTATTTTTAGTCGATACATATGATACGCTTCGCTCCGGCGTACCTAATGCGATTAAAGTAGCGAAGGAGCTTGGTGATAAAATTAATTTTAAAGCGATCCGCCTTGACAGCGGCGACCTTGCTTACCTTTCCAAGGAAGCGAGGAAAATGCTCGATGAAGCGGGGTTTACCGAAACTCAGATTGTCGCGTCAAGCGATCTGGATGAGTATACGATTATGCATTTGAAGGCGCAGGGTGCGAAAATTGACAGCTGGGGAATCGGCACGAAGCTGATTACCGCTTATGACCAGGCCGCTTTAGGAGCTGTCTATAAGCTCGTAGCGATTGAAGATGAGAACGGGAACATGACCGATTCGATCAAAATTTCCGCCAACCCGGAAAAAGTGACAACTCCCGGCTTGAAAAAAGTCTATCGGATCATTAACAACGTGAACCGGAAATCGGAAGGTGATTATATTGCGATGGAAGATGAAAATCCACAAGCAGAAGAGCGGTTGAAAATGTTCCATCCCGTTCATACGTACATTAGCAAGTTTGTCACCAATTTCACAGCAAAAGACCTTCATGAAGATATATTCGTAGACGGGCAGCTTGTCTATGAGCTGCCATGCCTGGAGGAGTCACGTCAATACGCAGCCGAAAATCTCTCCCTGCTCTGGGACGAATACAGAAGAACTTTGAATCCGGAAGAATACCCCGTCGATTTAAGCCAAAAATGCTGGGATAATAAAATGCGGAATATTGATGAAGTGAGAGAGAAAGTGAAGAAGATAGCAGAAGTGTGATTTTCTGCAACAAAAAATGAGCCTCATTATTCCAGGCTCATTTTTTTATTTGCCATTTTAACGTTCCGGAGCTGTATACAGTAAGTGTTCTTTATTCAATATCATGCATCTCATTTTGTTCCTTTGTTGGACTCCCATATAGCTCATTAATCTCTTTCGCTGCTTCTTCTAAAAATTCATCGGATAAAAGGGGACCGTTCTCCTTACGCATCTTATTACTCCTATCCTGTATTGATATTATGAATTATTGTTTGCCTCATGAATTTATCTCATACATAACAACAATCTTGCAGTTTTTTATTTACTTTTACGCAACACAGGAGTAAGATAATCATCAGTTTCATATTTCTAAATCGCTGAAACCTTACGGTGCGGGGGAACCGTTTTTATGGGTTGTTTCATAATCCAAGGGGTGAATCCTTTAAAAGGAAGGGCTACTCAAGGTCCGAATCCGACAGCTAACCTCGTAAGCGTTAATGAGAAGGAAGGTGGAGCTTGTGAGACATGAAAACTGGTACCCACAGGTCTATTAACTATGGCTTGTGGGCGTTTTCTTATTTATTAATGTAGTCTAGTTTAGTCTGAGATTTTTTATTCATAACAGGGAACAATACTTTTACAACTAGTCGGTGGTGAAAATCAGTGATTTCTGCTATAAAAAGACTTTTAATTGGAAGACCGTTAAAATCAACTGAATTAGGAGAACAAAAGCTTAACAAAACGAAAGCATTGGCGATCCTTTCTTCTGACGCGTTATCATCAGTTGCATACGGTCCGGAGCAAATATTGATTGTACTTGTTACAGTTGGTGCTGCAGCATTTTGGTATTCGATTCCTATCGCAATTGGAGTATTAATTCTGTTAACGGCACTGATTTTGTCATACAGGCAAATTATTTTCGCTTATCCCCATGGCGGTGGAGCATATGTGGTCTCAAAGAAAAACCTTGGTGTCAATCCCGGGTTAATCGCCGGGGGCTCCTTGTTAGTGGACTATATTTTAACCGTAGCAGTAAGTGTGTCTGCCGGGACGGATGCGATCACATCAGCGTTCCCGAGCTTGCATTCTCATAATGTTGCGATCGCCATTCTGTTTGTCGTGTTCATTACAATACTGAACTTAAGAGGTGTCACGGAGTCGGCTTCAGTTTTAGCCTATCCGGTTTATTTATTTGTGTTGGCGTTATTGATATTAATTGGTGTGGGTATTTACAAGATTGTTACAGGGGAAGTTTCGCCTGCTTTGCACACACCAATTGGCACACCTGTAGCGGGGATCAGCTTATTTATCCTCCTTAGGGCATTCGCGTCAGGTAGTTCTGCTTTAACCGGGGTTGAAGCCATTTCCAACGCGATTCCAAACTTTAAAGACCCGGCTCCTGATAATGCTGCTAAAACGTTAATGGCAATGGGCTGTTTGCTTGCTTTGTTATTTTCGGGAATCGTCTATTTAGCTTATTATTATGGCATTGTCCCCAGTGGAGAGGTAACAGTTGTTTCACAAATTGCAGAAGAGACATTTGGCCGGAATTTCATGTATTTCTTCATTCAAGGAACAACTGCATTGATATTAATTCTGGCTGCCAATACTGGCTATTCCGCTTTTCCTTTGCTGGCAGTGAATCTTGCCAAGGATAAGTTTATCCCAAGAATGTTTACCATCAGAGGAGACCGCTTGGGCTACTCCAACGGAATTATCATTCTTGGACTTTCTTCTATCATTTTAATTATTGCTTTTAAGGGACAAACTGAACATCTGATCCCGCTTTATGCAGTCGGAGTGTTTATTCCATTTACATTGTCCCAGACAGGAATGATGGTCAAATGGATTCGTGAAAAGCCCCAGGGTTGGATCGCGAAATTCGTTACTAATTCAACGGGTGCCGTGATCAGCTTTACAGTCACCATCATGTTTTTTTTAACTAAATTTGCACAGGTATGGCCAGTGCTCATCTTCATACCTGTGATCATTTATATCTTTCACAGAATTAGAAATCATTATGAAGCAGTGGGAGACCAGCTTCGGCTTACAACTTGTGAGCCTGCTGTGCCGATTGAAGGAAATGTCATCATTGTTCCCGTGGCCGGTATTACCCATGTAGTTGAGAACTCATTAAACTATGCAAAATCTCTTTCTGCCGACCAGATTATTGCGGTTTACGTTGCTTTTGAAAGGGAAGATGAGAAAAGGTTTGCGGAAAAATGGAAGAAATGGCAACCTGATATTAGATTGGTAACCCTGCATTCTCATTACAGAAGCATCATTCAGCCGTTGACAAAATTTGTTGATATTGTTGAACATAAAGCGAGTGAAGCGAACTATCAGGTCACAGTCATCATTCCGCAATTTATTCCTAAGAAGGGCTGGCACAATATCCTTCATAACCAATCAAGTTTACTGATCCGCTCCTTCTTGCTGTATCGGAGAAATGTTGTTGTGACGACAGTGCCTTATCATTTAAAAAAATAAATCTATGGTTGTTAGGTGGCTTTACTTTATGTGGAGCTGCCTTTTATTATGGATACAGGGGACTTATAAACAGACCAAATACTGATCATTGAGCCTTTGCGTATTAAGTTTATTAAAGATCGATAGAATAAGTTTCAATTTTCTCAAAAAATGGAAATTCATATAATCATTGTTCTGTTCAGGAAGCTAAAGGAAGATTGGACATTAACCGCATCAAATCTTTTCATTTATAAAGGATTATTTATAAATAAGTCTGTTAAATGGACTGGGCGTTGCGCTTATTGCGATCGGAGTTGTTTTAACCGCATTGAGTTAGGTTTTTATAAAATTTTGCTGCAACCCTATGTATTATCATTTACAAATGAAACTGTGCTTGGAATGGTTGTCTCCTGCCTTGGCATTGGAATGCTGTTGGGTGGTCTATTAATGAGCGTATGGGGAGGGCCACAGAAACGAATAAGAGGACTTTTAGGCTTCGGGTTTCTTTCAGGACTGGCTCTTGCATTTTCATGGTTGGCAGCTTTAACCGCCCTGATAGCATTCATTATCATCGACAGGTTCACTTATTAATTACGAATAAACGACTTATTCAGGCGATAATGTATGTGTGGATTGCTGAAATTGCGAAACTTTCTTGATTCATGTTAAGTATATATATATAAAGATTTGATGAAAAACACAGATTGTTAATTAACGAAGGAGAAGAGGCGAAAATAGTGAGCAGTAGTTTTACTTATACAGGAAGAAGCAAGCAGGGCAGTATGTCCAAATTATTAGGTGTCTTTTTTATCGCTATTTCAGTAGCAGCGGCTGGCGTATATACAGGTCAGTTTGTTCCGGCGGCTTTATTTTTGCCATTGGTTATTTGTGAAATTGTATTATTGCTTATCGTTACTTTTACGAGAAAAAAGGTGTCTTACCCTGTCATGTATGCATTCATGTTCATTAGTGGAGTGACTTTATATGCGTCATTAAGCTTTTATGTGAGTGAAATTGGTGCAGGGGAGACGATGAAAGGAATCTTGTTGGGAACAGCTGCGTTTGCAGGGTTAGCCGTATTTGGGCTAAAGACTAAAGAAGATTTTAGCTTTCTGGGGGGCTTCTTGTCCATGAGTGTTTTTGCATTAATAGGGCTGGCTATCTTGCAAATCTTCATGCCTTTTTCCGGCACCGCTGAGATGATTTATGCAGGCTTTGGTGTACTCATATTTACAGGGTTCACAATTTATGACTTTAATAAAATAAAAATGAGGGGATTCTCGGATCAAGAAATCCCTAGACTTGTTATCAGTATCTATCTCGATTTCATTAATCTGATCTTGTTCATTTTGAGATTTTTGCGAAGCAGCAAGTAAACTATTATCATCGCACGATTCGCCATGTAATCACATCCATACGAGTTATGAGTCAATTAGCAAATCTAAAAAAGACATTTCCGAGTTCTGTGGAAATGTCTTTTTAAACCGTTTGAGAAAATATTTTGCATTTCCATAACGGCTAAAACGACAAAGATGACGATGGATTAGGCTAAAACAGCGTTTGAAAGCCAGCCGTTTTTCCTCCAAAGCAATATTTTCCTTAACATTTTCTTAACCTAATCATAACTTGCTTCCATCTATCATTTGTAGTTATGGTAAATGAGGAAGATGTCGTTTACCCAATAAACTAAGGGGATATGAGGATATGAAATCGCAAAATGCGAATCATCGTTATCGGACGGTGGCTGTCATTGTCTATATACTGGTTATTTTTTCACTCATAATGGCAATCATGCGGGCCGTACCATCCGTTGAAGTTGTGTCAAAAGAGGACACCTCAGGGAAGGTTTCTGCAGAACGAGTGTATGATCATCTGAAGAAGATTGCACAGCAACCGCGACCTGTAGGCTCTGCTTACCATGAACAGTCAAAAGAATACATCGCCGATACCATTAGGGACATGAACGTCCCAGTTGTTATTGAGCAATCCACGGTCATGCATGACAAGAAGAAACTGCCGATTCAGAACATTGTTGCCACGATGGAAGGTACACAACCGGGCAAACAGGTGATGGTAATGGCGCATTATGATTCTGTGCCTGAGGGACCGGGGGCGAATGACGACGGAGTGAATGTGGCCGTGATGTTGGAAGCGATGCGAGTATTGAAAAAAGACGAGCCGATGAGAAATACAATGGTGTTCCTGTTCACGGACGGGGAGGAATTGGGGCTTTACGGCGCAAAGGAGTACCTAAAGAAGCATTCCTCCGAACACACCGGTTTCGTCATAAATCTGGAAGCCCGTGGTTACAAAGGGCCCGTCATTCTTTTCCAGACAAGCGGGACGAACGGCAGCGCCATTGAACTATTTAACGAGTATGTGAACAATCCGTACGCTTTTTCTTTTATGGAAGATATATACCGTCATTTGCCTAACGATACCGATTTTAGTCCGTTTAAAGAGGAAGGCATATCCGGATTGAATTTCGCATATGCGGAAGGGGGCCATGTTTACCATTCCAAGGAAGATGATTTGGAGCATGTCCACCTACCAACGGTTCAGCATAGTGGACAATATGTGTTATCTATGACGAAGGCACTCAGTTCTATCGATTTGTCTACTTTGGGGGATCAACAGAATCAAGTGTTCTTTAACGTATTTGGTGATCTTGTCGTTTTTCCCGTATCCTGGAACGTCTTTCTTGCAGCAATCGCTTTACTTCTCAGTGCTACGACTATTTTATATGGTTGGAGAAAAGGAGATATCGTTCTTCAGAGAAGCAACCGATGGGTGATTTTTACTGTAGCCGCAGCTATTCTGCTGTACTTATATGGAAGCTTATTTTCCATCGCTTACTCCATCTATGGATTAAATGGCTTTTCTTCCATGCTTCTAATTGCATTAGCGGCCATTTCCATTCTTGGCCTCCTGTTCTATTGGATTTTGCGAAAGCTGAAGGTCGTCTCCCGATTGAAGAAACTTGTCCAGGGGCTGTCGGTCATAGATATTGTTGTTGGGGCCATGCTGATCATGGCCGCACTGACCGTCTGGACCAAGTTCATTATGCCGGGAAGTCATTATTTATTTGCAATTCCGTTGATGGTCAGTTCGTTCAGCTTGTTGGGATTCATGCTGATGCGCCAGTCTATGACAGCGTGCATGATTTTGTCTTTGATTGCAGCCGTACCGCTCACGGCTGATTCTGTATCCTGTTTTGCGATTGTTGTTTATTGGCTTCGGAATTGCAGGCATTCATTATTTGCTCATTATCCTTTTGTTATACGTTCCTTTGATTCTACCGGCTACGCTTTACTATATAGAAACTAAGGTACTAGGTTATAAATCTTCTGAAATCCCAATTTTGGGCGATTAACGAGAACGCCGTTTTCAGTCATCACTTGAGAAGATAATCTTACAATTTATGACTTTAATAAATTAAAATCTAAAAAAGACATTTCCGATTACAATGGAAATGTCTTTTTAAACGGGAAGTTTCTTTTAGAAAATATTTTGCAGTTCCGTAATGGCTAACACGACAAAGATAATAATCGACAAGGCTAAAACGGCGTTTGAGAGCCAGCCATTTCTTGCTTCGTTTTTCATATGCTTTTTCGAGTTAAGCAGCCAAAGAAGAGTAAACGCCAGAAAAGGCATGAATAATGCCCCTAAGGCCCCGTAAACAATAATCAGGCCGACTGGCTTTCCGATAAAATGCAACAGCATTGGCGGGAAAGTAAGCCAAAGCACGTAAAAGCGGTATGATTTTGTTTTGCTTAAATCTTCGTCTTTAATATTTGTGTGGCGCACCGTCCGCACAAAATCAGCAAATAAATAGGAAACGCCATTCCATACACCAAGAACTGAGGTGAATGAGGCTGACCAAAAACCGGTAAGAAACAGCCAGCGGACCGAAGGATGCAATTCATTTCCAAGAACTGAAGCAAACGAAACGAGGCCTTGCTCACCGTTTACAGTGCTGTCTGTACCATATAATAATGCGGCCCCGAGAATAAGCAGTGAAATGGTGAAAATCGCTGTTACGATATAAGCTATAGCAGAATCAAAGCGCATCATTTTCAAAAAAGAGGGCCCTTTCCAGTGATGCTCTTGCAGCCAATAGCCATACGAAGCCATCGTAATCGAACCTCCAACGCCGCCAATCAGCCCGAGAGCATACAATAACGAGCCGGGAGGGAGCGATGGAACAGCTGTGTTCCATAAACCGTTCAGATCGGGTATAACGAGAAGAGCGGATCCTACGACGGTAATAAACATGATAGCAATCAATATATTCATAACATGTTCAAACGCCTTGAAACCACCCCACCATATTAATACAAAGCCGATGACTCCGTGTATTACAGCCCATGCCCATAATGGCAGAACAGGGAACATGGCTGACATAGCCAAAGCACAGGAAGACGTGCCAGCTGCACCGTAAACAAAGCCCCAAATAATTGAATATGTACCAAAATAACCGGTTGTCCATTTACCAAGTAGTGTCCAGCCTGTCAAAATGGTTTTTCCACTTAATAAATGCCAGCGGCCAACCCCTTCATTTAATGCGAATTTTAAAATTGCACCAATGATAATTGCCCATAAAAAAACAAGTCCGTACTGTGTACCTGCAACGAGAGCAGCTACTAAATCACCGGCCCCGACACCGGTTGCTGCAACGATTAAGCCAGGACCGATAATCGATTTTTTCTGGATCGGTAAACCTTGTTGTGCAGAAATATTCTCTGTATGCGTTTTCATTCTTTGCTCCTCCCTAAATAAAAATTTTCAAAATTCATATAATTATTCTAACTAATTTCCCTGTTTTATACAAAAATAATGATTTATGGTTGGCTATACGCGATTTAAGATTAAAATTCAGGCGGGGATTCTGGGGGATTCTATAGCTGAACGGAGGTTTATTGGCCCTCCTACGGATGTCAGAAGGGCCTCGTACTGACACTATTGTGTGATGTCATCATCGGTTGACATTGGTTGAATCTGGTTCGTACTGCCCTTTTTGTTTTTCTCATGTGCGGGGTTTTGTTGCTCAAACTGTTTAAGCTGTGTGTTTACAGCTTCAGACTGGATCATGTGACCCTGATTGTCTCTATTCATTGGTTAATTGCCTCCTTCGTCATCATGGTTCATGATTATCATGAGGATAAGCCGGAAAGTTTATGCAAACAGCATTCCATTTTTTAATACCTGGGATAAAGGAGGCAAGTGATTCAGGGAAAAGTCCTTCATCCAAGTGGTGAAGGACAAAAGGAGGCTACTGGGCTAGGCAAAAAGTCCTTCATCCAGGTGATGAAGGACAAAAGGAGGCAAGTGATCCAGGGAAAAGTCCTTCATCCAAGTGATGAAGGACAAAAGGAGGCAAGTGATCCAGGGAAAAGTCCTTCATCCAGGTGATGAAGGACAAAAGGAGGCAAGTGATCCAGGGAAAAGTCCTTCATCCAGGTGATGAAGGA
>NZ_PGUZ01000068.1 GCF_002860165.1 Bacillus sp. V3-13 | reverse complement strand
GAACTGCGAGTTGTACCGATCGAGCCGCAGCTTGGCTCAGGCATCCTGAGATCGGGACAGTCCCATTGCTATCAATGAGCATAGAAAAAACTTAATAATTTCTATCGTCGCGGGGTGGAGCAGTCCGGTAGCTCGTCGGGCTCATAACCCGAAGGTCGCAGGTTCAAATCCTGCCCCCGCAATCTGGTCCCGTGGTGTAGCGGTTAACATGCCTGCCTGTCACGCAGGAGATCGCCGGTTCGATCCCGGTCGGGACCGCCATTTTTTTATAAAACTTTTAATTTGGCTCAGTAGCTCAGTCGGTAGAGCAAAGGACTGAAAATCCTTGTGTCGGCGGTTCGATTCCGTCCTGAGCCACCATTTCTTTCAACCTCATATTAATACAAAGCCGGTGTAGCTCAATTGGTAGAGCAACTGACTTGTAATCAGTAGGTTGGGGGTTCAAGTCCTCTTGCCGGCACCATTTTTGGTTGGTTTTTCAGATTGACCTGAATCAGGTTCGGTGATATAATTAATCTTCTTGATGGAGGG
Source organism: Bacillus sp. V3-13 (assembly GCF_002860165.1). GTDB lineage: Bacteria > Bacillota > Bacilli > Bacillales > Cytobacillaceae > Bacillus_BJ. Next base: position 24,285 of record NZ_PGUZ01000068.1, on the reverse strand, counting down.
GTAGCGAAGTGGCTAAACGCGGCGGACTGTAAATCCGCTCCCTCAGGGTTCGGCGGTTCGAATCCGTCCCCCTCCACCATTTGAAATACAGGGGTATAGTTTAAAGGTAGAACAGAGGTCTCCAAAACCTCCGGTGTGGGTTCGATTCCTACTACCCCTGCCAAACAACGATAATGGCGATTGTGGCGAAGTGGTTAACGCATCGGATTGTGGTTCCGACATTCGTGGGTTCGATTCCCATCAGTCGCCCCATGTGTTAAATTAGTATGAGTTATCTATCCAATAGGATTGGATGGAATAATATATTATTTTTCAAAATACTTGCCTAATATTTATGGCGATTGTGGCGAAGTGGTTAACGCATCGGATTGTGGTTCCGACATTCGTGGGTTCGATTCCCATCAGTCGCCCCATATATACAACTTTAATTAATGGGCTATAGCCAAGCGGTAAGGCAACGGACTTTGACTCCGTCATGCGTTGGTTCGAATCCAGCTAGCCCAGCCATTTGCGGAAGTAGTTCAGTGGTAGAATACAACCTTGCCAAGGTTGGGGTCGCGGGTTCGAATCCCGTCTTCCGCTCCATTAGTTTTTGGCGGCATAGCCAAGTGGTAAGGCAGAGGTCTGCAAAACCTTTACCACCGGTTCGAATCCGGTTGCCGCCTCCATTTACTTAGAAAATGGACAGGCAGGATTACGATTTGCCGGGGTGGCGGAACTGGCAGACGCACAGGACTTAAAATCCTGCGGTAGGTGACTACCGTACCGGTTCGATTCCGGTCCTCGGCATCACCCCCAAAAAAATTTTAATACGCCGGTGTGGCGGAATTGGCAGACGCGCACGACTCAAAATCGTGTTCCTTCTGGAGTGTCGGTTCGACCCCGACCACCGGTACCATTTTTATTTAACAGGGAAACCTGTTTTTATTTTTAAAAATGATTACACTTCTCCTTTGTGCGGGTGTAGTTTACTGGTAAAACCTCAGCCTTCCAAGCTGATGTAGTGGGTTCGATTCCCATCACCCGCTCCATACATACCCTATCGCAACGCAGTGTTTCGTCTCTAAAAGAACGAAGCATTGCGTTTTTTCCTGTGTACTAATGGAAGATAGGGTGTAGTACGGTTAAATTAAAAAGGATGCTGTTCAGCATCCTATTACCGCATATTTTGCAGTTCCTCCATGTAATTGAAGAAACATATTCATTGCGGCTTCTGTCAGCTTCTCCTGGTTTGCCTGATCAAGGGAAGGACGCAGGTAAATGATTTGGACAGCACTTGTAGTCTCAAGGCTAACCGCTGTTCGGGCTGAATCGACAAACGGACTGCCGAAGGGACCGTTTTGATCGGCAGAGATGATGAGATTTTCAACAGAATTGCTTCTGCCATTTAAGCCGAAATATTCTTCACCTTTACCGCCACGCCGGATTGAAATATCTCCTGATAAAAAATCTCGATCATAAATTCCGATCGGTACCTGGTACTCGAGTGAGCAAAAGTTATTCACATCAATAGCGCTATTGACAGAGTTTAAATAGTTCTGCTTTTTGATTCGCCGGTAAAGTGCTTCTGCAGAGGGGCGATAACGGTTTGGATCGGTTCCGGTTTTCTTAAAGATCTGCCTCCATTCCTTAATGCCTTCAAGGTCCGTTACATTTTTGTTTTCCAAATCGAAAAATATCGATTCTTGAAATAGCTGTAGTCTCCCTTTTAGCATTTGCGGGGAATCTCCCACTGTAATGCCATGATAATCAATAACACCAATTTTAAAGCCGGGGATAATCGTTGTTATGTCAGGTGATATGACTATTTCCATGCTTTTCACCTCCACATTTCCTTGCAAATAGTTTATCATATAAACCGTTAATCTTTATAAAAAAGGATTCATGCCTGCTATATAGCAAACATATGAAAGAAAGGAGGGCCACAAAGATGAATAGTGTCCAGCTAAAGCAGGATATAATCGCGTACAGTAAAACAATCGGTATTGATAAAATTGGTTTCACATCAACAAATACCTTCAGTGAGATGAAAAGCCGGCTTTTGCGCCAGCAGAAGCTTAACTACCAATCAGGCTTTGAAGAGCCGGATATAGAAAAGCGAACAGAACCGTCGATATTGCTTGATAAAGCGGAGTCGATTATTTCTATTGCTCTAGCTTACCCTTCAAAAATGAAAGAGCCAGTTTTGAGCAAAAAAGGTGCGCGACGGGGAATTTTTTGCCGGGCTTCATGGGGGACCGATTACCATGTAATTTTGCGTGACCGCCTGAAAAAACTTGAAGAATACATTCTATCAAAAGTGCCTGATGCAAAACTTAAATCAATGGTTGATACAGGGGAATTAGTCGATAGAGCGGTTGCCCAAAGAGCCGGAATCGGCTGGAGCGGGAAAAACTGTTCAATCATTACGCCGGAATTTGGCTCATACGTCTATCTGGGCGAAATGATCACGAATATTCCGTTTGAACCGGATACCCCAATGGAGGATCAATGCGGAAGCTGCAATAAGTGTGTCGAAGTATGTCCGACGGGTGCACTGGTGCAAGGCGGGCAGTTAAATGCGCAAAGGTGTATCGCATTTCTAACGCAAACAAAAGGCTTTCTGCCCGATGAATTTCGTGATAAGCTAGGGAATCGGCTGTATGGCTGCGATACTTGCCAAACGGTTTGTCCGGTCAACAAAGGAAAGGATTTTCATTTCCATTCTGAAATGGAACCTGACCCTGAAATAGCAAAGCCGTTATTAAAACCGTTGCTCCGGATGGGAAATCGTGAATTTAAAGAGAAATACGGAAAAATATCCGGTTCATGGAGGGGCAAAAAACCGATCCAGAGAAACGCGTTAATCGCCCTTGCTCATTATAAAGATGAAACGGCAATTCCCGATATCATTGAAGTTCTTGAGAGCGATCCAAGGCCAGTTATTAGAGGGACGGCGGCATGGTCGTTAGGAAAAATTGGCGGGGATGAAGCCAGAGAGGCACTTCAACGCGCTGTTCAAAAAGAAAAAGACGAAGAAGTGATTAAAGAAATTGAAAAAGGATTAGAATTTTTTGTTCACTAGCAGGAATGGGCTCCCATTCCTGTTTTTTTTGGTTTGATTGGGCTGTTTCTTCATATGTATGTATATGAGAGGAGTGTTTCCAATGCGCGAACAGCTGCAGACTCTTTTAGGGAGACGGGTTAATCAATATATATCACAAACGCGAAGCGATAAAGATTTGTGCGAGAAAATAGAAATTAAAAAAGATTGCTTGTCGAAAAGATCGGCCGAAATCGTGAAGGCAGCAGCAAAGGGGAAAATCACTGAAAAGCAAGAGGAAGATGATCATACAATCCTTTTGTATGAAGTACATTTTCAATTTTTAATTCGCCAAAAGGGAATGCTTTATATGGAAGAGGAAATTGAAAAAAGAGAGGCGGGGTTTTATAAAGGAGTCTTAATTGAAGATAAAGAGATCTCTTTATACGCTCATGAAAACCGTGCAAAAGTCCTTCCGGGCAACCCGGTTCGGGAAATGCACAGGACGATGAACGACTTCCATTATGACCGCTTGAAAGCGGTGCAATATGCGGAAAGATGGTGGAATGATTACAATCCATCCTTTAAAAAGTTTGAAGTGGATTGTACCAACTATATTTCCCAGTGTCTGCATGCCGGAGGGGCTCCGATGAGAGGTTACCCAAACAGGAGCAATGGCTGGTGGATGAGAAATAATAATTGGAGTTATAGCTGGGCCGTTGCCAATTCACTGCGCTGGTATTTGCCGGCATCGAAAACAGGCTTGCGCGGAAAAGAAGTCGAGAGCGCTGATAAACTTTTGCTCGGAGACGTAATTTGCTACGATTTTCAGGGCGATGGCCGTTTTGATCATAATACAATCGTCACCGGTAAAGATGCATTTGGAATGCCCCTTGTCAATGCCCATACACATAACAGCAGAATGCGTTACTGGGCATATGAGGATTCAACTGCGTATACCCCGAATATTAAATACAAGTTCATCACAATAGTTGATGATCAGTGAACATCTTGTCTGAGCAACGAAGAGTGGTATAATAGCTTTTAGAGTTTATTGATGGGGTGAAAAACAGTGGGTTTGCATGTCGTACTATACCAGCCGGAAATCCCGGCCAACACAGGCAATATAGCGAGAACCTGTGCAGCAACAGATACAACCTTACACTTAATAAGGCCACTTGGCTTTTCAACGGATGATAAAATGCTGCGCCGGGCAGGTTTGGATTATTGGGAGTTTGTAAAGGTTGTTTATTATGATTCATTGGATGAATTTTATGAAAAAAATACAGGCGGTGAATTTTTTTATCTAACAAAGTTTGGGACGAAGCCGCATTCGTCTTTTGACTACAGCCAAGCTGACAAGGAGTACTATTTTATTTTCGGAAAAGAAACAACCGGGCTTCCTAAAAACATCATCGAGGCTAATAAAGAAAGAAGCTTGCGCATTCCAATGAACGAAAATGTCCGTTCATTAAATTTGTCCAATACGGCTGCGATTTTAATTTATGAAGCATTAAGGCAGCAGGAGTATCTGCATTTAAGATAATGGCAGGGACCCTGAGCCCGGGTCCTTTTTAGATTATACATACAAAGGATGGACAAGCCTATGAATCCAACAATTGAGACGATCTTAAACCACCGTTCAATCAGGAGTTTTGAAGATACACCTTTATCTGACGAGCAGATTGACACGATTATCGCTTGTGCGCAGGCTGCTGCTACTTCAAGCTTTATCCAGGCATATTCGATCATCGGCATCACCGACCGTGACAAAAAATTGAAGCTGGCAGAGCTTGCCGGAAATCAAAGCTACGTGGCAGAGAACGGCCACTTCTTTGTGTTTTGTGCTGATTTATACCGCCATCAATTGATCGGCGAAATGGAAGGGAAAGATGTGATTCCCGCTATTGAGAGCACGGAAAAATTTATGGTTGCTTTAATCGATGCGTCTTTAGCGGCACAAAATGCCGCGATTGCAGCTGAGTCGATGGGGTTGGGCATTTGTTATATCGGGGGAATCAGGAACAATCTTGAAGAGGTTTCAAAACTGTTAAAAACTCCGGCGCGCGTTATTCCATTATTCGGGCTTGCAATAGGAGTTCCGGGGCAGGAGCCTGGCCTGAAACCGAGACTGCCGCGCCAGCATGTGTACCATCTTAATGAATACCAGCAAGATAATAACCGCTATCTTGATGATCTCCGCCAGTATAACGAGACGATTTCTGCCTATTATGAACAGAGAACCGGCGGGCAAAGAAGTGACACCTGGACAGGACAAATAGCAGGAATGCTTGAGAAGAAATCGCGAATGTACATGAAGGAATATGTCCAAAAATCAAAACTTGATTTGCGCTAATAGAAAAAGCTGCTGAGCATTCAGCAGCTTTTTACACGTTTGGACCTGAATTATTTCTTATTAATCCCCGGCTTATCATTGTAACCAGCTGTGAAAATAGCAGCAAGGAATGCCGCAACTACACCTAAAATTATAATTGTACCCATTTATGTAAGCCTCCTTCATAACTTAATCCTTGTTGACGAATCCAGATAACTTTATTATATCGCAAGTGTTTACCTGTGTGAATGAAAAGCGCGGATAAAATTTTTTCGGAAAAAGGACAAAGATATCTCCGGCGCGTTTGAGCATGTTCACTCGTCCAAGCGCATAAGGTATATTAATCGTCTCTGAATATGTGACAGGGGGAGGTCCATATGGATATTTTAAAAAAGATCGAGAAGTTTCGTGAAGAGGAAGAGAAATTGAAATGGGAAGGAACATTTGGGGAATATCTGCAATTGGTTAAAGAGAAGCCGCTGGTTGCCCAGTCTGCCCATTCACGGGTTTATAATATGATAAGAGATGCCGGGATCGAAGAGGTCAAGGGGAAAAAACGTTATAAGTTCTTCTGCAATCAGCTATTCGGGCTGGAAGAAGCTTTAGAAAGACTTGTTGAAGAATATTTCCATCCAGCAGCTAAACGGCTTGATGTCAGAAAGAGAATTCTGCTGTTAATGGGTCCTGTCAGCGGCGGGAAATCGACACTCGTGACGATGCTAAAGCGCGGTTTAGAAGCTTACTCACATACAGACAGAGGCTCTGTTTTTGCAATCAAGGGCTGCCCGATGCACGAAGACCCGCTCCATTTAATACCTCATCATCTCCGCAATGATTTTTTCGAAGAGTACGGGATTAGAATTGAAGGAAACCTATCACCTTTAAATATGATGCGGCTTGAAAAAGAATATGGCGGAAGAATCGAGGATGTATTGGTAGAGAGAATTTTCTTTTCAGAGGATAAGCGGGTTGGGATTGGAACATTCAGCCCTTCCGATCCGAAGTCGCAGGACATTGCTGACTTGACCGGCAGTATTGATTTTTCGACAATTGCCGAATACGGCTCGGAATCAGACCCTCGTGCTTATCGCTTTGACGGCGAGCTGAACAAGGCGAACCGGGGCATGATGGAATTCCAGGAAATGCTCAAATGCGATGAAAAATTTCTCTGGCATTTGCTTTCGCTTACACAGGAAGGCAATTTTAAAGCGGGCAGGTTCGCGTTAATTTCGGCGGATGAGCTAATAGTTGCGCACACGAACGAAACCGAATACCGCTCGTTTATTTCCAATAAAAAGAACGAAGCACTCCATTCGCGGATTATTGTGATGCCGATTCCCTATAATTTGAAGGTGACAGAGGAAGAAAAAATTTATGAAAAAATGATTCGTGAAAGTGATGTCGCGGATGTTCACATTGCTCCGCATACTTTAAAGGTTGCAGCGATGTTTACGATATTGACCCGCTTAAAGGAACCGAAAAAGGGCGATATTGATTTAGTGAAAAAGATGCGCCTTTACGATGGAGAAAATGTCGAAGGGTATAATACGGCCGATGTCGAGGAGTTGAAAAAGGAGTACCAGGATGAGGGGATGAGCGGGATTGATCCCCGCTATGTGATTAACCGGATTTCATCGACGATTATCCGCAAAGAGGTACCATCGATCAATGCGCTTGATGTGCTCCGGTCATTAAAAGAAGGGCTTGATCAGCATCCGTCGATTACGGCTGAGTTGCGCGAACGTTATTTAAATTATATTTCCCTTGCGCGCAAAGAATATGATGAGATTGCCAAGAAGGAAGTTCAAAAAGCGTTTGTATACTCTTATGAGGAATCGGCGAAGACGTTAATGGATAACTATCTCGATAACGTCGAAGCTTATTGCAATAAATCAAAATTAAGAGATCCATTAACCGGGGAAGAGATCAATCCGGATGAAAAATTAATGCGTTCAATCGAAGAGCAAATTGGCATTTCTGAAAATGCCAAGAAAGCATTCAGGGAGGAAATTTTGATTCGGATTTCCGCATATGCGAGAAAAGGAAAACGATTCGATTACAACTCCCACGACCGCCTGCGTGAGGCGATTCAGAAAAAGCTTTTCGCAGATTTAAAGGACGTTGTCAAGATTACGACCTCTACGAAAACGCCGGATGAGCAGCAGCTTAAGAAGGTAAATGAAGTCGTGGCGCGCCTGATTGACGAGTATGGCTATAATTCTTCTTCTGCAAATGAACTGTTGAGGTACGTGGGCAGCCTTTTAAATCGGTAAATCAGGGGCCTGAATGGTCCAATATGTTTTCATCAGGTTTATTTTTCGGCTAATTGGGTAAATTTCTATCAGAGGTGATCCAAATGGATAAGAATGAAATGGATAAAAATAATGCACCTATGAATGGCTCAATGGCCCCAAATATGGAAGAAATGATAAACCTCGGCAAACAGATGGAGAATCTCCGGACGAACCAGGAATTGAAGCAGGACGATAAGATGCCGGATCCGATTCAATACGATACGAATAAATAGATTTGTGAAATAAGAGATTGTAACCCTGTTCTAATCCATTGACAGGGTTTTTTGCTTTATGAACAAGCAATCTGTTTAGAGGACATCTTTGATAAAAATAGGCGGTAAATGGGCGAAACAAGGTTGTCCATTTTCGTTGGGCAATAGCCCATTGTCAAAATTATTTGTAAATTATTTGGCCTTTCTGCATAGGATAGAGTAATCAACGTTTCTATTTGTAAAGAGACACTCTATTGTATGATTTATCGTGTAATATGTGCTTGGGTTAGGAAAAAAATTATAGGAGGGGTTGAAAATGACTGGTTCAAATAACCATCAGTTTGTGATTTCAAAAGAAGATTGGTCCCTCCACCGCAAAGGCCACGATGATCAGCAGCGGCATCAGGAAAAGGTGCAGGATGCAATTCGGAATAACCTGCCTGACCTGATTACAGAAGAAAGCATCATTATGTCTAACGGTCGTGAAGTAGTCAAAATTCCTATCCGTTCCCTCGATGAATATAAAATCCGTTATAACTATGATAAGAATAAGCATGTAGGCCAGGGGGCCGGCGACAGCCAGATTGGTGATGTAGTGGCCAGAGATGGATCAGAGGGCCAGAAGGGACCAGGCAAAGGACAGGGGGCAGGAGACCAGCCGGGCGAGGATTATTTTGAAGCGGAAGTAACGATGATGGAGCTTGAAGAAGCGTTATTCAAGCAGTTGGAGCTCCCGAACTTAAAAAGAAAAGAGCAAGACGAGCACTTGGTTGAGAACATTGAATTTAATGACATTCGCAAAACTGGATTGATGGGAAACATCGATAAAAAGCGGACGATGTTGACGGCGTTCAAACGCAATGCAATGAAAGGCAAGCCCGCTTTTCATCCGATCTATAAGGAAGATTTAAAGTTTAAAACCTGGAATGAAGTGATTAAGCCGGAATCAAAAGCGGTCGTGCTCGCAATGATGGACACGAGTGGCTCGATGGGGATTTGGGAAAAGTATATGGCACGGAGTTTTTTCTTCTGGATGACCCGATTTTTAAGAACAAAATATGAAACCGTCGATATTGAATTTATCGCCCATCATACTGAAGCAAAAGTCGTCTCTGAAGAAGACTTTTTTTCAAAAGGAGAAAGCGGCGGCACGATCTGTTCATCCGCCTACCGGAAAGCATTGGAGATTGTCGAAGCCAAATACAACCCGCGCCGCTTTAATATTTATCCATTCCATTTTTCCGACGGTGATAACTTAACCTCGGATAACGCCAGATGCGTAAAGCTTGTTGAAGAACTAATGAATGTCTCCAATATGTTTGGTTATGGAGAAGTCAATCAGTACAACCGCCACTCAACCCTCATGTCCGCGTATAAAAACATCAAAAATGAAAAATACCGCTATTATATCCTCAAGCAAAAGGCCGATGTGTTCCATGCGATGAAGAGTTTTTTCAAAAATGACGAGAGCAAGATGTATGCATGAAAAGAAGAGGGGGAGAACCCTCTTTTTTTTGGAATAATAAAAAGCTGACGATTCTCCTTTTAGAAGAGGATCGTTAGCTTCGTTAAACAGGTTATTTTTTTAATTTAGCCCATGTTTCATCAAGAGCTTTCATTGTTTCTTCTTTCGTTTTTTTCCCGGCAACATAAGCTTGGAGGCTTGCACCAAATTCCTGGCCTGCACCGTCCGGATATTTCATGAACTGCCATGCGTAGGTTTTGCCTTCTTTGGAATATTTGAGAAGGTCGGCACCTAAAGGCCCAATATCTTCTGCATTTGCCTCGATTGTTTTGAAGGCTGGAATATATTTAAACTCTTTAACCAGCGCCGTTTTGCCTTCTTCAGATGTAACCATCCAATTCAAGAAATCTTTAGCGGCTTTTTTGTCTGCTACGGGTGCTCCGTTATGGATGACCCAGTTGCTTGGTACGTCGACCATTAACTTGTCTGCCTGGGCTGGATCATCGCTAAGCGGAATTGGAATAAAACCAACTTCCATGTCAGGGGTGATTTTATCAATCATTGGCTGGATCCAGTTGCCTTGTTGGATCATCGCAGTCTCGCCGCTCGCAAACAGTGTAACCTGAGTATTGTAATCTGTTGTTAAAGGGTTTTCATTGCCATATTCGATCGTTAAATCGACAAGCTTAAAATACTGGTCAAAATGTTCATTTCCTACAAATGTAGCGGTACCATCATTTAATCCCTGGATGAATTTGTCCGGATCATCCTGGTAGGCTAGCGGGACATTTAAACCGTGGTTTGCTAATACCCACCATTCAGCATACCCTACAGAGAATGGAGTAATCCCGGCATCTTTCAGTTTTTTCGCTGCTTTTTCCAATTCGGAAAATGTTTTCGGAAGTTCAGTAATACCAGCTTCTTCAAATAGTTTTTTGTTATAGGCGAAACCATAGCCTTCCATGTTGATCGGCATACCGTAAACCTTTCCATCGATGGTCATGCCGTCCAGGGTACCTTCAAAAGCGTTCTTAATCCATGGCTGATCAGATAAATCTTCAAATTTATCTTTCCATACTTGCGCCTGTTGGTCACCGTCATTAACAAAGATATCCGGCGCTTTGTTGGAAGCAAACCTGGCTTTTAGAGCTGCAGCTCCATCAGCGCCGCCGCCTACAACTTACTCTGGTTATTCACTAACTGCACCTCCCTTAATTTCATTTTAGTGGATTAGAAAAATTATGAAATGGCTTACATTGACCAGTAGGGTGGAAAATATTGAACAGTCTTCCTTTCAAATAAATGCCCTATGAAATTTTGCAATTTCAGTGAAAAGGCAACTAGATTTAAGGTTCCTGCTGGTTTATCATATTTTTCTTCCGAGCTGGTTCTTAATAACTACGCTGTTGCCGAAACTAATTTACCGGCCAAATTTATTCTAAGACCTTATGAAACAAGGGTATATTTATTAAAATAAAAAGGTGTGGCTTTCACACCTTTTTATGCACTTATCTGCTAATCCTCCAGTACATACTCCATTTTTAAACCACGGTATGAGGATAAAGTGTATTGGACTTGATAGATAAACCTTTCTGTATTCGTACTATGGATCAGGGGGTGATAATTGAGATCCCATCCATAAAGGAAGGAATCTTCTTTATTGGGTTCCGTTATTAGCTCATCTAATTGCTGCTGTGACGTCACCTCAAAAATTGCGATTCCTCCTAAAGGCTTACTGGCAAAATGTTCGTGATAAATGATTTTTCCTAATCGTTGATTTTTAATCCAGCTGTTCAATGCGTAATTTGCTTCTTTTGCGTTGAGATGATTTGCGGCAATACCGTACACTAAATAACATTTTTTGCTTTTAAACTTCATATTTATCACACTCCTCTAGAGCTATTATGCAATGAGGAATGGTATAATTGTTGTGCATGTAATGCTCATTTGAGAAGCAATTTTTGATACATGGAGGGGAGTTAAGGATGGGTTTCTTGCTTAAACTGTCAAATATTAAGTTTTTGCAGATTAGCGGGGAAAATTGGCATGACATTCCCCATTCGCATGACGATGTTTATCAAATTTCTATTCCGATGAGCGGGAAGCTTATTGCTAATTTAAACAACACGGAGTACATATTGAACAATGGACAATCAATCATCGCTAATCCTTTATCCATTCACGGGCATCAATTTTCCAATCAAAAGAGCTCAATGTTTATCATCGGACTAAAGCGGGATCACTTCAATGAGTGGGTATGCGACAATTACTCCGTTAACGATGAAGTGGAATTTAATGAACAGCAAACTATTTTCCCAAATGAATTAAGACGAAAATTAGGTCAATGGGTTCATAATCTTTTACAGCACCAAAGTAACCATTTGTTGGAAATGGAAGTCGAAGAAAATGCCTTTGATTATTTCTCAAGTAGATTAAAGGGCAGCCATAATACCAAAGTTAACAATTTAAACTCCTCAGATATGTACTTAAACCAGGTTTTAGAATACATCCACTCTCATTATAATGAGAATATCAGCATAGAAACGCTTGCAGGCTTGGCTCACCAAAGCAAATTTCATTTCATTCGTTCTTTTAAAAAGCAAACCAGCTATACCCCGTATCAATATGTATTGTCTTTGCGGATACAAAAAGGAAAAGAAATGCTGCGAAAGTCTAAAAAAACAATTACAGAGATAAGCTATGATTTAGGGTTTAGCAGTCCCAGCCAGTTCTATCGCTGCTTTTTCACTGCAGTTGGCTGCACTCCAAAGCAATTTAGAGAGTAGCAAAAACACAATTCAAAATTCCATAAAAGGAACCATGTTTCTATTTCGCCTGCTTTTCGAAATAAACAAAAATATTAGTGACTAATTTTGAAATGACCCCTATGGTTAGATAACCAAGGAACAGGTGAAAATAGTTTGCTCCCCTATTTAATTCAATGAGGTCCAATGATGCTAATAAAGGTTTAAAGACAAAGGCTAATATTGCGGAAAGGATGAAAATATACAGGTAATAATTTTTCTTATGGTTCAGCGTCCACTGATACATTAGCATGTAAACCACAGGGATAAAAGAAACATCAAGAGCAAAGCTTGTCGGAAGCAGAGGAAAAACTTTATGCGGGTAGACCCAAAAGGCTCTTTCACCGCCAATAGCATCAATATAGGTGAACCATACATGTGCGTTAAAACCATAGAATCCAAGAAGCAGCGCCTTTCTTTTATCGATAAGAAAATAAAGCACAATTAAGGGGATGATGAGAAAAGCGAGATTTACCCAGAATTCCCAAGTCCCAAAATCGGAATATGTATTCCAGTACTCAATCCATTTATTTGATAGTTTGAGCCGAGTATTTTTGAGATCTTCAATAAAAGACTTTTGGTTAGCAGTCATGTTGTTCTCCTTCCTTTTCAATCTGGTTTATCATTCCAAAAGTCTATTTATTTTATGTATTTTTAGGCATATATGCGGCGTTAAATTTGTTTACGGTGCCGTGAAACGAAAGGGTTGTCTGTTTCCCAAAATCTCCATGGATATTCTCTTGCCTCACCTGCATTATCAATGCCTATTCTTTTTCCTTGCGAAATACCGGAAGGCTTGAAACCGCTGCAAATATATAAAGGCGGTTCGCAAATGGAGCGTCCGTAATCTTCCATTGAAATACCCATCGCTTTTGTCAGCTTGCCCGGCCCATTTGTGAGGTTTTTTAAATCGGTGATGCCCCGTCTGTTTTTCATTAATTCAATGCCGCTAAAAGGTTCGATAGCTCGAATCAGTACGGCTTCAGGCTTATCTTTTGGCCCGCTGACAATGTTGACCAGACAATGGGTATGCATGACATATGTATAAATATGTCCAGGCTCTCCATACATAATTTCGGTTCTTGCGGTTCTGCGGTTGTTATAACTGTGGGCAGCCTGGTCTTCCGGCCCGCTGTATGCTTCGGTCTCAACAATAAAACCGGAAGTAATTCCTTCCTCTGTCTCCTTTACAAGCAGGCAGCCCAGCAATGACTTTGCGAGACTAAGGGTCGGCTGTTCAAAAAAATCCTTTGTTAGAGGTGCGGCTGTCAAGCTGGCGTTGTTAGTTAATTCCCCTTTAAGAATCTTTTTCATGTTAAAACCTCCTTGCAGCATTAAAAGCTGCATCCAACTATACCCGATAAACAGTGACATGTACCATGCTTTTTGATACATTTTTATTATGCAACGAAATATTATGGGGAGTGGAGCAATGAATAAACGAATGTATTTAAGCTTGCCTGGATACTTACATAATGCAGAAAAACCATTATAATATGATTTATAAAAGAATGTAATATTGCTTGCCTTTACATATGGAAACGAGGCATGATGCCCGTTAAGGAGAATTATGAATATGTGGAAAAAATGGGTATTTGCTTCAGTCATTATTATCGGTATTTTTTTTCTGATTCCATACAGTCTTCCGATTATCTTTGCCTTATTGACCGCTTTTTTATTGGAGGGTTCTGTTAGCTGGCTGGTGAAAAACTGGAGATTTTCCCGGCTCCAAGCGGTGATGGCTGTCTTCACTGGTTATGTACTGGCGATGTCAGTGCTGGGTTATTATTTAATTTTACTGATTGTCCAGCAAACGATCACCCTTTCTGAAAAGACGCCGACTTTTGTAAAAGATCTGTATACAACAGCTATCCGCCCCCTGATCAGAAGATGGGAATTTTATTCGAAGGATTTGCCGGTGGATGTGATGAAGTCAATAGAAGTGACGATTGAAAACAGCATTACTTCGATTGACGTTTTTTTGCAGGGGCTTTTGCAAAAAATCATCAATCTGGTGACGTCTATTCCCGGCTTTCTGATTGAATTCTTAATCTATTTAATTGCCCTGTTTTTAATCAGCCTTGAGCTTCCCCGTTTAAAAGCAAGTCTGGAGGCACACTTAAAGGAGCAAACAAAGCGGAAGGTTTATTTAGTAGCGAACCAGTTAAATAAGGCAGGAATCGGCTTTTTAAAAGCACAGGTTATTTTAAGCATGCTGACGTTTATAATGGCATTCATAGGCTTATCGATTTTGGGAGCTCCGTATACAGCATTGCTCTCACTGCTGATCGTGTTTGTTGATATTTTGCCGATTCTTGGAACAGGGTCGGTTCTTGTCCCCTGGGCAGTGTTCGCAATTATGCAAAATAATACTTTCCTTGGAATCGGCTTGATCATTTTATTTATTGTCATTACGGTTGTCAGGAGAATCATTGAACCCAAGGTTTATTCGACAAGCCTCGGTATCTCTCCTCTCGCGGCACTTGTCAGTTTATATATCGGCTTCAAACTGATCGGCCTGTTAGGGATTATTTTGGGCCCTGCGATCGTAATCGTCTATGATACATTGAAAAAAGCGAATATTATTAAAGTGAACTTTAAAATATGATCAATGCCAAGTACGTTGTTCAGCGTGAGGCAAACAGAGGCATCCCGGAAAAATTCTGGGGTGTTTCTATTTTTATTGATCATTTTCGTAAATCTTGAATTCCGCTCTAAATCTCAAGTTCCGCTCGTAAATCTTGAATTCCGCTCGTAAATCTCAAGTTCCGCTCGTAAATCTCAAGTTCCGCTCGTAAATCTCAAATTCCGCTCGTAAATCTCAAATTCCGCTCGTAAATCTCGAGTTCCGCTCGTAAATCTCAAATTCCGCTCGTAAATCTCAAGTTCCGCTCGTAAATCTCAAATTCCGCTCGTAAATCTCGAGTTCCGCTCGTAAATCTCAAATTCCGCTCGTAAATCTCAAATTCCGCTCGTAAATCTCGAGTTCCGCTCGTAAATCCCAAATTCCGCTCGTAAATCTCGAGTTTTAGCTGTGTAAATATTAATTCATTGTCATGGGGAAATAAAATCACAAATAATAAATAAATATAGGTAATGAACCTATGTATCTTCTCGATAACAAAGGAGGTGAACATTTTATAGTAATTCCGACTTGACTGATTGGAATAAATCGTTTTATATTTAACCAGTATTAAAATTTTATAGGGAGGTAGTCTCGATGAATACTGCATTCGTAGTAATCAATGTTGCTATTATGCTTATCATTATTCTCGGCTTA
This sequence comes from Bacillus sp. V3-13, assembly GCF_002860165.1. Lineage (GTDB taxonomy): Bacteria > Bacillota > Bacilli > Bacillales > Cytobacillaceae > Bacillus_BJ. Next base: position 8,873 of record NZ_PGUZ01000068.1, on the reverse strand, counting down.
TACTATATGCAGAAAAAACATGTTTCCTTTTCAAAACGGGTTTTTGCCGCATTAGGTATAGGAATTATTTTTGGCTTTGCATTGCAGTTTATTTATGGGCCGGCGTCTGAAGTTGTCACTGAAACAGCAGACTGGTTCAATTTAGTTGGAAACGGTTATGTGAAGTTTCTGCAAATGATTGTAATGCCGCTTGTGTTTATTTCTATTTTGGCTGCATTCACAAAGCTTAAGCTCACAAGCAATATCGGCAAAATCAGTATATTGATTCTCGGCATTCTCGTCGGAACGACAGCTGTTGCTGCAACGGTTGGTATTGTCACTGCGCTTGGCTTTGACTTGGAAGCCGTCCAAATTGAACAGGGAGATGCAGAAACAGCCCGGGCTGAGCAACTTGAGCAAACTTACGGGGAAATAGCTGACAAAACGTTGCCACAGCAAATACTCGAATTATTGCCTGGAAACCCGTTTTTGGATTTCACGGGTGCACGACCAACATCGACGATCTCTGTTGTGATTTTTGCAGCCTTCCTTGGTATTGCATACCTGGGTGTCAGGCGCAAAACCCCGGAGCATGCTGAATTGTTTGCAAAGATTGTTGATTCGGTTTATGCAGTCATCATGCGTGTCGTCACATTAATACTGCGCTTAACACCATACGGCGTTCTTGCGATTATGACTAGAACCGTAGCTACAAGTGACGTCGATGCGATTATCAATCTCGGAAAATTCGTTGGTGCGTCGTATGTTGCATTAATTGTGATGTTCATTATCCACCTGCTCCTGCTGACCATTGCAGGACTCAATCCGATCACGTATGTGAAAAAAGCTTTCCCGGTTTTAACGTTCGCATTTACGTCCCGGACAAGTGCGGGTGCCTTGCCGCTTAATATTAAAACGCAAAAATCATTGGGAGTTCCAGAAGGCATTGCGAACTTCTCCGGATCATTTGGCTTAACAATTGGCCAGAACGGATGTGCCGGAATTTACCCGGCAATGCTGGCCATCATGATTGCGCCAACAGTAGGAATCAATCCGCTTAGCCCGTCGTTTATTATTTCGGTTATCGCGATTGTGGCTATTAGCTCTTTCGGCGTTGCAGGTGTTGGGGGAGGAGCGACTTTTGCTGCACTCCTTGTCCTTTCAGCATTGAACTTGCCAATCGGTTTAGCGGGTCTTTTGATCTCCGTTGAGCCACTTATTGATATGGGCCGAACAGCTGTCAATGTTAGCGGTGCCATGACTTCCGGTGTGCTGACGAGCCGGATTACAGGAGAAATTGACACGAATACGTACAATGATATAAATGAAAGAATTGAAGCTGAAGCTTAACATCTTCTTGGCAGGTGCTTGGCACCTGCTGTTTCTTTTTTTGCATGCAAAAAGGGTTTCCATATCGCTTCAAAGAAAATTCAAGATAATAATAGAAAAGCTAACATTTGCTCTCTTTGATATTTTTCGTTAAAGTGCGATTGAAGGAAAAAAACAGAAAAGGTGATTGCAATGGAGGCAGTTTAACTGGCAGAAGATCTTTCTTTTTCAAGAATTGTCCACGGTGTAATGAGACTGGCAGATTCGACGGACCGGAAATTTCCGGTCCTTTAATATTAAGGATGGATCGTCTTTTTTGTCCAGCTCCAGCGCCTAGCCCCTCGAGTCGCTTCGGTCCTGCCAATGAAGTCAAAGAACGACTTCACTGTCAGGCCCTCCAGCGCTTGTCGGGGCTGATCAAGGCGCTTGCGCTTTTCTTAATCACCGTTAAGGATGTCATGATTCCAACAAAAATAATCGTAATAAACGAATAGAGAAATTTTTCTGCGCCGACAATCGGCAAACCGCATGTGATGACAATTCCGTCAATCAAGAAAATCAATACCCCAACGTTTAATGAACTTGCCCGTGATAATAGTTGTGCAAGCAAATCAGTGCCGCCTGTGCTTGTCTCATGGCGAAGCATCAGGCCGATCCCGCTTCCAACCAAAACGCCGCCGATGATCGAGCTCGGTAGAATGCCAACAGAAAATGAGGTGTTGAGAGCCGATAAAATATCAATAAAGAAGGATGAGATGACGAGTCCGTGCAGACTGTGGTAAAAATAGCTCCGTTCATAAATCCAGGCCAGGATATATAATGGAATACTTAACATAATCATGCTCATGCCGGTTGGCCATCCGTAAAAATAATGGACGATCAGGCCAATCCCAATAATCCCGCCATCAAGCAAATGGTGTGGAACAAGAAAACCATTGATCCCCAAACTCAATAAAAAGCTTCCGAGCAAAACAGCCAATATTTTTTCCCGCAAATGCCATCACCCTAACTTGTCCTTCTTATAATAAATATGAAGTGTCACTGGATTTAGAAGTGATGAAATGAAAAAGCTTGCCCCGCTTAAGGAGCAAGCTTATTGATCAATGCGGCAAAAACGCAAGTTGATAAAAGAACAGCAGTGCGAAAATATAGACAAGTGGATGAACCTCACGCCATTTACCTTTTACAACCTTTAAGAGCGGATAAGAGATAAAGCCAAGGGCAATCCCGGTCGCAATGCTCGAGGTAAGCGGCATGCTGAGGATGATTAAAAAAGCAGGGAATGCTTCATCAATTTCTCCCCAATTAATCTGTGAAATGCTTCCGATCATCAAGCTTCCAACGATGATGAGAGCGGGTGCAGTAATGGCGGAAAGTCCGGAAACCGCGCTTACTAACGGGCCGAAGAAAGCAGCCGCAATAAACAAACCGGCAACTGTTAAGGATGTTAAACCTGTTCTTCCTCCGGCAGCAACTCCGGATGAAGATTCAATATATGCTGATGTCGGACTTGTTCCAAAGATCGCCCCAACCGTTGTCGCAATCGAGTCAGACAGGAGCGCTTCGCGGGCGCGCGGCATCGTGTTTCCCTTCATGAGGCCGGCCTGCTGGGCAACGCCGATCATCGTCCCGGTTGTATCAAAGATCGTGACAAGCAAAAATGAAAAGACAACAGCATACAGGCTGTGCTGGATGACCTCGCCGATCGCTTCGAATGGATTGAGAATGATTAATCCTTCCGGCAGTGAAGGCAGCGAGACAAAGCCCTGCTCAAAGGAAAGCTGCCCGGTAAAAAAGGCGATCAGACCTGTGGCAATCATTCCAAAGAACAATGCGCCATTCACTTGCAAGGCCATTAACACCAATGTGATCGCAAGTCCTGTCAAAGCCAACAGCGCAGAAGGAGAATGGAGATCACCAAGGCCGACAAGATTCGTTGGATGATCGGTAATGATTCCGGTTAATCTTAAGCCGATAAACGCAATAAACAGCCCGATCCCGGCGGTGATGCCGTGCTTTAAGTTTTCGGGAATCGCTTCAATCAGCTTTTTACGAAAAGGTGTCAGTGATAGAATAATAAAGATAATACCTGCTAAAAATACGGCTGCAAAAGCGGTGCGGTAATCGATATTTCCGTGTGTGCCTACTACTGAGTAGGCAAAATAGGCGTTCAAGCCCATGCCAGGCGCAATCGCGATCGGATAGTTCGCAAATAATGCCATCCAGACTGTACCAATTACCGTAGCGATAATGGTTGCCGTGAAAACCTGATCAAATGGTACTCCAGCATCAGCTAAAATCACCGGGTTAACAATCACAATATAAACCATCGTTAAGAACGTAGTGATCCCGGCCACGATTTCAGTTCTGGGATTGGTGTTATGCTCTTTAAGTTTAAACATCATTAGACCTCCGGAAAATACGAACAATTTTAAAACTCAAGTAATATATTATTCGTTTTTATAACGGAATTCAAGACTCTTTTTAGTTTTTGCCAAAATAGCGGATCGTAAACATGCCAAACTTTGCCGAAAAAAGGTTGATTTCAGCCGCAAAGAGCCTATAATCGAATGTAAAATGATCTTAACTGGGGGATGTATATGTTCCACATACTTCAATCGTTATCAACAGAACAGCAAGCACAGGTGTTAACCCGCAGGCTCATTCAGCTATCAAGCTATAACGGCACAATCGGGGAAACGGAAAAAGCGGACTTTTTAATGGAAATCATCCGCTCCTTCCCTTATTTTAAAGAGAACGAATCGAATGTATGGGAGCAGCCAATTCCAAACGATCCATTGGGACGAAAAAATATTTTTGCATTGGTGCGTGGCGAATCAGAGTCTTCGAAAACGGTGATTTACCATGCACATGTTGATACAGTAGGAATTGAGGATTTTGGAGCCCTGCAGGATATCGCTCACGAGCCTGACGTTCTCGAAGAATTTTTCAAAAGCTATACGGCTGATGAAGAAGTACAGGCGGATGCCGTTTCCGGCAATTGGATGTTTGGCCGTGGTGCCCTGGATATGCAAAGCGGAATTGCCGTCCATCTTGTCAATCTGCTCCATTTTTCGGAAAATCGCTCTGAGCTGCCCGGCAACCTGCTTGTCCTGTTCAATGCTGATGAAGAAAGCCAGCATGTCGGGATTCGCAGCGCGTTAACCGAGTTCACCAGGTTAACAGCAGAGCACAACCTTGATTTTATCGCAGCCATTAACAATGATTTCATATCGCCGCTTCATGAGGGCGATGAGACGCGCTACATATACACAGGAGCAGCAGGGAAATTATTGCCATGCTTCTCCATTTACGGCAGGGAAGCACATGTAGGCGATAGTTTATCGGCTATTGATCCGACTCTGATTGCTGCTGAATTAAATCTGGCGATCCATTCAAATCTTGATCTGACCGAGTATTTTCAAAATGAATTGACGCTGCCGCCGAGCTGCTTGTATTTAAAGGACGATAAACAAATTTACGATGTCCAAACCGCTGTCAGCTGCGGCATTTATTTCAATCATTTTATTTATGAAAAATCACCAAAGGAAATCATCGCCCAGCTTGTGGATGTGGCGAGAGACAGGTGTCAAACCCTTGAAAAAAGATTAGCGCAAACCTATGCAGAATATCGGCAGCGAAACGCGCTTCCCGAGCGCGAAATCTCCTGGGATATTGAAGTGATTACTTTTGAGAAGTATGTCGAAAGGCTCGAGGGAATGCATTTGCACCCGTTAAAAGCGGTCGAAGCTGCACTGGAGCAATTTTCCGGAACAGATTTAGATGACCGGATGCTTGCTTTTAAAATCGTGGAAGCCCTCCATCAATTGGATCCGGAAAAAAAGCCGCGCGTCATCCTGTTTTTTGCGCCGCCGTTCCTTCCGGCAAACCGCTTGCCGGTTGAAAGCAATAAAGGACAGTCCTTATTGGCAAAAATTGAAGCGGTCCTTGATGAAGTCCAGCAAGAAACGAATGAATCTTTTGAACTAAGAAAATATTTTCCTTATTTAGCAGACGGCAGCTTTCTTTCCTTTAACGGGACGGATGAGGATATCAGCTCGGTTGAAAACAATTTTCCGGCGATGAACAAGCTCTTCCCCTTGCCGCTTGCAGATATGAAGGCTTTAAACATTCCTTCCATAAATTTAGGGGTATACGGAAAAAGCGGCCACAAATGGACTGAGCGAGTTTATAAGCCGTATACGTTTAAAATTTTGCCGCACTTGATTAGAAAGATGACAAAAAAGCTGCTTGAATAGAAGGTATGTAACAAATTTTATAGATAAGGGAACTCGCCTGAAATTTGGCAGAGGGAAAGGTGAAAGGATGATTAAAGCAATCATTTTTGATTTTGATGGAACGATCATTGATACGGAATCATTGTGGTACCGGGTTTTTAAAGAAGTGCTTGAAGAAGATTACGGAGTTGGGCTGCCGCTTGAGCAGTTTGCCAAAGTGATTGGCACGACGGACGAGCTTCTATATGAGTATATAAACAGCCAAATGGCAAAACCGATAGCACGTGAGGAACTAACGGAGAAGGTCAGCAAAAAGTTTACCAGCTACGAAGATGTTCTTTTATTGCGGGAAGGTGTTCATGAGGTAATGGACGAGGCGAAGGATCTCGGCTTAAAGATTGCGATTGCCTCAAGTTCACACCGCGAATGGATAGATGGATTTTTGGACAAATTCCAGCTTAACGGTTATTTTGAAACGATAAAAACGAAGGAAGATGTTACGACTGTTAAGCCGGACCCTGCTTTGTATTTGGAGGCGATCAAGGAATTAGGTGTTAAAGCAGAGGAAGCCCTGGCGATAGAGGATTCTGTAAACGGGTCTTTAGCAGCAGTGAAAGCGGGCCTGCATTGTGTAGTTATACCAAATGATGTTACAAGCTTTATGGCCTTTCATGAGCAGACTATTCGTTACGATGCCTTTTCAATGTTTAAGATTCATGAATTTTTAAAACAATTGAGCTGAAGGGGCTGTCCTAAAAGTGGTATTTCAGCCGAAGCCTTACAAAAAGTAAAACCCAAGAATGCTGTTAAATCAACATTCTTGGGTTTTTAATTTGAGTGCATTTTACTCTAATATGGACTTTTTAGACAGCCCCTTTGGATTCTAACATTTTCATGTTTAACCGGCTCCGTTCACGGGCAAACCTTAAATGACGGAAAAACAGTTGGGCCAGCCATAGAAGGGAGATAAAGCAATTGCAAAAATTTCAATTAACCTATTATTTCGAAGGAAATTTATCTGTTTCGAGGATGATCGAAGCAGAGGATCAAGCAGAAGCGATCCAGCAATTAAAGGATAACATAGGCTTAATCGAATTTACCGACTCTGATAATATCTATCATTTTTTTGATACAAATGATGTTAAATTATTTTCGGTCAAAACTATTTAAGAAATGTAAAGCCGGCACGGCATACCAGCTTTGAACGCTTTTTTGTTTTAGCATGAATCAATAACGTTTTGGACAAATGATCAGCGGGAAATAAAAAAACAACTACGGCCCAGGCCGTTTACGATAAAACCTGAGCAGCTGTTGCATTCAGCTGCTCTTTTTTAGGCAAATTATGCTAAAGTAGGAGGTGGACAGAACACTAACCTAAAAAGAGGGGGATTTTTTCATGTTAACGAGTTTGCATGACACAGTTACCTTGAACAATGGCGTGGAAATGCCGATATTTGGACTTGGTGTTTACAAAGTGGAGGAAGGAAACCAAACTTATGATACGGTGAAAACAGCTCTTGAATTAGGCTACAGGCTGATCGATACCGCAGCTTTTTATGAAAATGAAGCGGGTGTGGGCCGGGCCATAAAAGACAGCGGTATTCCAAGAGAGGACGTTTTTGTCACGACAAAGGTTTGGAACGATCAACAGGGCTATGATTCAACGCTGAAAGCTTTTGAAAACAGCCTTGAAAAACTTGGACTGGATTATGTGGACCTTTACTTGATCCACTGGCCAGTTAAGGGAAAATATTTAGACACATGGCGGGCGTTGGAAAAAATTTATCGGGAGGGAAAAGCAAAGGCAATTGGAGTCAGCAACTTTAATATCCATCACTTAAAAGACATCCTTGAGCACGGTTCAGAAGTCCCTGCTGTCAACCAGGTCGAGCTGCATCCTTTCTTATCCCAGCAAGAGCTTCGCGCTTTTTGCGAGGAGCAAAACATAAAAGTTGAGGCATGGTCACCAATTGCAAGAGGAAGAGTACTGGAAGAGCCAGCATTAAAACAAGTGGCCGAAAAACATGGCAAATCGCCTGCCCAGGTCATTCTCCGCTGGCATTTACAAAACGGGGTGATCGTCATCCCTAAATCAGTGAACCCGGCGCGCTTACAGGAAAATGCGGCTATTTTTGACTTTGAGCTGAGCAATGAAGACATGGAAAAGATAAACTCTCTAAACAAAAATGAACGATTTGGCGCCGACCCGGATCATTTTGATTTTTAGATCATACATAAAACCGATCATCGGGAAATTTTTTCCGAAGCGATCGGTTTTTTATTTTTGGGAAATGTGCAGTTTTTAGAAAGTGAATACAGGGAATTGAATAGGGAAAGTGTTTTATATCAAAAAAGAAATGAAAGAAAGGATTGATTTTTTATGACGAACATCAACCTGGCAATCATTTATTACAGCTCAACAGGTACGAACTACAAGTTGGCCATGATGGCTGAAGAAGGGGCAAAAGAAGCGGGGGCCGAGGTGCGCGTGTTGCGGGTGGAGGAGCTGGCGCCTGAAGCTGCGATTGACCGCAATCCTGCCTGGAGGCAGCATTACGACGAAACAAAAAATGTTCCGGTTGTTTCATTGGACGATTTAGTATGGGCGGATACGCTTATTTTTAGTGTGCCGACCCGCTTCGGCAATCTCCCGGCACAAATGAAGCAGTTCCTGGATACGACTGGAGGCATTTGGTCGCAAGGGAAGCTAGCCAATAAAGTGGTGAGCGCCATGTCGTCTGCAAGCAACGCGCACGGAGGCCAGGAGCAAACGATTACCCATCTTTATACGACGATGATGCATTGGGGAGCGATTATTGCAGCGCCGGGATATACGAGCGATGTCCTTTATGCTGCCGGCGGAAATCCTTACGGTGTCTCGGTTACGGTTGATCAAGAGGGTAATATGAAGGAAGATGTTGAAGCAGCTGTCAAATACCAGGCCCAGCGCACAGTCCAAATTGCGCGGTGGGTAAAGGAAGGGTTAAGCCGATAATTGATTTTCAATGAAGACAGCCGGACTGAAAAATAGTATGCAGTCCGGTTTTTTGGGGTTAAATTGTGGCAACAAAAAGGATATAAATTCCTTAAATAGATGAAAATCTCTTAGTAACTGAACCAAATTGACTAATGAAACCAGCTTTTTGTTCTTCATTACCTGGATATCAGGACTTTTCCCCAGTTCACAAGCCTCATTTTGTCCTTCAGCACCCGGGTGAAGGACTATTCCCCAGTTCACAAGCCTCATTTTGTCCTTCAGCACCTGGATGAAGGACTATTCGCCAGTTCACAAGCCTCATTTTGTCCTTCAGCACCCGGATGAAGGAC
>NZ_PGUZ01000066.1 GCF_002860165.1 Bacillus sp. V3-13 | reverse complement strand
ATAAGTAAGTACAGTACGAATAACGGGATAGGTTTGTCTAATTATGGATAATCAACACTCATGATACCACATAGGCAACTGCAATCAGAGCGATAATCAAAAGTATTTTCATTGCACTAATTTCCTCCCCTGTATTGTCATTCTCATTTTATGGGGGCGTAAGGAAATTCTGAGGAACTGCCTGTACTAATAATATTATTCCATCTGGATACTTTAAAAACAAAGTATTTTTTCAGGTTGGAGGGACTGTAACTGAAAATTTTATCAATGATCCAGCCTTGGGCAAGTCTATTCATCCTTGGTGAAGCCCAATATGAAACAAGGACATGGAGGACAAATTATCGTGGGCCGTTGGCGATTCATACTAGCAAGAAAGTGGACAAGGCAGTCTGCAGTCATGAGGGTATACTGTATTTGCTTGGCAAGCATGGCTACACAGAGGATACTCTTCCAACCGGGATGATTATTGGTACATGTCAGCTTATTAATTGTTTAAAGGTAACGGAAGACAAGAAGACATCGGCAATCCTTGAGGATGGACGGATCGTATCGGGCAATGATTATATATTGGGTGACTTTGATGTGGGAAGCTATGCTTGGGAGGTTACGGACAGGAGGATGCTTGATGAATTTATTCCTGCGAAAGGAAGGCTGGGATTGTGGGAGCATGCGTCATTGGAGTAGGGGAAAATGCCACTCGAATGAAGTTATTTGAATAAATATATAGATCATGAACTACAGGTGCATTCTTCAATATCGGCTGCACCCTATATCAAGTCAAATAGGGACTCAGAAGAGCCCTTTATTTTAACTGCGTTTAACAAACTTCTTATATACCACATATGCAACTACAATCACAGCGATAATCAAAAGTATTTTCATTTAAACTAAATCCTCCATCCTGTATTGTCATTCTTCCTATTCCCCAAACCGGTTAATCAAAAACCGGTGCTTTAGTTCAAGCTCCGACAACCTTTCAAGGATGTGTCAGAAAATATGTATGGAATGTTGTTTTTTGTGATTAGAAAACAATATATCAGTTAAAAATTGAAGACATTTCAATTTCAAATTAACATAAAAGGAATCAATAAAATGGGTACCAGGTTTATAGAAAAAAATGAAATGAATAAAATTTATATTTCATTTTTTACTAATCAATAGCAACTCTACCTATCATCGAAAAAGCAGTGTATTGTGCACAGATTGGATAAGAGTGGTATCTTTTAGAAAAGGTATATCAAAAGATCAGCAAGAGACATGTAGCTACGACTAGAATGGGAGGAAGATTCAGTGGAGATAGGTTTAAGCACGTTTGTAGAGACAACGCCGGATGTTGAAACCGGTGAGGTGATCAGTCATGCCCAGCGAATTCGGGAAGTGGTCGAGGAAATTGTACTGGCAGATCAGGTAGGGCTGGATGTATTGGGTGTAGGGGAACATCATCGTGAAGATTACGCGGCATCAGCTCCTGCAGTCATTTTGGCCGCGGCTGCGTCCCAAACAAAGCGGATACGGCTGACGAGTGCAGTAACGGTTCTTTCTTCTGCCGATCCAGTGCGAGTGTTTCAGGATTTTGCAACCCTGGACGCGATTTCAAACGGACGAGCAGAAATCATGGCAGGCCGGGGTTCTTTTATCGAATCTTTTCCGCTGTTTGGCTACGATTTAAAGGACTACAATGAGCTGTTCGAAGAGAAGCTGGAGCTGTTGTTAAAAATACGGGAGTCCGAGAAAGTCACCTGGAGCGGGATCCATCGTCCTGCGATTCAAAATCTCGGTGTGTATCCGCGCCCTGTTCAGAATCCGTTGCCTGTATGGATTGGCAGCGGGGGTAATTCCGAATCCGTTGCGCGCGCAGGCCTGCTTGGACTGCCATTAGTTCTGGCGATTATTGGCGGCAGCCCGCTGCATTTTGAACCACTTGTACGGCTCTATAAAAAGGCAGCAGCACACGCAGGGCATGACGTATCGAAGCTCGCGGTTGCGTCGCATTCGCACGGTTTCATTGCCGAGGATACCGAAACAGCGGCCGAGAAATTTTTCCCGTCGACCCAGCAGGCCATGAACAAACTGGGCCGGGAGCGCGGATGGGGTCCATATGACCGCTCCAGCTTCGACGCCGCCCGCAGCTTTGAAGGAGCCTTATATGTAGGTGATCCGAAAACAGTTGCCGAAAAAATTATTCACCTTCGAAAGAACGTTGGCATCACACGCTTTATGCTGCACGTACCGGTCGGAACGATGCCACATGACGATGTGATGAAAGCGATAGAACTGCTGGGAAAAGAAGTAGCGCCAATGGTTCGCGAAGAAATATCAAGATGGGAAGCTAATGGTGAAGAAAAGTAGGAGGATGTCGGTCCAGAACCGGCATCCTTTTTCTATTAAAGATGAAAATTTTACATGTTTTACAGGTTAAAGCTGAAAGCAGTAGCCGATAATAAATATTGTTAAGCATGAAAGAATGACAAGAAAGGAGAGTTAACATGCCACAAGGAGCTACTGAAACAAGCACCTTAAAAGTAGGTGATCAGGCACCTGATTTCACATTGGAAGCCCATGGTAATCGCACAGTTACTTTGAGTGATTATCGAGGATCCAAAAATGTGTTCATATGTTTTTACCCTCTCGATTGGACCCCTGTCTGAGGCGCGCAAATGCCTTCATACGAGGATGATCTGCCTCGTTTTGAAGATTTTGATACCCAGGTTCTGGGTATTTCAGTTGACAGTGTCCACAGTCACGAAGCATGGCAAAAATCTATTGGCGGAGTGTCCTACCCGCTCTGTTCCGATTTTTATCCGCACGGAGAAGTTTCGGAAAAATACGGTGTCCTTCGCAAGAATAAAAATGAACCGGCATACGGAGCTTCAGAACGTGCCCTCTTTATTATTGATAAAGAAGGTATCATTCAGTGGATTGATGTTCATCCAATCGACAGGCAACCAGATAATGAAGAGCTGTTTGATGTTTTACGCAAACTGTAAGCAGGTAATTTTAACAAGCAGAAAAAAAGGAGGCTGTGTATGGAACTCTCAAGAAAAGCGATCCCATATACACCCAGCAGTAAACCGCTTCATGAGATGACAATCATGATCGTTTCAACCTCCGGGGTACACCTGAAGGATCAGGAGCCCTATAACACGGACCCTGCGGAAGGGGATGCAACCTTCCGCATCATACCTGGGGATGTTGACTCAAAGGACCTGACCGTTACCCATGCAGCACCAAAGGAGCATTATAATACAGATGCTCCGAAAGAGGATATTAACACCGTCTTTCCAATCGACCGGTTAAGAGAAATGGTCGAAGATGGAGACCTTGGCGGAGTGGCTGAAAAACATCTAACGATGATGGGCTATTCCATGAGACTGAATAAGATTAATAAAGAAACCATTCCCGCGCTCGTAAAAGAAGTGGTCCGGTCAAAAGCGGACGCCGTTCTCTTAACAGCCGGCTGACCGCTTTGTCATCGCACTGTAGTTACAGTGCAGCGTGGCATTGAATCACAGGGAATTCCAACTACTTTAATCACGCTGGATGTTGAACAATCCAGTTTGATGAGACCTCCCCGGGCCATTCATCCAAAAGGGTTTGAATTTGGACACTCGTTGGGAAAGCCGCATGATAAAGAAACACAAAGGAAAGTGTTAGAGGCGGCTCTGGCTGAAATACCTGAGAGACAAGAGCCTGGGAACATTCATGAGGTGCATTTTCCAAGTTATTTGTAAAACTAATATGTCACAACAAGGGACGGCTTGTTTGCCGTTCCTTGTTGTGTATACAAGTTCGGCATCGTTTATAAGCAAATTAGTATCAAGATAAAACCCTGCCGGAGCAGGGCTTTATCTACGGTTTTAATCGCTGTTGACTAACCCACCAATCTATATAATTTAAATTAAAGACAATCATATTGTTGATAGGTCTTTGATGCGGTATGTCTTTACTTTGAATAAGATCATGGATCTCCTGCTCAGAAATTGGATAATTTACTGAAGCAAGATACGCGATTAAATTTTTTATTCCATAGGCTTTTCTCATTTAACCACCTCCCGCCAAACTCTCTTAATTCATAGAAACATGGTACAATGGGGAAGAAAAACGAGTGAAGAGAATATAGTACAGACGTTGAATAATATATACATACCCCTCGACAAAATAGAAAGGAAGGAGCGGGAGTACATGAACATAAAAGTAAATCGCAAGATGGTAAAAGAAATGTGCGGTACCGTCTCCTTCAAAAAAGGAGACTCTTTTTATCGAGCGAATAAAGTCACATTTACCCAGTATAGCCCTGACTTTTGTGAAGCGACCGTTCAAGCAACGGAGGGTTTTCAGGTCACAATTGAAAAAGATACAGCAGGCGGCATACAGACGAAATGCAGCTGTCCTGCCCTGGCAGATTTCCAAAAGGATTGCCAGCACATTGCGGCCGTTTTATTAGCCATTTATGAACATCAACGCCAAGGAACGTTTCCTTTCAGCGTACAAGGGCAATCCAAGTATGGAGAGCTGACAGAAGGCTTCATGACGCTCTTTGATAAAAGGCCAGCTCCAACAAGTGTACATCAGCTTCATTTTGAAAAAAGAGAAGTACTTGATGTGCTGTTCATCTGTAAAACAATCTCTATAGGGAATGGCCAGTACTTATTTGGAATGGAAGCTGAGGTTGGTCATACGAAGCTGAAAAATATTCGCGGCTTTTTACAGGACATAAAACAAGTGAAAAATAGCACGTTATCCCCTGCATTGACATATGACCCAAGCCTTCATTGCTTTGTAAACGAATCAGATGCGGTTCTTCATCACCTCATCCGTGTCGCCCATGATGAACAGGCGTTTTTGGAAGCTTTACCAGACCTTTCTGACTTTACAGGCAGTAGTCAAACGTTACTTATTCCACCTTCTTCCTGGGTGGGGCTCGTACCTTTACTCACCAAGACCCCATTGGTTACGCTTGAGCATGATGGTCTTTCTTATGAGCGCTTGCGAATTGTGGATGGGCCACCTCCCATACAGTTTATATTTGAAGAAACCGACGGTGACGATTACCAATTAACGATCACAGGCTTTGACCTCATGGTCGTTATGGATTCCTATAGTTCGGTGTTGTGTGATGGACAAGTCTTTCGGTTAGAAGAACAGGACTGTGAACGATTATCCGGGCTAAAGAAAATGCTGGCAGCTCCGGATACGAACCACATTCCGGTTCCACATGGGCAAATTGATTTTTTTATCAAAAAAATCGTGCCAGGTCTGAAAAAAATCGGCGAGGTGAAACTGTCTGGAGCGTTATCTCATAAGCTTATGAAGAAACCGCTTGTTGCCAGGCTTTACTTGGATCGCCTAAAAAACCGGCTTCTTGCAGGACTGGAATTTCAATATGAAAATGTCGTTATTCAACCATTGGAAAGCCGGGACACTCCAACAGGTCCGTTGGTTATACGGGATCTGGAAAAGGAAGAGGAAATTCTTCAGCTCATGGAGGAGAGCGGGTTTTCGACAACAGAGGGCGGTTACACGATGCAAAATGAAGCACTGGAGTATGAATTTTTATATCATGTCCTCCCGAAGCTTCAGCGGCTTGTCCAGGTTTATGCGACAACAGCTGTGCGAATTCGCATCGTAAGGGAGAATGCTCATCCAAGAATTCGGGTGAAGGTCCAAAAAGAACGCACGAATTGGCTGGAATTCAAATTTGAGATGGACGGCATTGGTGACAATCAAATTCGGGAGATTTTAGCGTCACTGGAAGAAAAGCGGAAATATTACCGCCTTCGGAATGGGTCACTGCTGTCTCTGGAAACGAAGGAAATGGAAGAAATCCGCCGTTTTCTAAAGGCAGTCCCGGTTCAGGATGAAGATTTTGAAGCCAGTCTGAAAATGCCTATCATTGAAAGTTTTAAACACCTTGATTCTGTTGAGGATAGCGATGTCTTCACGGTCGAGGAATCATTCCGTCAGTTTCTTGATAATATACGCAACCCGGGTAACATGCATTTCGAGGTGCCGCAAAGTTTAGGCAACAAATTAAGAGACTATCAAAAACGCGGATTTAAATGGATGAAGACACTTGCCAGCTACGGTTTTGGCGGAGTTCTCGCTGATGACATGGGCCTTGGCAAAACAGTGCAAAGCATTGCCTTTATTGTTTCCGAGCTTTCAGCCATTCGCGACAGGAGGCACCCGGTTCTTATTGTGTGCCCATCATCCTTAACGTACAACTGGCTGCATGAAATCATGAAATTTGCTCCTGAGCTCCAAACGATTGTCATCGACGGGAATCAAGCGGATCGACAAGCGCTGCAAAACGATATCAAAGATTTAGATGTCATGATTACGTCCTACCCGTTGCTGCGCCGTGATATCAAGTGGTATGAGAACCAAATGTTTCACACGGTTTTCTTTGACGAAGCACAGGCGTTTAAAAATCCAGTGTCCCAAACGGCCCGGGCCGTTAAAAGAATACAGGCAGATAATCGATTTGGCCTTACAGGAACACCGCTGGAAAATTCACTTGAAGAGCTTTGGTCGATTTATCATGTTGTCTTCCCGCAGCTCTTCCAGGGATTAACAGAATATAGTCATCTTCCAAGGAAAACAATTGCTCGCAGGGCTCGTCCCTTTTTGCTTCGCAGAGTAAAAGAGGATGTGCTTGACGAGCTGCCTGAAAAAATTGAGATGCTTGAATCAGAAGAACTGCTTCCCGAACAAAAGAAGCTCTACGCAGCCTATTTGGCGAAGCTGCGGCATGATACATTGAAGCACCTCGACAAGGATACGATTCGAAAAAAACGGATTAGAATTTTAGCGGGTTTGACGCGATTGCGGCAAATTTGCTGTCATCCTGCCCTGTTTGTAGACGGCTACAAAGGAAGCTCGGCAAAATTTGAGCAGCTCCTGCAAATAGTAAAGGAAGCCAGACTTTCCGGAAGAAGAGTGCTGATTTTCTCCCAATTCACGAAAATGCTTGAGCTGATCGGCAGAGAGATTACAATTCAGGGGCAATCGTATTTCTATCTTGATGGACAAACTCCTCCAGAGGAGCGAGTGGAAATTTGCAATCGATTTAATGATGGTGAGCGTGACTTGTTTCTGATTTCCTTGAAAGCAGGAGGGACAGGGCTGAACCTGACAGGCGCGGATACAGTCATCTTATATGATCTTTGGTGGAATCCTGCGGTCGAGCAGCAAGCGGCAGACCGGGCTCACCGAATGGGGCAGAAGAATGTTGTACAGGTGATCAAGCTCGTTGCCCGTGGCACCATTGAAGAAAAGATCAACGAGCTCCAGGAAAAAAAGAGAGATCTCATTACAGATATTATCGATCCAGAAGAAAAAGCTTCAGCAACATTAACTGAAGATGATATTCGTGGAATTTTGATGATATAAATAGACGTTATCTGTTATTTTAATGCACAATGAAGAACATAGAGGCACTTTACTGTACGGAGTAGCACCTTTTTCTGACCTTTAGTGAGTGCTTGGCATATTTTCATTCTTTGTGGTCAACGCCGCTCAAACGCCGTGACTAACGGGTGCTTGAAAAAGAACTTTGTCTTTAAATATGGGGGCTGTCCAAAAAGTCAGTGAAAGCTGACTTTTGGACAGCCCTATTTCAGTTGACAGTGTCCACAGTCATGAGGCATGGCAAAAATCAATTGGAAGAGTATCCTATCCGCTCTGTTCCAATTTTTATCCGCACGGAGAAGTTTCGGGAAAATACGGTGTCCCTCGCAAAAATAAAAATGAGCCAGCATACGGAGCTTCAGAAGGCGCCCTCTTTATTGTTGATAAAGAAGGGATTATTCAATTTATTGATGTTCATCCAATGACAGGCAGCCAGATAATGAAGAGTTGTTTGATATTTTACGCAAACTGTAAGCAGGTACTTTTAACAAGCAGAAAAAAGGAGGCTGTGTATGGAACTGTCAAGAAAAGCGATCCCATATACACCCAGCAGCAAACCGTTGCATGAGATGACGATCATGATCGTTTCAACCTCTGGAGTACACCTGAAGGATCAGGAGCCATATAACACTGACCCTGCGGAAGGGGATGCAACCTTCCGCATCATACCTGGAGATGTTGATTCAAAGGATTTAACCGTTACCCATGCAGCGCCAAAGGAGCATTATAATACAGATGCTCCTAAAGAGGATATTAATACCGTTTTTCCAATCGACCGGTTAAGGGAAATGGTCGAAGATGGAGACCTTGGCGGAGTGGCTGAAAAATATCTAACTATGATGGGTTATTCCATGAGATTGAATAAGATTAATAAAGAAACCATTCCAGCGTTCGTAAAAGAAGTGGTCCGTTCAAAAGCGGACGCAGTTCTCTTAACGGCCGGCTGACCGCTCTGTCATCGCACTGTAGTTACAGTGCAGCGTGGCATTGAATCACAGGGTATTCCAACAATATTAATCACGCTGGATGTTGAACAATCCAGTTTGATGAGGCCACCTCGGGTCGCTCATCCGGTAGGGTTCGAATTTGGACATTCGTTAGGAAAGCCACATGATAAACAAACACAAAGGAAAGTGTTGGAGGCGGCTCTCTCGGAAATACCTGAACGACAAGAGCCGGGTAACATTCACGAGGTACATTTTCCAAGTTATTAGCAAAACTTATATCTCATAACAATGGACGGCTTTCTTGCCGTCCATTGTTCTGTATGCAAGTTCGGCATCGTTTATAGTATCTTCGTCAACTGTTTTAATGACAATGATGGCTCATTCCTCTGAAACTACGTTCCGACAAATGAGCCATCATTCGTTTGATTAACATCTGTCAGGCTGTAAGGTAGTAGAGGACTAAGGTTCAGTTTTCCAACACTCCTGGGATTTTTCTTCCAGTCTCCCTATTTCTATTAAAAAATGCAGACGGAAAATTCGGTAAACAACATACTGAATGGTTTGATTTGTTTATAGGTTTTTTTAACTCTAAAGGAATGAAAGGAGGAAGCCGGTTTCCGCCCCGGACGATGCTCCCCTAAATTATCCTTTTGGTGCGACTGACATAGATCTTAGCAGTAAGGGATATGTCGAAGAGGAATTTTTTGTAGAAGGGGCTGCCCAACGAAAAGCATAAATGTGTTTTCCTGTAATTTCTTAATTTATACTTTTTGTTAATGTAAGCGTTGACAAATTAATTTCTAACTCATATATTTATGGTATAAGTTCGAAAAAGTAGGAAAATTTTAAATTCTTTGTCATAAAATCTTACAAAGTGCTGGATGTAACCAGTCCTAAAAAATATAATTATCTTAACAATAATTTCTCACTTATTTTTTAGTAGAATGTGTAACCGGTTTACTATTATTCGAAATTAAGATGTAATACATAAAAATAATGAGTATATAACCAATGTGTAACCGGTTTACTATTCTTGTAAAAGGTGTTGGTAAAAGTGACTGCAACCATAAGAGATGTCGCAAAATTAGCCGGAGTTTCAATCGCTAGTGTTTCCAGGGTGCTTAATTCTAAAGGTTATGTAGGTTTAGAAACGAGGAAGAAAATTGAAGAAGCAATCAAGTTATTGAATTACGAGCCAAACGAAGTTGCAAGAAGTTTAACTGTTAAGAAAACGAAGACAGTTGCTTTATTTGTTCCAGATATCACGAATCCGTTTTTTTCTACATTGGCCAAGGGTGCGGAAGATTATGCTAATTCCCAAGGTTTCACTTTAATTTTATGTAATTATGAAAAGATGGGTGGGAGAAAGAAACTGTATGTTGATTTACTCAAACAAAAATATGTTGATGGGATTATTTTTGCTGCGGGCGCACTTAATCCAGAAGACGCATTGAAAATCAGGCAATCAAAAATACCAATGGTTGTTTTGGATCGAGTTCCTGAAATGGAAATAGAGTGCGAAATTCTTGTTGATAATTATCAAGGTGCCAAAAAAGCTATGAAGCATTTAGTTGAGATTGGCTGCAAAAAAATCGCCCATATATATGGGCCGCAGGAAATCAGTACAGCACGCCAACGCCTCAGGGCCTATGAAGATGCAGTTAAAAACCTCCCTTGGTATACTCCAAGCTTACTGGCCCCGGGGAATTTTTCAATTGAAGGAGGGATGGAAGCAACGAAAAAGTTATTGCATGATCATCCGGATTTAGATGCGATTTTCGCCGGAAATGATATGAATGCTATTGGGGCATTAAAGGTATTGTACCGAAAAGGTATAAGAGTGCCAGAAAAAGTTGCCGTATGTGGGTTTGATGGCATAAAACTAACGGAAATTACAACTCCCGAAATAACTACGGTAGTGCAGCCAACTTATGAAATAGGAAAATTAGCCGCTGAAAACCTTATTCACTACATAGAGCATTCTTTTTTTCGGGAAAAGCTAATCAAGTTGGATGCAACGCTTGTAATACGTGAATCGACGCAAAAATTGGAGAGAAATGATGAAACCTAAAATAACGGTTATAGGCAGCCTAAATATGGATTTATTGGTCAAGTCCTCCAGGTTTCCAAATAGGGGAGAAACCATTCTTGGAGAAAGTGTGGAATATTTTTCAGGTGGGAAAGGAGCCAATCAAGCAGTTGCAGCTTCACGACTTGGAGCAGAGGTAACGATGATCGGAGCTGTCGGTGATGATTTATACGGTGATAGGTTAAAAGAAATCTTAAAGAAAGATCAGGTTGATATTTCTTCAATCAAAACGGTTGGAGGGGAATCAAGCGGGTTAGCGGTTATTTTGCTGGAAAATGCTGATAATCGAATTATTGTCATTCAAGGTGCAAATGCTCATTGCACAAAAGAAGATATTGATTTAAATCAAGACAAAATAAGGGAGTCTGACATTATTCTTATCCAAATGGAAATTCCTTTAGAAACAGTTAATTATGCGGTAAGTATGGCCAAAACATTCAATAAAACAGTAATCTTGAATCCAGCTCCTGCCCAAGAGCTTTCAGACGATTTATTACAAAAAGTTGATATCATAACACCTAATGACACAGAATTAAGACTTCTTACAAATAAAAAAACTGAAGGCTATAACTTTAATCAGCGGATAGATATGCTGTTGGAAAAAGGCGTTCAGCATGTTGTGACAACAATTGGGTCTGAGGGTTCCGTTTATAAAGCGGCTAAACAAGATTTGATAACATTTCCGGCTTACCAGGTTCCTGTTGTAGATACGACTGGTGCAGGGGATTGTTTCAATGGCGCACTGGCTTTTGCATTAGGCAGAGGGGACTCCATTACTGATGCCATTAAATTAGCAAATAAAACAGCAGCATTGTCTGTTTCTAAATACGGTGCTCAATCAAGCATGCCTACATTGGATGATGTTCATGAGTTTGAAAAAAATCTAAATTACTAAAAAATGAAAGGAGTTTATACAATGAAAATACTATTTATAGGGGAATCCTGGGTGATTCATATGATTCATACAAAAGGATATGATAGCTTTACCTCTACAAAATACGAAGAAGGTGCTACATACTTATTAAGTTGTTTAAAACAAGCCGGTATCGAGGTTGACTATATGCCGGCACACGAAGTCCAAGTTCGATTCCCGAAGAAGATTGAAGAATTAAAGAAATACGATGCTATTGTACTTAGTGATATTGGCAGCAATACGTTTCTCTTGCAGAATCCAACCTTTTATCAAATGGAGGTTGTTCCGAATGCTTTAGGGTTAATTCGTGAATATGTCGAGGATGGCGGAGGATTATTGATGATTGGCGGCTACTTGTCCTTTATGGGCATCGAGGGCAAAGCGAATTATAAAAATACAGTATTAGCTGAAGTACTCCCTGTTGAAATGCTGGATGCTGATGATCGGGTTGAAATCCCTCAGGGCGCCAACCCTAAGACCATTTTGAAACATGAAATAACTGAAAATATTGAAAATTGGCCTGCCTTCCTTGGCTATAACAAATTCAAAGCAAAAAAAGAAGCAGAAGTGTTAGTTAAAATCCAGGAAGACCCTTTTATTGTACTGGGAAGTTATGGGAAAGGAAAAACAGCTGCATTTGCGAGTGATTGTGCTCCGCATTGGGGGACTACAGAATTTATGGAATGGGAGTATTATCAGCCAATTTGGGTGCGTCTATTAAACTATCTAAAACAGAACTAACAAACATAAAGCATAGTAGAAATTCAAAAAGGAGGAAATATGTCAAATAAAATCTTTCCTGCCAAACCTAATTATATTAAGGAAATTTTCAACCAGGATCGTGCGGTAATTGGAATGGTTCATCTTCGGCCATTGCCAGGGGCTCCCCATTTTAAAGGGGGCAATTTAGATGAAGTGTATGATTGGGCGATAAGAGATGCAGCTGCCCTCGAGGAGGGTGGTGTTGACGGTTTAATCATTGAAAATGCATGGGATATCCCTTTCTCAAAACCAGAAGACATTGGGTTTGAAACTGTTGCAGCCATGACCTCTGTAGCGAATCGATTAAAAACACATACGGATTTGCCAATCGGGATTAATTGCTTGGCCAATGGAGCGATCCAGGCACTTGCTGTTGCTAAAGCGGCAGACCTGCCATTTGTAAGGGTAAACCAATGGGTAAACGCGTATATCGCAAATGAAGGGTTTGTCGAAGGAGCGTCGGCAAAGGCTGCCAGATATCGCTCACAAATAAAAGGCGAGGATATCAGGATGTTTGTTGATGTCCATGTAAAGCATGGAAGCCATTCGATTATAGCTGATAGGAACCTGGCTGATCAAACACATGACAACATCTTCTTTGATGCGGATGTTTTAATAGCCACAGGTACACGTACTGGTAATGAAACAGAATTAACTGAAATAGAAGGCATTAAAAATCATACCAGTCTTCCAGTTATAGTTGGAAGTGGAATGACAGTAAATAATGCTGCAAAGATACTCTCATTAGCTGATGGATGTATTATAGGAAGCTCATTAAAAGAAGAGGGAGAGTGGTGGAATCCTGTGTCCAAGGAGGAAGTAATAAAATTTATGAGTGAGGTAAAAAAAGTTCGATAAAGGGGGAGTCGGTTTGCTTGATAAAAACAGATGTTATCGTTATTGGAACGATCAACATAGACCTGGTTGCTTACGTTAGCCGTTTTCCTGACATCGGAGAAACACTCGCTTCCATAGACTTCCGCCAGATTCCTGGGGGAAAGGCAGCTAATCAGGCTGTAGCCGCTCAACGTTTAGGAAAACAGGTAGCACTGGTTGGAAAGGTCGGAAAAGATCCTTATGCAAGTTTATTGAAGGAGAAATTTTTAGAAGAAGGCATTTCATTCGATTATGTTTTTTCCTCTGAGAAAACTGCTACTGGTTCCTCTTTTATCATTGTTGATCAGGCAGGGCAAAACATGATTATTACCAACCAAAATGCGAACAAAGAATTAACGAAGGAAGAGGTGCTTGCTTCTCTGGAAGCTGCACACGGTGCGGGAGCTGCCCTGCTGCAATTAGAGATGCCATTAGATGTCGCCAATACCATTATTCTTGCGTTAAAGAAAATCAATATCCCTATCTTCCTAAATTTAGCACCTGTTGTTCCGATAGATCCTCAGATAAGGAGATTAGTTGATTTTCTTATTATAAATGAAGTTGAAGCCGGACAAATAACAGGCTTTAGTGTATCGAACATCGCAAATGCTGAATTAGCCGTAAAACAATTGCTGGAAGAAGGCCATTCACAGGTTGTTTTAACCTTAGGGGCTGAAGGGGCCATTATTGGTGACAAAAACGGAATCTATCAAGTGCCTTCTCCAAAGGTCCATCCTGTTGATACTACTGCTGCTGGTGACTGCTTTTGCGGTGCGCTCGTAACGTATTGGTTAGAAGAAAAAGATTTACTGCAAGCAACTAAAAAAGCAGTTGTTGCTGCTGCGATTTCTGTAACACGAAAAGGTGCTCAACCATCTCTTCCAAATCAAAAGGAAGTAGAAGGGATTTATAAAAAAGGGGGATTATGAAAAATGAAAAAATTGGTTAGTTGTAGCTTAATCGGGATGTTGTTGTTATTTTTAGCAGCTTGTGGGCAAGTAGATGATACTTCAGGAAGTACTAAGCCGGGTGGGGATTCATCTAAAGATGATGGTATTACAATTGCTATGACAGTTATTAACCAGGAAGCACTGTTTTTTACTGATATGGTCAAGGGTGCGGAAAAAGCTGCAGATGAATTAGGGGTTAATTTTACAGTATTTAATGCGAATAATGATACAGTGGCACAGCATAATTCAGTGGAAGATTTTATTAGTTCTGGTGTTGATGCGATTATTGTAAATGCCATTGATTCTAAGGGAATGGAATCTGTTGTTGAACAAGCAAAAGAGGCAGGAATTCACATTATTTCAGTCGATTCTGTAATTGAAAGTGACGCAGTCGATGTACAAATTGGTGTGGATAACTATGAATCTAGTGTAGAGCTTGGCGAATATTTCAACGACTATCTAAAAAGTGAATGGGATGGAAAATCTGTTAAGTTAGGAACTGTAGGTGCTTTAAATTCGGAAATTCAAATTAAGCGTGAAGATGGTTTTAAGGATACTGTTTCAGGAAATGACAATCTGCAAATCGTCAATACTGTTGACGGGGAGAATGTTCAGGAAAAAGCACTTGCCGCATCTGAAAACTTATTGACTGGATCTCCAGATTTAACTTTTGCATTTGCTACCGGGGAGCCAGCTTTTATAGGAATGGTATCAGCAGTCCGTTCTCAAAAAGCAGAGGATAGAGTTAAACTATTTGGATGGGATCTAAGTAAGCAAGTAATTGAAGGCATTGATGAAGGATTTGTAGAGGCCGTTCTACAACAGCATCCTTATGAATTTGGCAGTGAAGCAGTCAAAGCAGCTAAAAAATTAATAGATGGAGAAAAAGTAGAGAAACAACTAAATGTACCGGTTACGATTGTTACAAAAGACAATGTCGATGAATTTAGAGGTTCTTTTGAATAAATGATGTCCTGCGGAAAAGCAGTTAAGCCAGCTTTTCCGCTTTTTTGAAAATAAGGGGGTTACCTAATTATGACCAAAAACGATATTCGGATTCAAATGAAAAATATCCAGAAAAGTTTTGGTGCTGTCAAACCATTACAAGGGGTAGATTTGACTTTATATAAAGGAGAGTGTCTTGGTTTACTTGGTGATAATGGCGCTGGGAAATCAACACTTATGAAAATATTAAGCGGAGTCATCATCCCTGACCAAGGAGAGTTCTATGTTGATGGCCAAAAAGTTTCGATTAAAAAACCAAGAGATGCGAAAGACTTACAAATTGAAACAGTCTACCAGGATTTAGCACTGTGCGATACATTAAATGTGGCAAATAATATCTTTCTTGGCCGAGAACCAGTTAAATTTGGCGGGAGATTAATTGATCAGAAAAAACTGCATGAACGAACTCGTGAAGAATTAGAAAAGTTAGGAATTAATATATCTTCAACCAAATTGACAGTTCAAAATATGTCAGGGGGACAACGTCAAGCTGTTGCAATTGCCAGAGCAATGGTGTTCCAACCGAAGGTGTTAATTTTGGATGAGCCTACTTCTGCACTTGGTGTAAAGGAAGTCAATATGGTATTAGGGTTAATTAATAAGGTCAAGAAAACAGGTGTTAGTGTAATTTTAATAACTCATCGTCTACAGGATTTATTTGAAGTCTGCGACCGGCTTATGGTTTTACATGAAGGCAAATGCATTGATAACCGCTCGATTGAACAATATACGCTGGAATCAGTTATAAAGTCCATTATGGGAAATCCTGAGGGGGTGCAGGTATCGTGATGAGCAAGGGGAAAATTGAGACAAATAATGTGAATCTGGAACAGTACAATCCTGCTATCAAAATTTCTGCATGGATAAATGAAAACAAGCAAGTATTAAGTATTTTTCTGATTTTGTTAATTATATCTACCTATTTTAGTTTCGCTGCAGATGCATTTTTTAGTTACGGGAACTTTTTTAATTTAATTCAACAGTTAGCGCCAAATCTAATCGTAGTGGTAGCAATGACGTTTATTATTACCACTGGGGGAATTGATTTATCAGTAGGCTCGATTGTTGCACTATCAAGTGCAGTAACGGCAACAGCTTTACAAGCAGGAATTGGCAGCCCGGTTACGTTAACGATCGTAATTGCTGCTGGACTTGCGATCGGTATAGTTAACGGATATATAACCGCTTTTCACAATATCCCTCCATTTATCGTTACGCTGTCATCCATGATCTTCGTTCGTGGTATAGCTTTATTAATCACAGGTGGTTATTCCATTGCGATTTCCAGAGAACATGGATTGACTAATATCGGACTTGGGACATTATTTGGTGTGCCTGTTTCAGCTTTGCTGGCTATTATTATTGCTGGACTGGGAGCGGTCGCGCTAAAGAATAGCAGATTCGGAATATATGTAACCGGAATTGGAGCAAATGAAGAGGCAGTGAGACGTTCCGGTGTGGATACGCGAAAAGTTAAATTAATCACGTATATGATGAGTGGCGGAGCAGCAGCACTTGCTGGGCTTATTATTTCTTCCAGATTAGCTTCTGGCTCATCCAATATCGGGATGATGTTTGAATTGGATATCATTGCCGCAGTTGTACTTGGAGGCACTGCACTCATGGGGGGAAAAGGGACGATGATTGGTTCTTTAATCGGTGTGGTCATCATCGGAGTGATCAATAATGGTTTGACGTTATTGCAAGTTTCTCCTTATATTATTCAAATCATCGAAGGATTTGTATTATTACTTGCTGTAATATTGAATATTCGCGTGTTTGGATTTAGAAAAAATATTTAAATAGGTTGTGATACTGATGGCTTTGGTGCAAACAGTACAAGGGATAATCAATAGTGAAAATTTAGGAATCACACTGATGCATGAGCATTTATATATTGATAGGTCCCATCTTTGGGAAGAGCCAAACGGACCATTAAAGTATTTTGCGAATCAATCTGTTTCACTGGATATTTTAGGAAGGTTAAGGTTAAATCCTTATGCAAATAAGGATAACGGCTTAATGGTTGATGAAGGTGTTGCCGTAAAAGAGGCACTGGAATTTTACAACTTTGGGGGACAAACCATTGTAGATGTTACTCCAGTTGCCCTGGGAAGAGACCCAAATGCCTTATATCGGCTATCAAGAAGAACGGGATTAAATATTATTATGGGATGTGGGTATTACCTGGAAGATACGATACCTTCTCGTGTGAGAGACTGGTCGATTGAAGAAATTGAAAATGATATTATTTCAGATCTTGAAGTGGGTGTGGATGGGACTGGAATCAAAGCAGGGATAATTGGCGAAATCGGGATAAGCCCTGATATGACAGAACTTGAAGTAAAAGTATTACGTGCAGCCGCACGGGCACAGAAAAAAACAGGCCATGTTTTAACCATTCATCTGCCAGGCTGGGAAAGATATGGACATCAAATTCTCGATATTGTTGAAAAAGAGGGTGGAGCCGTTCATAAAACTATACTTGACCATATGAATCCAAGTATGAATGATGTTGCATATCAAACGTCCCTTGCGGATCGCGGTGCTTTTTTGGAATATGACATGATTGGCATTGATCTATTGTTTCCGGAAGGCCAATCTCCTTCTGATGAAGATAATGCCAAAGCAATTATTAACTTATTAGAAAAAGGATATGGAGAATCACTATTGCTTTCCCAAGATGTGTTCTTGAAAATCTTATTGAAAACTTACGGAGGTTGGGGGTACTCACATATACTGGAAAACTTTGTTCCACGTTTAAAAAGGATGGGAGTTTCACAGCAAGAAATCAATACAATATTAATAGATAATCCTCGTCGTGTTTTTGACAGAGAGAGCTAAAGAGTGTGGCTGATGACCACAAAGAGAAATCAAGGAAATGGTAGGAAGATCTGCTTTCGTTCAGTACGCGTTCATTGGGAAGCTTTATCATTTCGTAACATTAGTTCCTATGCTTTTGTATTTTATTTAAAGTAGTTGTGCCAGACTGCTTCTTTTTTTCTTGGGGGGAACTTAAATTGGTTGATTATTTAAAGGCTATTGAGTTAATTGATGAAAGGGAGGCAATAAATTTTCTCCGTTCATTAGTTGAGATCAATAGTGTCACAAATACTGGTAGTGAAAAAGCAGTTTCTGATGTCATTAAGGACCGATTAAAGAGATCTAATTTAACTCTTTTTCCTGACCCGATATCGGAAAAAAGAGAAAATCTGATTGTATCCTATAATCGTGAAATGAAAGATGAGGATTGTAAAACACTAATTTTCAGCGGACATTTTGATACTGTACCGCCTGGAAATGTAACTTGGAATTATGGAATCTTTGAGGGAGAAATCAAGGAAAACAAACTGTTTGGCCGAGGTACCACCGATATGAAAAGCGGCGTAGCTGCCATGGTGATGGCAATCGAATGTATTGAACAAGCACAAATAAAATTAAATGGGAATCTTCGTTTTGTTGGCACAGTGGGTGAGGAAGTTGATTGCTTTGGTGCAAAACGAGTAATAAGAAATGGCCAAGTTGAGGATGCCACAGCCATTGTGATTGGAGAGCCTACGGCAAATAAAGTGAAGATCGCACACAAGGGAGTACTTTGGTTGAAAATATCAATTTTTGGTAAAACTGCACATGGATCTATGCCCTCATTAGGGGTAAATGCCATCTGGGGCATGAACGATTTCATTAATGAATTAAGAAACTATTCCCTGAAATATGAACACCATCCTATATTAGGAGAATCAACGATCAACATTGGCATGATTCGAGGTGGAGTAAGTACAAATGTAGTTCCCGACCAGTGTACCATCTATTTAGATATAAGAACTGTACCAGGACAAAACCATGCAGATATCGAAAGAGACATAAAAACTTTAGTAGAGAAGACAACAAAACAAAATTCCATGTCTTTTCAGATGGAAACAATTAATGATTTAGGATGTGTGCATACTGCTAGTGATGACCCGTTTATCGGACTAGCAAAAAACACTAATAAATCGCTGCTTAACAATGATCAACCTGCTGGAGGGGTCAATTATTATACCGATGGTTCCATTTTCAGCAAGGCTCTTCCTCACGTTCCTATATTAATCTATGGACCAGGAGAGCCGGAAATCGCGCACCAGCCAGATGAACGGGTAGATTTACAAAAGTATATTGATTCAATTAAATTTTATATTAAGCTTGCTGTTGATTACTTAGTGTGAAGACACAGGGTGTTACTTAATTTCTCAAACTTCGCACCCAAATAAATATGCTGAAACACCTCATTCTTTGGTATAGTGATTTGTCGAGAATACACTTCCAAACAGAAGAAGAAGTTTGGGTTTTCAGCTTCCTGATTGTTACTAGTAAATACATATTAGTGAATAATAGCAGAGTTTTAGCCCTAATCGAAATAAGAAAAGGAGTTTTTTCTAAATATCACTAAAAAACTTTATAGTAAAGCCTTCGCTTCTCGCTAACTGGTTTATTAACTTCCAATTGAACTCATCGTGAGGTAGTTCATCTAAATATATATAATCAATGTCAGCCAGCGGGGATTGGAGTAATTCTAACAATTCATTCTGATTTTCGAAATTATCAATATATACTCCCTTTATATTATATCTAGTTTTTATATTTTTAATAAGGGAATCTATAAAAATAATCGCATTTTCTGTACTCTCATTTCTTTTTTGTTGATAATAAATAATTACATTTTCCACTTGTTTAACCTCCTTTTTAGAGGTAAATTAAAAAGTATGTTCAATATTCTAGCATAAAATTTAACCGGTATTCAATTTTATTTGTTATAATTAGATATATAGTACAAGTGTTCGGAGGTGATAAAATGTTATATAATTTTATAGACTTATTTGCTGGTATCGGAGGTATAAGAAAAGCTTTTGAACCGTACGGCACTTGTGTATTTAGTTGTGAATGGGACAAAAAAGCACAAGAAACATATTATGCTAATTATGGAGAATACCCACATGGTGATATTAGAAGTATTAATGAAAAAGCTATTCCAGACCATGATATTTTGCTGGCCGGTTTTCCCTGCCAACCGTTCAGTATTGCAGGCGTAAGCAAAAAAAACTCATTAGGAAGAAACCATGGTTTCTTAGATGAAACACAAGGAACGCTTTTTTGGGATATAGCGAGAATTCTCAAAGAAAAACAACCACAGGCATTTTTGCTTGAAAATGTTAAAAACTTACGAAGTCATGATAAAGGTAAAACATATAAAGTTATTAAGAATGTATTAAAAGAACTGGGATATACCGTTTATGATGAGGTTATTAACGCTAAAGGATTAGTTCCTCAAAATAGGGAACGTATCTATATTGTGGGTTTTAAAAGGAATCTAAAGTTTGAATTTCCCGAAGTTCCTAAAGAAGGTCCGTCAATATCCTCAATTTTGGAAGAAAACGTAGATGGAAAGTATACGTTAAGCAATAAGTTATGGTCATACTTACAAGGCTATAAAGAAAAGCACTCTAAAAAGGGTAATGGGTTTGGTTATGGATTAGTGGATATAAATTCATACAGTCGTACACTTTCCGCCCGGTATTATAAAGATGGAAGTGAAATATTAATTCCGCAGGAAGGGAAAAATCCAAGACGGCTAACTCCGAGAGAATGTGCTAGGTTACAGGGTTTTCCGGAGGATTTTAAAATCGTGGTATCTGATACCGCCGCATATAAGCAATTTGGGAACAGTGTCGCTGTGCCGGTAGTTAGCTTAATCGCACAAAGTATGATTCAAGCAATCGAACGTAACGAAGTTATGGAAGATACAGTAGCTGAGAGAAGGTTGGAATATGCAACCAAATGATAATTTATCAAAAGCAATAGAGACGGCTAACAAGTATGGTCGTTTCTATTGTAAATTTATTTCTGCAAATGACGTTGGACTAACTAAAGCACATCAAGAAGGTCTATACATATCTGTTCACGCTTCACAGTTATTTTTTGATACAAGAGGTAAAAAAGGGGAAAATAAAGACCATTTTATTAAAATACATGTTGATGGATATTACCCCTTTCAAAGTCGCGCCATTTGGTATGGAAGCAAAACAAGAAAAGAGTACCGATTGACAAGATTCTGGACTAATTCACCTTTCAATAAATATGAACAGGTCGGAAACCTTATAATATTTATTCAGGCAAGTATGGATGATTTTTATTGTTTCATTTTAGAAAACGAAGATGAAATTGAAACATTTCTTGAAGTATTCTCTATATCGCTTGTAAAGAATAATGCAGTATATGGTTTGGACATAGAAGAAAAAGAAACAAAAATAAGGCTGAAATTACTTCAAGTAATAGATGAATATTCACGTAGTTTCAGTAATGAATTTCCTGCCACTGTATGTATCGCAGACAAGGCAAGAGAATTGTTTTATAAGATTATTCGCGGCAATCTTTCTAATCCAGACAATGCTTTAATTCGGTGGATTGATTTAGAGTATGAGGTTTTTAAAGCTATAGAAAAAAATATATATAAGCCATATTTAACTGAACCGTTCGGAGAGTTAGAACTGTTATTCGAGTTTGCAAACAGTGCATTAAATAGAAGGAAAAGCCGTGCAGGAAAATCTTTAGAACACCATATTGATTTTATGCTTACAAAATTTAATATACCTTTCAGTCACCCGGGGAAAACTGAAGGAAACAAGAAGCCGGATTTTCTCCTACCTTCAAATGAAGCTTACGCAAACATATTGTATGATGAAAAAAAGTTAACTTTCTTAGGTGCAAAAACAACATGTAAAGACCGTTGGAGACAGATTTTAAATGAAGCAAACAGGATTCCTGAAAAACATCTTCTGACACTTCAACAGGGAATAACAAAAAATCAAATGGAAGAAATGCAGGAAGAAAAAGTAATTCTTGTAGTCCCAAAAGCTTACCATGATTACTATCCACCAGAATACAAAGACAGGATTTTAAGTATTACTACATTCGTCCAGTATCTTAAAGAAAAATATGCTATATAAAAAATAATCTACCTATTAAAAAGACGGTTCTTTGAAGGATCGTTTTTTTGTTATTGCTGAATTTAAAAGGGTATTGTAAAAATAAAGGCAGGTGAAATTTGTCGTGGCAGATAAGCTTCAAACATCAGAACAACGAAAAAAAAACATGAAAGCTATTCGTTCAAAAGGAACTAAATTAGAAGATCGAGTAGTAAAGGCTCTTTGGGCAAAGGGTTTAAGGTTTCGAAAAAATGTTAATAATCTTTTCGGAAAACCTGATATTTCCATAAAAAAATTTAAAGTAGTGATTTTTATTGATTCTTGTTTTTGGCATGTGTGTGAACTACACGGCAACAAGCCAAAAAACAACGAAGAATTTTGGGCAAAAAAATTAAAGAGAAATGTTGAACGAGATATAGAGGTTACAAACTACTACAAGGAAAAAGGTTGGAATATTTTAAGAGTTTGGGAGCATCAATTAAACAAGGAAAATTTTGAAGAAACTATAGAGGAAATTTATCAATTTATTAAAAAAGCAAAAAATCAATAGTAGTCCAATAGTAATTCAAACAACGGACTATCTAATTGCACGCTACCAACTTACAGGGAATCAGATTGACCTCTCTATTAGCCATGGTCGAATTATTGCATTATGTTTAGGAATTCTAGATAATCCTGTACAGGAAAATACCGTATCTTTGGGAATATCATTGTTGGGGTTACGATTAATAAGTAGAGGAATTGAGAACTATTCAGGTTTCTGGATGCGGGACCAAAGAGCAGCCCGCCCGCCTCATCAATAAGGCCAGTACCCACTGTTTGCTTTATAGGGCGTAAAAAGGACGAAAAATTATTCATGATTACATGGTAAAGTATGTGATCGAGGGTGAATTATCATGAGGCCGATGGAAAGACATGAAATATAATGAGGAGCTGGACTGCTGGGTCTTTATCTGAAACACAACAGAGGCTAAAAAATCAGTTGCGGGGATTGGTTCGAACTTCACCTGGGGATGGCAGCAAGCTGACTTGACGAATAGAGCTGCGGAGTCAATGATATATCGTTGCGGAACGAAGTTGGACTTAAAGACAAATCAGACGTATCAAGTGAGTCTGTTATAGCACAGTGGGAATTTAGGGAGGGCAAAAGCCCCCCTTTCCTTGGAATAATTGACCGTCAGAATCCGGACATATAACATCGTCTGTTTCCAGTCATTATAGAGCATCAGAAACACTGATGGGGTTTATTGACATAGCCAAAATTTCAAGTTTTAGGGTTAGTAATAAAAAAATCCCACAGAGAGGTTCCCAAAGGTTGTTTTTAATGGTAAAATGTAGGAAAGGTTTAATTGTTATACAAAGCGATCAGACTGAATGCTAAATAATAATTTGAAAATACGAAGGAGATTACGTCAAAGATGTAATTTTTTTTGAAAGATAAGAAAGTATAAAATTTTGGGTCTACCACGGTCATCTAGGCTGTGGTATTTTTATTT
>NZ_PGUZ01000065.1 GCF_002860165.1 Bacillus sp. V3-13 | reverse complement strand
AGTAATTTTTGAAGATTGTTAGTATTTCAAATCATCTGATTTAATTAGTGCAACGCTAGTGATATTATGTGAATTCAAAATTATTTCCAACTTTGCTTTATCGCCTAAAACGGAAGCCAAGGATTGCAGCATCCCAATATGACTGGTGCTGTCAGTACCGGAGATTGCACAAACCAACTGGACCGGATCATTTGTTGGATGCCCGAATTCGACTGGATTTTTCAAACGGACAAGGGAAACATTTTGCTGGAGAACCCCATGCTCCGGCCTTGCATGGGGGATTGCAATCGATGGTGCAAGCACGATATAAGGCCCAACATCCTGAAATCCTTTCACCATTGCATCAACATAGCTTTCCTCAACAATGTTTTCTTCCACCAGTAAAGCACCGGCTTTTCTAATTGCTGCTTCTGCACTGTCCGCTTCGACATCCAGGCTAATTAAATTGGCACTTAGCTGCATGCAATTATTCACTTCCTTCACTAAAAGACTTAAACTTATTTCTTCCAAAGAGATCGATATCATATTGGTAACGATCTGACCGGTTGGCCATCTCAACCAGTTCAAAAGGTGTCCCATCAGGCAAATAAGAAACCCTCGTAATGTGAAGGATTGCCGAATCTGGAGAAACTCCCAGCTCAAGAGCTTCCAAATCATTCGCAATTCTTGCCTGAATTCTTTCATGTGCCTTTTCCAACTGGATACCGTAATCCTCTTCCAGAACTTCATACAGAGATTCTTTGGTTAGCCCTTTTTCAAGAAATCCCGGCACAAACTTTGAGCGAAAATAGTTGATCATGATTGCGATAGGCTCTCCATCGGCACACCGCAGCCTTTTTAAACAAATAACTTTTTCACCTCTTGACAATTGTAATTCCTGAGTTAATTTCCTTGATGGCTCAATTTCACTCATTATCAGGTTTTTCGTTTCGATTAATTTGCCTTTTAATCTCATTTCTTCTGTCCAGCTTGTAATGGTGCCAGCCTTCTGTACGATCTTTCTGGATTGGACAAATGTACCTCTTCCTTGCTTTTTCGAAACAACTCCATCATTTACAAGCTCATCAATCGTTTTTCGGACGGTAATGCGGCTCACTCCATACATTTGTTCAATTTCGGATTCAATCGGGAGAGCGTCACCTTCTTTTAAATTTTCCTCTATAAACTCCAGAAGAGCAGTTTTAAGTTGTTTGTACAGCGGTTCTTTGGCGTTTTTATTTAAGGGTATGATAATACCCACCTCTTTCAATAAAAGATTATAATGTTTAGTTTGTGTAATTGTTAATTTTATAATAACATTATGATGTTTATTGTCAATATCTATAGTTATTTTATAAAGATCATAATGTTTACAAATAAGCTAATGCCGCAAAGCCAAGTTGGCTTTACGGCTTTTAAAAAAAATACAATAAATGTGGCGACAAAAGAGATTGTACGATGGAAAAACCTAATTCCTTAATATCTCTGTTAAACATCTGTCCCGTTTCAAGTGAGATTTTCTCCGGCTTTTCCTACATTCGGAAGCTTACTAAGAATCGCAAATTTGTAGATAAATATATCTTTTACAAAATGGCCAGAAGCTCCCCCGCTTCCATTCCCAAAAACCCCAATCTTAACGAAATTAATAAAACTACAACACTTGTTAAAAAATACTTTACCTGTCAACAATATGTCCTTAATGTTTCTCCTCTAGAGTAATGGGTGAAGGCTGGACTACAAAGGAGAAATTTTTGTAGGAAATCTTTCATAACAAAAAGGAGGTAGATTATGGATTTGGAAAAAATCAAGGTAATAGGCTTCGACCTTGGATATACGTTGTTGTTCAACAATCGGGAAGAAGATTACCAGGCCTATTTATTTTCAAAAGGGCTGGATGTTTCAGTGGCAAAGATCGAAGAAGCCTTTCATTTGGCGGATAAGATCTTCTTTCGGATGTTTCCGGGAGTGTTGGGAAAAAAGAGCGAAACTTTCTTTCCATGGTACATAGGTGTGGTCAATTATCAGTTGAATGTTCGTTTTGATTTATTCGAACAAACTGATTTTATTTTAAACCAACAAGGGGAATCGAGTTGGAGGCCTTTTCCTTGGACGGAAGAGGTCTTAAAAGGATTAAAAGAATTGGGTTACCGTCTTGTCCTGTTATCGAACTGGGATCTGAGTGCCAGGCATTTAATCGAACAACTGGGATTGGCTCCTTATTTTGATGACCTTTTAATATCCTCTGAGCTCGGAATCGAAAAACCGGATGTCCGCATTTTTCAGGAGCTGCTCTCCAGGACGAATTCAACTCCCGAAGAGATGCTATATGTGGGAGACAACTATTATGATGATGTGATTGGCGCCGAGAAAGCCGGCATAAAAACGGTTCTCCTTAATCGTTTCGGCAAGCTTGGAATTGAAGAGATTCAGGGCTGTCCAATTTTTGAAAATACAAATGAACTGTTTTCTTATATAAAAAAAGAAAGAAATGTGATGGAAAATGTCGCTTCACTTTGATGCCAGACATGCTGAGAATATCATCGAACGAATCGACGATTGTTACAGTTCGCTAACGGAATCGCAAAAGAAGCTGGCTGCCTGGATGCGAGGCCACTCTCAAGAAGCAGGTCTGTTGACCGCAAGGGAGATTGGTTTGCAAGTGGGCGTCAGTGAGGCCACTGTTCATCGGTTTATTGCTTCCCTCGGCTATAAAAGCTACCTTGAAATGAAAGTCGCTTTGCAGCAGCAGCTTCTTTCCAATCGAACAGTTGTCAGATTTAATGAATTTCAGACTAGCGGGAATCCTTCTGAAACACTTATGACTGAAGCGATTCAGACGGAACTGCAAAATTTTCAGCTTACCTTTCATGAAGAACTCGATAAAGCGGTTGATGATGCTGCCGATCTGATTACCGGGGCGGACCGGATATATGTAGCCGGATGGAGAAATGGCCTTGCCGTTTCGGCGCCGCTCAGTTATCAGCTGAATTTGATTCTGGGGAATACCCTTCATCTTCCGGCTGGCGGAGAGCTTAGTGAGAGGGTGGCCTACATAAAAGAGACTGATGTGGTCATTGCGGTGGCTTTGCCAAGATACTGCCCGATTACGTTAAGAGTCATTAAAGAGGCGCAAGGCATCGGTGCCAAAACGATTTGCTTTACCGATTCGCCAATCTCTCCTTTTTATCCTCTGGCCGATGTTTCCTTGCTGTCTGCCGTTAAGTCAACCGGCTTTTTCGATTCTTATGTCACACCGTTAATGATCAGTCAATTGCTGGTTCAAAAAATCGCCAACAAAGAGCCCGGGCGCGTCAGGGGTAATTTGGAACAACAAGAGGCGTTCTTTAAAAAATGGGAAATTACACAAAATGGTTAAGAATCTATTCAGGATAAGGAGAAGTGAAAAACATGAAAAAAATGAACTCTTTCTTCTTGGTTTCAATTTTACTTTTAGTCCTATTTTCATTGGTTGCTTGCAGTTCCAGCCAATCCCAAACAAAAACAGGCACGGAAATTGAAACAGAAGCAACCGGAGCAGAAAAGGGAGGGTCGTTGGTTTACGCCATCAGCAATGATGTAGATGGCCTCGACCCTCACCGTACCGTTTCCGCTTCCACCTTCCAGGTAACAAACAATGTTTTTGATACCCTTGTCGGCACAACACCGGAAGGCGAGCTAAAGCCGCGACTTGCAAAAGACTGGGCTTCTTCGGAAGACGGCCTGACATGGACTTTTAATCTGGAATCCGGGGTGACCTTCCATAATGGCCGTGAAATGACGGCCGAGGATGTCGTATACTCATTTGAACGTTTAAAAGCGGCAGAAAGCCCTCGTGCCGCCGAATTCAGCAATATTATTGATGTGAAAGCAGACGGCAGCGACAAAGTAGTGATGATTCTTGGAAAAGCAGATGCTACCTTTATCTCTTCTCTCGCTATGCCATGGTCAGCTATTGTCGCAAAAGAAGCGGATGCTGATATGAAAAAGAACCCGATTGGAACTGGGCCTTTCAAGCTGGAGGAATGGGTGCCTCAGCAAAAAGTTATCCTGAATAAGAACGAAGATTATTTTATTGAAAATAAACCGATGTTAGACAAAGTGACATTTTCGATCATTCCTGAAGCCACTACCTTGCTGGCAAACTTGCAAGCAGGCGAAGTGGACATTGTTGGCGTATCGGGAGAACAAGTGAGTTCGCTTGAAAGTGATCCAGCTATTGAAATGATGGAAAGCCCATTAAATATGGTACAAGTGTTGGCATTCAACAATAGCCATGAGCCATTAAATAATGTAAAAGTCCGTCAAGCGATTTCGATGGCAATCAACAAAGCGGATATTATCGAAGGAGCCGGATGGGGCTATGGGACAGAAATCGGCAGCCATATGGCACCTACAAGCCCTTATTATGCCGATACAACTTCGGTTCTTCCTTTCGATGCAGATAAGGCAAAGTCGTTATTAAAAGAAGCAGGATTTGCGGATGGTTTGAAATTAAAGCTTACTTTGCCGGAACCGTATAAGCTCCATGTTGATTCAGGGCAAATGATCGCTGAACAGTTGAAACAAATCGGAGTAGAAGTTGAAATCGAAGTGATTGAATGGGGCAAATGGGTTGATGATGTATATAAGGGAAGAAATTATGAGATGACGGTGATTTCCCATACAGGGCGTTTAGACCCTGATGCAATGCTTGCCCGCTACCATAGTCAATCAGGTGAAAACTATTATAATTACAAAAATCAAGAGATTGATCAGCTGTTAACCGAGGCAAAAGTAGAATTGAATGAGCAGAAGCGGAAAGAAATGTATACGAAGATTCAAGAAATTTTAGCGGAGGAAGTACCGGCTGTTTATATCCAGGCTCCTGATAGCATTATCGCGATGAATAAGAAAGTTGAAGGATTACAAATTTATCCGATCGATATCATTGACCTGTCGAATATTTCATTGGAACAATAATGTTGGAAAGGATGGATCTGTATGGGAGCCTATTACCTAAACAGAATCGCTTCATCCCTGCTTTTAATTTTGTTTATTTCTTTCTTTTCCTTCCTGGTATTAATGATGCTCCCGGGTGATCCGGTTCAATTAATGCTGGGCATGGAAGCTCCTCAGGAAGTGGCTGAGGAGCTCCGGGCCCAGCTGGGTTTGGATAAGCCCTGGTATGTTCAATATGGGGATTGGATCATCAATAGCCTGCAGGGGGATCTGGGACTTTCTTTTTTGTATGGAGAACCTGTTGCGGCATTAATCATCGAACGTATTCCCTTAACGTTATCGATTACCTTTTTTTCACTTGTTCTTTCCCTATTGTTCGCCATTCCACTTGGTGTATTGGCAGCGGTGAGAAAAGGAGCTGTTTTTGATAAAGTCATCCAGCTTTATATCCAGGCGGGCCTTGCTGTTCCGAGTTTCTGGATCGCGATTTTACTGATTTTATTCGTGTCGATAAAACTGCAGCTTTTGCCGCCAAGCGGCTATGTCCCGATCTCGGAAGGGTTGTTTGTTCATTTGAAAAGTATATTGCTCCCTTCCATTTCCCTGGCGATCGTTGAATCAGCAACGATGACCAGGTTAATTCGCACATCGTTGCTGGATGTGCTCGAAAAAGACTTTATCACTTTTGCAAAAGCCAAAGGGTTGAGTTCCTTCCGCCGAAACATTGCTTACGGTCTCCGCAATAGTTTAATCGGCCCTGTTACCTTATTGGGACTTCAAGTCATTGGTTTAATTGGTGGTGTTATTGTCATTGAAAATATTTTTGCGCTGCCGGGGTTGGGCCGGCTGCTTTTAATAGCCGTGCAGCAACGTGATCTCATACTGGTTCAGGGGTTGGTCATATTTTTGACAACGACTGTTATTTTTATCAACCTATGCATTGATATTCTTTATACAAAGCTTGATCCAAGAATTAAACTGGAGAAGGGAGTGGATAAAGCGGCATGAGATCTTTTTCGATCGGGATGGTATTGGTGTGCGTTCCTGTTCTGCTCATGATCATTGGAATCATTCATCCCCCTTTTGATCACGAGGCAATGAATGTTGCCCATAAATTGCAGCCTCCTTCTTTGAATCATTGGTTTGGTACCGATCAATACGGACGCGATATTTTGACGAGAATTATGATTGCTTCACAAAATGCTTTGTTGGTCAGCATCGGATCGGTCGGGTTGGCCATGGTCATCGGCTGTGTTCTTGGAGCAAGTGCCGGGTATTTTCAGGGCTGGTACGGCAGCTTAATCATGAGAATCATGGATGGATTATTTGCTTTTCCCGGACTCCTGCTCGCGCTTTTAATTGTAACTGTATTGGGAGTTGGCGGGGAAAACGCCGTGATTGCGATTGCTATTTTTAACATCCCATTGTTTGCCCGGTTAATGTATGGTTTTATTCTTGAAGCGAACAGCTTTGGCTATGTAAAAGCAGCCCATTCATATGGGGCAAACTCTTCGCAAATTATTTTTGTTCATATGGTTCCTTCCGCATTTTCAAAGATTCTTGTACAAGGTACAACAAGCATGTCGGGAGCTATTTTAACAGAAGCCGCTTTATCATTTCTGGGACTTGGTGTACAACCTCCCCATCCAAGCTGGGGAGGGATGCTCAACGAAGCTCAGCCGCTTTTGGCTGTGGCACCATGGTATCCGGTGTTTCCTGGGCTGATTATCTTTATTACTGTCATGGGCTTTAACCTCATCGGGGATGGGTGGCGTGATTTACAGGTGAAGGAGCGATAAATATGTTAGAGGTATCCAATTTATCAATTAATGTATTCCATAAGAAAAAATGGTACTCAAGTGTCAGCAATGTCAGCCTAACGGTCAATAAAGGGGATATTGTGGGCATCATCGGTGAATCAGGATCGGGAAAAACCTTGACGGCAAAAGCAATAAGCAATCTCCTTCCCGCCAATGTAACAGCCGACGGTGAAATCCTGTTTAACGGCGAGAACTTAAGCAAAGCTTCCGGCAAACAATGGCAAAATATATATGGCAATAAAATAAGCTATATTTTCCAAAACCCAATGACGGCATTGAACCCGGTGATGAAAATAGGAGTTCAGGTAATGGACGCTTATCTTGCCCATCACCCAAAAGAAAAAAAACAAGCAAAAAAGATAGCGCTTGAAACGTTGGAAATGGCGGGGATAAAAGAAGCAGAACGAATTTTTTTGAGCTATCCCCATGAATTAAGCGGAGGTTTGAAACAGCGAGTGATCATAGCTATTGCCATCGTTAACCGACCTGACCTGGTTATTGCTGATGAACCTACTACTGCATTGGATGCTGCCGTCCGCAAGCAAATCCTTGATTTATTTATCAATCTGAGAGACCAGCTGGGTTTATCGATCCTATTGATCAGCCATGACATTTCTGCGATCCAATACATTTGCGATAAAATCATTGTGCTTTACGGAGGCAAACTGTTGGAAAAAGGAGATTGTTCTGTTGTATTAAAAGCTCCGGCACATCCCTATACCCAGGCATTGCTCCAATCCATTCCGAGAATGACGGGTCCCCGCGAAATTAAAGGGATTCCCGGAGCCGTTCCTTCGTTGTCGGAAACCTTTAAAGGCTGCAATTTTGCGCCGAGATGTCCATTTAAACATGAACTCTGTACCTCCGAACAGCCGCTTTTGCGGGTGAGTGGAGATCCGCATAGGGAAGTAGCATGCCACAGGCCCATCACGGCATTAGCAGAAGCGCGCAAACAGGCAATGGAGGTTTGATATGAGCAATTTAATCGAGGTAAAAGGTTTATCAAAGCAATTTTCTCTCAGAAAAAAGCCGTTTTTTCGAAAATCCTCTTTCTTCGAAGTTTTGAAAGATGTGTCGCTTAAGATTGCGGAAGGTGAAACTATCGGACTGGTTGGAGAAAGCGGAAGCGGGAAATCAACTTTGGGCGAATGTATCGGCGGTTTGCAATCAGCTCCGGAAAACACAATATTTTTCAGAGGAAAAGCACTTGAATCACTTGCAGGCAAAGAGAAGCAGGAATTTCGCCGAAATGTTCAGTTCGTCTTCCAAAATCCGTATGATACATTAAATCCCCGGATGAACGTGGAGCAAATCTTGCGGGAGCCTCTCCGGATTCATAAACTGTATGAAAGCAAACAGGAAGAAA
The DNA here is from genome assembly GCF_002860165.1 of Bacillus sp. V3-13. Classification (GTDB taxonomy): domain Bacteria; phylum Bacillota; class Bacilli; order Bacillales; family Cytobacillaceae; genus Bacillus_BJ. The sequence goes on along the minus strand of NZ_PGUZ01000065.1, from coordinate 4,133 downwards.
ATGAAGCGATAACCCGTTTGTTGGAAGAAGTAGGCTTGGGTGTTGAATTCAAGAAATATACCCCGGGACAGTTGAGTGGCGGACAGTGCCAGCGTGTTGCCATAGCCCGGGCATTATCATTAAAGCCTGGCTTAATCGTATGCGATGAAGCCGTCTCTGCACTTGATGTCTCGGTCCAGGCGACGATCGTCAATTTACTGTCAAAACTAAAGCAGCAATATCATATCTCCTATTTGTTTATTTCACATGATCTTGGAATTGTAAGGAGCATCGCGGATCGGGTAATCGTTCTTGAAAAAGGCAGAATTGTTGAAAACAATGAAACCGATCAATTGTTTTCGAATCCCGAACACCCGTATACTAAAATGTTGTTGCATTCAATACCAGATTTCGGTTATTAAGAAAGGATAAGAAGATGAAAGTTAACGTATTAGGTGAATGGGGAGCATACCCTGCTGCCGGGGATGCCACGTCCTCATTTCTGTTTGAAAAAGATGGATTTTATTTATTGGTGGATTGCGGCAGCGGTGTCTTGAGCCAGCTGCAAAAAGTGATTCCTCTGCACCGATTAAACGCCTGTATCCTGTCCCATTACCATCATGACCACAAAGCTGATGTCGGGAGCCTGCAATATGGAATGCTCGTTCAAACCCAATTGGGAAACCGGACAGAGCCGCTTCCCATTTACGGCCACGCAAAAGACGCGCAGCAATTCGAATCACTGAAAATGGAATCCTATACAACAAACGTCGAAATCAACGAGGACACAACGGCAAAAGTCGGTCCTTTTACCATAACCTTTTGTAAAACCATTCATCCGGTATATTGTCTGGCGATGAAGATTCAAACCGGTGACCATACAATTGTATATACTGCAGATACAGGATGGTACGATGGACTGGCTCAATTCTCGGCTGGTGCGGACCTGCTGATCAGCGAAGCCAGCCTTTACAATCAACAACTGGGAAAAGTAAACGGTCACCTAACGGCAGGGCAAACAGGGGAATTGGCGAAAAAAGCGAACGTCCGGAAATTGCTGATGACCCACCTGCCCCATTACGGTGACCACCAGAGCTTGATCGGGCAAGCGAAAGAAATATATCGTGGAGAAATTGAATTGGCCAAGGGTGGGATGGTGATTGAAATCTAAATTAATCCCTCACTGTTCTTGGTTTATAAGATAAGGCAAAGCGAGTAGGAGGGGGTGACTGACCCCTGACCCCCGACCTCTCACACCATCGTAAGTAGCGTTCGGTATACGGCGGTTCCATTAAGCTTTACGCAAAGATTCATAGCGAGAATATAGACTTTTCAGTCCTCGCTTCAGTCCAGTAGGAGTTGTCGAGGGTTTTGTGTAGGATTGGACTATGCGCAGGTTCTCCAGTATTTCTTCCTGGAATTCCCCCAATCGTATGCTTTGTATTCAGGAACTCCCATCCCAATAAGTTTCCTGATTCGGGTCTTAGGTTTCTTCCACTGTTTTCATTCACACATTCTGAGTCTTCGCCTTATCCATTCGTCGAATTCCTTGAGATTGAACAAGTAGTTCCGCCACATAGTGGGGTCTGTCTTGCATAACCCCTTATTAACATTCCTTCCATTTTTGGAAGGTGACGTTACCTGCCTAGGATATCATCCTTATCAAGTCCGGCATCCTCTGTGATTGAAAAATCATCTTCTTCGTATGTTATCTCATAAACAAAAGAAAATAAGCGCTCTATTTCCTGACTTAGTTCTTCAAGCAGTGGAAAAGTGAATGCGCAACCCAAGCTATCCACCAGGCTGCGATAATACCATTCCTGCTGCTGGCGGCCGCGTTTGAACCGGTTCCATACAGTATCTCCAACATGTTCGTATTCCCGTCTTATCGACTGGAGATTATGAAGTTTATCGGCGCAGGCAACCGCACGGATTTCAACCGAAGCAGACTTCAGAAACTCAATCGTGTGCTCCTTTCTTTCCTCCCAGGACAGCGACTTATCCGGTTCCGAGCATCCTTCGACGATCTCTGCAATCTTCAGGCCGAATTCATGTTTAATGTCTTGTATAGTTATATCTGTATCTTCCACAGTGTCATGGAGGATTCCGGCAGCAACAATCTCTTCACTGTACCCCCCCTTTAACAGAAGCATTCCCACCGTGGCCGGATGGCTGATATAGGGAATATCGGTTTGTTTTCTGAACTGGTTTTGATGAGCCTTGCTGGCGACTTGTAACGCTTTGTCAATAAGTTCCATTGTGATCACTCCTCTATGATCAATTAACAGTGTCGTATCAATTCATAATTCGGATAGCTTTCATTATGTAGTTGGACCGCCGTTTCCTCATTTTCGACGGAAACCCAACACCCGTCTCTTTTCATTTCATTAATGCCCTTGAATGGAGTTTCAGCCAGTTTTTTTGTAAAAAACACAATGATGATGAATCGTGAATTTTTTCGTTGGCTTGTCAATGTTCACCCAGACAGCGTTGTTCCACAGCATTCAATCACCTCTTGTTCAATGAATTAATTGATTTTCTCACAATGCTCATCAGCTCTTCAGCAGTAAATTGTTTTACACTCACATCTCCACTTTTATTAAGTTGTTCCTTAAATTCAGGTAAATACAGCGCAAATACATAGCCATTTCCTGTATGGGTGAATTCCCTGGCAACCAGTTTTTTTCGAGATGGAGACTGGTCATAATAATAGAAGAACCTGCCGACTTGTCTTCCTTCTCCCTTAATTCAATATAGCCCGTTTTTGATCGAGCAACAGCATTACTTTACCCCCTCTCCTATTGCGACCATACTGACGAAATAAATACCAGATACTGCATGTATTCAAGTGTAATAAGTACATGTTCGATGAAACTTGCTGGTTTCCTGCTTGCTAATTTTCCATTATGCTGTCGTTCCATTTCACAAATGCTTTCATCCCGTAGTTTTGCTTTGCCAGGACAATGTGGCGAAAGACAGCTTTGAGCTTTTTTAAACCTTGTTGTTGATACCAGGAAAAACTTATAATAAAAATAAGGTGAAATTATCTAATATGGAGCGTGATGTACATGTCACTATCACGGGAGCAAGGCAATCTCACATATGCTGATTATTTAGCTTTGGACGATAATGTCAGGTATGAGGTTATCGATGGTCGAGTCTATAATATGTCTCCCGCTCCAACTACTAAGCATCAAGCAGTTCAAAGGGAATTGTTGACCGAATTTAATATCTATTTAAGGGGTAAACAATGCAGTGTATTCGGCTCCCCAATCGACGTATGTTTTGCTGATGAAGATAACGACATAAAAAAAATAAAGGAATGGGTAGAACCAGACCTTGTTGTTGTATGTGATAAGAATAAGATTCAGGAAAAACGAATTGTAGGGGTTCCTGATTTGATTATTGAGATTCTTTCCAACTCAACTGCCAAGAAAGATAAAATAATAAAGTTTAACCGGTATCAAAGGGCAGGAGTAAAAGAATATTGGATTGTCGATCCTTCTAACGAAAATATTGATGTGTATTTGCTTGAAAATGGCACCTTTAAGCATAGCGGCATTTATTTCAGGGACGATAGAATTCCGGTTTATTTATTCGAAGAGTTTTCTATCGATTTAACCAACATCTTTAGAGAAGAAGAGTAAGACAGAAAAACTGTTTGAATAAAAACAGGGGGGATATTACCATAACGGGTTCCCCTTTGGGAGAGAAATTGTAATTATAACAGATAATTAACAGACCAATCAGCATAATAATTGGTCTGTTTTTTACTGGAATAAAAAAGCCGTTGAGATCCAAAACTCAACGACTTCTTTATTTTAAATGTGTATAAATCTAGCCGGACCTCTAGTAAAGGATTACAAGGCTTCTCCGCAGGAGTTGTATTCTATTTAATAAAGCTATCACTTATTCTAATAGAAAAAAACTTCCCTATAGTAGCGGGAAGGATCCGGGTTCGATAACTTTTTCGATCAGTTCTTTTTCTCTTGCTGGGTTCGTGGTTTTTTTCTTCAATCACTCCGCGGGTAAAAATCACAAGCCATTAGTAGTTACCTTATTATATACTTAATATATTATCTCGAGGTTTTAAAAGGTTAATTGTAAAATCAAATGCAACACCATAAAAATAGAAAAGCCATAGTGAAACCGTG
>NZ_PGUZ01000064.1 GCF_002860165.1 Bacillus sp. V3-13 | reverse complement strand
TTAGGGGCTGCTGAATAAACAAAAAAGCCAGGAATGACAAGGGTTTCGCAACTCTTTTGTCGAATATAAGTGTAAGGATTTGTTTAGAAATGTCCAAAAACCCTTGCACTTGGAGGTCGACACTTTGTATAAGAAAACCGAAAACCAACTAACCTTTTCAGATGACTTCTTCCTTCCTTTCGGAGGAAAGTTAAATAAATATAATCGCTGGGTTCTTCTTGCCGAGTTGATTCCCTGGTGGAAAGCGGAAGAAAAGTATGCCAAGGCGTTCAAAAAGACATTTAAGGGTGGGCAGGCCTTCTCAGTCAGAATTGCCCTTGGATCCCTGTATATCCAGGAGCGCCATGGGTTCAGCGACCGTGAAACCGTCCAGCAGATTACGGAAAACCCGTATCTGCAGTACTTTATTGGCCTGCCGGCCTTCCAGGAAAAAGCCCCCTTTCATCACTCCCTAATGACCCATTTTCGGAAGAGACTCGGTGTGAATGTCATTAACGAAGTGAACGAATGGATCGTCATGGAAGAGCAAAATGGCAGCCGTGATGACGACGATCAGGAGGATCCGCCTTCCGGTGAGGACTCTGCCGAAGGTGGTGGCGAACCCAATGTTTCAGAAAAAACAACTCACAAAGGGAAGTTGTTGCTTGACGCAACATGTGCGCCAGCTGATATTGCCTACCCTACTGATCTTGAACTCCTAAATGAGGCTCGTGAAAAACTGGAGCACATTATTGATGTCTTACATGCACCTTTGCGGGGAGATCATCCAAAACCACGGACTTATCGGAAGAAAGCACGCAAAGCTTTTCTCGCTGTGACTAAACAACGGCGTGCTGGTGCCAGAAAGATTCGAAAGGCAGTCGGCAAGCAGCTAAGGTATGTCGGCCGTGACCTCAGGATCATCCAAGAGTTAGAAATTCATAGCCCTCTTTCTTTATTGAGCAAACAAGAGTACAGACAGCTTCTTGTGATTCATGAACTTTACAGGCAACAGGATGAAATGTACCGGACAAAAACCCACCGGGTTGATGACCGAATCGTCAGCATTTCCCAGCCGCATGTGCGTCCAATCGTCCGAGGCAAGGCCAAGGCAAACGCGGAGTTTGGAGCAAAAGTCGCGATCAGTATGGTGGACGGCTTCTCTTTGATAGAAAAATTGGACTGGGACAACTTTAACGAAGGGATCACACTCCAGGAATCCATCGAAAATTACCGGAAGCGCTTTGGATTCTACCCTGAAGCCGTACTGGCAGACAAAATCTATCGGAACCGGGACAATATAAACTATTGCAAGAGATTGGGGATTCGGTTGAGCGGACCGAAACTTGGCCGCCCATCAAAAGACGATGTGGCGGCGCACAACCGCCTGGTACAAAATGATGTTTCAGAACGTAACGCTGTGGAAGGCAAATTTGGAGAAGGCAAGCGCCGATATGGGCTGGGCCTTATTCGAGCACGCCTACAACAGACAAGTGAAACCGTCATCGCCCTCCAATTCCTGATCATGAACCTTGAGCGCAAGCTCAGAGTTCTTTTGTGCTATTTTTTCAGAGAGCTATTCAGGGACTTCAAGACACAAAATACTTCTGTGTGTTGATTCATTCAGCAAGCCCTA
>NZ_PGUZ01000063.1 GCF_002860165.1 Bacillus sp. V3-13 | reverse complement strand
GAGCTATTCAGGGACTTCAAGACACAAAATACTTCTGTGTGTTGATTCATTCAGCAAGCCCTAATTACGATTCGCATTAAGCAGTCTGATACGTTTTAAAAATTTTTCGGGTTAACTCTATACAAGCCTCTAGAGGGGGTGTCTATTTTTTTCAGTAAATTGTAAAGCAGTGCGTGCAGGCAGTTATATTATTTGAATATTAGTATTGCTGAAAAAGGAGATTCGAGTATGTACATAGAAGTTGAAAAGGACCAATAATATTGACAATGATGACAAGGGGGATACAAACATGACAACTGTTCATAAGGATATATCTTCAGAATATTTAAGGGTTATTAAATTGCGGTTTCAGGATATGAAAAAGACGGCCGAAAAGACATTTGAACAGCTGGATGATGAAGCATTGGTTTGGTATCCAAATGACGACTCCAACAGTATCGCAGTCATAGTCAAACATATGAGCGGGAATATGGTTTCCCGCTGGACGGACTTTCTAACCTCTGACGGTGAAAAACCGGATCGGAACAGGGATGGAGAATTTGAAAACACAATTTCAAACCGGGAGCAATTATACGAGGTGTGGAATAGAGGATGGGATGTATTTTTCCAAGCATTAAACTCTCTTAACAAGGAACATCTTCTGCAAAACCTATTCATCAGAAACGAGTCCCACTCTGTGATTGAAGCAATAGAAAGGCAAATGTTTCATTATTCGTACCACATCGGCCAAATCGTTTATATCGCCAAGCAGCTTAAAGGGGACAGTTGGAGAAGCTTAGCTATACCGAGGAAAAAATAATTTCAATATCTATCCAAGATGCTTTCGATTGCTTAAGATTGAGGGCGTACCAGCGATAGCGCCCTCACCTGCAAAAGCTTTATTGCGATCCTTTAGGAGCAGCATAACCCATTCTTTCTAAGTATGCTGTGAAGAACCAGACGTGTTTCTCCAAAAAGCCGAGGGCCTCTGCAATTAGGTCGATTGTAAATTCATCGGTTGTCTCCCTCACGAATTCATCGACTTCACGCAAGTAACGTGCAGTGGCTGCGAAATCACTGGCAACCGCATAAGCAATAGTAGGGGTATTGTATGGAGCACTTGGGGCTTCTTGCAGAGTTGCGTAACAGACGAATTCACGCATCGAGGCAAGCGGAAAAAAACCGAGCATTTTGATGCGTTCAGCAATCCGGTCAATTTCAAGAGCAACTTCCTCATACAGCTCAGCTAATTTTTCGTGAAAATCAATAAAATCAACACCAACCACATTCCAGTGAAAATTCCGTAATTTAATGTACACGACATGAAGATTGGCCAAGTATCTGTTAAGGGCATCAGCCAATCTTCTCGCGTATTCTGGATCCAGGCCAGTCAAAGTGGCACGAAGTTCACGAGACACAATATCATCCTCTCCAAAAATTGATTTCAGAAACAATATATGTTTTGGGACTGAATGGAGTTCTTCGGATTACCGGAGCTGTAAATGCAAGGCAAGTTTAGATTCAGGCAAACATTGAAGAGTTTTTAAGTATAAAAATTTCTGTTATGTTGAAACATGAAAGGAACTTATTTTTATGAATACATTATTGTTAACACGAACTGAGGTTCAGGAGCTTCTAAATCCTATTGAATTATTTCCGGAGTTAATAGAGGCTTTTAGGAGTTATTCGCTTAACAGAAACATTGCTGCTCAGCGTGCGCGTTCTTCGTTGAAGCTGGACAATACAAGTGCAATCGTGTTGTTCCCGGGATTGATTGAGCATGTACCTGCATTTACGATAAAAAACCATGCAAAATTCCCGGAAGAAACGCCCGCAATCAAAGGAGTCATTCACCTCCATGATATAGAAACAGGTGCTTTGCTTTCGATAATGGATTCAACTTATATAACTGCTGTTCGCACTGGACTGTCGGGAGCTATTGGCACTCATCTGCTTGCGAAGAAAAATGCCGAAAAAATTGCCATTATTGGTGCAGGAGTACAGGGTAAACGGCAGCTGCTATCTTTGTGCTACTTAAGGAACTTTTCCGAGGTCTTTATATACGATACTATAAAAATGAATGCCACCAAGATGATGAATGAAATAAGGGCAGAGTTCCATGCTGACTTTTATATTTGTGAAACTTTGGATGAGGCTGTATCAGATGCCGACATTATCATTACCGCTACATGGTCAAGAGAGCCGTTTCTTTTTCCTCATATGGTAAAGGAGGGTGTGCATATCACTACGCTTGGTCCCGACGAACCGAACAAAGCAGAAGTAAGTGCCGAATTGATCAAACAAGCTTCATTTTATTGCGACGATCGTGAACTTGCAGTAAAGATGGGTGCCATTGGAGGAGTCGGCCTCGATGCAAATTTTATTCAGGCAGAAATAGGTGAAGTGATCGACAACGAAACCCTCGGCCGAATCAATAATGACCAAATAACAATTTACGGTTCAGTCGGACTTGCTTTTCAAGACTTGGCCGGGGCATGGCAAGTATATAGAAAAGCGAAAGAGCTAAATATAGGAAAGAAAATAGATTTTTTAACATGAAAGTTATGTTTACAGCAAAAAACCAGCTCCCCATAGGGAACTGGTTTGGTATCGTTGTATGTAGCCGCCTTTGCCGTATTTAATATAAGAAGTTTTAAACCACCACTCCTCAAAGTGGGTGTTCGCAGAAACCTTCCTGCATGTCCTCCTTGCCATATAGACAGAGGCTTGTCATTTCAGCTTCAATTTAAAACTCCCTATTACAGCTTAAAGGTTAAAACTTTATTATCATTACGTACAATGCAGCTTGTTTTAATATATTACAATAATTATTTGATGTATCCAATGGTAGTTTATGCAAGTGCTAAATAAACGATTAAGCGAAAAACAGCTTTATTAAGTGAAACCGCATTCTGAGGATTATCAGCAAAAAGCTGCTTTTAAAATCAGATTCAGATCAAATTTTTTGGTTAAAAATCAGAATTTTTAGCAAATTCATCAAAAAAGTTCCTCAAAAAATTCGACAAATACCTTCTTTTTTGGACATACAGCAAGGGTTAGCAATCCGCAACAAAAGATTTTTTATAACTTTATGGCAGACAATGTAGAGAATAGTCGTTATTTGTGAATATCTTTAAAAGCCTTTCTACGTTAATATTATATCTGTAATTTCTGGTAGTTACCTTAAATGAGAGGCAACGTGTCAGTTTAAAACATCAAACTCAGGCAGATGTAGCGGAGGGATATGAGTGAGTGTGAGCTTCGGAGTAAAGCTGATTGAAAATTATGCAGATTTAGAAGATGAGGTTTTGGTCGTTTTCGTTCATAATGGGGATGAAGAGGCACTGAATTTTTTAATTCAAAAATACCGAAATTTTGTGAGGGCCAAGGCAAGCAGGTATTTTCTTTGTGGTGGAGATCGCGAAGATATCATTCAAGAGGGCATGATCGGCCTTTATAAAGCGATTCGTGATTTTAAAGAAGACAAATTGACTTCTTTCAAGGCTTTTGCCGAACTTTGCATCACCCGGCAAATCATTACGGCGGTAAAAACCGCAACGCGGCAAAAGCATTCGCCCCTCAATTCGTATGTTTCTTTGGACAAGCCTATTTATGAAGAAGAATCAAACCATACACTGATGGACGTAATATCCGGTACAAAAGAAATGGATCCGGCGGCATTAATCATTATTCAGGAAAAGGCCGACGATATTGAACTGAAAATGGCAGAAAAGCTTAGTGATTTGGAAAGACGAGTTCTGGCTTTATACATAAACGGGCACTCATACGTTGAAATTTCCCGGGAACTAAACAAACACGTAAAGTCAATTGATAACGCTCTGCAGCGAATAAAAAGAAAACTGGAAAGATATCTTGAGATGAGAGAAGTTATTTTATATTAAAAAGTAATCGCTGTCATAATCGGGTGGATTGTACGAAATCTCGATTTATGATTGGCATATCAAAAATGGAATCCGGCTGTATACAAATTCATCAACCTAAAGCATATGCTGGATGACGATCAAGTTTTTAAAAGAATGGGTGTTCTCGAGGTGAGTCATAAATGGCTGGAATGGGCAAAGAGGCTTCAATCAATTTCCCAGGCAGGGTTAACTTTTTCAAAAGATGTCTTTGATATCGAAAGGTATGAGGAACTGCGCAATATCAGCGCCGAAATCATCGCAGAATACACTGGTCTGGAAATGGACAAGGTTGAAAATTTATTTGCGAACGAAACAGGCTATCCAACGCCGAAAGTGGATGTGCGCGGCGTTGTGTTTAAGGATGATAAAATTCTGATGGTCCAGGAGAAGCTGGATGACAAATGGTCCTTGCCAGGCGGCTTTTGTGAAATAGGCTTATCCCCTTCTGAAAATATTGTGAAAGAAATAAAAGAGGAGTCCGGATATGAGGTAATCCCCAAAAAGTTGCTTGCTGTATTGGATATGAATAAACATCCGCATCCTCCGCAGCCGCATCATTATTATAAAATGTTTATTCAATGTGAGCTAATCGGTGGACAGGCAAGGATCGGGGTTGAAACAACGGGGATAGACTTTTTTCCCGAAGACAAGCTGCCGAATATTTCTGTTAAAAGAAATACAGAGTCCCAGTTGAAAATGCTGTTTGACTTTTTAAAAAATCCAAAAAAAGATACTGTTTTTGACTAGCCCCATATGGTAGCTGGTCTTTTTTATTTACATCATCCTTAATAAGAGAGCATCGGTTATAATAAAGTATTCATACAACAAATTTCGTTATTTATGGGGGAATACAATTTATGACTTTAATTGCTAAAACTCCAGAACCACCGTATTATGCGGTCATTTTCGTTTCCCGGAGAACGGAAGGGGACCGGGGATATGGGAAAATGGCAGAGAAAATGGTAGAATTGGCTTCACAGCAAAAGGGATTCTTGGGCGTAGAAAGTGCGCGCGATGAGGGAGTGGGAATCACCGTTTCATACTGGGATTCATTAGAAGCCATCAAGGAATGGAAGGAGCATTCAGCCCATAAAGTGGCCCAGGAAAAAGGAAAGGCTGAATGGTACCAAAACTTTGCATTAAGAGTTTGCAAAGTGGAGAGAGACAAATTTTTCGAAATGTAGCCAGTTATTGCTTTTCCGAGGATATTCGCGATAGACTTGGATAAAAACCTCACAAAAATAACTGCTCAAATCAATAAACCACTGGAGATAAAAGCATGAAGATCATTTTACGCAATTTTATCAATGGGATTTTGACGATTGTCCCGATTATTCTTGTTATATACGTTGTTTATAAAACGTTTATGTTTTTGGATGGTATTCTCGGGAATGTGCTGAAACCGTATTTAAAGGATGACTATATTCCCGGGATTGGTTTGCTTGCGACGATTGTCTTGATCACCATCTTAGGCTGGCTGTCCACCAAATTTTTAACCGGAACAATTTTTCGGCTCATTGATAGCCTGCTTGAAAATATTCCGCTCGTTAAAACCCTTTACTCTGTTATAAAGGATACAATCCATTCTTTTCTTGGGGACAAAAAATCTTTTTCAAAGGTAGCCCTTATCACGATCCCCGGTACAGAAATCAAATCCATTGGATTTATCACGACAGAAGAGCTGGCCAGCTTCTATGATCCTTTAAGCGATTATGTGGCTGTTTATGTTCAGCAAACATTTCAGGTTGCCGGTTTCACTTTTTTGATTCCGAAAAACGAAGTGGAGATTATAGATGTCAAACCGGAAGATGCCATGAAATTTATTCTGTCCGGCGGAATGACCTCGCAAAGTAAAAATAGAAAAACAGAAGCTAAATAACGTTTTAAAGCAGACCCGGAGAACATCATTCCGGGTCTATTTGCTGTGGCAGCATGGTCATCCGGTTTGCGCCTTTTCCTTTTGCCAGACTTTTCGCATCTTAAGAGCAATTAAACCGATAGTCAAAATAAACAATATGCTGACATAAAAACCAGGACGAATCTTTTCTTCCAGAACTGTACCGCTGATCGCGGCCAAAATTAAAGCCAGTCCCAAAAAAGCGATCGATTTCCCTAAAGCTTTAAACTTCAGAATTCGAAGAGATGAAATAATAATAAAAAACCAATTGTAGAGCAACAAAATGCCGGCTGCAGTTGTGATATATTCATAAATTTTTCCAGGCAGAAGCAATGCTGTAATGATCGATACCAACAGACCAACAGTCGCCAGACCTAATGAAGGCAGCGGAAAATTTTTTATTTTTTTCACCTTTTTTGCAAAAAAAGAAGGCGCATCCCCGTCCTCAGCGAGGGTGACAAGCAGGTTTGTAACCCCGAATAAGGCCGCGGTCATCGTGGAAAAACCGGCGATAATAATCGCCCCATTAAAAACGTGCGGAAAAAAGGGGAGGTTATAGTTGGCTAACGCCGTTACAAAAGGACTTTCTTTTTCATGGAATGCGCCATGTGCAACCATAATGACCGCAAGTCCAAGCGAAGTGGCATAGATGACTGCCAGTGTAAATATCATCACTGTCCCGGCTTTTGGTGCGACTTTCTTGTTTTTAAGACGCATCGCCATCAGTCCGAGCACCTCAATGCCCCCGTACGCATAGAAAGCATAGATAAGAGAAGACCAGAAACCTCTAAACCCTTCAGCAAACAGCTCATCTGCAGAAGTGGGCATCCCTGGCCTGTTGGCATCCCCGTCTATCCAGCCGAACAGAGCCGCAGCGGCAAGAATAATAAACATAATAATTGCCGCAACCTTTATCACGGCCAGAAGGTCTTCCACTTTATCAAAGCTGTTGGTCCCCAATAATACGACAATGATTGCTAATAGCGCATATCCGGCAGCAAAAATCCATAACGGCACTTGATGAAACCAAAAACGCGTCAGGATTGAAAGGGCGGTTAGTTGGCTTCCCATGATGAGAATGCTGGAACACCAATAGTTCCACCCGCAGGAAAAGCCGGCCCATTGCCCATAGGCTTTTTTGGCATAATAGCAAAATGATCCTTCCTGCGGATCTTTGGCTGTCATTTTGGCCAGCACATTAAATACGATATACGTTCCGATTGCCGCCAGGATGAAGGAAAAGACGATCGAAGGACCTGTGATGCTTATCCCTATGCTCGATCCGAGGAAATATCCTGTTCCGATCGTGCAGCCAACTCCCATCAATGACAGCTGCCACCATTTTAATTGCCCCTCTTTAGTCTTATTGTTTGAATCGTTGTTTGAACGATCCGGATTACAGCCCGCAGTACTCATACAATACCTCCAATGCCAGGTACTACTATTATTCGATATAAGTGAATGGATGATTCTTAAAGTTTGTAATTATGGACATGCAAGGCTTATGAGATGCGTGCAATTTTTGCCAAATTAAAAAGGGAATTGCAAACCGTCAATTCCCTTTTTAAGATAATCAAATAAGAAAAAGGAGATGAAGGAAGGAAGAACGTTGACGGATCACAAATATTCGTTGTCTTCCTCTCAACAATCATATTATTGAGTTTCTCCTTGTTTATATTCATCCAAAATTTACAATGTAATAACTGAAACAAATTAGAGACAATAACGTTAAAGGAGGTGATCATATGGCACGTCGTGGTGGTAACCGTGATAAATTAGTACCAGGTGCTCAACAAGCAATTGACCAAATGAAGTACGAAATCGCAACTGAGTTTGGAATTCAACTTGGAGCAGATCAAATTTCTCGTGCTAACGGTTCTGTTGGTGGAGAGATTACAAAGCGTCTTGTTGCTACTGCTCAATCTCAGTTAGCAGGACAATTTGGACAACCAGGTGCACCTACTCGCTAATCTGAATAACTAAAACAAAATATTTGAAATGGCTTGGGCTACCTACCTGTTGTGGGTAGCCCTTTCATGTGAAGTTCTTAATTGGAAGAACACAACGATAAGGTTTAGCCACTTTCATTCAATAAATCAGCAACCTCACTAAAAAAATAGAGTGTGATTAGCTCCCATCGATAAGGTTGACCATTTTGGGACTTAAATATACAGGCCATTCCAGTTAAACACAAAAAAACCAGCTCCCAAGAGGAACTGGTTTGGTATCGTTATTATGTAGCCGCCTTTGCCGTATTTAATATAAGAAAGTTTTAAACCACCACTTCTCAAAGTGGGTGTTCGCAGAAACCTTCCTGCGTGTCCTCCTTGTCATATATAGACGGAGACTTGTCATTTCAGTTTCAATTAAAACTCCCTGTTACAGCTTAAAGGTTAAAACTTTATTATCATTACGTACAACGCAGCTTGTATTAATATACATTAATTACTTGCTTTGATCAATGGTAGTTGTTTCCTTAAATAAGCACCCATGAGAATGAGTGCTTAATGCCTTCTCGTTAATAAAAACATGGCGCATATCAAAATTAATGGTTGTTTTTATTATTATTCTGCCGTTGTTTATTGCCATTTCCAGTAAGATTATTCACCATTCTGGAAATCGTGTTGGCGAATTGATCAAACATGCCGCCACCGCCATTCTGTTGCTGGTTCCCCATATTATTGCGCTGGTTGTTATTTTGGTTTGCCATCTTTTTCACCTCCTCAATTTTAGGATGTGTCAAGCTGAAAAAAATCATCCAGATATCAGCTTCTTGAAGTTGATTACATTTTACCAAACAAATGAAAAGGACTAATGTTATACTAGCTTTCAAAAGGGTTAACAGGGGATATAAATGCCGGGCAAACAGGATAAAATATACGAAATGGATTTGTACAAACCGATCCAAAAATACTTTCTCCAGCAGGGATATGAAGTATACGGGGAGGTCAACCACTGCGATCTGGCCGCAGTCAAAGGAGAAGAATTAATCATTGTTGAAATGAAGTTAAGGTTGAATGTCGAACTGCTGATCCAGGCGACAAAAAGACAACGTTTTGCTGATAGCGTTTATATCGCTATCCCCAAGCCGAAAGAAAGCTTATTTTCAAAAAAATGGCGCGATATTTGTCATCTGATCAGAAGGCTTGAATTAGGTTTGCTGCTTGTTTCATTTCAGCGGAACAATGTAAAATTGGACGTTGCTTTTGCTCCCGCTCCTTTCGATCGATTGAAGAGCAGACAGCTCAACAAGAAAAAAAGAGCCAGCATCCTCGCAGAAATGAAGGGCCGGAACGGCGACTATAATATCGGCGGAAGCAACAAATCAAAAATCATCACCGCCTATAAAGAAAATTGCATCCACATCGCCGCTTGCCTGGATCGTTACGGGCCGCTATCCCCAAAATCATTGCGGAAAATGGGAACAGGTGACAAAACCTTATCGATTCTGAATAAAAATCATTATGGCTGGTTTGAGAAAATTCAAAGGGGTATTTATAAGATTAGTGATTTAGGGAAAAGCGAATTAGAGGAATATGCCGAGGTTGTGGATTATTATGATAAATTAAAGTCGGATGACGGTCAGGCATAATAGTATTCCTTCAATTTTTTAAGAAATACTGTATGAAGAAAATATTTTGAAAAATACTGGCAGGGAATTTTTGAAACAAAGCTTGATTTAATCTCTTGGACCTATTTTCTGGAACTACCCTATCAAAAAAAAAGGAAATATAATGAAATAAAAGAATATTTATATGAACAGGATTGTGAAGGGGGTCCAGAAAATTGAGAAATGATATCCTCAACAAGGGAGCAGCCGCGTATGGTGCAGATGTAACCTCATTTAAATTATTGGGTGGTTTCGATAACAATGTATATGAATGCAAAAACAAAGATGGCAGCCTGGTTTTAAAGTTTATATCGGGGGATAATGACTTATCTTCTTTAAAAAGTGAAATAAACTGGATTTATTATCTTTCAGAACATGGAATGAACGTAACGAAACCGATTCTTTCCCAAAACGGGAACATAATCGAGACGATTTCTTGCGAGGGAGAAGATTTTATCCTAATCGCCTTTGAAAAAGCGGAAGGAGAATTTTTAAATGATCTGGAATCGAATCCAGCTGTTATTAAAAACTGGGGACATACAATGGGGAAAATGCATGCTCTGGCTAAAACCTATGAACCCCTGGATCCAGCAATCAAACATCCAGAATGGAATGAAGGAAAAGTTTTTACCGAATATCCAGATTCGGCAGGAGAACATGTTTATGAAAAATGGATCAATTTTATCAATAAATTAAAACAATTGCCAAAGGATAAGAATTCATATGGATTAATCCATCATGACCTCCATCAGAAAAACTTCTATATAAATGGTAATGAGATTATTCTCTTTGATTTCGGCGATTGCGAATATAACTGGTTCGTTTACGATATTGCAATCTCGTTATATCATGCCATTCAGGCTATTCCAGAGACTGAACAAGAAAGAAGAGAAACATTTGCCCTCAATTTTTTGGATGCATTTATGAAAGGTTATAATGAAGAAAATAGTCTTGGTAAAAACTGGTTGTTGAGGCTTCAACTCTTTTTAAATTACCGCCAGGTGTATTCGTTTGTTTATCTATCCAAGTTCTTAAAGATTGACGAAAGCAATGTAAATGTGAAAAAAGCATTGGCGAGAATGAGGGGGAAAATCGAAAATGATATTCCCTATATTGACTTAAATATTTCTTGATTAGAAAAAAAGGGAGTATCAGCTTGATACTCTGAACGAGTCGAGAAAGCTGTTGACGGTTTACAATCCAAACAGCTTATCATAGAAAGTGGTACTGGAAACAATAAAATAATAGATAAGATCACATGGGTGCAACGAGCCACCTACATCCGCGGAGAGGGCCAAATTCGTATCAAACTTTCAGATGATTTGGCACAATACTTACTAAGCCTGAAATCATATACAAAGTACCGATTGATGAATGTTCTAAAACTGAAGAGCGAGTATTCCTGGAGGATCTATGAGTTACTCAAAGAATATGAGTGGAGACTCCAGCCTGTAATTGTTGGTGAACGAAGATGGAAAACATCACGTATCTTTAAAGTGGATGAGATTCGAAGATTATTAAATATTCCGGATGATAAATACAAGCTAATGAAACACTTTAGGGAATCCGTGCTTGATAAAGCCAAAAAGGAACTAGAAGAAAAAACCGACATTATTTTTGATTATGAAAGTCCATAAAAAATCGGGAAGAAGAATTGACTCTTTTATCTTTTACATAAATGAGAATGAGAAGAATAAAAAAGAACAGCTCGATATTGATTCTACGACCACCGATTTACAGGACATATTGCATAAACTTGTGCGTTATGGTGTTAAGCGCAAAAAAGCAGTCGAACTCATTGAGAGGTTTGATCCTAACTACTTAGAAGCGAATCTTTATTATGTGATGAGTGAGATTAACTTATTACAAGCAAATAACCCAGCTGGTTATATAATAAAAGCCATTGAAGAGAATTATGCATCTTATGAGAATCCATACGGTTCAGACCAGGATATCCACTATACAAAATCTTATTAGGCAAAATGAACAAGCGCCTCGAAGATTTAACGGACCGAGACGTTAAGGCCTTTTTTAGACAATCTGAACTGAAGAAATAATTTATTTTCTTCAGCTTCTACACTTTGTTAGGGGCCTTTCAGAAGACCACTATATACAATCTGGGAAATCATTCTGGAATAGCTATTTAGAATATTAAATGTCAGCTAATTTATTCTTATATTCTTTCGGAGCTTTCATCTTGAATTTTCCTTCATCAATAGTTTCATTTAACTTAATGGATTCCGTTATTAAATACTCTACTACCTCACCTTTTTCATTATATTCTTCCATTTTTAACAAAATACCTGTATCTTTGTGTACCCAGAATTTAAACGTAGATGCTTGATGTTTCTCCTTATAATAATCGTTCAAGGTCCCTTCAATTACTACTGAATCCAGTGAAAGATATTTTTCCTCACCTTTTATGCTCCATTTCGTGTAATCTTCTAAAAATCCTAAGGCCATATTTTGGGAGAATAATGAGTTTGATGCTACTCCCATATGGCTAGGGTCATATCTAAGGCTATATTCGTTCTTACCATCTTGAGTTTTTCCATACCTGGATTCAACGCTCTTTTTATTAGGATTTTCTTTAACTTTAGGAATGTTAAAGGATACATAGGTTTTATCTTTATCATCTAGTTGTGTCAATACAGCTCCATCCGCAGCAGACTGCGTTACTATGCCGTTTTTATCCTTAGCTTTGTAATAAGAAGCGGCTCCATCTTTTAATTTAACTTGATATTCCACATCGATATGAAAATCCGCAGTTACACTACCGTAAACAAAATTTCCTTTTGCTTTATCAAAAAAATCTATAGAGTTTAACATCTTGTAATGAATATCTTCTTTACTCACATTTTTATTTTCTTCAATTGTAGTTCCTGTTTGTAGTTCTGCTTTAGCTTGGGAATATTGATTTCCTAGAAATGCGGTACTGCCCACTCCGAATATTCCGAGGGATAGTGACAAAACAACCAATTTTTTATTCATTCATTCATCCACCCTTATTATTAAATAATTTAGTAATTATGATAAACCTTTGCCCCATCAGCACCAGCGCTTGCGCCTGAGCTTGATTTAACAATGTATAAATCTGTTAGACTATCGGAACCAGCAGTAGTATACTCTAACCTGTTCCATCCTCCTGCAGCTGTACGCTGGTTCATATCTTGGTGCACAATATCAACCTGTCCAGAATAATTTTGTTTTCCAACAAAATAGTCGGCATACGGATCTGTGAAATTAGGATGATTCAAATAAACAGAAAATGCTCTTGAAATACCGTCACAATAACTAAATCTCCAAGCATAAGTTGTTCCATTGCTGCCAGATGCGGAAATACGATGGTCACCATTAAAATCCCCATGATAACTCCCATACGCCCAATTTCCATAATACCAATTATAACTACTATTGATAGCTCCATGATCATTATCGAGTGTTTGAGATGGAACACAAGCAGCCTCAGCTTCGTCAGTTACATTAAAAATAAAACTCATCATTAATACAAGAAACATTACTCCTAATTTTGCTAATTTCACTACTATTCCACCCCTACAATTTAGTATATTCAATTTTCAGAAAATAATAACAGAACTTAATGAATTAACTTTGAGTTAACACATTAGATTATCCTCCTCGTTACGATTTTTTTGTCAAACATGCACTTTTTTCTTTATAGAACACCACCCTTTTGAATAATTACTATTTATATTCTTAATTTTCCATGAAAATTCCTTGGTAATATGTGTCTATTTTTTGTTACATTTTTAACTAAAATAAAGAAAATAATGGTTATTATAAGTCTATAGACCCAGGTCTTTTTTCATCTTATAGACCCCTATATTATTCTAATAAATACCCTTCTGTAATACATTACAAAAGGGTTTAATGTTTATCAATATCGGCAGCTAAGGGAAAACATGTCCGACAAACTTTTTCAAGTAAAATAAGGCATTTTAATAGTAAAAAAACAGACCTTACAGGGTCTGTCAGATTGTAGAGAAAGTCCATTTTTCTCTACAATCTTTTTTTATTTATGGCAATTTATCCGCATCTCAGATTATCTGCAACATGAAAAAATCCTTCCATCCACCTATCCAATGCGCGATAGGTGGGTGGCAATCTTCTTGATATTCTGGCAGGCAGCCGTGAGTAACACTTGTTCACTCACTTTTTGCTTGCCGCGCAACCGACAATAGCGAAGCCCATGCAGTTCTTTTGAATCTGCGAAGCTTCGCTCTACTTTTTCTTTTCTGAATTTATACAGGATCTTTCCTGAATTAGAAAGCCGGTTGAGCCTTACTTTCTTCTTGGACTCCTCCCAAATATAACGGGTCACCACCTTTGTATTATTTTTCGATTTTGTACATTGGTCCAACAATGGACATCCCTTACATTGTTTCGGATCCGATTTATATTCACGATAGCCTTCCCGCGTTGTAGTACGATAATTCAATTGTTGCCCGTTCGGGCAAATATAACAGTCTTCGCATGGTCATAGGTAAACTTCCATTTAGGAAAAAGCCCTTTAACCGGGGCATATCTCCTATATGCAATGACACCAAAGATGTTTCGATCGCTTAACCCTTTACAAATAGGATTGGTTAAATACCCCGAGTCCAGGGCAACTGCTTCTACTTTGAATTGAAATCTTGCGACCTGTCGGTCCAGACGGGCTAGATATGGAACGGAATCATGAACATTGCCAGCTGTAACATAAGCATCCGTAATGATGTTGAATTTCATGTCCGTTGTTCGATGATCCAGGTAACAGAACATCTCCTGTTTATTTTCACGGGACATAAATCCGCACTCCGGATCTGTCGTACTTTTTCTAATTTCCTTGGTCTCTTTCACCTCTTCCTTTTGCTTCAATGGCTTTTTTCCATGGGCCACCCGGTCTTCCTCAATGGCCTTATTGAGTTCTTCTATATACTCATGAGTCTCGACTTCAACTGTTTCCCTTGTATATTTATGTTTATTTGCATTGGCCTTTAAATGAGTAGAATCAGAAAACAGAACTCGGCCTCCAACCATATTATGTTCGATGGCTAAGAGGACGATCTCATCAAAAATGTCTTGAAACACAGTCGTGTCTTTAAATCTGTTACAGCGATTCCAGCTAATAGTGGAATGATGAGGAACAGGATCCGATATTCTGAGGCCCAAAAACCATCGGTAAGGCAAAGTTGACCTGAATTTCACGTTCCAGCTGCCTTTCCGAACGAATCCCATATAAATAACCGATAAACATCATTTTAAAAAGAATAAGTGGATCTAAAGACGGTCGGCCTTTATCCTCGGAATAGTAAGGGCGTACCTTCTCTAAGATAAAAGAGAAATCTATGTAGGTATCGATTTTTCGGAGTAGATGATTAGCAGGAACAAGATCATCCAAGAGAACAAATTCTACTTCGTTTTGTGTGTGGTCACGAGAATTGAACATAGGGATCACCAGCCAATATAGGATATATAAATTATACCACATTAACGCGGTGAATAGATGAAGTATGAGAAAAAAACAATGGCTGTCGAGAGTTTCTCGACAGCCTGGGAGTATCAGCTTGATACTCTCTTTTCGCTGTTTGGCCTTCAGTTTTGATTGGAGTAAAAATCTTTACATTCATCTGAATGTCAAGAGTGCTTTACATAATGTCAATATTTTTTTCTTATAATTCATATTTCAACTGTTGATTAAAGAAATCGAAATGGGAATTACCAAAAAACTTATCCAGCTTACTTTGTAGTTTGTTCGCCCCTCTTCAGAATTTTAAACGGGACGAAGGTCTTGAATTTTCTAAATTTTTTTATAAAATCGTTAAGCGCATTTTAAGAAATCGTTAACATTGGTTAAGAGTGCTGAAAACATATTTTAATTTCCATCAAATCCTTTTATGATAAATCTTGTAATTCAAATTGCAACATTCGAAGGAGGCAAAAAAACTATGAAAAATCTTAAACAATGGTTATTAGTGTTAATGGCATCTTTCATGTTAGTAGGTATTGCCACAGGATGCAGCAACGAAGAATCTGACACAGAAGGAACAGAAACTGAAGAAAATACAAATACTGAAGAAGGCACTGAAGAAGGTGCCGAGGAAGGTACTGAAGAAGAGGCTGAAACAGGTACCGAAGAAGAACCAGCAGAAGAAGAAAAATAAAACCACAAGGGGGGCTGAAACCGGACAAGGTTCAGCCCCTCTGTTTTTAAACGATTGGTCCGAGTCGAATATATAAATTTATTGGCATACGAAGTTTTCGGAAGAGCCTTGATTATGTTAAATTAATGTTTAAGGGAGAAAACATGACAAAAAAGCGACTATCCGTTGGGGGATATGGCATATGGCTGATCATAACAGATACCATCAAGCCCATTTGAACCCCACCACTTAATTTTCTAACGAAAATTTGAAGTGGGGGATTCCTGCGAACACCAAAGTATCCTTCAGTTTTTTAGCATGCTCTACCCGTAGTTCCTACGGTGATTGCTTTAGAATTCTGTACGTTGACTCGCCACTCGACCTGTTTTAGCTTGGTTTTCGCAACTTCGGTACGTGTGGTGCGATTAGAACGTTGAAGATTTTACCTAGCAGACGTTTTTCCTGCTAGAACCTCATATCTTCAGTTTTCAAAGAACAACGTATAGGAATATTATACTATGCAAACATGCGTTCGTATACGTAAAAAGGCGATTCATCTCCCACTTATTTTTGGGCTTCGCCTTGCACTAAACTGAAGTCGGAGTCTTCTCGCCTAAAATGATAAATCAGCTTCGTAAGTAGTATAAAACCAGTTTCAAAAGTGAACTTAAATAGGTTCTTAGCCTTACATATAATGGTATCGCTTAAATAAAGCTGAGTTTCGCTTGATTCTTGATTTTTTCGCTTAAATCACCGGGCTTTTCGCTTAATTCCTCTCATTTTTCGCTTAATTCCTCTGCCTAAATACTCTAAAAAGTAATTTTATGTAAATTTATGGTTTTAATTGTAAGTTATTTGATTAAAACTAAATTATTCGACCAAATTTGTTAGTGTTCTCCCGAAAAATACGCAAAAAGAGTTTTTTTAACAAGTTTTAAGCAAAAAAACATAAAATTTCTGTACTGTTTCGATGTCCAGGTGCACAGCTTAATCCTTGAATCACAGAAACTTTTAATGCCGGAATCCTATTATTTGTTAAATTGTTGTCCTTATCGTGAACCTTTATGTCAATAGAAAGGATTGCAGTAATCATTCCCCGAAGTCTTTCCATGCAATGATCGTAAAAAAATGTGGAAAGGTGGCATAACATGGGTGAATTTTTTAGAAGCAGTCCTATTGCAAGCAAACTTCTTGTTATTGTTCATATGCTTTTGGGCGTTGGTGCTGTATTTGGAGGTTTTTCTCTCATCATTGATACGAGCGGCAATTTGTTAAAGATGCCGATCTCATTGCTTAAACAATCTCCGTTTAATGATTATCTCGTTCCCGGCATCATTCTACTTTCTTTGTTTGGGGTTGTTCCATTAATCCTGGCTGTTGCACTGATGAAAAAGTGGCAATGGAAGGCAGCCAACAAGCTTAATGTGTTTGCTGAAAAACATTGGTCCTGGACATATTCGTTATATATCGGGTTCGCATTGATAATTTGGATTACGCTGCAGGTTTACTTTATAAATGATGTTCATACCGTTCATTTAGTCTATATGGCTGTTGGGCTGGCTATTCAAATCCTTACCTTGTTGCCGGGCGTACAAAACTATTATGTAAATGAACAAACACCAGCTTCCTGATATAAGAGTCCCTCGATATAGCACATCTGCTTGACCTGGATAAGAAATTGATTTTCACAAATCAAAAGCACCCTCTTTAAAAATCAAGGAGGGTGCTTTTTAACTGCTTAATTGGTAATTTCCCGCCCGTTATGATCAATTGTTTTGATAAGATTTTTGTTATCGTCATAAATATAGCGGGTTTTCCTATCTTGGGCATCATACTGGACAACTTCATTTTCTAAATACTTATAACTGAACAAATGGTGGCCATTTCTCTTGATCCCGGCAACACGGTTGCGGGTCTTTTCGTAAGAGTATTCGTAAGTTGTCCCATCAACCGCGTGCACGACCTTCAGCCGATGAAAAGCATCATATTCATAGGTCTCGCTGGCACCGTCAGGATAACGCACGGTTCGCAGCTCATTATTCAAATATTCGTAGCGAATTTCATTTCCCGTTTCATCGACAACCGAAGTAATCAATTCCCCGGTATAATGAAATTCGGCAAAGGTTCCATCCTGTTTCGCCGCACGTGTCAGCCTGCCTTTGTCGTCATACTCCAAGGATACTGCGCTTCCCTGCTGATGATGAATAGACATCAGCCGGCCGCCGTCAGGATCAGTTTCTGATTTGAAGCCGTTAAAAGTATACTGGAATCCGGATGGAAGGTCGATCCTGTACGCATTTTCGGCCAGCTTGGTTAGCTTGTAATCAGGAGAAGCTGGCAGTATATATTCTTCTTTGCTTGCCAGGGATTGGTTTTGAAGCTCATAAACATATAAATAATAATCACCCCGGATTTCCCCAATACTTTGTTCATCCTGTTGCTCCAGGTAATGATAGTAACTAAAATACCACCCATACCCAAAAGGTGAGATCCAATTATGGGCATCACTGATATAAGTTCTTGCCAAATCGACTGATACTAAGTCCGAACTACCCAAATAGTCAATTTTATTATAAGCAAGATAACCGTAAGGAAGACGGACCAGATCTTCTTCTTCATACAAACCAATGCCTTCGCTGTTGAGTCCAGCTTCTTCCTCTTCAAAATAAATATCTTCCCCGTTAGAACCAACATCTTCGCCGACACTTGAAACAGCAGTTATAATCCCAATCAAAATGAACGGAATAGCAGCGATCAAGATATTCAAAATTGCCTTCCAGATAGAAAAGCGCTGCACTTCGCTCAAGCCAATCATTAACAGCACAATCGACCAGCATAGTCCAACAGAATAAAAAAGACTTGCACACAACAAAATGAGCGTAAGGAAGATATTGCTTTCCTGTGTAAGCAATTGGCCAGTGAACAGTTGCTCAGGGAAAAAAGCGATAGCTGGCAGCCATGCAAAAAACGCCCAAAAACTTGGAATGTTCATCCAGGCGTAAGCCGTGCGAATTTCTTTTTGTGAAGCTTTTCCTTTAATCGGTTTTCCGGCAATAAAAAATAAAAATCCATAAATATAGAGCAAAGCTATACCCGCCAAAGCACCCAGCAGCACGATCATCATCAATGTAGGGAACCAAGACCATGGACCAGGGTATTCGGAAGAGATAAGCGAAGTGAAAAGTGTAATAATTCCATTCAACATCGCGATCGGTAACACACGTGATTTTTGTTCGCCAGAAGTAAGCTGCCGAATGGTGAGCCTTGGCTTTACCAATATTTTAAGAACGGATATTTTACAACCTGAATGGATTGCTCCTCCACGGGCCCTTCTTTGACATCCAATTCTTCACCAGTATCAACTCGCGCTGTTGACTGCTCAGCTGCAGGCTCCAAAGCAGCGGCTGCTTCTGCTTCTAATCTCTTTATCCGCGCCAGTTCCTCCTCATTGCTGGCAAGCACGATAATTCCTTTTTGCACGACCCTCGTTACAATTAAATAAACCGAGCATGACAAAATCATTAACAGGCCGCTAATCGCAAAAGAAATATTATCCTCATAAAATCTGATTATCAAATTTGCCGCAATTAAACCGTAAATAGAACCAGTAA
The DNA here is from genome assembly GCF_002860165.1 of Bacillus sp. V3-13. Taxonomy (GTDB): domain Bacteria; phylum Bacillota; class Bacilli; order Bacillales; family Cytobacillaceae; genus Bacillus_BJ. Next base: position 1,720 of record NZ_PGUZ01000063.1, on the reverse strand, counting down.
GCCAAAGTAATTTGCGGCCCGCTTTTCCGGTGAGGATCTCATACTTTTTAAAAAATCTTGCCACCTTTATATAAGTGTAGGCTAGCCCCGCAATGGAAAGCGGCGGGATCATAATCATGGCAGCGTCCTTTGGGGCCAGTGGATAGGCGAAATCAAGCTGTCTCAAATCCTGATGGACCCGATAAATCCATATAAAAAATAGAACCGCTATGACAAAAAAAAGCATCAAATAGAAAGCATATGTAAATGAACCAATCGAGTATACATAGTCCATATAAAAATGTTCATTAATTAGAAAGATAATCTGGCTAACGGCATAAATTCCCGCCATGATTGCATTTGCCCGCAGCAAAAAAACCAATAAATTACTCAGGCGGTTCGAACGTAATTCAAGCAACCTTTTTCCCCCTTACTGCAGCGTCTCTAAAAACTTCAAGGCATCATCCAATGTATCGACATACACGATTTCAAACGGGAAGTTTTCTTCCGCGTCCAGTTTTTTCGCTTCTTCTTCATTGCTGAGCCCTTCATACTCAAAGCGGTCCTTATCCTTCGGAACAAAGAAATAATCGACGTTATTCAGCTCGGCTGTGAACAGCTTGGCTTTGACGTACCCGATCGACCCAACCGTGTTGTCAGCTTCGAGCGTGCCAGTCCCTGCTATCTTATATTTGCCCCCCTTTGAAAAATCCAGACCGTGCCATTGCTCTGTCAAGCCTAATGCCAGCATGAGCCCGAACGACTCTCCGTAATATTCCTCCGTTTTGGTGACGATCTCGTTCAGCTCCGCTTCTAAATCATCCGCTGCTTCCCCGGCACCGCCGCTGGCACTGTCAACTGCATTTTGAATCGTTTCTTCTTTATAAACTTGATCCATCTCCATGTAGAAATTGTTCATCTCGATAACGTTCCGATCAACCGGAATAAATTCGGCATGGTCAGCAGTTTTGGCAACAAGCAGCTTATCTGCCAGGTTTTCTGTGTAGCCGCCTTCCACATATGTAAAATAAACACTGCCATCGACCCCAATGTCCTCAACAGGGACAATATCGCCAATCGCGCTATATTCATAGTAGACGGGTAAAGAAAGCAAACCGGAACAAAAGAAAGTGGCTGCAACAATCCCCCAGCCTGCTATTCTTTCTTTCCGTGACATTTTAGTAAGGCTCACCCTGTATTCCTCCATTCCCTTAAACACAAAACAAGCACTCCATCAGGATTAAATGGAATACCAGACTGTTCTTATATAAAACCGTGAATTTAAAATTTGGTTTTCTATTCCGCCTTTTCAAGCGGTCAACCTTTATTTCTATTTTCTTCCTAGCATTATAGAACTAATAGTCTATTATTTCAAGTCCGAAATTGAAATAATTAGGATGAATGGCTTAGAAAAACTTAAATATTTACCTTTTCTCTGATAACAGTCCTTGATGTTTTTGCCGAAAATTTTAAGAGTTTATTTTCTCTTTTCTTTCAGGTAAAGATCAATACTGTGAAGCCTGATAGGGAAATGTTTATCTTTTTCAAGGTCTAATTAAAATGGATTGCAGGCTCTACAGAAACTTGTTCTACAAGGGAATATTTAATTTTAATAGAAAAATATTGAAATGTTTTACTTAAAATAGTAATATATGATCAGGAAAAAAGTTACATAATTCAACAATATTAACCAATGATAAAGGCAAATCCGACGAAAGTTGGAGACGCAAAGCCACGGGTC
>NZ_PGUZ01000062.1 GCF_002860165.1 Bacillus sp. V3-13 | reverse complement strand
CCATCCCGAACACGGAAGTTAAGCTTCTCAGCGCCGATGGTAGTTGGGGGTTTCCCCCTGTGAGAGTAGGACGCCGCCGGGCGATTATTTTTATCATCATTGATATTATTCCGCAGTAGCTCAGTGGTAGAGCAACGAGCAAAGCTACTTGATTTAACTGCGAGTTGTACCCATCGAGCTGCTACTTGCATAAGCTTACTGAGATGGGGACATTCGAAGCAAAATTAAGTTTAGGGTTGATTATTAGTATTCCGCAGTAGCTCAGTGGTAGAGCATTCGGCTGTTAACCGAACGGTCGCAGGTTCGAATCCTGCCTGCGGAGCCATTTTCATAATGACTATTGTCTTATGAGTGAGCTTTGAGGAAAAATGCTTCCATAGCTCAGTAGGTAGAGCACTTCCATGGTAAGGAAGAGGTCAGCGGTTCGAGCCCGCTTGGAAGCTCTCTAGTAAATTGGCATAATACATAGATATAAAAAAGGGCCCGTTGGTCAAGCGGTTAAGACACCGCCCTTTCACGGCGGTAACACGGGTTCGAATCCCGTACGGGTCACCATTGTTATAGCGGAGGATTAGCTCAGCTGGGAGAGCATCTGCCTTACAAGCAGAGGGTCGGCGGTTCGATCCCGTCATCCTCCACCATATGGTCTTCAGCTTATGACAGCCTGTCATGATAAGCTATTGTTAAACAATTAAATAACTATTATTATGCCGGTGTAGCTCAATTGGTAGAGCAACTGACTTGTAATCAGTAGGTTGGGGGTTCAAGTCCTCTTGCCGGCACCATTTTTTATTTCATTTTTTTAAAAACAAGTGGAGGGGTAGCGAAGTGGCTAAACGCGGCGGACTGTAAATCCGCTCCCTCAGGGTTCGGCGGTTCGAATCCGTCCCCCTCCACCATTTCAACTTAAAGCATATAAAAAAATGGACAATCCAAAACTGTCCTTTTTATTTTGTAATACTTTAAACGGTACCTTTAAGGTATACCTGGTTAAAAAATTATTGGGCTATAGCCAAGCGGTAAGGCAACGGACTTTGACTCCGTCATGCGCTGGTTCGAATCCAGCTAGCCCAGCCAAAGAGCCATTAGCTCAGTCGGTAGAGCATCTGACTTTTAATCAGAGGGTCGAAGGTTCGAGTCCTTCATGGCTCATCAAATGAAAGTAAGGGATCCTGTTAGCATTACAGGATCCCTTTTTTCTATCTAATAAAATGTTCCACATACAGTATTAGTATTTCACCTTATGCGAGTCGATCACTAAATAATAGTGGCATTCCTGATTGCTCAAATTGATAAAACGATGTTCGGTATTTGCTTCAAAAAATAATGAATCGCCCTCATCTAAAATATGGACTTCCTCGCCATTTCCCAAATCAATCTTTAATTTCCCTTGTGCTACATAGATATACTCCTTAACCCCGTCTTTATGCGGTGGGAAAGTACCTGATTCCTTACGCGGAGGCACAATATTTAAAATGAACTCTAATCCTTCTGTCATAAATGAGGGAGATAAGAGATGGCGTTCAAATCCCGAATTCCTGTCTGTATAAACCAGCCTCTCATCTTTACGCATAACGACGATTTGTTGTTGTTTGTGCTCGCCCAGAAGCTGAGAAAGAGTGACATCCAATCCTTTGGCGATTTGGGCTGCAACCTGGATGGTCGGGTTTTTTTCTTCGCGCTCTATTTGCGATAACATTGATCTGCTGACATTACTTCGGTTCGAGAGCTCATCTAAAGTAAGATTCTTTTCTTTACGCATTTTCTTCACATTATATCCGAACTGCATTCTCAATCCCGCCTTTAGCAAATACACTATAGTAAACTTTTTTCTTGACTATATCATACCATACAATTATTATGGAAATTAATTCACTATAGTGGAATTATAAATATTATTTCAGGCAGAGGGGATTCTAAAATGGGAGTGCTCGTGGCTCTTTTACCGATTGTTGCAATTTTGGTTTCATTATTTACTTTTAAACTATCCTCGCTTCGCGCTGGTGTGATTGCGTATATATTGGCAGTATTCATTACGTTATTGCCGGAGTTTCAGCTTACACCTTTCGGCATTTTGCACTCATCTGTAAAAGGGTTTCTAATTTCCTTTATAGCTGCGTACGTTTTATTTTTTGGTATCCTTCTTTTTCACTTAATGAATCATGCAGGGACGATCACTGCTATTGCATCCTTTATATCTAAAGCTACCAATGATCCGATTATGCAGATGCTGATTTTGGTTGCCGGTTTTTCACCATTGATCGAATCTGCAAGCGGATTTGGAATTGCGTTTATGGTAGTCGCCCCCATTTTAATTGCTTTAGGATTTAATCGATTTAATGCCGCGATGCTTGGGCTCATCAGCCTGCTTGCCGTTCCGTGGGGAGCTTTAGCGACAGGTACCGTTATCGGCGCCAATCTGGGGGATGTTTCCTTGCAACGATTAGGAACTGGGAGCGCGGTGATCAGCATCCCGGTTTTTATTTACCTGATCATGATGGCAGTCTGCATAGCTGGTGGCCGGAAAGGAATTAAGGCAAAGTGGAAAGAAGCGTTACTGCTATCGTTCATTTTTTCGGCTTCGGCGTTGCTATGTAACCTTTATATTAGTGTGGAACTGGCAGGTGTCCTTAGCTCTTTAATGACAGCAATGGCTGGCTTTATGATCGTAAAACTAACCGCTAATCCAAAAACAACAGCCTCAATGTCAGAGCCCGATACTCTCAAGCATTCAGGGGATAATCTATTAAAAATGATCAGTCCATACATCATTCTGACGGTCTTCATATTTATTTCGCGGCTAATTCCCGGAATAAAGGAGTTTCTCCATTCGCATCTTGTAGTCGAGCTCCGTAACTATTCTTTTAGTTTACCTTTATTGTATTCGCCCGGTTTCTGGCTTTTGATCACCTGTGTGTGTACGGTGTGCATTTTTAACATAACAGCTTCAACTTTATGGAACTCGATAAAGGCTACGTTGAAACAATGGATTCCTTTTACAATAGCTACAACTGCTTTTGTTTCGATGGCTGAGGTGATGGCAGAAGCAGGCATGACATCGCTTTTGGCAAGCGCAGCCGGAACTGTTTTCGGTGCAGGATTTATCATGATTTCTCCGTTGATCGGTGGTTTAGGCGGTTTTCTAACCGGAAGTAATACAGGCTCCAATGCGATGTTTATCAATCTGCAAGTCGAAACTGCAACAAGAACGGGGTTAGACCCAAACCTATTGGCATACGCACAAAATGCGAGTTCATCGCATACCACAATGGCGAGCCCGTCCCGCGTGTTGCTTGGAGTAACCTTATGCGACATTCAATCGCAGGAAAATCACGTTTTAAAAAGGATGTCATTCATCGCCATTGGTTCTCTTTTATTGATTATTTTGATGTTAGGTTTGCTGGTATGGTTGTAAAACTTTAGCCGAAAAAATAGACATTCATGATCATTGCCTAGTTAATATCCTTTTGAAAAATCAACTTGATTGATCGCTGGTTTTTCACCTTTTAGATAGCTTTTTAAATTTGGAATGAAAATATCTTCGATTACCCGCTTTGTATAGTGTTCAGTTGATCCGGAAGTGTGCGGGGTGATAATCACGTTTTCCATCTCCCATAGTGGACTGTCGGTACCGAGCGGTTCGGTCTCAAACACGTCGAGGCCGGCACCGGCGATTTCACCCGTTTGCAGTGCTTGAACAAGTGCTTGTTCATCGACAATTTCACCACGGCCAATATTAATAAAAAAGGCAGACGGCTTCATATTTTTAAATTGTTCTGCTCCAAATAAATGATGGGTTTCGCTTGTAAGCGGCAATGTGACGACGACATAATCACAGCTTGGAAGAACCGAATTTAATTCATGGGGTGTGTACATTTCATCCACATAATCATCATCTTTCCCTGAATGCCGGACGCCGAGTACCTTCATGCCAAACGCCCTGGCAATTTTGGCTGTTTCCTTGCCGATTGCGCCTACACCGATAATGCCAACAGTCTTCTCGTGCATTTCAAGGCTTAACCCGGAGTGGTGCCATGTTTTCGTCAGCTGATTTCGGACATAAGTGTGAATCTTTCTTGTCAGTCCAAGCATTAAGGCAAAAATGGTTTCCGAAATCGGAAAGGCGTGCACCCCGTTGGCGCTCGTTACAACAACATTTCGGGATTCCAGCTTTTTTAATGGCAACGAATTTACGCCTGCACTCCACGTCTGCAGCCAGCGCAGCTTTGTGCTTTCATGCAGGACATGCTCCGTTAATTCTTTTTTCCAGCCAACGATCACTTCAACTTCATTCAAGTGGTCCCGCCAAACGGAAGAATCCTTTCCTATCAAGACTTCCCAATCAGGAACCAGCTTCATGATTTCCTCGCGGTATTGGTTATCAATATTATGGACAATGATCATTTTTCTTTTTTGCATGAACCCACCCCATTACAACATTTTTTTATTACCATTTTAACAGATTTTGCTTGCGGCAATGCCGATACTTCGAGAGCGGTCCCCGGACGCATATATATACACAATGTTGTCGGGTTGAGTCATTTTTATGAAAGCGGTTAAAATAGAGTAAAAAATGGAGAAGCAGGAGGCCAAGGGCATGAATAAAATTTCGATCATCGGCATGCCGATGGATTTAGGGCAAATGAGGCGTGGAGTCGACATGGGTCCCAGTGCGATGCGGTATGCGGGGGTCAATGAAAAGCTCAAAAATTTAAATATTGAAGTTGATGATTTAGGTGATATTCCAATCGGCAGGCCGGAAGTAGTGATCAGGCACGATACGAATTTAAGGAACCTGGAATTAGTAGCTGAAAAAAATGAAAAACTTGCTGCTGAGGTCGATAAAGTTATTGAGTCGGGATCCTTTCCGCTTGTGCTTGGCGGAGACCATAGTATCGCCATCGGGACGCTTGCGGGTGTCTCCAGGCATTACGAGAATCTTGGCGTGATCTGGTATGATGCCCATGGTGATTTAAATACCGCAGAAACTTCGCCATCCGGAAATATCCATGGCATGCCGCTCGCTGTCAGCCTTGGAATCGGGCATGAAATGTTAACGAAAATCGGCGGCTACAGCCCCAAAGTCAAGCCGGAGAATGTTGTGATTATTGGTGCAAGATCGCTTGATGAAGGTGAAAGGGACCTTATAAAGGAAAAAGGTATAAAAGCTTTTACGATGCATGAAATTGACCGCCTCGGCATGACAAGGATCATGGAGGAAACAATCTCCTATTTAAAAGACCGGACCGACGGTGTTCATCTATCACTCGATTTGGACGGGCTTGACCCGGCGGATGCCCCGGGAGTCGGGACACCGGTTATTGGTGGAATCAGCTACCGGGAAAGCCATCTTGCCATGGAGATGCTTGAGGAAGCCAAAATCATCACCTCGGCTGAATTTGTAGAAGTAAATCCAATTCTTGATGAAAAAAATAAAACCGCAACAGTCGCTGTTGCCTTAATGGGATCGTTATTTGGTGAAAAATTGCTTTAATATAAGAAAAGCAGGAGCTTAAGCCCTGCTTTTTTACTTTTTCGCTGTTAATATGTGATAACGATTTAATAGGCGATCCAATTTAGTGCTCACTTCCAGCACTTTTTGATTTGAGAGTGAAGAATGGGCAGCAAGCTCGACCATCTCTTTCCTGCAGAATTCGATATCTCTTAGAAGCGTATGGGGACACATGAATACGAAAACCTCTCTTTTCAGTAAATAAAATACTTGCTTCTGTTATACCCAAAAAGAAATTTTTTAAACATCATGGTAAATTTTTGTTAATATTAAGGAGTGATAAATTGCGTGAAAATATGAAACCTTTTCCGCTATCGATCCGTAATATCGTATAGCCGCATTGGAGCGGAGGTAAAAGATCATGGAGACAATTGTAAAAAACAGGATCTATCAAGTTTTAAAAGGGGATCAAAATGCCTTTGGGGAAATTGTTGAACTCTACAAGGACAAGGTATTCCAGCTTTGTTTCCGGATGCTCGGGAATCGGCATGAAGCGGAAGACATTGCACAGGAAGCGTTTATCCGGGCATATGTTAATATTAGTACGTTTAAAATAGACCGGAAATTTTCAACCTGGCTCTATCGGATTGCCACGAACTTGTGTATTGACCGGATTCGCAAGAAAAAGCCGGATTACTATTTGGATGCAGAAGTAGCGGGTACTGACGGGTTAAATATGTATTCGCAAATTGCTGCCGATACAAGCTTGCCTGAAGATGACCTGGAAAGTATGGAGCTTCAGGAAACGATTCAGGGAGAGATTTCAAAACTGCCGGAAAAATACCGTTCTGTTATCGTTCTAAAATATATAGAAGAACTATCGCTGAATGAGATCAGCGAGATTTTGGATCTGCCGCTCGGAACGGTGAAAACGAGAATCCATAGGGGGCGCGAAGCGTTGCGAAAGCAATTGCGCCATGTTTAACGAAAGGGTGAGAACTTTGAAATGTCCTGAAGAAATAGTTGAATACATGCATGAATATTTAGATGATGAGATCTCAGCCGAACATGAACAGGAGTTGCGAAAGCATCTCCAGGATTGCCCGGATTGCCAGACACACTTTCATGAACTAAAAAAAGCGATTGCTTTAGTGCAGAGCACTTCACATATTCAAGCACCGTTAAACTTCACTGCCGATGTCATGAGCAGACTTCCGAAAGAAAACCGCAAAATAGGAATTCAGCGCTGGTTCCGCCACCATCCTTTTTTGACTGCTGCCTCGCTCTTTCTTGTCCTGATGATGGGCAGTCTCTTTTCTGCATGGAATGAGGAGGATCAGCAATTTTCTGTTTCGAAACAGCCAAACTTAATCGTCGAAAATAATACGGTGATTGTCCCCAAGGGAGAAGTCGTTGAAGGCGATGTTACTGTCAAGAATGGCAATCTGAAAATTGAAGGCGAAGTAAAAGGAAATGTCACCGTGATTAACGGCGAAAATTATCTCGCATCTGCCGGGCAAGTCACGGGGGAAATTAAAGAAGTAAACGAAATGTTCGACTGGATTTGGTACCATATTAAAAAAACAGCAAAAGAAGTTGTCAATATATTTGACGGAGAAGACAAGAGGCCGCTCGAGGAGAGCGGCTGATTTCATTTCCCGGCACTAAATGATCTCGTTATAGGATTAAGTTATATATGCAGCTGTTGTTTCCAAAGAAGTAATGTTCAGAGGCGGAAAAAGTTTCATTTAAAAGCCAATATCTGTTCAGATTCAACCATACCATGATTTATGTTATAATATGAAAGTTACATATGAATATAAGCGGCTACCGCTTTTTGATTCTATAAATGGGGGAAGTTACATGCCGTTTTATGATATACCGATTTTAGAGCTGCTGGCGAATACCCTGGATATTCTTGTTGTATGGTTTGTGATCTACAAGCTGATCAATATCGTGAGGGGAACAAAGGCTGTTCAATTATTAAATGGAATTTTCGTGATTCTTCTTGGGAAGGTCATCAGCGATTTCCTGCATTTAAACACATTAAGCTGGTTGATGCAACAGGTGATTGAATGGGGTTTTCTGGCGATTATTATCATCTTTCAGCCCGAGTTAAGAAGAGCCCTTGAGCAGCTCGGAAGAGGCAAGATTTTTGCAAAGAGCGGGATACCCGAAGAGGAAGAGCAGGAAAAAATGGTCGAAGCGATTATTCGTGCGACAGATTATATGGCAAAACGCCGAATCGGCGCGTTAATTTCCATTGAAAGAGAAACCGGCATGGGCGATTATATCGAAACCGGGATTCCGCTTCATGCCAAAGTTTCTTCTGAGTTGCTGATCAATATTTTTATCCCGAATACGCCGCTGCATGACGGAGCTGTGGTCATTCAGAGAAACAATGTTGCAGCAGCAGCCTGTTACTTGCCATTATCGGAAAGCCCGTTTATTTCAAAGGAATTGGGCACACGGCATCGGGCTGCTTTAGGAATCAGTGAAGTCACCGACAGCATCACCGTCGTCGTTTCAGAAGAAACCGGAAATGTGTCGTTAACGAAAAACGGCGAACTCCACCGTGATTTAACAAGCGATGCATTCCGTGAAATGCTTGAAAATGGATTACTATCCAATAATAAGACAAAACAAGCTTCTTCAGCGCGCTGGAACTGGAGGGGAAAACAAAAATGATCGATAAGTTGATGGATAATCATTGGTTTATGAAAGTGGTGGCCCTCGTGCTTGCGGTTCTGCTGTTTTCCTCTGTCCCAACTCCGGAAGATGAAGGCGGATCTGAGGTAAACGTTCCAGGGGAAAACCATACTGAAACGCTTGAAGATATTCCTGTGAAAAGTTATTATGATACAGAAAATCTGGTGGTATCAGGTGTGCCTGAAACGGTAGATGTGACGATTGAAGGCCCAAAACAACTCGTCCAGCAAACAAGGACATTGAGGAACTTTGAGGTGTATGTCGATTTATCAGAGGCTGAAATTGGCACCCAATCTGTGGAGTTGCTTGTTCGTGATATTTCAGACAAGCTGGAGGTTACGATTGAGCCAGGGTATGCAGAAGTGTCTGTCCAGGAGCGGGTTACGAAGGAATTTCCAGTAGAGGCGGAATTCAATCAATCGCTTCTCGAGGAAGGTTATATCTCCGAAAAGCCGACAGTCGAGCCGAATCGGGTGGAAATCACCGGGGCCAAGGACGTGATTGACCGAATCAGCTTTGTGAAAGCAACGATTGATGTCAGGGGTCCAATCAATGAAACGATCACGGAGAAGGCAAGCATCCGGGTTCTCGACCGAGAACTAAATAAACTGGATGTCATCGTTGAACCGGAGACTGTTGAGGTCACGGTGCCAGTCCGGAGCGCAAGCAAAACAGTTCCGATTAATATTGTACAAACGGGAACACCCCCTGATGGAGTATCGATACAATCGATTACCCTTGATGCAAATGAAGCGCGAATCTTTGCCAACCCGAATGTTCTCGGTCATACAGAAAGCGTCAGGGTTGAAGTCGATGTCAGTGGAGTCCGCAGCAATTCAAGGATGACTTTGCCCGTTATTATTTCAGAAGGGATCACGAGTGTGGAACCGGAAACGGTAGAAGCCACGATCCGGGTGTCTGTTCCTAAGGAAGAGGCAAGCGCCCCGCAAAATCAACAGGCAAACAATGAAGAAAGAAAGACCCTTCCGGATATTCCGATTAAAACACAGGGTCTGAACGAGAAATACAATTTGGCCTTTTCAGATCCGGCACCGGGCGCAGTAAACTTGACGGTTACCGGCCCAAGAGACACGGTTACACGCTTAACCGCCGGAGATTTTAATTTATTTATAGATGCAACAAACCTGGGTGAAGGAGAGCATCAGCTTAATATCCAGGTCAATGGGCCGAATAATGTGAAATGGGAGCTGAGCAAAGCTGTGGCGACCGTTTCAATTTCTCAAAAGGAAGCTTAAAGAACCGCAATTATTCAATGAAGGAGAGATTTTTGAATGGGTAAATATTTCGGTACGGATGGAGTACGCGGAGTTGCAAATAGTGAATTGACACCGGAGCTTGCTTTTAAATTGGGACGTTTCGGCGGATATGTTCTGACAAAAGACAAGAGCCGCCCGAAGGTCTTGATTGGCCGCGATACTCGCATTTCCGGCCATATGCTCGAAGGCGCACTCGTAGCAGGGCTTTTATCGATCGGGGCAGAAGTCATGCGTTTAGGCGTGATTTCAACTCCTGGAGTGGCATACTTGACGAAAGCCCAGGGAGCCCAGGCTGGAGTGATGATTTCTGCCTCGCATAACCCGGTAGCTGACAATGGCATTAAGTTTTTTGGCCCGGATGGATTTAAGCTTTCCGATGAACAGGAGGACGAAATTGAGCGGTTGATGGACTTAGCTGAAGATGAGCTTCCCCGCCCGGTCGGCGCCGATCTCGGCCAAGTGAATGATTATTTCGAAGGTGGGCAAAAATACCTGCAATATTTAAAGCAATCCGTTGATGAGGATTTCTCCGGCATTCATATTGCGCTTGACTGTGCGCACGGAGCGACATCGTCTCTCGCCACCCATTTATTCGCCGATCTTGATGCGGACCTGTCAACAATGGGCGCATCTCCGAACGGTCTTAATATTAACGATGGTGTCGGCTCAACTCATCCGGAAGCATTGGCCGCTTTTGTGCAAGAAAAGGGAGCAGATATCGGCCTTTCCTTTGATGGAGACGGCGATCGGCTCATCGCGATTGATGAAAAAGGAAATATCGTCGATGGTGATCAAATCATGTACATATGTGCCAAGTACATGAAAGAAGAAGGACGTTTAAAGCATGGAACCGTTGTATCGACCGTCATGAGTAATCTAGGGTTTTATAAAGGGCTTGAAGCGCTCGGAATCAAGAGCGTTCCAACCGCTGTCGGCGACCGTTATGTAGTCGAGGAAATGAAAAAGAACGGCTACAATCTCGGCGGTGAACAATCAGGGCATATTATTTTCCTTGATTACAACACGACAGGGGACGGACTTTTAACAGGGCTGCAGCTTGTGAATATCATGAAGGTAACGCAAAAACCGCTTTCCGAGCTTGCTGCTGGAATGAAAAAATTCCCGCAAGTGCTTGTCAATATCCGTGTCACGGACAAGCACCATGTCACGGAAAATGTGAAGGTGAAGGAAGTCATTGACCAGGTTGAAGCGGAAATGAATGGCGATGGCCGAATCCTCGTTCGCCCGTCCGGGACAGAGCCACTTGTACGTGTCATGGCAGAAGCACCGACAGAAGAGCTTTGTCAGGCGTATGTCGATCGGATCGCAGAAGTGGTCAGATCAGAAATGGGTTTAAAAGAAGAATGAGACAAAGCATATGCATAAGGGAACGAAAGAAGTCCCTTATGCATATTTTTTTATAAGGAACATAAAGCGGGTTCAGAGTTGCCGCTTTTTTCCTTCGGTTTTCAGTTGACGGATATCGTGCCATGCGGTATGATAATCCTGTTTTTGTGAAAACAAAAATCATTTTTGAAAAGAAAGGTGGGCAGTCAGGGGAAAAACGGATTTTTAAAGCGCCTGGACTAATCCGAACGGACATGGATTAGTTGACGAGGAGGAGGTTTATCGAAGTTTCGGCGGATGCCTCCCGGTTGATTAGCACAACCGAAAATTCCTTCTTTAAATCATTAAGGCAACTTAATGGACAAAGGGAAGGGAATGCGAATAAAAGGAATGGTCAGGACGAAATTTGTCTGACCTCATAGTTCATTAAAAAAACAGAGATAAGGGGGCAAGTATGCTCCCAGCTTCTTGCCCCCTTGTAATCAGGGAGGAACAGAAGTAATGTGTGGAATTGTAGGTTATATCGGAAACAATGATTCAAAAGAGATTTTATTACGCGGTTTAGAAAAGCTGGAATACAGAGGCTATGATTCAGCCGGAATCGCGATCATGAATGAAAACGGCGTCCGCATTTTTAAAGAAAAAGGCCGGATTACCGACTTGCGCAGCATTGTCGATCACAGTGTCCAAGCATATACAGGGATTGGACATACCCGCTGGGCGACCCATGGTGCTCCAAGCCAGGTAAATGCCCACCCGCACCAAAGCGCGTCAAGCCGTTTCACGCTTGTCCACAATGGCGTGATCGAAAACTATGACATCTTAAAGCGCGAATATTTGCAAGGAGTAATTTTAAAAAGCGATACTGATACAGAAGTGATTGTTCAGATCATCGAATTGTTCATGAATGATGGGCTAACTGTAAAAGAAGCGTTCCGCAAAACGCTTTCGCTTTTAAAAGGATCTTATGCATTAGCCCTTTTAGATGAAGAGGACAATGAAACGATCTATGTTGCGAAAAATAAAAGCCCGCTTCTAGTCGGATTGGGTGACGGCTTCAACGTCGTCGCCAGCGATGCAATGGCGATGCTTCAGGTAACCAATCAATTTGTTGAATTAATGGATAAAGAAATCGTGATTGTCACAAAGAACGAAGTGACAATTGAAACATTAAGCGGTGAAGTGATGACACGTGTGCCGTTCACAGCTGAGCTTGATGCCAGCGATATTGAAAAAGGCACATATCCGCACTACATGTTGAAAGAAATCGACGAGCAGCCGCTTGTGATCCGCAGGATTGTGCAAAAGTACCAGAATGAACAAGGTGCATTAACGATTGATCCAGAGATCATCAATGCAATGAATGAAACGGACCGCATCTATATTATCGCTGCCGGAACGTCTTACCATGCCGGTCTTGTTGGCAAGCAGTTCATTGAAAAAATCGCCAACATTCCAGTAGAAGTTCATATTTCCAGCGAGTTCGGGTACAACATCCCGCTTCTATCTGAAAATCCATTGTTTATTTTTATCTCACAGAGCGGTGAAACAGCGGACAGCCGTGCCGTCCTTGTGGAGATCAAAGAAATGGGCTACAAAGCTCTAACGATTACAAACGTTCCAGGCTCGACTCTTTCCCGTGAAGCAGACTACACATTGCTGCTCCATGCCGGCCCGGAAATCGCGGTGGCGTCTACAAAAGCTTACACTGCCCAGTTAGCTGTGCTGGCTATTCTGGCTGAGGTAACTGGCAAGAGCCGCGGCATTGACCTTGATTTCGACCTTGTTCATGAGCTCGGCATTGCGGCAAATGCAATCGAAGTCCTTTGTGATTCTAAAGAAGAAATTGAAGCAATTGCCCGTGAATACTTGGCAACAACCCGCAACGCGTTCTTTATCGGCCGCGGCATCGATTTTTACGTTGGCCTTGAAGGAGCACTGAAGCTAAAAGAAATTTCTTATATTCAAGCTGAAGGCTTTGCAGGCGGCGAACTGAAGCACGGGACGATCGCATTGATCGAAAACGGCACACCGGTGGTCGCTCTGGCAACACAGGAAAGCGTAAACCTAAGCATCCGCGGCAATGTCAAAGAAGTCGCCGCCCGCGGCGCCAACCCGTGCATCATCTCCATGAAGGGACTTGAAATGGACGAAGACCGCTTCGTCATCCCGGAAGTGCACAGCCTGTTAACACCTCTTATCTCTGTAATACCACTGCAGCTGATCGCTTACTATGCTGCCCTGCACCGTGAATGCGACGTTGACAAGCCACGTAACTTGGCTAAGAGTGTTACGGTGGAGTAAGACAACGGGTAGATACTTTATTAGTGTTGAGTGACAATAAAGTTGTTTAATTACAAATAAAGTCGTTTAATTTACAATAAAGTTGTTTAAAAAGCACACGTTATCGATTACAATAAAAGTAATCGAACGTGTGTTTTTTTATAAACAAAATAAGGTTGTGGATGAATGTCAGATATTATTAGATACAAAGGAAAAGAACTAACATTACATAAGTCGATAAAAAACCCTAATTTTCTTGGTAAAACCGTTTTAGTGAATGACCCATGGGATTATGTGGAAATGTGGCTTAAAAGAAATAATCATAATGATGAAGCAATATTCTATTGGCAACAATCGCGCCAGTTTTACGAAGCTTCTACCATGCTACCTTTAACCTCATCCCCATTGACGATATATTACTGTTTTTTAAATGCAGTAAAGACATTATTAATTGTCAATAAAGTTCCTTATTCAGATTTGCATGGAGTATCGGGCTGGAATAGAGAAAGTCGTGTGTCCTTAAGTAATGAATATATCAAATTTAAAACATCTGGGATTTTCTCTGCATTATGCAATTATTTAGGAGAGCCCGTCCAAGAAAATGAGCAATACACACTAAAAAACCTACTTTATAACCTTCCTTTCATCCATAGAGCTTATTGTCTAACATATACATCTGAATCAAATAAAGAGTTATACATTCCTATACTTAAAGCATTTTTTATTAAAAAGGGAGGTTCTTCAGAAAGCTGGTTTTCAGCAGTGGTAGATCCAAAGTATGCAAATGGTCATACTCTAAATAAACTTAAAGAGAATTTTGAAAGAGATATAAATTTTTCTGATACTTTTGTAGTTAGATACAAAACAAGATTTAGATGGAAAAATGACGATCCTAATAAAATGAAAAAATTATCATCCTATCATTATAAATTGAGAAAACAACTTAGCTACATTTCTGGTTTATCAAGATTATGGTACATCAAACGGGATGGGATAGAAGGGATTATTCCACGAAATTCAATGATTTTAATATTTGCAGCAATGCATAGATTAAGTGAATTATCAAGGTACGAACCTGTTATTCTTTCTAAACATTTAAATAGTCAACATAACTGGTTATTGTCGGAGTTTATCAAAAATGCCTCAACACAATTTATAGATGAGATAGCATCCGAATTAACTGGGGAGGAATTCATGACACCGGGGATGACATCAAGAAAAAATCTTGTCTGAATTCCATACTTGAAAAGTTAATTAATAAATTTGGAGGTGCAGTTATGCCTAAACGCCAAACTTGTTGGACTGAAAAGAAAATTGCTAGGTATTATAAAGAAGGTCGTGGCCAAGGAGAATTAGGAAATTACAAGCCTTGGCTAACGATCCAAGATGTGCCGTCCAATGGTCGTGCACATCGCGACATCGGGTGGAAAACAAAGCGTGAGCATCATCTGTTATCTGACAATGAATATAACTATTTTTGCTTACTTGATTGGTCAGATGATGTAATTGATATCCGGGAACAGTTTCCTATTAATAGAGAAATAACTACAAAAATTGCTGAACAAATGAATATAAATCATCCTCAAGACCCTTCAACACAGACTCCAATCGTAATGACCACAGACTTTCTTATTACACTTCGTCATGGTTCAAAATTTGATTATATTGCTAGAACAATTAAACCCGAAAAAGAACTTAATAGCTCTAGAGTCATTGGAAAATTCGAAATCGAACGAGCATATTGGAAAGAACAGAATGTAGATTGGGCCATTGTAACAGAAATGGAGCTTCCTAATACGATAATTGAAAATTTAAAATGGCTTCGATCTTCTTATGAACTTCCGGCTTCTGCTGACAGTAGCTTTATAACTATTCTCTTAGAAAAGTTAAAGACAAGTACTGGGACGATTTTAAATAATTTAAAAGAATTTGATGAACTCTATCACCTTGAAAAAGGAACAGCTTTAGCTCTATATCGTCATATTATTGCGAACAAGTTAGTTAAACTCGACATGACAAAAAAGTTTGATTTAACTGCTGATCTATCAACTATTGGGGTAATATCGTTGAACCTAGAAGAAAAGAGGTGGGCTACTTGAATTTTTTTATAAATGAAATTCTGCAGGATGTTACAGAAAATAGGCTGTCCCGGATCTTGTGGATTGATGATGATAATAAAATAGCATATATCATTGACTTGAATGATGATAAAGCTCTTCCTCTTAAACGGATCATTTCAGAAATGAAAGAAGATATCGTTACCGGAAAGGTTATCAAATTAAAAAACGATCCCTTTATCGTTAATACTATTGAAGAATACACTCAGAAGCATATTGATTCTCGTGATCAAGCATGGCATATCATAAAAGAAATGGTTATAGATGAGCCGGGTATTTATGAAAAAAATATAAGAACTGCTTATATAAAGAAAGCGAAGGAAGCATATGGAGTTTCTTACCCTGCTGTAAGGAAGTATTTGCGTAAGTACTGGCAAAGAGGGAAGACCATTAATGCTCTTTTGCCAGATTATCGAAACTCAGGAGCAAGAGGGAAAGATAGAGCTGCTGGAACAAAGAAGCGAGGCAGACCTCCGAAGTATGCGGCGACAGGTGTCAATGTAGATGAAAAAACTAAAAAATTGTTTCGTGTTGCTCTTGAAAAATATTATATGACCTCCAAAGAAAACAAATTAACAGATGCCTATAAAATGATGGTGAAAGAATTTTATGCAAAAGATATTTACTATGAAGATGGTATTGAGAAAGTGATTATTCAAGACGAAGAAAAAATTCCAAGTATTCGTCAATTCCGTTACTGGTATGAGAAAGAATACACTGTACCGGAGTCACTCATTGCTCGTAAAGGAAGGAAAAAATACAATAAAGATCACCGGGCAGTGTTAAATTCTTCTCTTTCAGAAGTATTTGGTCCTGGTTCTCGATATCAGATTGACGCAACAGTTGGAGATGTGTATTTAATTTCAAAACACAATCCAAACTGGATTATTGGGCGTCCTGTTATCTATTTAGTGATGGATGTTTTCAGCCGAATGGTTGTTGGAGTTTATATCGGTTTAGAAGGTCCTTCATGGCTAGGCGCTATGATGGCCTTAACAAATACAGTGATGGACAAACAGGAATTTTGCGCCAAGTACGGCATTGAAATTTCAAATGATGATTGGCCTTGTGAGCACTTACCTGAAATATTGCTAGCAGACAGGGGAGAGTTTGAGGGTTTTAATGTAGATCGTTTAATCGAGGCATTTAATCTTCATGTTGAGAACGCTGCACCATATCGTGCTGATTGGAAAGGTGTTGTTGAAAAGCACTTTGATTTGATCCAGAAGAAAGTAAAGCCGATGCTTCCTGGCTATGTAGATAAAGATTTTCAAGAGCGAGGTGCAAGAGATTATCGCTTAGATGCAGTTTTGACATTAGATGAATTTACGAAAATTATTATAAAGCAAATTTTACATTATAATCAAAAGCACTATTTGAAAGATTACGTACGTGATGAGGATTTAGTTTACGATGATGTAATGCCAGTGCCACTTAAACTATGGAATTGGGGAATTGAAAATCGGACAGGGAAGCTTAAGTATTTTCCGGAAGACATTGTAAAGTTACACTTAATGCCAAGGGAAACTGCAACAGTTACTTATAAAGGTATCCGAATGAAGGGGATATATTACAGTTGTGATCGGGCTGTCAAAGAGTCATGGTTTGAAACTGCTAGACAAAAAGGGTCATGGAAAGTTGAGATAGCATATGATCCAAGGGATATGTCCATTGCCTATTGGGTTGATAGCCAGTCCAATGAATATGATAAATGCTATATGCTTGAACCTTCTAAACGATACGAACACTCAAGTTTGGAAGAAGTAATATACTTGTTACAGAAAGAAAAACAATTAGCCCAAAGTGTAAGTCATCGGCAATTGCAAAAAGAAGTCGACTATATAGCTGAGGTAGAATCGATTGTGGCTAATGCTTCAAAGAGAAAGGAGCAATTAAAAGATCACACGTTAAGTAAAGCAGAGATGGTAGGAAGTATAAAGGATCACCGCAGAAATGAAAAACAAAGTCTAAAATCTGAAGAGACTTTTCAATTGGAAAAAGACATAGAACAAAAAAAGGATGCTCGAGTACTCCCTTTTCAATTTAACAAAGAAAATAGACAAGACTTTTCGAGGCCAAATGTGAGGGAGTTTCTGAAAAGAAGAAAGGAGAAAAAGGATGAGTGAAGAACAGCGCTTGATCAATGCTGAAGTAGCTAATTATAAACAACAGCAAGTAGTTGATTTCAAGGGAAATCCATTAATCGAAGCATTGCCAGATATTTTATCTCCGGAAGAAGCCTTTGATGCACTGAGTTATTATCCTGATTTCGACGAACAAGAAAGATTCTTGCCGACGCACATTCGCTATCATGCTATTCCAAGGCTGAACCGTTTCTTTCAGCCAGTTATGCAGCATTTAGATATGGAACAACGTTTTTCTCGTTTGTTAAGGCATGGGTATATAAGTCGAAACCCGTTGACACCAAGCTTTACTAAAAACCTAAGGATTGGACATCAGCAGTTGCATGGATTAGAAACAAAAAATGATATACGTTCCACTGCATCAAGTATGACATTAATGGGGTTTTCAGGGATTGGAAAAACAACAGCGATTGAGCGTGTCTTATCATTATATCCACAAATGATTATTCACAAGCATCCTTTAAACATTACCCAAGTTGTCTGGTTGAAGTTAAATTGCCCCCATGATGGTTCATTAAAATCGTTGTGCATGGACTTTTTCTTGAAAATGGATCAACTTGTAGGATCAAATTATTATGAACGATTCGGAAGCCGTAGACACTCTATCAGCTCGATGGTAACAAGGATGGGACAAATTGCTAGACTGCACTGTGTAGGAGCACTCGTTATAGATGAGATTCAACATTTACTGGCTACTCGTGATAACAATTCTGAAAAAATGATGAATTTCTTTGTAACCCTTGTTAACGAAATTGGAGTACCTGTCATGATGATTGGTACAATGCGTGCCAAAAGCGTTTTACAACAAGATTTTAGACAAGCTAGAAGAGGCAGTGGACAGGGAGATATGGTGTGGCAGCAAATGGAAAAAGATGATGATTGGGATTTGCTGATTGAAAGCATTTGGGAGTATCAATGGCTCCAAAACAAAGTTAAATTGACGGATGAACTGAATCGGGCAATTTATGATGAGAGCCAAGGCATTGTTGATATTGCTGTAAAGCTTTTTGCTTTATCTCAGGGGAGAGCCATTGAGACTGGGCTGGAAACAATAACGCCTTTACTCATAAGTAAAGTCGCCAAAGATGATCTTAAGCTAGTACAGCCAATGTTAAAGGCATTAAAAGACGGCCGTTTATCTGAACTGGAGAAGTATGAGGATATTATGCCAATGGAAATCGCTGATTATTTGAAACACCACGAGTCTAAAATTGATTTACGTGCATCCATTCAAAAGAAAAAGGAGCAAATAGCTGAAAAGAGAAAAGAGCAGAAAACGTCGTTAATTGAAAAAGTGATGATGACTCTCATCAACTTAAGTGTTGAACCTTCGCTTGCCGAACACTGTGCAGTCAAAGCTATTAATGAATTGCCTAACAGTTCTGAAGCTGAAATTACTGGACGAGCGTTACAGATTTTAACAGAGAAGAAAGAACAAAAGAAGACAAAAAGAGATACCCCTAAGAAGAATGAATTGCAATTAATAATAGATAAAGGAAAAAAGAATCAGAAATCAGCCTATGAATCTCTAAAAGAAGCAGGATATATCAAGTCGCCAATGGATGATTTTGCGATTTAGGAGGCAATGGGATGCTCGCTTACTTTCCTACACTTTATGAAGATGAGTTATTATATAGCTGGTTTGCTCGTTATCATGTCCATTCTGCAAATGTCAGTCCAAAACAGACGATGAAAGATTTGTTTGGAACGAACAGTGCAGTTGCTGTTCCAGATTTACCAACACAATTAGAGCAAGTATACGATCATATTAGGCATTTTGGTATTCAGTCATTAGACAGCCTTATTTGGAATCATACGTTGTTTCTTTATTATACAGCCTTTCAACCGGAGTCAGTAAGAGAGAAAGTATATCAGGCAATGGTGAAAGGAAATGAGCCAGGTGCTATTCATACAATGACGGGAATAGCAGCAAGCGTGGTAAAGGATTGGACATTTTTCCGATTTTGTCCGATATGCTTACAAGAGGACATACAAAATAAAGGGGAACCTTACTGGCATGTTTCACATCAATTTCCGGGAGTACTCACTTGTTTGAAACATGGCGACTGTTTATGTGATTCAACAGTAAGATTCAGGAATACCGAAAAACATGAATTTGTTGCAGCTACAGAAGAAAACTGTCCACGACTCTGTTTGCAGTCTTCATATACAGATAAAACAAAAGGCTTCTTAAAGATGATTGCTAGTCAAAGTCAGAAACTCATTTCATCCGGTTTCCAGTTTACATTTCAAGGCATCCAAAAATCCTATCAATATCTTTTAAAAAGAAAAGGCTTTTCAAACATTAATGGGAAAGTTGATCAGAGAAAGTTAGCTGAGCAGTTTCAGTTGTTTTATGGTGAGGAACTTTTGAGTGCGGTCCAATCTTCAGTTAGTTATAAAAATCCAAATTGCTGGTTAAAAAACATCACTCGTAAGCATCGTAAATCCTTTCATCCAGTACGTCATATTCTATTTATCCATTTTCTTGGTGAGTCGGTAGAAACATTTTATAAATTTGCATTTAAAGAGTATCAGCCGTTCGGAGAAGCACCCTATTACTGTTTAAATCCTGCTGCAACCCATTTTAAAGAAAGGGTTATTTCAGATATTAGTATTAGTCTATGTACGGATACAAGACGTCCCGTGGCTACATTTAGCTGTTCCTGTGGTTTTATATATTCGAGAAGGGGACCGGATCAAGTTGAGGAAGATCATTTTAAGATTGGCCGCATTAAACAGTTCGGTCATGTATGGGAATCGAAATTAAATCAATTGGTTCATATTGAAAAGAAGAGCTGGTACGCAGCAGCAAAGGAACTACAATGTGATATTGGAACAGTAAAGAAATACACAACTAAACTTCCATCAAGTGAAGTAACTATTTCTAAAGAATTTACTAAGGAAATAGCTATAGGTAAGCAAAAGGAATGGCTAGATTTGTTGCTGGCACATCCTAAAAAATCAGTTACGCAGTTACGAAAAATAGCACCTGCTTTATATGCATGGCATTATCGAAATAATAGGGAATGGCTAAGAAACCATTCACCGAGAAAAGGAACTAAGGCTGTAATATCAAATAGAGTTGACTGGACAGAAAGAGATAAAGAACTCCTCTTTCAAGTAAAGAGGATAATCGGTAAGCTGTATGCTATTGAAATACCGGTTTATGTAAATAAGAGTCGTGTAGGTAAAGAAATAGGTCAATTATCGCTTATTGAAAAGCATTTAGACAAATTACCAATGACAAAAAAGTATTTAGAAGAACACATTGAATCTAGAGAGCAATTTCAAATACGAAGAATAAAATGGGCTTGCCGTGCTTTAGCTGTCAAAGATGAAGAAATCATAGAGTGGAAAGTAAGGCGTTTAGCCGGAATTCGGGATGACGTGGATGAGCAAATAAAAATTGCATTGAAGAAAGAAATATTGAACTACAAAGTTGGTGATCAAGATACTGAAAATAAGACCATGGCCTTTTAATAATGAAACAGTTACACTGCATTGGATTGGAAACGTCAAAATGGAAAATAGGCAATGGCGCATACAGGCAGCGTTTGTTCACAGAAATGAATGCACGATCATAGAACTCCCTATTGCAGCGCTCCCTTTATTAAGAATCGGTACACCATATTATGATGGCTTGCCGATGCAAACACAAAAGAAGGGTACGTTATTCAAATTAAAAGTGGATAATGTGAAAAATGGATCTGTTTCGAAAGCGATTGATGTTTGTAGAAACCTAAACTATTTTCTTTATAAGAAACCGGAGTTAATGAACCAAAATATGTGGTCATTCCAATCAGATGGTGTAACGTATCATATGCCACAAACTGAGATGATACGAGCATTGTTTGCAATTAATAAGACGTTGACAAACTCATTGCTACGCCCAAACGGACTAGATCTTTTAGTAAATAAAGTGTCCATCAATCAAAACCGGACAGCAACGATTAATTTTTGCGATGAAATTCCTGGAACAATTATGACAGACGATTTTGCTCGTTATTTTGGGTGGTTATATTTACATCCCGAAATGAAACAGTCTTTTTCTTCTGTGCAAAGCAATACTTATATACAGTTGGCAACCATGGCAAATCCAAAAGGAATACCATTACAATTGACAATGCCGAATACGGATAAATTTAGCCTGACTGCCAGAGGCATACAGGGAAAAGACGAAGTACTGATATTTGAATGGCTGGCATCTGACCTTGCAGATCCACCATTTACAGAAATAAACATTCAACATAAATCGGTCAAAAAACGTGTGTATACGGCAGAAAAAAGAAAAAAACGACTGTCAAAACAAGAACAGTCGCAAGAACATGTATTAAACGAAAACAACGGAGAGCGATCAAGAGAGGATGCGAATCAACCTGTCATTGATTTAGAGCCCACTCAGATGGCTTTCCGTCAATCAACTATAGTAAATAGAATACCAAAGCAAGAACAAAAAGTGAACCAGGGAGATGAATATATTTCAAACTCCGGCCGAGGTGGAGGAGTAAAACAGAGTGTCGTTGGGTTAGACGAGTCAATATTTGGTGGCAAAATAGCTCCTATTGAATTTAAAACAATGGAAGTAGCTGATACATATATAGATTATGGGTTGGACCATTTCATTGCGATGATTCAATATCTTGCTGCTAATTATAACCGTTTGAGTGTGTCCCTAAATTTTGTTTATCTTCCTATAGGAAGGAAATTTTCGTATTTGCCAGATGGTCGGAGGCGAATTTGTGCAATAGCAAAAATCACTAATAGGAATAAGGTATCGTATGTACTTGAAGCAGCTGTACCAGATAATCGATCTTTATCTACACTCATTATTCCTTCAAAAGGTACAATAAAGGAGGATGAAGTGACCATGAAAGGCTTATTAAAAATGTTAGTTTTTGCAAGTGGAAGTTGGAGTCAATCGTTTCTGTATAACTTACAAAACATAAGGTTAAAGCACCTACAAGAATCTTATAAGCAATGGGCTGCTAGATTAGTCAAAAATTTATGAATCCTACTAAAATGAGAGGTTATTAAAAATCAAGTCAAAATCTTATAGATTTATCTTTATTGATATAAGACCCGTATTTTTAAAGTTGAAAGGATAAAAAATGTACTCTATAGGCAAATTTTCTGAAATATGTAATATTCCTGTTAAAACATTACGCTACTATAGCGACATTGGATTACTAAAACCTTCTTACATAGATCCTGTAACAAACTATCGGTATTATGACTATGACAAAATTCAAATCATAAAAAAAATTATGCTTCTAAAAAGCTGTCAATTCTCTTTAGCTACGATTAAGGAATTTATTGAAAGCCCTGATCAAGTACAATGGAAAAGCATATTAGAGCATAAAATTTATGAGCTTGAGGATCAAAAAGAACAAATCTCCAAACAAATAGATGAGATGAATCGGTTAAAAATACAAATAGAAAAGGAAGCTTCTATAATCCCAGGACCTCTTTTATCCGACTGTTCTATTGAAAACCGAAAGGGAATACCGGTTTATAGCATTCGAGAAAAAATAAAGATAAAATTTATAGATAAGTTGGTTAAAAATTTATTTGATCGAATTTATGCTTTTAATCTCGTGGTTAATGGAAAACTAATGGCTATCTTTCATGAAAGAGATTTGAATAAAAAAGAGGCTGACGTAGAGCTACTTCTTCCAGTAAAGTCTATAAATAAAATAGACGGTTGTAGGATTTTAGCCAGCGGTAAATACGCATGCCTGACGGTTAAAGGTCCCTATTCAGAGTTGGATGTAGGATATGAAAAGTTGAAAAATTGGATAATGGAACAGAATCTAACTCAGATAGGAAAAGAGATAGAGATTTATGAAAAAGGACTCGTTCCTTCCGATTTTAATATAAGAGAGATCCGACCAGATTTAAACAGACATCCGTCAGAGTTTATTACGAAAATATGTGCACCAGTTATCAAGAACAATAGTTAAGTAACAGCTTTTATATAGAAACAGGGTAAACTCTCCACCTACTGGAGGGTTTATTCTTTGTATATACAAAGAATAACGGAGGGAATTACAATGTATCATCCGAGATTAAAAGGAAATGGTTACGAGGCAGGAAAGCATTATGCAGAAATCCTTTATAAAAATGGATTTCGATTCCCAAAAGTAACAGAAGAAAAATTAAAATTTGGGGAGTTATGCAAACCAATTCTTACTGAATTTGACACTGATATTGTAAAGGAAATACAAGGCTTTGCTGATGGCTGCTATTCTTCATTTGAAGAAGTAAGTTCATTTCTCTTAAGTATAGGTGTATTTGAATTGGCTGGTCAATGCAGTATTTTCTCAGCATTCAACGGAAGAGAAATGATTGTTGGACGTAATTATGATATGCTCTTAAATTTAAAGAAAATAACAGAGTCCTCATTAGTTTGTTTTGAAGGCAAAAATAAATATGTAGGTCATTCAGATTGTTTTATTGGAAAAGTTGATGGTATAAATCAACATGGATTATTTGTAGGAATTACATCAGTTCCTCATGATGGAATTAAGCCAGGATTGAATTTTTATTTTGCTGTTAAATATATTTTAGAAAATTGTTGTAATGTGGGGGAAGGAATAGAAGTGTTAAAAAGATTCCCAAGTTCGGTAGCTAATAACTACTTGTTAGCAGATCCATTAGGGAATATGGCTGTTGTAGAAGTTACCCCTAATGACAATCAAGTACGCCTTCCTACCAATAATTATATTCATTGTACCAATCACCATGAAAGTACATCAGTATCTGAAAGCTGGAATTGGAGCAAATCAAAAGAACGTTTTGAAACATTAGATATACGTCTTAAAGAGATCGTCAATAAAATGACTCTTTCCATTGCACAATCAATTATGTCAGAAACCAAGGGACATGTTTGTTTAAATTTAAAAGAACATAATTTTGGTACGCTCTTCTCTGTTGTAGCAAACTTAAATACATTAGATATAAACAGAGCTGAGGGACAACCAAACAGAGCAAAATATGTATCAGATAGACGATTGATAGATGCCGTTTCAAAAGAGACACCTTATGTATTACCACGATATTAATCATTAATTTGGACTGGAGAGAGACAAATATGAAAGATTCAATTCAAGCTTATTTTTCTTTTCTTGAAGGCAATAGCTACGAGATTGGTAGAAGGCAAGGAGAAGAAATAAAAAAGATTCCTAATGCAATGAATGCAGTTTTATTATCCGAACCAATAGATGAGGCGAAATTTAAGGATATGGAAAAACTAATGAACCAGTATTGTCCTAGTTTAATCGAAGAATTACAAGGGTTTGCAGATTCACTAAATGTAAAGCCTAGTTATCTAAATTTCTTTGATGAAGCTTTGCTACATCCAGGTGGATGTAGTTTGGGTGCAGTTTTACCGTCTAAAACAAATGATAGTAAAACCTATGTCCTTAGAAACTACGACTTGTCACCAGCAATATCTGATATGAGACTCTGTACAACAAAAGTAAAGGGTAAATACAGTCATACCGGATTCTCCGTTTCTTATTTTGGTCGAAGTGAAGGCTTAAATGAAAAGGGGTTCTGTGTAGCTTTTGCTTCTTGCGGTATGCCAGTTGGAAAACATCTAGGGATGAAAAAGCCTATCATAAAAGGACTACAGTTTATGGTAATAGTCAGAGCTTTACTTGAAAATTGTAAAAATGTTGAGGAAGGAATTTCTTATTTAAAGGAAATGCCTATTGGAACAAATATGAATTTGCTTCTGGCAGATGCCAATAGTAACGCAGCTTTAATAGAAACTTATGATGGGGAAAAAGCTGTAGAAATAGTCAATAACAAATCAGAATTCATTATTGCAACTAACCATGCGCTATTTCCCAATATTTCAAGAAAAGAGAATGGAATGTTGGAACAGTCCAGAGTACGTTATGACTTAATGGAAACCAATTTTAAAAGCAATGATTTTATTTCGAAGAACCACCTGCGAAGTTTAACATTAAATGAGTATCCTGAGGGATTAACTGTGCACAATTATAAACAAAATTTTGGAACCGTTCATTCTATATTGTTTGATTTAGATGCCAAACAACTAGAATTCTCCTTTGGCTCTCCTATACATAACAAAATATGTAAGATAACAGTTGGAGAAGCCTTACCTTACTTTGATTTAAATGTTTTTATTGAGAATACTGATTATGGGCCAAATTTTTGGAGGATTATTGATAAATAATTTTAGGATTTAGAAAGAATAATGATGAGCCGAAATATCTTATTTTACTAAAAGGGTCCTACTGTAAACGCTAGAATAAAGTTGACAGTTTTCGCTTGATAAGATTTTACACTTTTGCTCAATC
>NZ_PGUZ01000061.1 GCF_002860165.1 Bacillus sp. V3-13 | reverse complement strand
GGTTCGCAACCATTTTCATTCTCTGTGGTGAAGCGCTGATTTTTGCGCTTCATGGATGGCTAACGGGCAGGATAATCCTAAGATGCCTGGTTTCATATCTAATGCGATAAAGATGAAAGGCCGGCCGATCAGTAAAACTTCTGACCGACCTCTTATTGCATGTGCTTCGACTGGGTTAGCAGATACGCTTGAATTCACATTTCTTCATGAACTAGATTTCATTCACGGGAGTATGCCGCTTGTATATGCTCCGCCGAAAGTTTCGTCATACCAAATATTGTATCTGTAACTCGCTTCGATTTTATGGGATCGGGATCATTCACCATCTCCCACACATTTGATGGAGCTATTTGCCAGAAGACTCCGAATTTATCCTTCAGCCAACCACATTCTTGTTTCTCTCCGCCCTCAGAGAGTTTCTCCCACAACATATCGATTTCTTCCTGGGAGTCACAAGCAACATAAAGCGACACACCGTCTCCGATCACAAATGATGGCCCGCCGTTCGCAGCCATCATTTCGTGCCCGTCGAGCACGAAGCTGATTGTTCTGACGGCACCCGGAGTTCCGTATTGTTCCCCTTCTGATACGCGTGTGATATTTCGGATCCAAGAGTTTTTGAAAATGGACACATAATAGTTCACAGCTTCCTCGGCTTGATGGTCGAAGCACAGATGTGGCGTAATTTTCGGCAATTTAATACCCATTCCGTCTACCTCCTAAGTGATTATGTTTTCTGTTATGATGACTGTATTTGCGCCAACAGTTCTTCCAATCGTTCCATGCCTTCATCTCCACCAGATTCCGCACCGGCCCGAAGCATAGCGTCCCGAGCTTCAGATGTTTGAAAAACGGATTGAGCTATCAACATTGTTCCGCCATCCGGCAACTGTTCCAGCGTCACTGTTTCCAGTAAGACGTCGCCCGGCGCTCCCTCATATTCAAATGTCCTGACAATACGCCGAGGAGCATCAATCTCGTGGTACACTCCGTTAAATGCATGGACACCTCCTTCTTGATCAGTTTGTATGTAGCGCCACAGTCCTCCCTTCCTGACATCCATGCATTCCACAACTGTAGTGAAACAACGGGGCCCCCACCATTTTGGTATCACAGTCGAATCTGTATACATAATGAATACCAATTCGCAAGGCGCCGATAATTCCCGCTGAATGATGATATCCAACTGACCAGGTTCGGAAGTAATAATCGATTTAGCCAACGAGATCATCTCCTAATTTAATAATTATTTGTCCGCTTCTATCGGCTTACTCGAGGAAACTCGATTTTTAGGCAGCAGATTTGCTTTTTCCGACAGCTCCTTTCCCTGCAGGTTGTTCATCAGTTCCTCCATCCTGTCGAAGCTTTCGTCCGTTAGACGACGGTACGATTCGGCCCACGCCTCTAACTCTCTGAACGAATCTGGACGCAACCGATAGATCCTTTTGTTCCCCATTGGCCGCGACTCTACGAGCCCAGTGTCGCTCAGAATGCGAAGATGCTTTGAAACCTTGGGCTGATCGTACCCGAGCTTGTCAGTAATCTCGCCGACCGATTGCGGACCCGCACTAAGCAATTCCACGATTTGATAGCGATGCTCCTCAGCTAAGGCATGTAAAATGGTTTGCATGACCTCAATATACATTAAAACGTATATACTTTCAAGTGTATATTCTCAATTATAATTTTATGTTTGAGCATGACAAAAATATGAGCATAAAACAAAAAATTTTGAGTACTCAGGCATGCGTAAATGCACTTTTGAACTTTCGCGCAAAAGCATTTTTCCCGCTACCGTTATGCATTGAAGTGACGGGCAGTTTAACGCAGGAATAAATGCTCGATGAATAAAGATAGCAAGCGAAAAGAAACTCTTAAGCTTTAATTGTAATATTATTGAAACAGATTTTTACCTGTCGGATAGCAGGTTGAAATGGTTCGAAGTCGAATTTTATATTAAGAAATTCAAATAAGTAGGAGTGGTCATAATGGCGAAACTCTCAGGCCAACAACAAGTCGAAGAATACCTGAGGAAACTTGAACATCCATTGAAAAGGGAGATTCAGGAAGTTCGTAGAATCGTCTTAGGTATCGATAAGGAGCTTTCCGAACATGTGAAATGGAATGCACCAAGTTTCTGTTTTCATAATGAAGATAGAGTAACTTTTAACCTTCATGGCAACGGTTTTTTTAGACTTGTGCTTCACCGCGGAGCCAAAATAAAAGAAAGCGTTAACTTGAAGCGTTATTTCGATGATGTGCAAGGGTTTATGGAGTGGGTAGCAGCCGACAGAGCCACAATAAAATTTACAGATATAAAAGATGTCGAATCAAAAAGTGAGCTACTAAAAGAAGTGGTCAGAAGGTGGGTAGATGTAACGTAAAAAAAATTAAGCCGCAAGCGAATTGAAACATAAGCGGATGGACTCAGCTAACGGGGAACGTTAGTAAAATAACTTAGAAGCCATTTTTACAGCTACTCTTTCTCATTTTTGATATTCAGCAATCGGGCGCTATTCTTAAGTAAAGAAAGTGTCCTTTTCTTGTATTTCAAGGTTTCCTAAAGTTTGGTAATTTGTTATAGTCTGCGATTGTTGAATAACCTGAGTATAAAAAAGGCTCTCCTTGAACATAATATAACCTAGAATAATGGATTTATACAGTAGGAGAGTGAAAGAATCATGTTATTATCCGAAGCGTGGCAAAAGTATCAACAAGATAAAAAAATTGAGGGATATTCACCACTTACATTAAAAACATACTGTTTTCAATATAACCTCTTATTACGATTTTTCGGTGATATAGATATGAGCGAATTGACTACTGAGAAACTAAAAGAATATCTAGTACAGGAAGGAGATCACTTAAAGCCATCTAGTTTAGGACACAGGGTTCACTGCGTTAAATCATTATTCAAATGGACACATGAAGAAGGTTATATTCCGAAGAATCCAGCCGCTAAATTAAAAGAGCCGAAATTAGGTAAAAGAATTCCTAAATTCCTTTCTGAACTAGAGATTGAACATCTTAGAGAATCTTGTAATACAACGATGGAGAATACACTATTTGAGTTTATGTATTCGACCGGCTGCCGTATTGGGGAAGTTGTAAAATTAAATCGAGACGATATTAATTTTCGGACAAATTCAGTAATTGTCCATGGAAAAGGGGATAAAGAAAGGGAAGTATAATTTAATACCCGTTGTTCTATTTGGTTAAAAAGGTATTTAGATGAAAGAGATGATGAAGGGCCTTGTTTGTTTATTACGGAAAGAAGGCCAAAAAGGCGTATGAGCATTGATAATCTGAGATATGTTATCAAACGCATATCAAATCGAGCTGGGATAAAAAAGAGTATACATCCCCATCAATTACGACACAGCTATGCTACACATATGATGAATAACGGTGCGCCACTTGAAGTAATCCAAAGCCTGCTTGGTCATGAGAAGAGTGAGACCACCAAAATATATGCTCAGCTAAGTGGAAAGTTGAGACACGATTTTTATAGTAAATATTTTTGAAAGCGATTTAAATTAAACTTTAATTTAAATCGAGGAATCCCTCTTTCCAATTAATATTGAAAAGGAAGAATGTTCTTATCAAACCGGCTAAGTTTGGAAGGATGTTTTATGTATTGAACTATTAAATAGGGCTGACGCATGATAATATGTATATAAAGTAAGTTGGAGGTGACCTAAATGAAATGGGAAGATGTATGCCAAGCGTTCCCTGACCAATGGGTATTGATTGAGGCGATCCAAGCTTATACGAATGAAGAAAGTGAACGAATATTAGAAGAAGTTGCTCCTTTGAAAAAGTTTTCTAATTCTCCAGAAGCAATGAGAGCTTATCAAGAACTTCATTGTAAAAATCCTTCCCGGGAGCTATATGTTCTTCATACCAGTCGAAAAAAACCTAATATCATTGAGAAAAAGTGGGTAGGTGTGAGGCGGTTGTGAAGAAGTTATTCATAAAAGATGGGTTACTACTAACAGATATAGAAGTAACTTATAAAGGCAAATTATTACGGTTAAATCGTGTTTTAGTTGATACTGGGTCCGGCAGCACTATTATTAAAACTGATTTAGCTGAATCAATTGGCATTGTTGCTGAAGAAAACGATATGATTTATCGTATTAGCGGCGTTGGGGGCTCGGAGTTTGTTTTTTCAAAAACGATTGATTCTATAAAAATTGGAGAGAAAGAAACAGGTAATTTTACATTAGAAATTGGTGCGATGAATTATGGGTTTGAATTAGACGGAATTATTGGATTGGATTTACTACAACAAATGAAAGCAATTATTAACTTGGACAAGCTTATAATAGAGTGTGATTGTTAAAGGCAAGTATGGCGAAATTTCCATAGTTGCTTTTTATTTTTTGTATTGCTTCTTCTTTCATAATCAGGAAGTTTTCCTGGTAAAAGGATTGCGCCATTTTTACTTTTAAGGGCCATTTTAATGGAATAAGGTTTGAGAGGGAATTACCACAACTTTAAATATTCCAGAAGGAAGTTACCAAACGAAACAATTTTGGTAGAAATCTCGTATCTGGGTTATAGCCAGGATTTCAGCTGATGAAGTGAAATCTATTATTATATTTTTAACAAACGATAAGTAGTCCGCAGCAGATGTATATGATAAACTTTAATAGAATGATAAATAAGAATAATGAAGAAGGAGTGTGAAAGTGATGAAAGAAAGCGCTATTATTGATCTATATGATGTTTATAGGGAACAGACGATCGACCTAATTAGTTCTATTACCGAAGAACAAGCGGATGTTATTCCTGATGGTTTTAGCAATTCTTTACGCTGGAATTTTGGACATATTCTCGTTTCACAAGAGCAGTCAATGTTTAACCTTGGTATGAATCAATCCGGAGAAATTTCTATGAAAACACAGGATGCGTTCAAAAGGGGATCAAGCCCTAAAGATTGGTCTTTTACACCACTTACTTTGAGTGAAATAGGGGAGCAATTACAAGAACAAAAGGAACGAATAAAATCAACTTTTTCCGGAAGATTAGGGGAACCGGCTGCCAATGTCTTTGATTTGGGGAAACAAAGGAAGTTAAAAACGTTAGGTGATCTGTTCGTAGGCAGTCTCTGGCATGAAGGGGTGCATCAGGGGGTTATCGATAGTATTAAACGATCTTTGAAATAACAGAGTTACAGGTAATGGTGGTTTTATTGTGAAGATTGCTAAAGCGTAGATTTTTATCGCAATGTTAACTAGACACAGGTTCCACACTTTTTTTTAGGAGAATTAAGTTTATTCAACAATCGGGCGCGTTTGTGGAAGAGCACAAGCCCAATTCCTCGCTAAAAATACGGAGGGATTAGGCTTTTTTATCTTTCAAAATCCTTAACTTTGTAAATCCGCATTTCTTGACGATACCTCTTGGTAAACACTTTTGCGATAAGTGGTAAAACGAGTGGCGATGGCTGGTAAAAAACATGACAGAAGTGGTACATTTTTATGGCCGTAATCACCTTTTTCTTGGTTTCCTCACGCTTTATCTCAGCCATCTTTTCGACTTGCTGATTTTCATTAGGCATCCTTACTCACCGCCACTTCCTGCATTGCCGTTTTGTAATCTTCATTTGCCATCTTCTCTTGAATTGCCTGTATATATTCAACTATATAGATTGAACCTAAGTTTTTCCCTGTAATTTGGAAGGATTTCCGTACATCATACGTCGAATAAAGATTTATCATGAATGGGCGGTGAAGTGTAGTGAAATCCACTATTGACGAATTGCAGGAAGTTGAAAAAAGGATTAAATCTGAAAAAAATCGTCGCATGTATGAACGGTATCAGGCAATTCGCCTGCATCTTACAGGAAATACCATTAGCCAAATCGCTACTATTCTTAACCGAACAGATAGAACCATCGGAACATATATCCGTGCTTATCAAAAAAACGGACTGGAAGGTCTTTCTATGAAGTTTTCAACTGGAAAGCCGCCACGGTTAACGGAGGAGCAGCAGGCACATTTGAAACTGATCATTATTGACTTTCTGCCTCATGAGGTTGGGTTTCCGGCCAAGTTTAACTGGACTCTGGAAATCATTAGATCTTACATCCTCAGTGAGTTCGGAAAGGAATACTCCATCCGGGGTGTATCGAAACTGATGGCACGATTGGGACTGAGTTACACAAAACCGACATATACCCTGGCTGCAGCTGACGAAAAAAAGCAAAAAGAGTTTGTCGAAACTACCTTCCCGGAGTTAAAAAAAATACGAAAACGGCGAAATTGATCATATTTTGTTCGAAGATGAAAGCATGATCCGTGATTACCAAGCGCTGCAGTACACATGGTTTGAGAAAGGCAAGCAAAGAATCATAAAAACGACCGGCAAGCATCGTGGCGTAAAACTGTTGGCAACGGTTGATTACGTCACTGGTGAAATCGTATGGCAGGAAGAAGATCAATATACGGCAGAGGAATTCCTTGCTTTCCTTAAAAAAGTGACAGAAGCCTATCCGGCCGGAAACATCGTAATAATCCTGGACAATGCAAGGATCCACCATGCGAAATTGCTTGAACCCTTCCTTAAAGAAATGGAAGGAAGGCTGAAATTTGTATTTTTGCCTCCTTACAGCCCTCAGCTCAATGTCGTCGAGGGACTTTGGAAATGGTTGAAATCCGACGTCATCAATAATGTTTTCTACCATACCGCAGCTGAAATTCGAAAAAATGTCCATGCTTTTATGGAGAACATTAAGCTGGATCCAATGACAGTCATTGACCGGCTGTGTGTAAGGATGGAGTCAAATACAATTCAGGAAACTTTTTAGTTCGACTTATTATAGAAGGAAACAGAAATTTATATTGGAGATTAACAGTTCAAGAGAATATTGAATATTTTTTAGGGAACAGGGGTCTTTCAAGAAAATCCTTCGCGCATGAGATGGATTCTTTATTATCTAGATTCAGCTTGTCCGAAAAGAAGAACGAACTCGTTAAAAACCTTTCGAGAGGAATGCAGCAAAAGGTTGCAATTATCATAGCGCTTATGAGCAAGACAGATGTTCTTTTGCTGGATGAGCCAACCCTTGGGCTGGATGTAGAGGCAAATAATGAAATTCGATCCTTCCTTAAAGAAATTGTTACTTTAGAAAGGAAAACCATCCTCATAAGTTCACATGACATGAATCTTATTGAAAGGTTGTGTGACCGGGTCATCATTATTAACAATGGTGAAATTGTGACTGATGATTCCGTTAATAATCTGATGAACTTATTTCAAGCCGTTTCGTATCACTTTATCATTGATGTCCCTTTATCAGAAATGCAAAAAAATATAATCCTTCAGAAGTACCCGACAATGGCTAGCATTTATAAAGACGGAGAACACATCCTGGAATTTACCATCATACAGAACAATGATTTTTATAACATTGTCGAGCTACTAAAACAATTTGACCTTCTGATTGAGTCCATTGAAAAAAATCAGATTAACTTCGAGCAAGTCTTTCTCAATTTGGTCAGGGGAGAACGAATGCATGCAACTATATAACATCTTCATCTCAAACCTTAGAAGAGAAGGCATTCAAATGTATCGTTATCTTCCAAATACCTTAAGTGAACTTGCCATCTTTTACATTGTCTTTCTTGGCTTTTTCTTAGGCATTACCCTGGTTGGGGACGAAAGGACAATTGACTACAATATACAGATGGTTATTTTAAATTATGTGTTTTGGTTCTTGATTCTGACAATCACACAGGGTATAGGATGGGAAATTTCAAATGAAGCCGGCCAAGGGACATTGGAGCAGCTATACATGACTCCATACAAATTATGGTTTGTCCTCTTATCACGCATGATCAGCACGCTTCTCATTAATATTGTAACGATTACTGTTCTTTTATATGCTGCCATGCTTACCTCAAACCAGTGGTTAAATATTGACTTATTTTCCATCCTGCCCATTCTTACTTTCACACTAGTGGGGGAATTCGGATTGGGATATGCCATTGCCGGGATGACTATGATCTTAAAGCAGGTTGATTATATATTGCAGCTTTTCCAATTTGTCATTATGGGACTTACATTCGTACCACTAACGATTGCACCATACTTAAAATTTTGCCCTTTTATGCTTGGTCTCCAGATGATTAGAGACATTGCAATCAAAGGGGTTGCGCTATCTGATATCCCTATAATTGACTTAGCATTATTATTGTGCAACGCAATCATCTATTTCTTCTTGGGATTAGTCTTGTTTAAAAAATGTGAACAAATTGCAAAAAGCAAAGGGCTATTCGGTCACTATTAGGAGGTACTTTCATGATTACAAGCAAAAATTCGATTAATTTAAATATGTTAGCTGAATTTATTGCAAGATTAAACAACATCGATGAACATCATGTAGGCTATTGCGGGGAAAAGCAAGAAGAAATACTGGATTCTTTAACAAATAATTTTTCTGATATACGTATAGATGATTCTTTTTCAGTTATTTATAAAGAAGAAAAGATTATTGCGGCTCTTGGAGCGGATGTAAGTCTTGAAGACAAAACAGCAGAACTATGGGGACCATTTATAAATGGCGAGAACCCAGAAGAACTTTCTTTAGCGATGTGGGAAGACCTCTCATCCAAATTATCTGACAAGGTACATACATTTAATGGTTTCTATAATTCCAAGAACATTCATGCGGATAAATTTATGAAAATGTTAGGTGGAGTTAAAAGAGGCAATCATCTTATTCTAAAAGTTGTAAATAAGGATTTTATACATGAGGCAGATCTTCAAATCAAAGAACTTTCTAAAGAGAGGTATGATGATTTCATTAAGCTTCATGAGGATGCTTTTCCTGAAACTTATTATACGGGTCAGGAAATTATCGATAAAATTGATAACCATAACAAAGTATTTGTAATCGAAAATGGCTATAGCCTATCGGGATACGTTTATGTCGAAGGAAATCCTAAGTTTAAGGAGGGGAATATTGAATTTATTGCAGTTTCCCCAACAGACAGAAAAAAGGGGATTGGGACAAGGCTTATTAAAAGTTCTCTCGCTTTCCTTTTTGATAGCCTAAAAATTGATGAAATTACTATTTGCGTAGATTTCGGTAATTCCAAAGCAATAAATCTGTATAAAAGTGCAGGCTTTAAAGAAATCTATTTCTTAAATCACTACATTTTAGAGAAGTAATATTTACTGGCGATAGATATAAATCATATAAAAATAAGTAGGCAATTTAGCCTACTTCTTATGTTCAAAAAGGTACGGGTTTTGGAACAAACAATAACTTATTAATGAAATGTGTGCTTTTTTAATTTTGTTCAGCAAACTGGGTGCGATTGTGCAGTAATACTTGGATTTAACCCCGTCTTAAAATTAGGATGGGGTTATAAGTGTTTATGATTTTAAAATTAAATAACTTTATTGTCACTTAACAGTAATGTTAAGTTTATGATACACGCATATTTATCGGAATTCTCGTATTCATATTGAGTTCAAAAGTTCCGTATGGATTAACATGATGATAAAATAAAGGTGTTAATCCCCTAAAATCTTCTAAGGTCATTTTCCTTAACCAATATTTGTTATTATCATAAAGTACTTCTTGTACCATTAAGGTATTCATATAGACTAAGCAATTTTGCAGCAATTGAAGTGATAAGGCGGACACTTCTTGATCTTCTATCGAATTGGAACGAATTTCACTGTTTTTTCCATAGAAAATAAAGGTATTCACCGAGTTCCATTGTTCCACTGTATTTAATCCTTCATGGATCTCCCTGCGAATCTCTTCATAGTGTAAATAATCACATAAAAAGATTGTTTTAATAGCTTTTCCTAATTCACATAAAGCCTGATAGGTTGGATGTTTTGTATCCCTTGTAAATCGCTTTAATATGGATTCTGCAGAAGCAGTCCCCAACCGCAGAGCAGTTGCAAACTTAATGATTTGTTCGTACTGTTGTCGAATAAGATCCCAGTTAATCGGTCTACTTAAAGCCTGTTGCAGGTGAGGATAT
>NZ_PGUZ01000060.1 GCF_002860165.1 Bacillus sp. V3-13 | reverse complement strand
TCTTGACACTTACTCGGGTTGGACTTTCACCAACTAGCAATTAACGGCTTGCTGGGCACGCATAAATATTAAAGCCCTTTTCCTTGAGGAAAAGGGCTTTGGTTCGTTATTACAAAATATGGATCGGGTTTCCTAAAGCGACTTCCGCTGCTTCCATGGTGATTTCACCAAGGGTTGGGTGAGCGTGAATCGTCATGGCTAGATCCTCTGCTGTCATTCCAGCCTCGATTGCAAGACCAAGCTCTGCTATCATATCGGAAGCGTTGGCTCCAGCAATTTGCGCACCGATTACAAGACCGTCTTCTTTCCGAGTCACGAGCTTCAAGAATCCGTCTGTGGCCTCGAGGGCCAATGCACGGCCGTTTGCAGCAAATGGGAACTTAGCGGCAGTTACTTCAATACCTTCTTCTTTGGCCTGCTGTTCCGTATATCCGACAGAAGCCAGCTCAGGATCAGAGAATACAACCGCAGGAATTGCAAGATAATCAATCTCAGCGTTGTGTCCGGCGATCACTTCAGCAGCAATTTTTCCTTCGTACGAGGCTTTATGCGCCAGCGGTGGTCCTTCCACAACGTCTCCGATTGCAAAAATATTGCTTACGTTTGTACGGCATTGCTTATCAGTTTTAATGATGCCACGGTCAGTAAGCTCTACTCCTGCTTGTTCAAGACCAAGCTCATCCGTGTTTGGACGGCGGCCAACCATCACAAATACGTAGTCTGCTTCGACTTGCTTTTCTTCACCTTTTACTTCATAAGTAACAACAACACCGGCTTCTTTTTCTTCGACGCCTTTAGCCATAGCTTTTGTGATGATCTCAGCGCCTTTTTTCTTCAGGTTGCGTTTTACAATGGAGGACATTTGCTTTTCAAAGCCGCCTAAAATTTCATCCGCACCTTCAAGAATGGTTACCTGGGTGCCAAAGTTCGCATAAGCACCGCCAAGCTCTGTACCAATATATCCGCCGCCAATGACGACAATTTTATTCGGAATTTCTTCAAGAGCGAGGGCTCCGGTTGAATCAAGAACACGCTTGGAAAACTTAAACGCAGGAATTTCGATTGGACGAGATCCTGTTGCAATAATCGCATTTTTAAACGTATACGTTTGTGCTGAATTTTCATCCATGACACGAAGCGTGTTGGCATCCACAAAATAAGCTTCACCGCGCACGATGTCGACTTTGTTGCCTTTCAGCAAGCCTTCAACTCCGCCAGTAAGTTTTTTAACAACCCCGGCTTTCCATTGCTGGACTTTTGAAAAGTCAACTTTGACGTTTTCCGCCGTAATTCCGACTGAATCGGAATGCTTTGCTGTTTCATAGCGATGTCCAGCCGCAATCAGGGCTTTTGATGGAATACAGCCAACATTTAAACAAACTCCGCCAAGATTGCCTTTTTCAACAATCGTTACTTTTTGCCCGAGCTGTGCAGCACGAATAGCTGCCACGTATCCTCCCGGACCTGCACCAATGACTATAGTATCAGTCTCAATAGGAAAATCTCCAACTACCATTTATTACGCCTCCATTAACAATAGTTCTGGATCGTTCAACAAACGCTTAATATGGTTAAGAGCATGCTGAGCAGTTGCACCGTCAATCATTCGATGGTCAAAGCTTAAAGATAATGCCAATACCGGAGCTGCGACAATTTCACCGTCTTTTACAACAGGCTTTTCAGCAATGCGGCCAATTCCGAGGATCGCGACCTCCGGATGGTTAATAACCGGAGTAAACCATTGTCCGCCCGCAGAGCCAATGTTTGTAATTGTGCAAGACGCACCTTTCATTTCATCAGGGGCCAATTTGCCGTCCCGTGCTTTTCCGGCAAGCTCATTAATCTCGTTCGAAATTGTAAATACAGACTTGCGGTCAGCATCTTTCACAACTGGAACGAGCAAGCCCTTCTCTGTGTCAGCTGCAATTCCGATATTGTAGTAATGCTTGTGAATGATTTCGTCTGTTTCATCGTCCAGTGAAGTATTGAGAGCCGGGTACTCACGCAATGCACTTGTAAGTGCTTTTACCACGTATGGAAGGAAAGTAAGCTTAATTCCTTTATCCGCAGCAATTTGTTTGAACTTCTTGCGGTGGGCAACCAATTTGGTTACATCCACTTCGTCCATTAACGTTACGTGCGGAGCGGTATGCTTGGATTTTACCATCGCTTTTGCAATGGCCCTGCGGATGCCGCTCATTTTTTCGCGTGTTTCTGGATATTGACCTTGCGGAACAACAGCGGCAGCCTTTTGCTCTGCCTTTGGTGCTGCAGCTTCTGCCTGTTGCGGTGCAGCTTGAGCCTCAGCTCTTGCCTGTCCTCCATTTTGGAAGGCAATGATATCTTCCTTTAGAACCCGGCCATTTTTTCCGGATCCGGACACCTGGCGGATATCGACACCGTTGTCACGTGCAAACTTACGAACCGATGGCATCGCGATCACACGGCGGTTCGGGTCAACTTCTGTCTCGGTTTGCGGCTGGGCTCCAGCTCCGGTTGCGCCGGCTTGTGCTTGTTGTGGCGCTGCTTCTTTTTTAATATCCTGCCCTGCCTCTAAAGTTGATTGAACTTGAGCTTCTGTTTTTTCTTCGGCTTTTGGTGCTTCATCTTCATGATCGCCTTTAAATTTAAGGTCTTCGTATCCTGGGGCATCAAAGGTAACGAGCACCTGACCAACAGTAGCTACTGTTCCTTCATCCACTAAAATTTCTTCAACCGTACCAGTTACCGGAGAAGGAATTTCTACGACCGCTTTATCATTCTGCACTTCACACAGCACATCATCTTCTTGTACTTTATCACCTGGTTTGACGAACCACTTGACGATTTCACCTTCATGAATACCTTCACCGATGTCAGGTAATCTAAATTGGAATGCCACTGGAATCTACCTCCTATTATTACGTTCCATGCACTAGCTTATTAAATCATGTGACG
This sequence comes from Bacillus sp. V3-13, assembly GCF_002860165.1. GTDB lineage: Bacteria > Bacillota > Bacilli > Bacillales > Cytobacillaceae > Bacillus_BJ. Next base: position 36,278 of record NZ_PGUZ01000060.1, on the reverse strand, counting down.
AAGAAAAATAGGTCCGCCTATTTTCCCCCGGATTCACATTTGATTAAAACGATAATACTTTTTTAGCCGTGTCAATAATATCTTTATAATTTGGCAGCCATACTGCTTCTGCCTGCGAAAAAGCAAAAACGGTATCAGGTGCAGTTACACGCAAAACAGGTGCCTCAAGGCTTAGAATCGCACGGTCATTGATTTCAGCTACGATGTTTGCGCCAACACCCGCTTGCCTTTGTGCTTCCTGGACAACAATGGCACGGCCTGTTTTTTCAACGGAAGCAACAATCGCTTCAATATCGATAGGAGCAACTGTGCGCAAGTCGATTACTTCAACAGAATGTCCTTCTTTTTCCAACTCTTCTGCAGCTTTTAACGATTCATGAACCATTGCGCCATAAGTAACGATCGTCAAATCTGTTCCTTCACGTTTCACATCTGCTTTTCCTAACGGAATGGTATACTCTTCTTCAGGCACTTCCTGGCGGAAAGAGCGGTAAAGCTTCATGTGCTCCAGGAAGATGACCGGGTCGTTGTCGCGAATAGCGGAAATCAATAAACCTTTTGCATCATAAGGAGTTGAAGGAATTACGACCTTCAAGCCAGGCTGCTGCACCATTAGACCTTCAAGGCTGTCTGCATGAAGTTCAGGTGTATGGACACCGCCGCCGAATGGTGAACGGACCGTAATCGGAGAATTGTAACGGCCGCCGGAACGGTAACGCATCCTTGCCATTTGTCCGGAGATGGAATCCATTACTTCATAAACAAAACCAAAAAATTGAATTTCCATAACGGGACGGAAGCCTTGTAAACCAAGGCCAATCGCTAAACCGCCGATTCCGGATTCTGCAAGCGGAGTATCAAATACGCGCTCTTCGCCGAATTCTTTCTGAAGGCCTTCCGTTGCCCGGAACACACCGCCATTTACGCCGACGTCTTCACCGAATACTAGAACATTCGGATCATTGCGCAATTCAGTGCGCAGGGCATCGGTGATTGCTTGAATCATTGTCATTTGCGCCATGGCTTATTTCGACTCCTTTTCTTTATAAATGTCATATTGTTCTTTTAGATTATTTGGCAATTCTTCATACATATTCGAAATTAAGTCTGTAACGGTTTGTTTAGGGGTTTCATCCGCTTTTTTAATTGCTTCTTTAATATCTTCTTTCGCTTTCTCAATTACTTCATTTTCCATTTCTTCATTCCAAATTCCTTTGGTTTCGAGGAATTTGCGGAATCGGACAAGCGGATCTTTTCTTTCCCACTCGTTGTCAAGATCGCTTGTGCGGTAACGAGTCGGATCGTCACCCGCCATTGTATGTGGACCATAACGGTAAGTTAATGTTTCAATTAAAGTCGGCCCTTCTCCGTTAATTGCACGCTCGCGAGCTTCACGAACAGCAACATAAACCGCGAGCGGATCCATTCCGTCCACTTGTACTCCAGGAATTCCCGCTGCAATCGCTTTTTGCGCGATTGTTTTCGCAGCTGATTGCTTTTCAACAGGAGTCGAAATAGCAAATTGGTTATTTTGCACGACGAAAATAGCCGGAGCTTTAAAAGCACCTGCAAAGTTCATTCCTTCATAGAAGTCCCCCTGGGAAGCACCGCCGTCTCCGGTATAAGTAATCGCTACAGATTTTTGATTGCGCTTTTTCATTCCTAGTGCAACGCCGGCAGCCTGAACAATCTGGGCACCGATAATGATCTGTGGAGAGATGACATTAACTCCTTCAGGAATTTGGTTGCCTCGAAAATGCCCGCGTGAAAACAAGAACGCTTGATACAGCGGCAGTCCATGCCAAATCATTTGCGGCACATCACGGTATCCCGGCAAAATAAAGTCTTCTTTTTCAAGTGCGAATTGAGAAGCCAGCTGAGAAGCTTCCTGGCCTGCTGTAGGTGCATAGAATCCAAGGCGCCCTTGACGATTCAAGGAAATGGAACGCTGGTCAAGAATTCGCGTATATACCATTCTGCGCATTAATTCTTGCAGCTGCTCATCGCTTAAATTTGGCATTGCCGCTTCATTTACGACTTCCCCTTCTTCATTCAAAATTTGAAACATCGAAAATTGCTCTTCTGTTTTCTCAAGTTGCTTTTCAGCGTCGAATAGTGCTTTATTCGTTTTAGAAGCCATTTGAGTCACCTCTTCCTTTCATTAAAAAAAGTCATAATATTACGGGCAAATTTTACTACTATAGCATACCCAATTTCAATAAAATTAGGTTCTGCGCTACTCTCTGAAGATAAAAGGCTTTCAAAAACCAGCAGTGAACAGACGGATAAAGCGGTAAATCTGAAAAGTTAAAAAAGACCTCTAAATAGTTTTCCACAAACTCCGGTTATAAAACACCATCTGTTTTTTTCATGCCCAATATATTCTGTATCAATTCATTTCATCATTACATTGATACAATAATCTTCATCCGTTTTTAAGTTTACACTATATAAAACTACCGAGTCAATTAGTTTGATTTAAGTTTTACACCTTAAACATCGTATTAAAGTTCATCTCTATTTTGTTAACTGTATCACTTAAATAAAATTATCTGTACTATAAAAATGTATTTTTTCGGGTTGTGTTATAATAAAGAATCAGTTTATTTTAAGAATCATTACAAAACAATAAACAGGGAGACTGGCCCACGCCAATCTCCCTGTTTTCTATTCTTCGACTCCAAGCCCGGCTGTTTCATAAAATTTCCGCTTCTTATTATTATAATCTTCTGTATGGACATTGAATTGTTCATTTGTCTCCAATACTTTTTCGTAAGTAGCATTGATTTTATTTACTTGTTCTTCAAGCTGCCCGATTGTAAGATCTTTTTGTTTGAACATTTCATACAATTCTCTGTCATATTCGAGTCCCTTTGAGTAGTTATCGGCGAGAACCCGGTGGGCATCATACCTTTTTTGCATGGTACCATAGAGATCGTCCGCCTGTTTTTTCAATTCTTTATCGTCAATATCCTTGATCATGCCTTCAAGCTTTCGAAACTCTTTTTCAGAAACATTGATGCTCTTAACCTCAGCTTCCATATGTTTTTCTCTTTTATCCACCATCGTTAAAGCCTCGTCTGACAGCTTGACAATTTGATCGTATTCCTTCATTCCAAGCCCGATGATCTTCCCGTACAGTTCTTTTTCTTCTTTCTCAAGGTTCAATAAAGGTTCTTGCTGCTTTTCAAAGCTTTCTTCAAGCGAAACAACCTTCTCCATGATTTCATACATTTTCTCCGGGGCCGATTGCTGTCCAAGACAGCCGGCCAGCAGAACAACCGCTATAGAGAAAAATGCCGCAAGCCCGATTGTTTTTCTATTTAACATATGAATCCCCCCAACCTGGTAACAATTATTACTATATCGATAGACTCAGTTTTTTACAATAGACGGAAGGAATCTGCCTTTATGCTTGTCCCAATATCGATGTTATTCAGTTTTCCTCTTTTTTATGACTCTTCAAAAACATTTGCCCTTGCATCGTCAATCCTAATGACGATCCCTTTCTATCAGTCGGGAGCAAGCCTGCACTCGACTATTAGAAAACTATTCTTACGTTTATGGCAGTCTAATCGACATATTAACAATATTGTCCTATAATGAAATTCAATCCAAGACTCGGCGGGGAGAGTCCCTTTTTATTTGAGGGCATAATCAATTAGTCGAAGAATGAATGATCCGTAATCATAAAATATTTTACTAATGGTTAATTTAGTGTCATGGGAGTGAAAATATAATGATAACAATGGATGATATTATCCGCGACGGCCATCCGGGACTGCGGCAAACAGCTGAAGAAGTTCAGATGCCGCCATCCGAAGAGGATAAAAAGATATTGAACAGCCTGTTGGAATATGTGAAAAACAGCCAGGATCCGGAAACTTCCGTCCGATATAATTTACGCCCGGGAATCGGCCTTGCCGCTCCCCAGATTAATGTGGGCAAAAGAATGATTGCAGTGCACGTCACCGATGAAAAAGGTGAATTGCACAGCCACGCTTTATTTAATCCGAAAATTGTCAGCCACTCGGTTGAGAAATCATACTTGACTGCTGGTGAAGGATGCCTGTCAGTCGATGAACCGATTCCCGGGTATGTACCACGATATGCAAGAGTTACTGTAAAGGGTTTTGATATTGACGGAACAGAGGTAAAATTAAGACTAAAAGGCCTGGTGGCAATCGTGTTCCAGCACGAAATCGATCATTTAAACGGGATCATGTTTTATGATCATATCGACAAAAAAGACCCGTTTAAAGTCATCGAAAATGCGATCCCGATTGAAAGATAATGGAGAAAACAAGGGGACTGGCAAAGAGGCGATATCTTTGCCAGTCCCTTCTTTTCAATATTGCGATCCCCCGTCCGGCCATGATCATTACCGTTACAGCCATTAAATAAGCTGTAAATGCTTCAGACCGTGCTGAATTCCGTTTTCTGCGACGTCCTTTGTAACATAGTCGGCATACTGTTTTACTGCCGGTTCGGCATTGCCCATAGCAACGCCAGTGCCAACTGTTTGTATCATCTCTATGTCGTTCAACCCATCTCCAAATGCAAACACGTTTTCAAGCTGAAAACCGAGGCGCTCAATCATTTTTTTAATTCCTTCTGCCTTGGAACCTCCTGCCGGTAAAACATCCATGGAAAACGGATGCCAGCGGATAAACCTGAACTTAGGAAACTGTTCCAGGTATAATGCTTCGTCCTCTTCCTCAATGAAAAGAAGTGACTGGTAAATTTCGCGATTTTGGTAAAAAGACTTATCTTCGTCTGGATGCGGGAATTTAAGAGTCATTAGGCTGTCTTCAATATAGCGATGATGTTTTACAGTTGCTTTCATCGTTCCGTCGTTCATAAAGACAAGCGGATGATTATTCTCTGTTCCTTGTTGCAGCAGCCGCTGAATTTCATCGTTATTTAAAGGGTTTTTGTAAATAACCTCCCCTTCAAAAACAACATATTGGCCATTAAAGCTGACAAAGGACTCAATTCCGAGCTCTTCCCGCAGGCTTTCAAACATAAAAGGCGCCCGTCCTGTTGCAATAGCTACATAAACACCGCTGTTTTGCAGCTCTTTTACGGCTTGCTTCGCTGTGGTGGGCAGCTTTTTATCGTGATCAAGCAACGTACCGTCAATGTCAAAAAAAACAATTTTACTCATGTTGTTCCCCTTTCTTGCCTTACATTACGCAGCAGCAGGTTTCCCCTTCTTGCCCGGTTTTTTACCGGTTGATATGTATACACCAGAAAAAATAACAAGAAGGCCAAAAATCATCGATAATCGAATGCTTTCATCGAGCAGGACTCCTCCCCAGATTAAGGCTGTTCCCGGTACGATATAGGTTACAAGAGAAGCCAGTTCGGCACTGCCTTCCTTGACAAGATAGAAATAAAACAAATAAGCAATCCCCGAACCGAATGAACCGAGCCCTATTAACGGAAGGAGGTTTTCCGATTGTATAAGCTGCGGCATCGAATCTGGCGCTGTTCCAAGCATGGCCGCAAAGCTGATCATCGTTGCAGCCAGCAGCGTATAAAATGAAATATGTATAATCGGTAAATCAACCAAAAATCTTTTTGTCAGGTGCGCACCAACCCCATAACAGGCAGCCGCCGCTGACATGAAGCCGATTCCGACCAGGTTTCCTGAAAAGAAATCGCCAGGCCTGATATCGGACAAAATAATAATGCCGGCAAATCCGATAAGAATGCCGATCCATTGCTTACCTTTTAACCGGACTGAAAAAAGCACAGTCCCTATGATCAGCGTCCAAATCGGTGTTGACGCGTTGATAACGGAAGCCAGGCTCGAAGAAATTTGCGTCTCGCTCACAGAAATAAAATACCATGGCAAAGCATTATTTAAAAGTCCGACCAACAATAGTTTTCCCCATGGAGCTCCTTTTACAATAAATTGTTTTTTCTGGAACAAAATCATCAATGCCAGTGCTGCAGCGCCGAATAAACATCGCCCAAATACTACCGCTGAAGGATCCAGGTTTTCAAGTAGAATTTTGATAAACAAAAAAGAAGTTCCCCAAATCAAACTCAATACGAACAGTGCCCCGTAAAGCTTTGCCAACTGAATCCCGCCTTTTCCATTCTCCTGTTTTTATCAAAATAAACACTAAACCCTTCTCATACAATTGTCAATTTTTCGAAACTTAGCTGGTTTCCAACTATACCCATGAAAAAAAAAGGCGATTCATCATATAATATAAGTAAAAAAGAGTGCCATTTTATAAAAAAAACAAAATGATTGTTTTAAACATCGTTTGTATCCTTTACTTTGGACAAGGATAGTTTAAAATAAAGGTAAGGAGATGATCCACCATGTTAAAGAAGCTCCGCAAAAAGCTCTTGAAACAGTGGAAAGATTTACTTCGTAAAAAAACAATCGCTTAATTTTTAATTTGAGCCCTTCAAAACTTGCGAAGGGCTCCTTCCTTATTGTAAATTGATAATCAGTGATTTTTACATAAGTTTTTCATTTTTATCCAGAGATTCCTTTTGCCTGCTTTAGGGGGCTCTATAGAAAATAAATGAAATACTATGAAATGTTTTATATAATAAAAAAAAGTGATATCGGATGTTAGGAGCGATTTTTAATGATTTTTAAAGTGTATTATCAAGAAAACATCAAACAAGTGCCGGTTAGAGAAAAAACAAAAACCGTATTTGTCGATGCAGATTCAGAAAGAGATGTGCGGAGAAAGCTTGCGGACAAGTCCTACAATATCGAAATTGTTGTACCTGTTTCCGGATCCTATTTAGAATATGAACAACAAAACGAAGACTATAAAGTATTGGAGATATGATAATTTATGAAATTTGTCAAAAACGATCAAACTGCCGTATTTGCTCTCGGAGGATTGGGGGAAATCGGTAAAAATACGTACGCCGTTCAGTTTCAGGACGAAATCATCTTAATTGATGCCGGAATTAAGTTCCCTGAAGATGAACTGCTCGGAATTGACTACGTCATTCCGGATTACTCGTATTTAGTTAAAAATGAAGAAAAGATAAAGGGCCTGTTTGTCACCCATGGCCATGAAGACCATATTGGCGGTATTCCCTATTTGCTTCGCGAAATCAATATCCCAATCTATGGCGGCAAGCTTGCGCTGGGATTAATTAAAAATAAGCTGGAAGAGCACGGCCTGTTAAGAACAACAAAGCTTCATGAAATAAAAGAAGACGATGTGATTAAGTTCCGGAAAACTTCTGTCAGCTTTTTCAGAACGACTCACAGTATTCCCGATTCGTATGGGATCGTTGTCAAAACACCACCCGGACAAATTGTCCACACCGGAGATTTTAAATTTGACTTTACACCAGTAGGGGAACCAGCAAACTTGACAAAAATGGCAGAAATCGGAAAAGAAGGTGTGCTATGCTTACTTTCCGACAGTACGAACAGTGAAGTTCCAAACTTTACGATGTCTGAACGCCTCGTTGGCGAAAGCATTCATGATATTTTCCGAAAAGTCGAAGGAAGGATTATTTTCGCTACGTTCGCTTCCAATATCCATCGCTTGCAGCAAGTAGTAGAGGCTGCTGTGGCAAATGGCAGAAAAATCGCCGTGTTTGGAAGAAGCATGGATGCAGCGATTGAGATCGGACAAGAACTAGGTTACATCAGTGCACCGAAAGATACCTTTATTGACTACCAGCAAATTAGCAGGCTGCCGGCAAACAAAGTGACGATATTGTGTACAGGGAGCCAGGGAGAACCGATGGCAGCCCTTTCGAGAATTGCGAACGGCACCCATCGCCAAATTCAAATTAACCCCGGCGACACGGTTGTATTCTCTTCTTCACCGATACCGGGCAATACGATCAGTGTCAACCGCACGATCAATTTGCTGTACCGTGCGGGGGCAGAAGTCATTCATGGTAAATTGAGCAATATTCATACGTCAGGCCATGGCGGACAGGAAGAACAAAAGCTGATGCTTCGCCTTATCAAGCCAAAATTCTTCATGCCGATCCATGGGGAATTCCGGATGCAGAAGACGCATGTAAAGCTCGCCGTGGATTGTGGTGTGCCGGAAGAAAACTGCTTTATCATGGATAATGGCGAGGTTTTAGCCTTAACTGAGGATGAAGCAAGAGTAGTCGGCAAAATCCCGTCGGGTTCTGTCTATATTGATGGAAGCGGCGTTGGCGATATCGGCAATATCGTATTAAGAGACCGCAGAATCCTGTCTGAAGAAGGATTAGTGGTCGTAGTTGTCAGCATCAATATGAAGGATTTCAAAATCGGAGCCGGCCCGGATATTATCTCGCGCGGTTTCGTTTACATGAGAGAATCAGGAGATTTAATCAATGATGCCCAGGTGCTCATCACGAAACACCTGAACAAGGTAATGGAGCGGAAAACAACCCAGTGGTCTGAAATTAAAAATGAAATAACTGATACACTGGCACCATTCCTTTATGAAAAAACAAAACGCCGACCGATGATCCTTCCGATTATTATGGAAGTGTAATGCGAAATCTCTTTAGACAAGAAGCACCTGCCATCCGGCAGGTGCTTCTTTCGGTTGCAAAACTTTTGCTTGTTACTGGCGCTTTGCTTAGACCATCAGTTTCTTTTCAAAGCGGTTGATGTCAGCGTCAGCACCAATTACGATTAAGATATCCTCGTTTTGAATGATTTCATTTGCCTGCGGAGACACGATGATTTCATTGCCCCGTTTAATTGCGACAATGTTAATTCCGTATTTGGCGCGAATATCAAGATCGATAATCGAATTGCCCTCAATCCTGTTGTTTGCCACAATTTCAACGATGCTATGTTCATCCGACAATTCAAGATAGTCCAATACATTATTTGAGACGATATTATGGGCGATCCGCCTCCCCATATCGCGTTCAGGATGGACGACTTGATCGGCGCCAATTTTTCGCAATACTTTTTCATGATAGTCATTCTGGGCTTTCACCGTTATATTGTTCACGCCCAGCTCTTTTAAAATAAGGGTCGTTAAGATGCTTGCCTGGATATCTTCACCAATGGCGACGATCACATGATCAAAATTTCTGATTCCGAGGCTCTTTAACACTGATTCGTCCGTTGTATCTCCAACAACAGCATGTGAGGCAATCATTGAAAACTCATTGACCCTGTCTTCATTACTATCGATAGCCATAACTTCCATGCCCTGCTCGACAAGAGCCCGGCAAATACTGCCGCCAAAACGGCCAAGTCCAATTACAGCAAATTCCTTACTCACATGAATTCCTCCAGCAAAACAAGATAATAGCTAGGCTTATTTTAACACAGTTTGCCGCAAATAGAACAACCGTAAAGTTCGCTAATATAAACTGTTATTTCCTGTTCCCTTTCACATAGTCGGCATCAAACAGAAACAGCCGCATCAACAGATAAAGTGATGGAATCAGCAAAAACAGGCCGGCGATAAAGACAACGACCAGCGCAATACCCATTGTTTCATTTGTATATCCTGAATAAATCGTAATATAAGGATCGAGCACGTAAGGAAGATGGGAAGCGCCGTACCCAAAAAAGGCGAAAAAGTACTGCAGCATGACGAGAATAAAAGCAGTGCCCATGTTTCTTCGCAAATAAATCAGCAAAGTAGCCCCGATAAAGCAGACAAACGACAGGCCAAACATCCACCATATTTCAAGCGCGTTTGTAAAATGCCGCATATTATGAGCTCTTAACGAGGCAAAAACAAGCAAGCTGGCCAAAATAGTCGGCAGGCTCCAGAATAGAGCGAATTTCCTTAGTACCTCCATCGCTTCCAGGTCTTTCGCTCTTGAAGCGTAATAGGTTAAAAAAGAGGCACTAATAAAAAGGACCGATACGATTGCCAACAAAACAACGGACCACGAATATGGGCTGATCAACAAGTCTTTTGCAAGAAATACGAGCCTTTCACCCTGCTCCTTAATAAAGCCCCCTTCTGAAATCGTTAATGCTGTCGATAATGAAGCCGGAATTAACAGCCCGGTTGCCCCGTATAAAAACAAAAAGACGCTGCTATCTTTCGAACCGTAATTGCCAAACGCATAGAACGAGCCGCGAATGGCGAGCAATATGAGTGAAATGCTTCCCGGCAAAAGTAAAGCCGTGCCATAATAATAGGCTGAATCTGGAAAAAAACCGATCAATCCAACAAAAAAGAACACAAAGAACACATTCGTTACTTCCCACACAGGGGACAGATATCTGCTGATAATATGGTTGATGACATGATCTTTCTTTGTGACTTTTCCATAGTAAGCGAAGAAGCCGGCACCAAAATCGATGGATGCGACGATTAAATATCCGTACAGAAATACCCATAAAACTGTAATTCCAAGCAATTCAACACTCATTTTACTCCCCCCCTGTTCTTCTGACTGAATGACAGCCTGCCTGAATTAATTCGTGTAAGACTGGGCGGGCAGCTCTGGATTCAGGCAGTTGCTTAAAACGCCCGGCTGTTTGGGAACCGGTTCTTCAGCTCCTTCTCCGCAGGATTGTTTCTAAACATTCGCATCAATACAATCGTACAGATAATCCCGAGAACCAAATATAAAATCAGGAACATCAGAAAAGTGATTCCTACATCATCGGCCTTTGTAGCGCCTTCGGCCACTTTCATGTATCCCCGCAAGATCCATGGCTGGCGTCCGACTTCCGCATAAATCCAGCCAAATTCAATCGCAAGCATGGACAGCGGTCCAGAAGCGATAATGAACGATAATAGAGGCTTATTAAAAGGATTGCGAGTCTTAAGCTTTGAAAACAACAAGAAAATGCCCGAAAGGATAATCGTAAAAACACCGATCATCACCATTAAATCGAACATATAATGAATCCAGAGCGGCGGAATTTCGTCTTCAGGGAATTCGTCCAGCCCGATCACCTCTGTGTCAAAGCTGCCGCCGGCTAAAAAGCTCAATGCTTTTGGGATCCGAATTTCATTGCTGATTTCATTATTTTCGTTGATTGTTCCAAAGAGAATTAAATCTGCGCCTTTTTCGGTTTCAAAATGCCATTCAGCTGCCGCAAGCTTCTCGGGCTGCTTGTCCGCCAAAAATTTCGCGGACAAATCTCCGGCCACAGCAGTCCCGAGCGCAAAGATTAATCCTGTCACCATCGTCAGGTGTAAAGCTTTCTGCAAATATACACTTTTTCTCCCCTTTAAAATTAATAGCGCTGTGATCGATGCCAAAATAAAGGCTGATGTCATATAAGAAGAAGTTAAAACATGAAAAACCTTTGTTGGTGTCGCAGGATTAAACATCGCTTTTAGAGGTTCAATTTTTGTGATCACTCCATTTTCGAGTTCGAATCCCTGCGGGGTATTCATAAAGGCGTTAACAGTTGTAATAAAAAAAGCTGACGCAGAAGAACCGATTACAATCGGTATGGTTAGCAGCCAATGATGAAGCGGATTTTTAAACCGGTCCCAAGTATATAAATAAATACCGAGAAAAATAGCTTCAAAGAAGAAAGCGAACGTTTCCATAAATAAGGGCAGGCTAATGACATGGCCAGCCACTTGCATAAAGCTTGGCCAAAGCAATGACAGCTGCAAGCCAATGCATGTCCCGGTAACAACGCCGACCGCCACGGTAATCGTGAAACCGCGCGCCCACCTTCTGGCCAGCAAGAAATAATGAGGATCCTTTTTCTTGATGCCAATAAATTCAGCAATCGAAATGATCACCGGCACACCGACACCGATCGTTGCAAAAATAATATGAAAGCCAAGTGTCATTGACGTTAACATTCTACTGAGGATGACGCTATCCAGTTCCAATCTTAAAACCCCCTGTCCAAACTCCCTTTTCCGCTGGTAAAATATTCGCATTGTACATATGTATGATAGATTTAGGACAAAAATTACTTGAATTTTTGTTACGCTATTCACAAATTGAAAACACGAGAAACCCTGCATAAAAAAAATACCCGTATCCCGGCATAGATAAACAAATAAATGCTTCCGCTCAGGGAATCCTTTCAAGGCAAAAAAACAGAGCAGCCACAAAAATCCCGGCTTGCCCTGTTATAAATCATTTGCGAACGATCTCCTCAAACTGCATTCAACATGTTAAATTGTGCTTTTACGAGCTGATAATAGTGCCCTTTCGCTTGTATTAGCTCATCGTGGCTGCCGCTTTCAATAATTTCTCCATGATCAAGGACAAAGATTTTGTCCGCTTCACGTATCGTTGACAAGCGGTGGGCAATCATTATTGCCGTCCGTCCATTGAGCAGTGTTTTTAAAGCCGTTTGGATCTTCATCTCGGTTTCTGTATCAATGCTGGCTGTCGCTTCATCAAGAATAAGAATTTTTGGATCAGCAAGCAATGCTCTCGCGAACGAAAGAAGCTGCCTCTCTCCAACCGACAGGACATTTCCTCGCTCTTCGACTTCCGTTTCATAGCCTTTTGACAGTTTTTGAATAAACGCATCCGCGCCGACTGCTTCGGCAGCTTTCATCACTTCTTCTTCTGATGCACCCGGGCGGCCAAAACGGATATTTTCCATAATCGTTCCCGAGAAGATAAATGTATCCTGCAGCACCACACTGATTTGCTGCCTGATGCTTCTTAACGAAACATCCGTTAAATTGTGCCCATCGATTTTGACGGTCCCGCTGACCGGATCATAAAACCTGCTGATCAGACTGGCAATCGTCGTTTTTCCAGAGCCTGTATGGCCTACAAGCGCAACCGTTTCACCAGCCTTAATACTCAGGTTAATCCCTTTCAAAGCGGTCCGGCTCTCGTCATAAGAAAATACGACATTTTCAAAATCAATATTCCCTTTTATATTCTGTAAATGGATTGGATTGCTTTTTTCCGAGACAATTGGCTGTTCATCGAGAAATTCAAAAATTCTTTCCGAAGAAGCCATTCCCATCAATAGCTGGTTATAAACCATGCCAAGCCGGGAGATCGGCTCCCAGAACATCCCTAAATAAAAAGCAAACGACACGAAGACGCCGATAGAAAGCCCGTTCCCCTGAATTAAATACGTTCCAAACCAGATGAGGACCGCTGTTCCAAGAGCGTTTGTCAGTTCAACAAGCGGCCGGAACATCGCATTTTTTTGCGAAGCTTCCCGCCAGCTTTCAAAGGTTTCTGTATTGATGCCATCAAAGAAAGACATGTTTTCCCGCTCCTGGGTAAACGACTGGGTAACGCGGATTCCCTGGATGCTTTCATTTAAATGCGAATTCAGCTTTGACTGCTTCAAGCGCACCGTTTGCCAGGAACGGCGAATGTTTCGGCGCAGGCTGGTCGATATGAAGAACATGATCGGTAAAATGACCATAACGGCAAGCGTCAGTTCAGGACTCAGCGTAAATAAAATCACAAAAATGCCGATCAGCAGAATCATATCCATCAGTAAATTGATGACCCCATTTGTAAACAGCTCCTGCAGGGAGTTGATGTCATTCATAATCCTGACCAGAATAGAACCGGCCGAGCGTGATTCGAAAAAGCGGTGTGACAGACCCTGTACATGCGTAAATAAGTGCTTGCGCAAATCGAAAATGACGCTTTGCCCGAGCTCATTCATCCAGCGGATCCGAAAGATGTTCGCAACATAGGACGCAGTGTATAGCCCCGCGACAAGAAGAATGAGCATGACAAGCAGACGAGCATCTTTATTTTCAATTGCCCGATCAAGTGTATATACGCCAATTAAAATCGGAATAACGAGCCGGACGGCGGTCGTAATCAGGACCATAATGATCGATAAAGGCAGCAAGTTTTTCCGGTATGGCTTCATATAGCTGAATAAACGGGCCATTTGCTTCCAATTGAACGGTTTCTCAATGACCTGGTCCGTCGAATATTGGAACCGTTGCATAACCTGTTCATTGATCTGTTTCTTTTTCAAGATTCGCACCTCCTCATCCTGTTTGCGATTGGAGAATTTTTTGCTGGTCTTTGTATTGGATCGCAAAGATACGCTGATACGGGCCGTTGTTTTTTAACAATTCATCATGGACGCCCCGTTCCGCAATCCGCCCGTTTTCGAGGACGAGAATTTCATCAGCATGTTTTAAGGAAGAAATGCGGTGGGCGATAATGATCGTCGTTCTTCCCTTCATTACTTCCCTTAACCCTTGTTGGATCTGAAATTCGGTTTCCATATCGACTGCGCTCGTGGCATCATCCAATATTAAAATACTGGGGTCTGTACAAATTGCCCTTGCAATCGCGATTCTTTGTTTTTGTCCGCCCGATAAACCCATGCCTCTTTCGCCAAGCATCGTATCATAGCCTTCCGGTAGCTCAAGAATAAACTCATGGGCCTGGGCTCTTTTCGCCGCCTCAATGATTTCTTCCATTGTCGCATCCGGGCGCCCATATGAAATATTTGCTTTTATCGATGAGGAAAACAGGAAAGACTCCTGCAATACGAAGCCAATATTGCTTCTTAAAGATTTCAACGAGTACTCTTTAACATTTTTTCCATCAATCAAAACATCCCCAGACACAGGTTCATAAAAACGCGTCATTAGCTGGGTAATGCTCGTTTTCCCTGATCCGGTCGAGCCGATCAAGCCAATAACCTTCCCGGGATGTGCTTCAAACGAGATATTGTAAAGGGCATCCTTCTCGTCATTTCCGTAACGAAGGGTAACATGATCAAAATTGATTCTGCCATCAAGCTTTTCTTTTATAAGAGGCTCCGCTTTTTCAACAATTTCATTTTCCACTTCCAAAATCTCAAGGAGCCGTTCACCCGAAGCTTTTGCCTGTGAAAATAAATTGATGACGAAGCCGAGGTTCATGATCGGCCACATAATATACCAGACAAGGCTGTAAAACGCGACCAATTCGCCCGGGTTCAGGCTTCCATTCATGACAAGAAAGCCGCCGTACGAAAGCAATAGAACGACGCTGATATTTCCGAGGAACTCCATTAAAGGAAAATATTTTGCCCAAATGTCAGAGGTAAACAAATATTGGTCCCGGTAATCGCTGTTGGACCGATTAAATTTTCCAATCTCAAAGTCTTCACGGGATAATGACTTTACGGTATTGATCCCGCTGATATTTTCCTGCACTTTCGTATTCAGTTTGCCGAACGCCTTCCGAATCCCCCTGAAAGCCGGATGAACGGCTTTATCAAACTTATAAACCACGATCGCGAGAAATGGCAATGTCGCAAGCGTAACAAAGGTCAGTGACGGCGAATAATAAAACATAACCGAAAAACTGAACGCAATCAGTAAAGCAAAGCGGATCAGTTCAGAAAATCCCATTGATAAAAAGAAGCGGAACCCCTCCACATCCGCTGTCAGCCGCGACATTAAATCGCCTGTTTTCGCATTATCATAGTATCTGAATGGCAAAAACTGCAGCTTCTCATATAAGGCGTTTCTTAGCTTATAAACAGAAGTGATTCCAAATAAGTCCCCTGTATACTGGTGAATATAAGTCGCTGCCCCTTTGACCATCATGATTGCGATGAACCCGACTGCCAAATATGGAATCCACTCATATTGCCCGTCAAGAACAACCTTGTCAATAGTCAGCTGCAAAATCATCGGATAGACAACGGTAATCGCCGTCATCAACAACAAGAAGACAAGTGACCATATAAAATAATGCTTATAGGGCCAATAATACTGTTTCAATTTTTTAAATGTGTTCATTCATGTGTCCTCCCCTCTCTGCATTAAAAAATTCAGAAAAATAAAAAAGAACGTAATCATAAATATATCGGTTTTCGAAATATTTATCTACCCTTTTGCGTTATTTTTCCAATTTTATTTCGACACATTTTTACGATTTCGCGATCATGGGTGTTTCTAAAAAATTTATGGCTAGGTTTGGGGAGAAATTCGCCAAAAAAAAGATTGACCGGATTTCGGCCAATCCTCAAAAACTTATTCGGTTTTTTCCAATTCATCAAGTACCCTGTTCACACGTTTTTCCAGCATTTTCATGCCGCTGCCCCCCGCCTGGAAGTGGCGGAGCTTGCCTTCCTTGTCAAATACATAGTAGGCAGGGACGTACTGATTTTCAAATGCCTCTGTTAATTTATGCTCACTGTCAACGAAGATCGGCTGGCTGATCCCATGTTCTTCTGCGACCCGTTTAATTTCATCAAGATTTAAATCGTCTTCTGAACGGGGCATGTGAACAGCGATAACATTCAGCTTATCTTTATACTGATCCCTAAATTGGTTTACCTGAGGCATTGCCTCTTTGCATAAATGGCAACTAATCGACCAAAAATGGATTAATGATGGTTTGTCACCGACGAGTTGATCTCTTGTTACTTCACCGTTTAACCATTCAGTTGCACCGTTCAATTCAGGCATTGGCTCACGTAATTTCATCTTAAACGACTCCTTTATTTCGCAAAATATCTCTGTTTTCCCGGACATAAATGATGCGAGAAAAGACCTAACAGCTTGGTTAGGTCTTTTTCATTGGTGATGTGACGCTGATGATTAAAGAGTTGCTTGGCCAGGCTTCCAGTTTGCCGGACATAATCCGCCAGTTTGAAGAGCTTGAAGAACACGTAAAGTTTCATCGACATCACGGCCAATATTGTTATGGTTCACAACGGAATACATTAATTCGCCTTCCGGGCTGATAATGTACAGGCCGCGCAGCGCAACTCCCTCTTCTTCAATCAATACGCCGTATTCACGGGATACGACATGGTTTGTGTCAGCTGCAAGCGGATAGTTCAGATCGCCAAGTCCATTATCTTTGCGGTCTGTTTTAATCCAGGCAAGATGAGTATGAATCGTATCAGTAGAAACACCGATAACTTCAGCATCCAAGTCTTCAAATTCATCATAACGGTCAGATAAAGCTGTGATTTCAGTAGGGCAAACGAAAGTAAAGTCCATTGGATAGAAGAAAAGAACAGTCCACTTGTCATTCTTCATATTTTCCTCGAGGCTCACTTTTCCAAATTCTTTGTTTGGCAATACTGCGTCCATTTCAAAACGGGGTGCTTGTTTTCCTACCATACGTTCAGGCATGTTGAATCCCTCCATTATTGTTAGTAAATGAGCAAACTCTGAAGGTTTGTCCCATTAAATCCTCAACAATGTACATTATAGTGTAAATCTTATTTGGAGTCAAAACAATATAGGAATAAATCTAAATAGCCGCACATAAAATTCCCATTAAAATGTTTTGCCATTATTTTTAAAAAATAAACAATTATTTTTGAGCAGATTTAAATTGAAGATAGTCCGCAATAAAACTTATCGCCTTTTCGATTGCCGCTTCGTTCGGATTTAGCTTTGCGTGGTGAAGACCATATTCGGAATCGACACCGAGCCAAAACATAAATCCGGGGATTTCCGCGAGCATATAACCGAAATCTTCGCCCGTCATCGCTTCTTTACAATGGATGACATCGATTCCTGATTGCTTCTCGGCATAGTCAATAAATTCGCGGGTCAAAACTTCTTCATTATAAACCTGGTGGTACATCGCGCCATAGTCAACTTTCGCTTCACATTGATAACCAATTTCCAATCCGTGGATGAGCGCATTGATTCTTTCTTTAACTTTTGACATTGATTGCGGGGAGAGCGTCCTGATTGTTCCTTCAAGACGGGCCGTTTCCGCAATGATGTTCTGTACGGTTCCACCGGTAATTTTGCCAATCGTAACTACAGCACTGTCCAGTGGATCCACGTTTCTCGAAACGATCGTTTGCAGCTGTGTGACCAAATTGCATGCGGCGACAATCATGTCATTGGTTTGGTGTGGGTAGGCCGCATGCCCGCCTTTTCCCTTTAAGTCGATAAACAGTTCGGAAGTATTGGCAAAAAGAAGTCCTTCTTTGATTGCAACCGCCCCGGCCGGGTATTCAGGAGCTATATGAAGAGCGATAATCATATCGGGTTTCCATTCCGCCATGATCTCTGATTTCAGCATTGGCTCGGCACCGCCCGGCCCTTCCTCCGCTGGCTGGAAAATAAATAAAAGATTATCGTCGATTGCCTTATTAACAAAATGGGTAATCAAGCCGAGCGCGATACTCATATGAAAATCATGTCCACATGCATGCATTTTTCCTTCATGGACAGAGCGGCAGTCAAGTCCTGTTTCCTCATCAATTGGCAATCCGTCCATGTCAGCACGGTATCCGATTGTTTGTTTCGGGTTAGACCCATTTATTTTTACAAAAAGTCCGGTACGCCATTTCTTAATTTCCAGTCTTTCCTGCGGCAATTTGGATAGATAGTCCAGCAAGTATTGCTGCGTTTTAAATTCCTGAAAACCAAGCTCGGGAATTTGATGAAGCTCGCGGCGAATTTTTATAAATGGATGAATGGCTGCAGTCACTTTCTCCAGCCTCCCCTCAGATAAATTTAGTACCCCTGTTAAAATTGAAACAACCCTGCCGGATTAACTGCGGCAAGGTCGGTAAAGCACTTTGGCTTATTTTTAGAGCTGGCGAAGCTCTTGTTTAATTTCTGTTTTCGATTTTGTTTTTTCATCGATCTCTTTAATGACGCGGGCAGGTGTCCCGGCAACAACTGTATATGGCGGAACATCCTCAATGACAATCGCGCCTGCAGCAACAACAGCACCTTTACCTACTGTTACGCCTTCTAAAACAACAGCGTTCGCACCAATCACAACATCATCTTCTACAATGACGGGCTTTGCGGACGGTGGTTCAATAACTCCCGCCAATACAGAACCAGCACCGATGTGGCAGTTTTTGCCGACAGTTGCACGGCCGCCGAGAACTACATTCATGTCAATCATCGTTCCTTCGCCAACAACGGCACCGATATTAATGCTTGCCCCCATCATGATAACAGCATTATCGCCGATCTCGACCTGGTCACGGATGATCGCACCCGGCTCGATTCGCGCTTTAATGTTTTTCATGTCCAATAATGGAATCGCTGAGTTGCGGCGATCATTTTCAATGACATAATCTTCGATTTTTGCAGAATTTGCTTCTAGAGCTGCATTGATTTCAGACCATTCTCCAAAAACAATTCCAGTGTTTCCATTTATAAAAGTTTTGGCGCTTGCACCAAAATCAATCCCTTCGAGGTCCCCTTTTACATAAACCTTTACCGGTGTTGATTTTGTACTGTTTTGTATAAACGAAATAATTTCATTTGCATCCATCATTTTCATCCAAAAATCCTCCTATTATGTATGCTAAAAATACTTTATCAAACAAAAGCATTGAAAACAAGAATTTTTACTGGCCTGATTCTTCGATATGTTCCCTGATCAATTGAGCGAATGCCTGCACCTGTTTAAGCTGGAAGGATGACTCATAACCAAGAAGCCAAGTATCCCTTCTCAGCGGCTGTTTATGTTCATCCAATAGCGGGATTTTAAAAATATCTTTATCTGCGCCGTTCAGGGTGATCGCCGGAAGAATCGCATATCCAATCCCATTGAAGGTCATCTGCTTGCATGTTTCAATCTGGTCGACGACAACTGTTCTTTTCGGGGCGGTTTTAAACTGGCGCAGCCACCAATCTTGAATTTCCTGATAATAGTTGGAGTCGCTTTTAAATTGGATGAACGGGCGGTCTGTTTCCAATACCTGCTCCGGCTTTGTAATTTCAGTATCAACAAGATAAAGCTTATCTTCAAACAAGTGAATTTTAACGCCCTTCCAATCAGGTGTGCCCCTGATAATTCCGATATGGGCTTGATCGTCATAAAGAGCCCGCGACATTTCGCTGCTCCAGCCAGTTATAAGTGAAATTTTTACCTGGGGATAGCGGCTGACGAATTTTTTCAGAACAAGCGGCAGCCAATTTTGTCCGACAATTGAAGCGACGGCGATTTTCAATGTCCCTGATACTTCGGAATTTAAAGCGTGGATCGACTCACGCACCTTTTCTTCCTTTGCGATCACTTCATTTGCGAATTGAATGACATGCTCTCCGGCAGGCGTAAGTGTCAGGCCTTTTTGCGAGCGGATAAACAGCTTTACTTCCCATTCTTTTTCAATATTTTGCAGGCGCTGTGATAATGCCGGCTGGGATACAAATAATCGTTCAGCCGCTTTTCTCATATTTTTTTCCTGGGCGAGTACTGACAACAGTTGAAACTCGGATAATGAGGACATCAAAAAGCTCCCTTATAAGTTTTTCTTATATTTCATATTAATATTTTTAAAATATCACTATCACTGGAAAAATCTATAATAATTGCTGGGCGCATATCAGTCAAATATTTAAAAAGGCTTCTCCACTCAATCACGGTCCTGCTGATATTCCAGCTGCTATATAGGGCGTTAGCTTGATAGAGAGAAAAACTCCACTTAAGAAGCGGAGTTTTTCTCTCTTTTTGGAAGAAACATGATGAATAGAAAGCTGATTATCGCAAAAAGTAAAACAACGTAGTAAACGTAATGGAGCGAGTAAGTTAATCCTTCCTGGAGCAGATCTTTTAAGCTTTCGGAAAGCTGGCCCCGTTCCGCTTCGTTTAAAAGAATATTTGTAGAATCAACGGTTAGCTCTTCTTCCTGGCCGCTGCCATGTGTTTGAAAATAATTCTTTATCCGGCTGTTTAAAATACCCCCAAGCAGTGCGGCTCCGATTGTATTCCCCAAATTCCTCATAAACATGTTGGAAGCAGTGGCAATGCCGCGCTGCTGCCAATTTACCGTGCTCTGAATGGAGACGATAAAAGTTGTTGTGGTCAGCCCCATACCGATTCCCAACAGAAAGGAACCGGCTGCGGCCCATAGCGGCCCCGCTTGCGGAGAAAGAGTAGCAAACATGATGCTGCCAAGAATTAGCGAAATGCCGCCAATCAGCGATGTGCTTCGAAAACCGATTGTCAGCATCAGCCGTCCCGCAGCCATCGAGGCGAGCGGCCAGCCGATCGACATTGATGTTAACGTAAAACCGGCGACGATTGGCGATCGTTCCATCACACCCTGGACAAATGCCGGCAGAAAGCTGGAAATGCCAATCAACATGATTCCCGTTGTTAAAGAAGTAATGTTGGCGATCAAGATTGAACGCTCCCGCCAAATGTTGAAAGGCATCATTGGTTCCGCGGCTCTTTTTTCCTGGAAGATGAATAAAATAAATGCGATCACAGTTACTGCAAGGAGGCCGGCCACTTGTCCTGAAAACCACGGCCAGTTTACTCCACCCTCAACAAGGACAATCATCAAGGCGGAAATAGCCGTTGTCAGCAGCAAAGCGCCACTATAATCAATTTCATGTTTTTTCTTCTCAACATTTTCATGCAAAAACAGCCACAGGCCGGCAATCGCTAAAATTCCGAGCGGGATATTGATCCAGAATACAGACCGCCAGCTGACAAACTCTACAAGCAATCCGCCAATCGCCGGTCCCATTACGGCGGATATCCCCCAGACACTCGACAAATAACCCTGTATTTTCGCCCGTTCTTCTGTTGTGTATATATCGCCAACGATCGTTGTCGCAATCGGCAGTACGGCTCCGGCGCCAAATCCCTGGACAAATCTGAACAGGATTAGCATTTCCATAGATTGGGCAACCCCACAAAGTATCGATCCGATTAAAAAAACGATGATTCCGAAAGTCATAATTGGTTTACGGCCAAATAAATCAGAAAGCTTGCCGTAAATGAGAACCGTAACTGCGTTCATTAATAAATAAGAAGAAAAGACCCAACTGTATAAAGAAAATCCGCCTAAGTCACCGACAATCGCCGGCATCGCGGTTGAAACAATTGTCGCTTCTATCGCACCCATAAACATCGCCAGCATAACGGCCCCAAGCACAAACGGCCGATTCGTCCGGCGGGCGGCCAGCTTCTTTACCTGATTATTTGCAGCTTGTCCCATTGTACCACCTCGATACTTGGAAAGGTTACTTAAAAAAAGTGAGCCCCCATATAGGGAGCCTGATAGCTATTCCTTATTCCGCCTGCGGACATTTTGGTTCAATAAATGAAGGACTGTCCTTCTTGTCAGGATACCTTCAAAAATTCCGTCCTTATCTTCCACACATAAAAAAGGATGGTCAACGAGCAACTCCAAAGAAGCTTTTACATCAGAGTCAATTTTTAAGCGCGGAATCTTTTTATTCATAATCTCCTCAACCCGTTTTTGCTCAAGCTGTTCGAATTCAATCCGTTCCAGACCGAGAATCGCATCCATTATAACGGGGGTACTGATTAGCCCATGCAGCTTATAATGCGGGTCCAACACAGGAATGGCTGAATAGCCGCTCTTTGTTAACACGAGTAAAGCATGTTCTAAATTATTCCCGACCTGCACATGGGCAACCCGCTCGGAGGGGATCATTAATTCTTTAATGCTCATTGCTAAAAATTCCCCATTTTGAAGACTTATCATCGCCGAAAACTCCTCAATAATTGTTTTCACCATTTTCATTTTATCATAGTTTATGGCGAGGTGCCTGTACAATGTACGATACTTGCTGATGATATATTTTCTGATTCACTTATCAAAAACAAATGGGCTTTTGATAAGAGTATGATCCTAATCAAAAGCCCGTCCCTAATCATTATTGAATTAAGTCAAAAATTTCAATGGCGATCATATCGATATTATCAAATTGATATCGCTTCGGTTTTTCCTTGTCATTATATACTTCCAATTCAAACGTTTCAGTCTTTGCATGATACGTAACCTGGCACTTTCTTTCTCCGTCCACTTCAAAAAACCTTTGAGCCGGCTCTCCTGCAGGCGATTGTTCCTGAAGGGTTTTTAATCTGGAAATAATCCCTTGAAGCTGTGACATGCTCCCTCTCCTTTCAAACAAAAACAAACCTTTAACAGTAGGTTTCTCTTTTGACATGTTTCTATCCAACTGGATTAAATTCAGAATTTTTTAACTCAACTCATTTACATGCCAATATTTACAGCATAAAATAATGACAAGCATTTGTACAAGTAAAAGCATAAAAAGGGTGTGATTTTTTGAGTAGACCGGACCAGCTTGCAGAGAATATTTTTTTGATTGACGGCCATGATTTAGGGTGGGAACAAAGAACAGGATCATACATATTGGCTGAAGAAAAATTAACATTGATTGAAACTTCAGCGAGCCCATCAGTTCCCCATATTCTTGCCGGCTTAAAAGCGCTTGGAGTTTCTCCAGAAGAAATCCGCTATATTATCGTTACCCATATACACCTTGACCATGCCGGCGGTGCCGGGCTGCTGCTGGAGCATTGCCCGAATGCCGAAGTGGTCGTCCACCCAAAAGGCGCAAGGCATCTGATCAACCCGGAACGGTTGATTGCCGGGGCAAGGGCAGTTTACGGCGAGAAATTTGACGAACTGTTCAATCCGATCGTTCCAGTCCCTGAAAATCGCCATATAGTGAAAGCTGATCAACAGACGCTCACAATCGGAAGCAATTGCACACTTACTTTTTATGATACTCCCGGGCACGCCAATCATCACTTCAGCATTCATCATTCAACTGTAAATGGGATGTTTACCGGGGATACTGCCGGGGTAACTTATCCACAGCTTAAGAACGGCGGCCTTGAGCTTTATTTGCCATCCACATCGCCCAACCAGTTCGATCCGGATAAAATGAGACAGTCGATCGATTTATTTGAAAAGTTAAATGTGGATTACATCTTTTTTGGGCATTATGGAATGTCTGACCGTCCCGGCGAAGTGTACAGCCAGGTTAGAAGCTGGTTAAAAATCTTTGTTGATGAAGCCTCAATCGCGTACAAGCAAGCTTCAACACTCGAAGAACGGGTAACACGGACGGAAGAAAGGCTTGCTGCCCGCGTTTCATCCTTTTTGCAAGAAAAAGGCATTGCACAGGGACATGCTGCCGAAAAAATCCTTTCACTTGACTTAAATGTTTGTTCTATGGGATTAATTGATTATCTGCAGAAACAAAACTAGAATAACGGGAGAATCAGCACTTTGAAAAAGATTATCTTGTACAGCCAGCCCGAATGCCCTCCATGCGATATTGTTAAGCTGTTTTTAAAAGAGCACGGTTTTTCTTATCAAGAAAAGAATATTAAAAATGATCCGGTTGCCCGAAAAGAATTAACCGAACAATTCAAGTCATACTCAACCCCGACCGTCATTATAAATGACACAGTTGTAGCCGGGTTTAATTTAGAGAAACTTAGTGAATTATTGGACATCCCTCCAGAGTGATCTTGAAATAAAAGAAGCCTTGTCTTTTAATGACAAAGCTTCTTTCCATGTTATTCAAGGGCGATTTCACTTTCGCTCTCCCCGCTCTTAAAAAAGGCTTGGTACTCACCCCAATGATGACCGCTTATTGACGATGCGTATCGAAGGAAAGCAGAAAACGGGTCAGTGCTCAAATCAAAACGATCGCTTGCTGGTTCCAAATTTGCAACAAACGCCGGTTCTCCAAACACGAGATTGTAGCGTGCTTCTTTGTCATCTTTCTCTTTCTCCCTCTCTGCTCTGATCATTTCTTCCGGCTCCATATTATATAAGTATTCCGATACTTTCCAGCTGTCATTTTCCTTTTCGAGCAACAGGCCTTCATAATGGCTGTCATAACCAACAGGCCCTTCGTGGTTTTCCGGGAAATACTCGTACACATATATTTTTTCATTAAAAAACTTTACCTCTGTGGCTTCAGCGAAGTCAAAAAAAGGAATATAGTATGGCGCCGAATCTGACCCATACGTAACATATTTGTCCCCTTCCTTGACGATATTCTCCTTTAGAAACAGATTCTTGTATTCATTTGTAAAATAGCGATCCAGAATTTCATCTATTTCTTCCATCGTTCTGGTCTTTTCACTCAGTGATACTTGTGCCTGCAGGGACTGTTCCAAAAATCGAAAAACATCTTCCCGGCTTTTTAGGTCATTGACTGCCTGGGCACTCATCGGGGTGATCAACAGTATAACCATGAAGGCTGGCAGGAACTTCAGTAAATGTCTGGACAATTTGTTCTCCCCCTCTTTATTGATTAAACCGTAAGGGCTGCTCCGCAAAACTTAGTAATTGGTTAAAAAAGCTCCCTGATTGGTAAAAAACTGATCAATAGTATTCACATACCCACTGCAGCCCAAAGTTAATGCAAAAGAGGGCGAATGATTGAAAAAACAGTCGTTTATACCCAGGTTCTCAAAAAAGAGGCTTCCCGCCGAAAGCCCGGTACTACCAATCGATGGCAAAAGCCATATATACAATGGTTAAAATCAGCAATCCAAAAAAAATCAGATAGCTAAGAAATATCGGGTTGCGAATGTAGACATGCCGCTGTACCGGGCGCGGTAAAGGAGTATCAAGACCGTCTTTCGAATTTTTTTGCGCTTTTGCCAGAGAATAAGTATATGTACCTGCAAAAATGATCAATCCGATTCCGATCGTCATTAATATTGTCATAAATAAGCTCATCCAGTCAGCTCCTTTTATAGCCTGTTGTTATTATTTTTCCGCTTGGTAACTTGTTCTATTCCCGAAGATCACACCCACTTTAAGCAACTCGTGCAAAAAGACCGCTTTCGGCATGAAAGCGGTCTGGAGTTTGAAGACTATATTCAGTTCACGGCCAACTTAAAGCAATCCATCATGTTCATATAGGTACTCATACGACAAATCAATAAACAGGAATTCCTTTGTGTTGAGCGGGTAGGAAAAGGTACGGATCGTTTCTCCCGTTTCGATATCACTGTACAAATCGGAAAGGATCCCTTTCTTCTCATTTCTCATCCTCATAATATTCTCTAAAAAATACGGTCTCCAGCTCCAGTTTTTTTGCAGATATTCTTTCTGGATGATCCACTGGTTGTTGATTTTCAGGATATTTGCCGATTGTTGAAAACCGTCTTCATCGCAGACATACATGCGAAACGCAATTTGATCCAGATGATTGGCGAGCGTGAAAAGCAACTCATCGTTTACATCGTGCTTGCGAAGTTTCACGAGAATCTCTTGAACTTTTGACTGCAGCATTTCCGAGGCGTAGAAAAGGCGTTCCAATTTCTTTTTTTCGGAAACAATGAACTCATGGAATTCTTTCTTCAACCTTTCCTTCAGAAAATCGCGGGCAACAAATTCTTCGGTTGGGGTATGTAAATAGAAGCCCTGATAGTAGCGCCCCCCGTTTTTCCAGGCGAATTGAAGCTGATAAACCATCTCAATATTTTCAAATAACAGCGTGGCACCAATTTTACGGGCGAGCATCGACAACGAGTACAAAATATCTTGATAGGACGGGCCGACTGCCGTCGATCGAAGGGCTTGAAGGTCCACCTTTAAAATATCAGGTGACAATTGGCCAATCCGATCCAGATGGCTGCTGTCACTTCCCATCTTGTCAATAGCAATTTTCATGCCGTAAGTCCGGTAGTAATTTAACAAATGGTCTAAATGTTCAGGATTTCCCTCATAGTTTCTTTCTGAAATTTCAAGAACGATTCTGTTTACGGCGATTCCTTGTTCTTGAAACCGAAGAAGGATCTGAAGAAATTCTTCACCACCATCAAGCATAAGCAATTCTGCATCCCGGTTCACAAATAATAAGACATCGTTGTCAAGACAAGCCGCTTTACGCAACGCTTTTTCCAAAACCGTATTATCAACCTCAAGCCTGTATTCATCCGGTATTTGGCGGTCAAGAAAAAAAGGGCCGAGACTGGCAGCTCCGGAAGCAGTCCGGTATCTCCCCAAAATTTCATAGCCGATGACGCGATGCTCATCCGCACTGAATATTGGCTGAAAATAAGGTATGACATTCTCTAAATCCGTCATAATATCCAATGCATCCATCTTCAACCCCCCAGCTTTTTTATAAATCATTTTACCATACTGTTGATTATAATGATTCAAATGACGGTTGGAAGCATGATACTTATATAATACATCTTCAATTGTAAATCCTAATAATAACTGCCACTCGCCAGATGACGAGAGTGTGCAGTTCGTTCGAGCGGGCGGCAATACCGTCCGATTCGACGTTTCCTGCCGCCCGTTTGAACGGGATCCTGTAGGAAGGCGGGATATGCATGCAAAAAGTATTCCTGATTGCTTTGCTGTTTCCGCTGTTTGGATGCAGCCCGGATCAGGCAAACGATGGAAATAATCAGAAAGCAAAGCCGCGGGTAACATCATCTGAAAATAGTGCTGTAGATTATCCCGAATTACAGATCCAGCATCAACCGGCAGAAATGAGTCAAACAAAACTGCTTGACGTACCTTTAATCAGACAGAACCCTGAATTAAAATATGGATGTGAAGTGACAAGCCTGGCGATGATGCTTCAATATGCAGGCGTTGAAACGACAAAATGGAAGCTGTATGAAGAAATCGCAAAAGACAATGATCCGCTCATTAAATCCCGCAGCGGGGATATTTTAAAATGGGGAGATCCTGCCCGGGGCTTTGTCGGTGATATGACAGGAAAACAAGCTGGATATGCGGTTTTTGATCAACCGATGATTGACTTAATCAACCGCTATCTCCCCGGAAGTGCTGTCAACTTAACCGGGAAGGATTTTAACGATATTTTGTCGCATGTGTCCGACGGCTACCCGGTCGTCGTTTGGACAACTGGCGATTATCGACTGCCAGACCGCTGGGAATCATGGCAGCACGGCAGTGAAAAGATTGAAACCCCACTCGATTTGCATGCCGTTGTGTTAGTGGGCTACGACGAACACTCCGTTTACATCAATGACCCTTTATCGGGTAAAAAACAAGTTAAAGTCAGCAAAGAACAGTTTATTACTTCATGGCAAGCATTAGAAAGACGAGCCGTGAGTTTTCGAATCCAAATTCCCGGTGCTTAAAGCAGTTGCAAAAAGCTGGAGGCAGTTTGAACAGTTGTGTCGTTCCGACTTTTCAAAAGCCTTCAGCTTTTACACTGGACCACTGTGAATACTTTCCTGTAGTAATAGCGACCTTTTTGTTCAATTTCAATCAATAGTTTGTTAGTATTAAAGAGCGCGTATTGTGACAGCGCTATTTCTGAACATGTCATTAGCGTTTTCAGCTGCTCGAAAAAATTTTATATATCGGTTGATTTTTTTAGATAGGTTGGTAGAAATGATGGCTAAAAAGGTTACGCGAAGAAAATTTATAAAAAGAGTATTTGTTGCGATGTTTTCGTGCCTGGCAGCAAGCCTCGGAGCGGTTTTTTATGCAAGAGAAATCGAACCCAAGCTACTAGATGTAAATACTTACCAGATTCAGAATCCAGGAATTCCGAAAGGCTTTGAGGGATTTAAAATCGTTCAGTTTAGCGATACCCACCTCGGCTTTCAATATGATCTCAAGCAACTAAAACGGCTCGTTGAAAAAATCAATCAGCTTGAGCCCGATTTAATTCTTTTTACCGGCGACTTAATGGATGCACCGAATAAATATGAAGATACGGATAAAATTGCCCCGATTCTCACCCGGCTTAACGCCTCTTTTGGCAAATTTGCGGTTTATGGAAACCACGACCACGGCGGTTACGGATCGGATATCTATAAAGAGATTATGAACGATTCAGGTTTTTCACTTTTATTAAATGAATCCCGCCGCATTGAACTTATCGACCACTCAAGCATTTATGTAATCGGGGTCGATGATGCCATGCTGGGCAAGCCCAATTTAAATGCTTCCATACAAAATATTCCTGAAGATGCTTATCAAATTCTGCTGTCGCACGCACCTGATCTTGCAGATGAGGCAGCTGCTCTTGACATCGGGTTGCAACTTAGCGGCCACAGCCATGGAGGACAAGTCCAAATACCGTTTGTTGGCGCCCTGATCACGCCCCCATTTGCTGAAAGATACCGCGAAGGTTTTTACGAAGTCGGCGGGGACGCCCCTTTAACACTTTATGTTAACAGGGGGCTTGGCACGACAAGATTGCCGTTTCGATTTTTATCCAGACCGGAACTGACGATTTTTACATTATCTTCAGGCACTAAAAACGAATAAAAGCAGCCGATTTCAAAATAGCTGCTTTTTTCGTTTTAAATAAACAGTTCTTCCACATTCAAATGGTACAGGGGTTTGGAAAATAGATAGCCCTGTGCCTTATGACAGTTTGCCTTTGCCAAAAAGTCTGCTTGCTCTTTTTTCTCGACGCCTTCAGCGATGACTTCCATTCCGAGGCTTCTTCCCAAATGGATAATTGTCGTTGTAATTGCGGCATTTTTTTCGTTAACAAGAATATCTCTGACAAACGACTGATCAATTTTCAGTACATCAATCGGAAACTGTTTTAAGTAATTTAAAGAAGAATACCCTGTCCCAAAGTCGTCCACTGAAATTTTAATTCCAAGCTTCTTTAAACGGTTTAGGATTGGAATCGTTTCCTTTGTATCCTCCATTGCCCCTTCTGTAATTTCTATTTCTAAACTGGAAGGCAAAATACCCGCTTCATCGATCGCAGTTTGAATCACATTTACAAGGCTGGGCTGCTGGAACTGCTTCGGAGAAATATTGACTGCGATGCGGATTTGTTTGTTTCGCATAGCAGACCACGCTTTGATTTGCCTGCATGCAGTGGAAATCACCCAATTTCCAATCGGGACGATTAGCCCTGTATCCTCTGCAAGTGGAATAAATTCATCAGGCGTAATCAAACCGAGCTCAGGGCTGTTCCAGCGAATCAGCGCTTCAAAGCTGTTAATCTCGCCGCTCGCAAGGTGCACTTGCGGCTGATAATACAGCTCCAGCTCGTTCCGTTCAAGCGCTTTCCGTAAATGGGTTTCCAATGTCAGAACATTTCCGAGCGAAGAATTCATATCGGAACGATAAAATTGAAAATGGGCTTTTCCCCTTTCCTTGACACGGAACAATGCTTCATCCGCATTTTTAATCAATGTCTCGGCATCCTTGCCGTCATTCGGATACATGCTGATGCCAATGCTTGGTGTGATGTAATATTCTCCTGCATGTAAATAAAAGGATTCCGCAAACATCGTCAGGATTTTTTGGGCAAATCGGGCCGTTTTTTTTCTGTCTGCCTGATGAAGCAAAATCACGAATTCGTCCCCGCCCGGACGGTATACCCGACAGCCTTTTTTCTCCAATTCTGCTAATCGGTCGGCAACCTTTTTCAATATTTCGTCGCCAAAAAGGTGGCCGAGCGTATCATTCAAGTATTTAAAGCGGTCGAGATCAATGGAAATCAGCGCAAAAGCTTGTTTCTTCTGCTTCGTACTCGCGATCGATTCATCGAGATCATCAAGCAGCGCTCTTCTGTTCAGGACTCCTGTAAGCTGATCATGAAAAGCCATAAATTTAATGGTTTCCGCGTTTTTTGCTTGTTCTGAAACATCTCTTGTAATGACATAGATTCCTTTAATTTCAGAATGAACAACGATTGGAACCGTTTTAATATGTACAGTTAGATTGGAACCGTTTTTATGCAAAAAACGGCAGTCCAGCGATTCGAGGGCATAACCCTCCTTCGAGTTATTAAGCAATGACTGACAAACAGGTAAATCACTTTGGGAAATGAGTTCAAAGATCGAACGCTTTTTCAATTGTTTTTCCGTATAGCCTGTAAGCTTACGGGCAGCCGGATTAACCTCCAAAATATTTCCCATTAAGTCAATCGAAAATATCGTATCCAAATTATGGTCTACGATCGAACGATATCGCTGTTCACTGGCAATCAACCTATTTTTTTCAATAAGCGTATCAGTAATATCTCTCGTCACTGACACGACAAACCGGGTCAAACCATTTTCGTCTTTTACCGGGGTTAACACCGATTCTCCAAACATACTGGTTCCATCATCAAGAAAAATTTCATCAGAGAAAATAGACAGGTTATGATTGTTTAAAATCCGCTCATATTCTTTCTGTAATGAAACTGCGCGCTCATGCGGGAGGACTTCCTGCAAAGTTTTCCCGATGCACTCTTTATCGAGCCCGGCGCGAAGCAGTCCCATTTCGTTCACAAAAACATACTTAAAGCGCGGCCCTTTTTCGACCTGCATAATAAAAACCAAATCTTTTACGTGCCGAAGCACGATGTCAAAAATCATTTTTTCTATTTTCTTATTTGTATCCTCATCGTCTATTTCTGCTGTTAAAATTCCTTTTAAATATTCTTCCATCCAATCATCCTCTTGGCCTGTGCGATAGTATGAATAAAACGGGCAAATAGACTATACTTCTATATTACTATTAAAGAGTCATGTAAATCGACAAAAATCACTGCTTAAACGATAATTTTTTAAAAAATCTGGAGATAATTTAATTCCACATGGGCCGGACATGCGCAATTGCACCATTCTTAAAATACATATAATTAGAAAGCTGTTCATCGGGCTGTTATAATCCCCGAGCCTGCCAGTTCCTTATAGAAAGGAATGTTTTTCATTTACCATCAAATTGCTCCCGGCGAAACACTGTCCATGATTGCTAAAAATTATCGGAGGTCATTGTCGCAATTAATGGCTGCCAATCCACAGCTTATCAATCCGAATCTGATTACAGCCGGACAGTCCATTCTGATCCCGGGCCTCCCAGATCCTGAATCGATTCCCTACACCATTTCAGTCTCCCTCAATAGTCGGCGGCTGACGTTATTAAGAAATGGCCAACGTGTAAAATCGTATCCAATTGCGGTTGGGAAAATGCTGACGATAACACCCGTCGGTCAATATGTAATTGTCAATCGTGAACCAAATCCCGGCGGCCCATATGGTGCAATGTGGCTGTCATTATCAAAAGTTGGCTACGGCATCCATGGAACAAATGATCCTTCCTCAATTGGCAAAGCTGTCTCGAAAGGCTGTATACGGATGTTTAATCAAGATGTGCTGGAATTGTCCCGGCTCGTCCCCAATGGAACCCGGGTATTCATCAGGCCGTGAATACCAACTTAGCCGGAAACTCGCCTTATGGCGAGTTTTTTGATTTATTCGTGGAACGGTGGGAAGCTTAATGATTCCTTGTTGAGGGTATAATGAATAAGGGGCCGTTTATAAAAACAATTGTTTAACCGCCTTTATTTCCCTCTTTTTAAAAAAAGAGGTATAATAAAGAATGATTAAACTATCCTGGAAAGGAGCGAAAACATTGAATCGGGACCAGAAACCATTTCCCCCACTAAAAGCAACGGCTGAAAACCTCTCGCAAGCCATCTTCACAGTAAATCGACATGCAAAGACAGCTCCAAATCCTAAATATTTATATAAGCTTAAAAAAGAGGCGATAAATAAAATGATTGGAGAAGGAAAAGCCAAAAAGGTTGGCTTGCATTTTTCCAGAAACCCAAGGAATAGCCAGCAGCAGTCTGATGTGCTGGTCGTATGCGGACACTATTCCTTTCACATACCTCCCACTAAAGACGATTTCAAGGAGCTGCCGCATCTTGGCAGCTTAAACGATGCGATTCGAAATCCAAAGGCACAGATTCCCCTCGGCCAGGCCAAAAAGCTGCTGCAATCGTATACTGGCATCATCGAAGGGAAACAGGATCCGGACAACAAGCGGCAATACAAAAAACCGGTCTTTAAAAAGCTTGGTGAAAGCTATTAGTGAATGTCCGCTCCTAATCCTGTCATTTGGGACAAGCCCCCCATGAACACTTCCCAGTTTTTCACTTGGAATATATGCAAAAAAAGCCGGTTTCCCCGGCTTTTTATTATTATAAAATATGTTCGTCGATTAATTTGACCAGTTCGTCAATCTCCGGCTTGCTTACCTGCGCGTCTGCCCCGACCATTTCCCCTTTGTGGCGAAGGTCACCGGTAATAAGCGAGGAAAAAATGATAACGGGCAGCTTTTTCAACGCGGAATCAGTTTTAATTTTTTTTGTTAAATGATGGCCGTCCATTTGCGGCATTTCGATATCGGTAATGACAAGTTGAATTTCTTCGGCAATATCCTTGCCATCCCGAGCAAGGTTTTCGAGATAAGCTAAAGCTTCACTGCCGTTTTCGCAAAATTCAATTGACTGGAATCCTGCCTCGGACAATGTATCTTCTAAAAGCTTTCTTAGCAAAGGAGAATCTTCTGCAATAAGCAGCTTTTTGTACGAACGCTCCCTTGGTCCCAGTTTTTTGATTTGCTCGACATTAATCCCTGACTCGGGGTTAATATCGACGACAATTTTCTCAAAATCGAGCAGCAGTACCATTTCATCATGCAACTTGATCACACCTGTAATTTGGCTTTCGATTCCCTGGTACATGTCTGAAGGCTTTTCTATTTGGTTCCATGATATACGGTGGATTTGCGTAACACTATGTACATGGAAAACAATCTTTTGTTTATTGAATTCCGCCACAATAAATTTATCCTGTTCAGGAGTATCAGATAGTGGAAATCCCAGTGCATTTGCCACATTGATAACGGGCAAAACCTCTCCTCTCAATTCAATAATTCCTTCCACGTTCGGATGTGCATGGGGGATCTTCACCACTGCTGCAGGATTGATGATTTCCTTTACTTTAATCACGTTTATGCCAAATTTATTTGTTCCAATTCCAAATTCGACAATTTCGAGCTCGTTTGTGCCGCTCTCCAGCAGGATTCCGTGTTTAGTTTCCAAATTTTTTCGCCCTTCCTAAACATATTACAAAACTATATATCATGAATATCGGCATTTACTGATGATTGTTAAATGTTTTACAAAAACAGCGCGACTCTTTTTAAAACAAAGGTTTGCGGCGAAATGCAGAAAACCCGCCTGTTTAGACGGGTTTTGCAACATTAAATATTCTCTTTGGGAATCCTTGAATGAAAGTAGAGACCAATCAACGTTAAAATCATTAACGAACCAATCGCCATTCTGCTTGCGATATTCCCGTAATCAGCGAAGACAAGGGTAATGGTCCCGTAGATTAACGGCCCGATAATCGAAGACACCTTGCCTGAAAAGGCAAACAAGCCGAAAAATTGGCCGCGTTTGTCCTCTGGAGTCAAATCAACGATGTATGTCCTCGTTGTTACCCACATAGAACCTAACGCAATACCAAACATGCTTCCTGCCAGCCAAAACATCCATTCATGGATAGCAAATGTAGCGATCAACAGTGCAACCAGCAGCAGTACTCCCACATATTTTACCGCTTTGTTGGCTCCTTTTGCCTTTGTCACATAGCCGAAAATAAACGAACCAATAATACTCGATGCAGTCGAAACGAGATAAAGCAAAATGAACTGGCCTGTTGAAAATCCCACAATCGCTTTTGCATACACGGCCATCATCGCGATCGTTGTCGAAATGGCATCGTTCAAAAAGAAATAGGCGATCATAAACAAAAATATCGGTTTATACAGTTTCATCTCTTTAAACGTTTTGATGATCTCTCTATAGCCGGCAAGAAACGGCTCTTTTTGGATATGATCATAAGGTTTGTCTTTGACGAAAAAGAATAAGGGCAAAGAAAAAGCGAAAAACAAAATCGCGGTTGGAATAAACGCTTCATGGAATCCGTCGTCGCCGACAAAAGGATAAACAGCAAGGCCAACTAAAGTTCCGATATAACCGACCGCTACGCCAAACCCGGAAATTAACGGGATTTCCTGCTTGGAGCCTAAATCGGAAATCATTGAATCATAAAATACAAGGCTGGAGTGGTAAAAGAATTTAGCGATAATAAAAAGGATGATTACAAGCGCAAGCGATAATGGAACGCCAAAAAGATCACCAGAAAGATCCCAGCCCCCAAATATCCCCATAAAAAAAGTGGCAGCAATCGATACAAGCGAAAAAATGATAATATACTTCTTTTTCCGCCCCGTCCGGTCAATCATAACGCCAAATAATGGTGAGAAAACGACCAGGAAGAAGCTGGCAATCGCATTTGAATATGAAACAAATGTGCTCGCAATTTGGTTTAAAACCTCATTTTCCCCGATCACCTCCTGCAAATAAAACGGGAAAAATATTGTATTAATGTTTGAAGAAAAAATCGTATTGGCAAAATCGTATAAAGCCCACGATAAAATAGGCAAAGTAAAATATAACCGCCACGGGCTGATTTTGCCAGCTTGGCTGACCGGCTTTTCAAGATGTCCCATTTGTTCATCCCCTTAAAAAAATCTCTTTTTTCTGATAATAGCATTATATGCGATTACGATCCCATAAAATTTACAAAAATTTACACAACTTTTATGTTTTAAAAATGACCTGTCAGTTTTTGCTGTAATATCGGCTTCCCCTTCCCCTTCTTTTCTAATAATTCTACAAATCTTTTAGAAAACCTTTAATTGGATATGGTTAGCAGGAAGAAAAGCTCCGGGCGCCTTGCTCAGCATCAGGCATAACGCTGGAGGGCCTGACGGAAAAGATATTCAATTAGCTGCAAGCTATTAAAGAAGTACAGGAAGTGAGTAATAGGATCATAGAAGAAATTAACAGCGTTCAACAAGAAAGAATTCAATCATTCTATCGAGAATCAGATCCACAGCAAGCAAGAGATAAAATTGAGACAGCAATTGGAATGTCTATTGAAGAAGAGCCGGTGCTTCAGGTAATGGCTTCTAAGAATGGATTTGTTTTTAACGGTGCATTTGAAAAGAGAGAAAAACACGGACTCCTATACTTTAGAACAAATAAAAATCGAATTATTTCTCTTCCGGATCTTGCAGATTATAATGTAATAAAAATGTATTGAAAAAAGGTGGCATAGTTCAACATGAACATACAAAAAATTGAAGATTTGTTAACAGAAAGCGTCATAGATCCAGACGGGAAGCATACAGTTAATTTCAATGGACACGATCAAAACAGAGTATTTTCAAGCGAAAAAGAAGCAGATCATTTCATTAAAAAGATTGCCATAGCACAGTCACTAAATTTCGAGCAATTTTATCAAAAGAACAAGATACAGCTGCTCTTTTGAGAAACATAAAAAAGATTTGCAAAACGTATGGGAGCTTATTTAAAGACAAAAACTCTTATGCGGATCATACGGGAAATAATAGCTCTTGGCTGGCATTTATTAAAGAATCCAGACATTGAGACTAAAAGCGACTTGAAATATAGTATCGAGCAACTAAAGCCACATTTAAAAAGTACGAAAACGTTAGATGCTACGCTTAAAAAAGCTGCAAAGCAAACAAAAGAAATGATTATGGAACGATGAAGTATTACTCTTCTTTTTTTGTAAATAAATACAGAAATAACGCCAGCATATACACAGTACTAAAATAAATCACAACTAAACCTAAAAATGATATGAATAGAACATCAATGGTTAAATTGCTGTGAAACTTGAACCCAAAAATGCTGAGTCCCATTAAAATTGCAAAGATGAACAGTCGTTTAAAACTAAGTTTACGCATGATCTATCCTGCTAAATAGGGCTTGCTGAATGAATCAACACACAGAAGTATTTTGTGTCTTGAAGTCCCTGAATAGCTC
>NZ_PGUZ01000006.1 GCF_002860165.1 Bacillus sp. V3-13 | reverse complement strand
AAAAGAGTTGCGAAACCCTTGTCATTCCTGGCTTTTTTGTTTATTCAGCAGCCCCTAATTAAACCCTTTTTATATGAAAAAAAATGAGCTGCCAGGGCAGCTCATTTGAATATGATATATAAAATACCTCAAGACATTACTCACTCCTGGCCGGAAAAGGTTACATTACAAGCAGATAGCAAATTACCATCAGGATCGTTGAAACCAAAACCACCGAAGCCCGGCATTCCAGGAATATAGTTAATACCTGTTACGGTTACTCCCTGCTCTGATAAGAAAGTATGGAACCTGTTAAGGTCCTGAATGTAAAAATCAATAATGCTATGAGTGATGTTTGTATTCGTGTTCTTAAATGATAAACGGCTGGAATCATCGGTTTGCACAAGATAAAGAGTTGGAACTCCTACTCTGTTACCGCCTTGAAGCCGCAGCATAGCCGTGTGTTCATCTTGAGAAATAACTTTCGTCCCCAATATTTTGCTGTACCAATCTATCGACTTTTTTACGTCAGATACAGGTATTTCGATTGTCGCAATTCTCGGGATAATTCTCCACATCACTTCTTCCTCAAACTCTTTACCTACTTTATGCTCGCTAAATGTTTCAGCCATAACATCGAACAACTCCTCTTTAAGTTTTTCTTTTGCCCTTCTTAGCCGGCTCTCCACAGCGCTCAGGGATAAATTTAGGTGCTCACCAATTTCCTTCGCTTTGAATCCGGTTATAAAGTGCATAATAGTAATCAGACGATATTTTTCATCCAGCCGATTAAGAGCATCCCATATTGTGATCTTCATTTCATGTTGCTTAATGAACTCCATTGAGACTTCATGATAATTTTCTGCAAAAGCTACTTCTTCCTTGGAATTTTTTCTTAACCAATCGATACATTGATTTCTCGTGATGGCAGAGATCCACGCCGAGAATTTCTCTCCTTCGTTCATATCCTGAATCTTTGACCACGCTTTGACGAATACCTCCTGGGAGATATCCTCTGAATGCTGAAAGTCCCTTATCTTATTTAAGGCTATGGAATAAACCAAATTTGAATAGCGGTTTACCAATTCTGCGTAGGCCTCATAGTTGCCTCGCGCAGACATTTTTACAAGTGCCTGGTCTGAATGGTCCACCTGTTCACCTCCTCATTAATATAGACGTTGATATAGAGTGAAAACGGTCATCACTTAAAAATTTTCGGGTAATAAAATTGCACTAAACAAAGAGCTGCCAGTTGTACATCAATCGAATATCGATGTTGATATGGATTCTAAAATGAAGCGCTATGTCATGATTTTATCATTTCTGCTTTAACTATTAGCTAATTATCCAGAGTCAACCGCATTTGTTACAGTTGGAGCCAGTATATCCCCGAAAGAAGATCGTGTATCGGCAATAATGTTACAGCTCTCATAATTCGTGTTTCCGCGCAGTATTTTTCTTTCCCGAATTTTCTAGTACAATTGAAGCAAAAGAATAACGGAGGAGTCATGTATGTTTACCACGATCCCGCCCAAGGGCGATTTCACTTTATTCAACAGTGAAGATGAATATATCTCCAAGACGAAAGCTTGGGGCCTTATCTCGGCTTCCGCTAAATCAGCCAAGCATGAGTTTGTATACAAACGAGAAAACAAGACATACAAGGTGATCATTGAAGGGTATGAAACCAATGGATCTCATGAGACTGCGATCGTCTCATTTACCAATGGTGCCCTGCATTGCGTCCATCCCGCTTATTTAAAAGAAATGCAAAGCCCTTCTTTTGGAAAGGATTCTGTATTCAATTCAGCAGCAGAACCCGCCGCCGAAGAGGTTCCTGTTTCAGGGGCTGCGCAACAAAGCAACACCAAAAAAGCTAACAACAAAAAAGAGTCCAAGGAAAAAAAGCAAAAAGAAGTGTTGGATCTGCCAGCTGACAAAGTGTCATTTGAAGCGGTCGTAAAAGAGTTCTCCACCAAATACAACCACTTTACTGAGAGCGAAGATGAGATTTTGATATTGGAGCAGGTTAAAATCGTTGGAGTTAACCCATTGGAGATTGGTGAGGCATGGTGCGGCTACAGTAATACCTTGAAGAAATCAGAGCTGGAAATCGGTGACGCTATTACGTTTAATGCGAAGATCGTCGATAAAAAACTGAACAAAGATATTCGTTACAAAATTAATAATCCGTCTAAAATTACGAAGCAATCATGACATTGGCTTGCATGCAAAGAGGACGCAGTATTTGAACTGTCGTCCTCTTTTTTAACGAACCAACTCTTTTTGCTATTTAAGATTCATAAATGTCAAAGTCATCAGGGTTTTTTTCTTCCATTATCCCCTGTTTCGTGTCAAGCTCCGCCTCCTTTGCATTTGGTCTATTTGCAATCACATTTCCCTGATCATCATATTTTATTTTACTTTTTTTATCATCCATCAACAGTTCCTCCTTAAGTAGTCTTACCCTTAGAGTTCCATATTTCGCTAATTCTAAACGTCATTTTAGGACTTTTAAAGCTTTTGAATTTGGCACAAGGAAACGAATGGATCGTTGACAGAAATAAAAATGAGTTGTAAATTCTAAGATATATGAATATTTTATCTTCTTATTTAAAAAAATCGCCCTCTCGAGAAGAAATATGATCAAATTCAGTCGGTTAAGTAATTTTAATATCCTAAATAATTACAATTAAATCTATTTATTTCCAAAAAATCACTAGCTGAGATATCTTATAAAATTATTTAAGCGGAAAATGGAGGGAATTAAGCGAAACTCCTTAGGAATTAAGCGAAAAAATCGAGAATTAAGCGAAAATGCGATTTAATTAAGCGAAACGATTATTCTTCCTATATATTCCAAAAAGCTGCCTGTTTCAGACAGCTTTTTTTGCAGATCATAGATCAAATTTGATATTTTTCCCTTTTTCGATAATCTTGTCGGATTTATCCACGGCATCGCTTGTTAACAGTTCAACCGATTGAATATCATTGGTGTCTTCAAGAATGAAACCCATATTTCCTTTCTTGACCCCGTTACCTTCAATCTCACCGGTTAATGCTTCGAGGTAAATATCGTCTTCCCATGTTTTGTGTTCCCCGCTGTTCATTTCAAGAGCAGCAATCGGAGTAAATTTTACTGTGTCATTGGATGTATTTTTCACTTCGACGGCAACCTTTACAAAATCAAACTCTTCTTCATGGGTATAAGCATGGAAAAAATCGATCATGCTGTAATCGGGAACGAGGTGCAGCACTTTTATATCTTTAATGACCATTTCAACAGGGCCAACTTTAACAGTCTCATTCACGTGATTATAAGCTTTTAACGTAAGCTCTCCTTTTGCGTCTGTTACTGTTTCCCCTACTGTTACAAGATTAATGTCATCCGTTACTTGCGGATTGGGAACGTAGACATCCTTGTTTGTTTTTGGGGCGGATTTTTCGGTTTGTTCACTTTTATCTGCCTTGTTGTCAGGAGCTTGATTTTCTGTATTGTTTTCTGGAGCGCAGCCAGTAAGAGAGAATAATAAAATAAGGACGAAGAACAATTTTTTCAATGGAATCCCCCTCATATTTCACTATTAAGAAAAGCACCCGCTGCTTTTTAAAGCAACGGGACTTTTTTTATCGTATTCGACTTAATCATCGTGACGTTTCTGTTTATTTCCTAAAATGTCAAAGATAATTTTTGCATGGTCTGTGTTATCGACTTGCCCTGCAAAACGCTCTTTGTATGGACCAAATGCATAAACCGGCACGTCTTCACCAGTATGCCCGCCAGTTGTCCAGCCTGTATGAGAACGTTTGTTAAAGATTTTTTCGATGGCGTCGTCAATAGGTGTTACCTTTTTGGTCGCTGCAGCATCTTTTACAGATTGAATTTCTTCAGGAGTTAATGCTAACAGATTTTGGTCGATATAAGTTTTTAATGTTTGCTCGACATCGGCACCTTTAGCGATTTCAGCCGCCATGAAGTCAGGTGTTCTTTTTGCCGCTCTGATCGGCTCGCCGAACCAGTTATAAATTCCGTCAGCACCAATGGAGTATCCGCCGGTTGAGTGGTCAGCAGTTGCCACAACCAGAGTGTTCTTGTCCTTTTTCGCAAATTCAATTGCTGCTTTATAAGCTCTTTCAAAGTCTTCCATTTCACTCATGGCACTAACGATATCATTGTCATGCCCTGCCCAGTCAATCTGGCTTCCTTCAATCATTAAGAAGAAACCGTCTTTATCTTTGCTTAAGCGATCGATTGCTGATTTTGTCATATCTTCAAGTGATGGTATTTCCTCTGTGCGGTCAATCATTTTTGGAAGGCCGCCAGGAGCAAATAGTCCCAGAATCTGTTGGTTTTTATCGGCTAAAAGCTGAGCTTTGTTGGTAACATAGCTGAAGCCGTCTTTTTTGAATTCTTCACTCAGATTACGGTCAGGCCGTACAAAGTTTGAAGTGCCGCCCCCAAGGAGAACATCAATTTTATGTTTCCCATTAATTAATTCATTATAATAGTCGTCGGCAATAGCATTCATATTTTTGCGGTGTTCATCGTGAGCACCGAATGATGCTGGTGTTGCATGGGTAATTTCGGACGTAGCAACAAGACCTGTTGCCTTGCCACTTTCTTTTGCTGCCTCCAGCACTGTTTTCACTTCAGATTTGTCGTTATCTACTGCAATCGCCGCATTGTAAGTTTTGACACCGGCTGACATCGCAGTTGCTGCTGAAGCGGAGTCGGTTACGTTTTGGGATGGGTCTTCAGGATAAGTCATTTGCTGTCCTACAAGGTATTTATCAAATTCTGTTTTTTCGGCAACAGGTGTATTAGGATCATCTTTTAAATAGCGGTGAGCAGAAGTATAAGATACTCCCATCCCGTCCCCGATCAAGAAAATAACGTTTTTGGCTTTTGCCCTGTTATAATTTCCATCAGCTTGTACATCTGTATGAGAAACTGTTCCGATTAAGCTTCCAATTGCCACTGTAGAAAGAACAGCAATCGGGAGAATCTTTTTTGTGAATTTGCCTTTAAACAATTATAAAACCCCCCTAATTAAATTAATAAAACCAACAGTAATCACTATACTGCAATTGTGTTAATCATTATTTAAGATAACGTAAATTTGTGTTAAAAATGCATTAAAACTTAATGACATATATTTCGAAAACGATTGGAAGATTAACTCTAATTTTATCAGCGGTTTCAGCCTACCGGCTTTACTCTTTTTTATAGAAAGTTTTCGCCGGCAGCGACTCAATATATTATATTATCCTATCTCCAGGAATATAGTGGGTAAGAGAGATCTATTTTAAGGGGGGAAAGCTGATGGTAATTCATGTGGTACAACGGGGGGAAACATTGTGGGCGATTTCCCGGCGATATGGTGTCGCGATTAGTCAAATTGTATCAGCAAACCAGTTGGAAAATCCGGACAGATTGGTGGTCGGGCTCGCTCTTGTGATTCCTGTTGCTTACCGGTCGCATGTGGTCAGGTCCGGTGAGACATTGTGGATGATCGCGCAAAGATACGGAACGACGGTTCAGGCGATTGTCCAGACAAACCGGATTAGTGATCCCTCACGAATCAGCCCGGGAATGGTGTTAGTCATACCGGCAAGAACACATACTGTCCAACGCGGAGAAACCTTATGGCAAATTGCACAGCGATATGGGACGACGGTTCAAGAGATCATCAGGGCAAATCAAATTCAAGATCCAAATGCGATATTCCCTGGAACTGTTTTAACCATCCCTTTTAGAAAGCCTGTCATTGACGTCAACGCTTATACGATCAATACAGGAGAAAGAGGAGCCAGGGAAGTTCGCGAGGTAGGCCGATATTTAACTTATTGGACGCCTTTTGCTTATAGAATGCGGGAAGACGGCGGGTTGGATGCCATCAATGACACACCGATTATTCAAGCTGCTGTGGCAGAGCGGGTTGTTCCGATGCTCTGTATCACCAACTTCACGGCGACAGATCCGGGGTCCCGTCTTGCGCATACCATCCTTGCCAACACAGAGATCCAGGACCGGTTATTAACCAATATTCTAAATATAATGAGAGAAAAAGGGTACAGGG
This sequence comes from Bacillus sp. V3-13, assembly GCF_002860165.1. Lineage (GTDB taxonomy): Bacteria > Bacillota > Bacilli > Bacillales > Cytobacillaceae > Bacillus_BJ. The sequence continues at coordinate 12,210 of NZ_PGUZ01000006.1, read as the reverse complement.
GACTAAATGTTGATTTTGAAAATGTTTATCCAGCTGACCGTGAGTTGTACAATCAATTTTTGCAGCGTACGGTTGACCGTCTGCATCCTGAAGGATACTTTGTTTCGACAGCAGTTGCACCAAAAACGAGCGGGGAGCAAAAAGGCTTGTTATATGAAGCCCATGATTACCCTGCACATGGCAGAATCGTTGATTTCGTGATATTGATGACATATGAATGGGGCTACAGGTTGGGGCCGCCACAGGCGATTTCGCCGCTCAACCAAATAAGGCGGGTTCTTGATTATGCTGTCACTGTCATTCCAAGAAACAAGATTTTCTTTGGCTTCCAAATTTACGCGCGCGACTGGGTTCTCCCCCATGTCCAGGGACAAGAAGCGGAAACATTCAGCCCGCAGGAAGCCGTACGCCGGGCGATTCAATACGGAGCTGCGATTCAATATGACCCGGTCGCGCAGTCACCGTTTTTCCGCTACACCGATGCCCAGGGACGCGGCCATGAAGTCTGGTTTGAGGATGCCCGCAGCGCCCAGGCCAAATTTGACACAGTCAAAGACTACCGCTTGGCCGGAATCAGCTACTGGGTACTCGGCTATCCATTCCCGCAAAATTGGCTGCTTCTCGAAGACAACTTTACGATCCGGAAATTGCGGTAGGAATACTCACCGCCACCCTTTAAAACAAGGCAAACTGCAAACTTATTAATGAAGATTTTATTTTATAGCGAAAATCCACCAAAATATGATAAAAAAATCTTCTATTTTATTTCTCTTTCCTATATAATAACCTGAACTACTTATTAGGGGTAATGCTTAACGTGGAATTACAACAAATAGAAAAAATTGTTGATGAATTGCTATTAAGATCTCGAAGTAATGTAAGTGTAAAGTTGGAAGCCTTTTTCCCGGGTGACCGGTTTGTTGGAGGAAAATACAACTTAGGTTCACATACAATCACGATGTACATTGAGGAAATTAAAAATCAATGTTTACGGATTTTCGGTTCTTTAGATAAATTCACAGAGTACTTTATGGTTGTCTTCGCCCATGAACTCGGCCATGCAGAGGACAAAGAGCTTGATGAACTTTCTTTTCAACTGGAAACTTGCAAAAGTGAGCTGGAAAAGAAGAAAATCGCTTTAAAAATAGAGGAAAATGCATGGGTGTATGCCAGAAAAATAACACCAGAAATTGATGAACCAGTTTTCGAAACGATTGTCTTTCGTTCAACAGAATCTTACAGGAGAGGTATTGAACTAGAAACTGCATAAATGCAATATAATAGGGAGAAAGCCCTGGCTTCAAAGCACGAGGGCTTTCTCCCTTAATTATTTCAAAACTTAATCGTTGTTCCGGTTATTTCTTGCTTTACCGCCTTTTTCACCGATCTCTTCATAAAAGTCCCGATCATGATTTTTTGAAGTAGCTTCTCCACCTTTTTGACCAATCTCCTGGTAGAATTCCTTGTCATGATTTTCGGAAGTAGCTTCCCCGCCTTTTCGGCCAATTTCCTGATAGAATTCTTTGTCGTGATTCCTTGAAGTAGCTTCTCCGCCCATACGACCTGCTTCTTCCCTGCTCATTTTGTTGTCGTTATTGTTTGCCATGATAAAACCACTCCTTTTATTAGATTTTGTAACAATGGTTACAGTCTTTTATTAGCCTTTTAATAGAGCATTAAACTGAATAATCTAAACATTTTCCGAGCAATTCATGGGCTTGTACCCTATTTGTGCTTGTATTGATTTATAATGGAAAATTTCCTCTCTCGCTCTAAAAGATTTTGCAACTTTTTTAAAAACATCCAAAAAATCGAATACTAATCCTAAACCAGATAGTTTCAGAATAAAAGATTTTATTAAAGAAAATGGGGTAAGAAGAACATAACAGGTGAGTGCACCAATTCATATAAGGAGCCGACGATGTGGATGAATTAAAATTAACAAAACACCGACTTTTTCCTCTGCCTGATCGTCCATGGTTAATGATTCAAAGATGGGATCATGTTTTCTTTTATCATTGGGCTATACCGTCATCTCTCCTTAAGGATCACATACCAAAACAACTTGAGCTTGATGAGTTTGATGGGGTTGCCTGGCTGGGCATTGTCCACTTTGAGGTTAATAAACTAAAGGTTAGAGGGATCCCCCGTTTCCCGTTTCTCGAAGGATTTCTGGAATTAAACGTACGTACGTATGTAAAATATCGCGGGAAACCGGGGATTTATTTTTTTAACCTTGATGCTTCAAGTCCTATCGTCGTGTTTTTGGCGAAAACAGGCTATCTATTACCATATAGAAAAGCAGAGCTCAATTCCTTAAAAACAGAAAAGGGGTTCAAGTTTAGAAATAAACGGATAGTTTCTAAGGAAAAAACGGAAAAATTTTCTGCGATCATACAGCAGACTGAGGCCCTCTATTACAGTCAAGAGGGCAGCTTAGATCATTGGTTAACGGAACGATATTGTGCATGGACGAGCATTGGGAGCAAGTTATGCAGAGTGGATATACATCATCTAAAGTGGAGATTAAGCAGAGCGAAAGCTGAAATTAAAGCGAACACAATGGCTTCTTTTTTACCTTCATGGAGATTCGATACAGAACCGCTGGTACATTATTCTCCATCTAAAGAGGCTTATTTTTGGCCACTTAAACTGGAAGTACATTAGAATTAATGATTATTGATTAAGCATAAAATCTACGTACAAGGGTTGACATTTACTCTATATTAATCCTTTTCTGTTAATCAAAATTAGCCCCGCGATAATCAGCAGCATACCCAAAATGGCGATGATGCTTAGCATATGCCCAAATATAAAGTAATCCAACAAAGCAGTGATTGGCGGTACACAATACAGTAAACTTGTTACATTTGTGAGATTGCCGATCCGAATCAAATAGAACAGGAGCATCGAAGCACCGATTGAGATCACCAACACCATCCAGGCAAGGGCAAGCCAGAACGTGATTGTCCAGTTGACGGACGATGACTCGAAAATCGGCGTTAACAGGAGTAATACGACGGATCCTCCTGTATATTGAATCGCCAAATTAGTGGGCATGCTTACTGTGACGCGCTTCTGCAAAATGGTCCCGGTAGTAATAGAGGCAAGCGATAGAAGCGCACTGCTTATTCCAAAGGCTGAAAGGGTTCCGGCGAAAATACTATCACCGACAACTAAAACCAAGCCAGCTATCCCCAATATTAACCCTGCCCATTTGCCGAAATTTGTTTTTTGCCTGGTTGCAATAGCCGTTAAAATTGGCTGTGCCCCAAGTATGATAGATAAGATTCCCGGCGAGACGTCGTACGCTAACGCCAAAAAGAAAAAGACCTGGTAGCCAGCTTGTAAAAACAAGCCCGTAATCAATATATTTCGCCATTCTGCAAAACTTTTTGGAATGGGAGATTTTATTAATAAACAAATTAGCCACATGATCAGCATCGATAACACAAAACGAAGTGATACAAAAGCGAAAGGGGTTGAATCATGCAAACCAAGTTCAACGAATATTGCACCGCTGCTCCATAACAGAACAAATAAAACTGGTATTAAACTATTTTTCAACTCAGGTTTTGGATTAGGTATCCTCTTAATTTGTTCGATCATGGTTAAGCTCCCCCCTTTACGCAATTTCCCCTATGCTTAGGGCTGGCATTGCAGCAGTATTTGCAATCAAATCTTTTGGTAAACCTCCATCAACTATCATTACGCATTTCAATCCCATGATCTTTCCCATTAAAAAATACTTCAATAATCATATAAAAATGCATATACAGCTACACTATGTATTACTCTCTCTTTATAAGTTAGCATAATAAAATGGCAGAGATAAGGCCCAAAAATGGCGAAGTTGACGATATGTCTGAAAAGTTGATGATAAATTGGCCGAACTTGACGATATATCTGCAAAGTTGACGATAAAACGGTCGAACTTGATGATATATCTGAAAGTTGACGATAAAACGGTCAAACTTGATGATATATCTGCAAAGTTGATGATAAAACAGTCGAACTTGATGATATATCTGGAGAGTTGGTTCATACAATCTTTTTGATGCCAATTAATTTATGAACACGGGAATACACTTTAAAAGGGGGCAGCCTCAGTATTTATGAGTCTGCCCCCTTCGATTAGGAAATCGTAATCGATTTTTCGGCTATTACGCCATTTGCTTCTACCTTTAATATAATCTGGCCTTTTTCCAATCCAGTCAGTTGTCCGGTTGCAGTGTCAAAAACAGCAATGTATTTCTTTGATTCTTTGGCCTTAATCAGGGCTTCACCTGTACCAATAAAGACATTTTCGCTTCCGGTCCAATTGACACTTGCCGGGTACCGGAGCGGAAAATTCAAGCTTCCTGCTTGATGTCCGGTAGCCTTTACTTCGGCTGTCTCCCCGGTTGTTACCGATTCCGGCGCCTCCATTGTTACACGTTCAAGCAGTGGATTTACCTCGGCATTTATCCATTCTGTGTCATGAATAGGGCTCTGTTCACTCGATTTTTCCGGTCCTTTTGCTTTTGAAGGAACAGGTGTCGGGTCGATGCCAAACATCGTCCATGCATAAAACCCGCCTTCATCAGCCGGACCGTATGGTGTTTTTCCGGCAGGACCAACAACCATATAAGGAACTCCGTCCACTCGCTCTACATTTACATTATGGGCGTGTCCGGATATATAAATAGCCCCTTTTCCATTCGAATCTTCTTTAAATTTCGTTAACCAGGTTTCAATCAGTTCTGCTTCTTTTCGGTCAGTTAATTGGCTGTTCTTTGTTGACAGTGGATCCCGGGTTGGATGGTGACCGAAGACGACGAGATTCTTAATCTCCGGTTCAGTTGCTGCTGTCTCCAATGTTCGTTTTAATTCTATTAATTGTTCAAAATCCGAGGTACGGAAGCTTCCGGTTGATGAATCAAGAAGAACAAATTGCGTACCTTTGTGTTTAAAAGAAAACCTGTTTTCTTTAAATGTTTGCATAAAATTGTCCAAATTGCCGGTACCCATGATTTCATGATTTCCGGGAACATAGTAAATTGGAAGCTGATCGCCGACTTCTTCTTCCAATATCTGCTTAGCTAGCGCAAAGTCTTCAGGATAGGCAGTATCAACGAGGTCACCGCCAATGATTAAAAATTCAGGTTTTTCCTTAACGATTTGCTTTAAACTTTCCCTGGCGAGCCGTACTTGCTGGCTGTCAGGTGATTTTCCGACAAATTGACTGTCAGCCATGACGGCAAACTTCCAGCGATCCTCCGCAATATTTGTGTTTTGCAGCACAAGCGGATCTTCTTTTTCCGACACTACCGGCACCTCAACAGCCGGACTCACTTTGACTGCCAAATCATCATAGACGAGCTCGCCTGTATATTGTTTCGCTTTGTTTGTTTCAATCGCGCCAATCGTTCTTAACTCAAGCGGATAAGAAACACCTGCAGGCACTGGAATTTCAATTTGTTTCCATCCTGTCCAAGTAACATAAGGGCCGTAAAGATAATGATTGCTTCCATCAGCGCCGCGTGTCGTAAATGACATCCATTCCCCTTTTCCGTCACCTTTGACCCACATGCTGATCGATTGCGGTTCACCTGGAAGGATAATCGGTTTAATGGGATGAATATTAGCCGTCCGCGTTCCCGTTGATTTCGTAAAGTCAAATCTAACTTTGATCCCGCTCCCGCTCAAGCCCTCCCCTTTTTCAACCGTTCCCGTGCCGCGGGCGGAGGAAAAGCGCCACTCTGACAAATCTTCCATTTTCGAGACGTACTCTGTTTTTAATCCGACTGTGACTGGAAGATATGCTTTCTTGTCATTTACTGTGAGTGTTACTAGAGACGATCCTTCATTAACCTTTGTACTGACGGAAAACGTGCCTTCCGCCGTCATTTGAATATCGATGATTGATTGGTCATAATCCCGGCTAACGTCTTGAGGTTCAATAGGTGCTGAATAACCGTTCTTATCATATCCAATGAGCGCAAATTGACCAGTCGCCCCTTCCGCAAGCCCAAGTCTTGGAATATTTGCTTCTATTCGTTCCAGTTCACTTAGCACATAGACGGGACTTGTTCCTTTTACGCCTGTGGCTTGAGCTTCTACATCCGCTTTACCTGGCTTTTTGGTACGGAAAATCCCGTCTTTTTCAAACTTTCCAATGGAACCGGGTTTGGTATTCCACTTGATTTCCTCGGTCTCAACAACAGGTTCGTAAGCATCATCGAAACCGGCTGCAGAAAAATTCCGTGTCAATCCAGGGAATACACGATTTGAATTTTCCAGGTTTGACTGTGTCGATACTTTAAACCCTGTCAAGATGCCATTGCCCTTTTCTGTAAAGATGCCAATTCCATTAGGTACCGCCCGTTCAGTTCCGTCGGAAGGACTATTGACCACTTCCGCATGATCTTTGCCGGGTGTCCGTGCCACCATGGTTGTGGAACCGCCGCCGTCGAGATTAAGGGCATGATGTGCTCCGAACTCCTTCATAAGTGAGCCCATTTCGCGAAGAGTCATACCGCGGCTGCTTGCTTGACGGCCATCAACTGTTACTAAATACATCTGTTTACCATCAGCAGAGTAACCAACAGCCGTACGGGGAGCGGTTACTTGATCGTCCAGGGTTTGAACTTGTCCGTCTTTAACAAGAACCGGATTTCCACCAATCGCAAATTCGAATGGTTTCCCATTTGGAACCTTTGGAGAATATTTGACCGATATCTCATCCCCTGCTTGTAGCTGCTTTAAGATGGATGCGCCTGATTCGCGGCCTACCAATACAAAAGAATTTTCAGCGATTTTGCCGCTCGTAATATGATCATGGCTTTCTGCCACTTTACCGTTTTCAACAATTACTTCATGGACTGAACCGCTATTGCTTACTGCTCCGCTTCTGGAAGCTTCTCCCCAATGCGCAGAATACAAGCCAATGCCATTTGCCGGGATGCTGCTTTGGTTGAATGACGAGAGATGATGCTCGCTCCCATGAAAAGTGATGACACCTTCGAGGAAAATTTGTGCAAGCTGCCCAATTCCGTCAGCATTGATACCAGCTGCCTGCTCCCATCCTGGCTCCGGTCCTTTGACGAGATTTCCACTTTGAATCTCTGCACCAAGCGGGGCTTTCGTACCGTTAATATCAAAAAAGTCACCATTAACGCCGGCTATTGCACCATTGCGCTTCGCTGTTTCCGATAATCTCTCAGCTTTTGATACGACACCCGGTTGAAGAAGATCTGCGGTTACTGCTTTGTTCCCCAAATCTACTTTCAGCATTTCTCCATTGATCCAGCCGCGGGCATCAAATCGCTCAAAGGTTGTCATTTCAACACCCGTTCCGATACGTTCAGTATGCTTATTTGTTACAAGTGTTGCACTGTCCGGGTTTTCAATAACAGTTTGCGGTTCATCCCGTTTTGAAGACTGCGCAGGACGCTCGTCAAGAACAGGGGACCATTCAGCATTTTTAGCTGATTTCGCCAGAGTCGGTGATACAGTACCCGCCATTAGTGAGATAACAAGACACCAAATGAATAAAAATCGCAGTTTAGACACAGTACTCCTCCTAGTATAATGAGATCATCCTTCTCTATTAAACTAGCAACTGTTTTTTAATCTGCAATGAATTTCGTGTAAATATTTTCATTATTACAAAAACAGTCCATAATACCCAATCATAAGTAAAAAAAGGCTTCAATCCCGAATTAATTACGTGATTGAAGCCTTTTTTATATTCTCATAGTTTTCCGCAGCTTTAATTTTGTCCCTCCAGTTTCTTGTAATGCCCGATCTTTTCTTCGATCTTCTCAAGGTTTTCCGCCAGTTCTTCCATTTCATCCAAAACTTTTCTTTGATGCATCTCCAACAATTCTCGTCTTGCCGTTATTGTAGATTCTCCCTGACTTCGCAAATCGGAAAAACGCTTCATGTCGTTAACTGCCATCCCTGTGATTCGCAAACGGATTAAAAAATGAATCCACGATATATCAGTTTCTGAAAACTGGCGATATCCATGTTCATTCCGCGCTACTCCATTGAGCAGCCCAATTTTTTCATAATACCGCAACGTATGTCCACTCAGATCGGTGATCATTGAAACTTGCTGAATCGTAAATGATTTTTCCATGTCTATCATTATAACAAAAGTATTGCTTTAGAGTGCACTCTAAAGTGTAGCATTAATCATGAATTGGTGCTGGACAAATAGGGGAGCGCCGTTCTGCCCAGGATTTTTACTATTAGGAGGAAAAAGAAATGATTAATGAACGTTATCAGCGTGGTTGGCAGAAGCTTATGGAAATAGACGGGGAAGGGGGACAACGTGTAATAGAATCACTAAAAGATATTGCTCCTGATCTTGGTCAATATGTTGTTGAATTTGCCTTTGGCGATATTTATTCTCGGGAAGGACTGGATTTGCAACAACGCCAACTGGTTACAATCGCATCACTCACTACCCAGGGCGGCTGCGAACCACAACTCCGTGTCCATATCAATGCTGCACTCAATGTTGGCCTTTCGCCAGATGCGATAGTAGAAGCGATTATGCACTGTGCTCCTTATACCGGATTTCCACGAGTGCTCAATGCAATCTTTGTCGCAAAACAAATTTTTGAGGAGCGTAATTTCGAAAATTAGGTTTTCCAATTTTCGCAAAATCATCTACTTCGAAGCTAAAAGAAAATGATGGTGACTTAAAGCTATTGAGGTTAAAAGAATGAATTAAAAAAGAGCTCATTCCCGTTTAAGGTGATGAGCTTTCTGATTTTATTATCTAAACCAGCCCTTTTCTTTTGACTGCGAAATGGCTTCGATTCGATTCGTTACTTCCAGTTTTTCCAGAATCGTTGAAATATAGTTTCGGACTGTTCCCGCTTTAATGCTGAGCTGATCAGCGATTTCTTTCGTATTTTTCCCATCGGCTATAAGTTCGAGAACTTCCTTCTCCCGCTCGGTAAGAGGGTTTTCTTCACTGTATACATCATCCATCAGCTCTGGAGCATAAATGCGCCTTCCAGCCATGACACTGCGGATTGAGCTCGCCAATTCCTCGCTCGGGCTGTCTTTTAATAAATAGGCGCTAACCCCGGCTTTCAATGCCCGTTGGAAATAGCCAGTGCGGGCGAATGTTGTAAGTATGATCACTTTGACGCCTGTTCCTTTTAGCTGTTCAGCCGCCTCAAGCCCGCTCATTTCAGGCATTTCAATATCCATAATACAAACATCCGGTTCGGATTGCTGCACGAGAGTGAGGGCTTCCCTTCCGTTACCGGCCTTGCCGACTACTTCCATATCCTCTTCCAAATCAAGCAGTGAACCTAACGCTCCCAATACCATGCGCTGATCTTCGGCAATGACAATTCGAATCATCCAAGCTCCTCCTTTTCAATTTGCTTAACAACATTTGGTACCTTTATGATTAACGTTGTTCCATCCTGTGTGAAAATTTCAAGGCTTCCGTTAACAAATTCCAATCTTTCTTTCATCCCAATCAGCCCATACCCTTTTGTAAAGGCTGCTTCGGTCACATTGCCAATTCCATCATCCCGAACGGTGATCACAATCTCATGCAGTGATTGCTCAATCGAGATATAACAGTTAGAAGCGCCGCTATGCTTGACAACATTATTGACAGCTTCTTTCAAACACATGCTTAACATATTCTCAGTCAGCAGCGAAACGTCCGTGAGCGTAAAATCTTCTTCACATACAAAATTAATTTGCGCTGCTTTCAGTATTTGTTTGACGCGGGTGATTTCCTCTTTCAATCTTATACCGCGCATTTGCGAGACCATCTTCCTTACTTCATTCAACGCCGTTCTGGCGGTCTGTTGAATATCCTTTAATTCATCCCGGGCTTGTTCAGGGTCTTTATGAATTAATTTTCGCGCCAAATCGCTCTTCAGGCCAATGAGTGAGAGCCTTTGTCCCAGTGTATCATGGAGATCACGGGCAATTCGCTGCCGCTCTTCAATTTTCACCAGTTCGGCGATCCTTTTATTCGCATCTTCGAGTTTTTCTTCAAGCTGCCCCCGTTGTTTTCGATTATACAGATTAAATGGCAGAAGGATAACACTAATCCAAATGATAATGACAAATGGCAATTGCTTTAAGAACAATTCCTCCTGCAGGACAAATTTATAGTTTATCGCAACGGTGTAGCTGACTAAATGGATAATGTAGATCGCGATAAAAGCCCCGCGCGTTTTTATATTGCCGATAAAATAAGCAATGTAAAATGCAAAATAGACATAATTAAAAAGGTAAGTCGATGAAACGGAAATGCCGATCAAGATGCACGACCATAAATAAACGGACCATCCCTGCGAAATAAAAGCAATGCGAAAGCTGATAAAGAATAAAATCGTCAACAAAATTCCAACAATAATTTCGATCATCGACGATGATTGGAAAATAAAATAAAACGGCAATATGCTAAGAACGGCCCAAAAATAAGGGGAAATGCCATTATTTTTTTGGAAGATCTTATACTTATTTTTCATTGCTAAACCCACTTTTCCGGCATTTGTACTAAAAAAGGGCTTGCTAACTTATCCAAATGAAAAGTTATAAGCCCTTTCTATCCATGATATACGTTTCGTACATAAATTGTACAGCCTTAGATTAATTGGACTCTGCACCCTTTAATTTAGATAACGACTTGATGCGCCCAAACCCTACAAATTTTTTGTTTTGCTCGTCCCACAGGCGGAATTTCAAAGAGCTTAAGCTTGTTGCCAGCGTAATCGTGGGCACATTCTGCAACGGGGCCGTGTTATTGTGTACCGTTTCAAGTTTATAGTTCGGCACCCGCGGGCTTAAATGGTGGACATGATGATACCCAATGTTTCCTGTCAGCCATTGCAGAAGCTTAGGAAGCTTGTAAAAAGAACTTCCTTCAACGGCGGCTTTCACGTACTCCCAGTCTTTATCTTCTTCAAAATAAGAATCCTCAAATGTATGTTGCACGTAAAAAAGCCAGATACCGAGAGATCCTGAAATAAAGAAAATTGGGCCCTGAACGAGAAGGAAAGACTCCCAGCCGAGCGTCCAGCAAAGCAGGGCGGCCAAAGCAAGTGCGGAAAGATTTGTAATATAAGTGTTCAAGCGCTCTTTCAACCTCGCGCCTTTTCTGTTAAACCTGTTCTTTATAAGAAAGGCATATATTGGTCCCAAGCCAAACATGACAAATGGATTGCGATACAACCGATAAGCTACACGGCTCCAAAATGGAGCTTCCAGGTATTCATCGACCGTGAGCACCCATATATCCCCGGTACCGCGTTTATCCAGGTTGCTGCTTGTTGCATGATGGACAGAATGGTCGTGTTGCCATTGACTATATGGGAATAAGGTTAAAATTCCGGTTATCGTGCCAAGAATCTTGTTAGCACGGCGGTTTTTAAAGAAAGAGTGATGACAACAGTCATGAAAAATAATAAACATCCGCACTAAAAATCCCGCGGCAATGACTGAAAATCCTAAAGACAGGAAATAAGAAATGGACAGGCTTTGATAAGCAAGGAACCATAGCAGAAAAAAAGGGGCAAATGTATTGATAAGCTGCCATATACTATCTTTCAAATTAGATCTCTCATATGGGGCAACTTGCTTTCTTAACGTCATTTGTTTTTGTTTTGTCATTTTTCGTTATTTCCCTTCCATAATAGATAAATCCTATTATAACGTTCTTAATCGTTTGTTTGCAGTCATAACTGTCATGTACAAAGCATGATAAATATCATATAGGAGGGAAATGCCTTGTCGTTTTAAAACGTGACACCACCCACGGCTGAAGCCGTGGGCTTCTTTTCTTGCTATTACCTTGCTTATTTCAGGTAATTTTTCTGGAATCACAAAAAGTAGATCTTCTATTAAAAGATGCACTTGTTTTCCAACCTATATACAAAACAATGGCAAGCTACTCTGGATTAAATCGCAGAAATCGGAGGTTTACCCATATCAAATTTGGATTCAGCTCTGCATCTCGAGTTCCGCTCGTAAATCTCGAGTTCCGCTCGTAAATCTCAAATTCCGCTCGTAAATCTCGAGTTCCGCTCGTAAATCTTAAATTCCGCTCGTAAATCTCAAGTTCCGCTCGTAAATCTCGAGTTCCGCTCGTAAATCTCGAGTTCCGCTCGTAAATCTCAAATTCCGCTCGTAAATCTCGAGTTCCGCTCGTAAATCTCGAGTTCCGCTCGTAAATCTCAA
>NZ_PGUZ01000059.1 GCF_002860165.1 Bacillus sp. V3-13 | reverse complement strand
AAATAAAAATACCACAGCCTAGATGACCGTGGTAGACCCAAAATTTTATACTTTCTTATCTTTCAAAGAAAAACCCTATTTGAATGGAATGATAACTCCCATTCAAATAGGGTTTTTAAGTTTACCAGCGCGCCGTCAACATCTTCCTCCGAGTGTAAAACTCAACCCCATCCGGCCCATTGGCGTGAAGGTCCCCATAGAAGGAATTCTTCCATCCTGAGAACGGGAAGAAGGCCATTGGTGCTGGGACACCGATATTTACACCCAACATACCAACCTCAATGTTTTCCCTGAAGTAGCGGACATTGCTGCCGCTTTTGGTGAATAAGCAGGCTCCGTTTCCGAAGTCTGATTGGTTGGTTAGCTCGATCGCTTCTTCCAAACTCCTGACACGGACGATGGACAGCACCGGTGCGAAGATTTCGTCCTTCCAGATTTTCATTGAAGGTGTGACATTGTCAAAAATCGTCGGGCCAATAAAATAGCCTGTTTCGAGGTAGGCTTCATCTTTACGGCCGTCACGGACAAGTGTTGCACCTTCCTGTTCACCGATTTCAATATACTTCCCGGTTTTTTCTTTATGCTCCTGGCGAATCACAGGACCAAGGAATACATCTTTATCGAGACCATTTCCAATCTTGATGTCGTCAGCCTTTTCGTTAAGCTTCTTAATTAGCTTTTCTGCAACATCGCCAACAGCAACCACGACTGAGCAGGCCATACATCTTTCACCTGCAGAACCATAAGCAGCCGAAATGATTTCTTTGACCGCTCCATCCAAATCAGCGTCAGGCATGACGATGGAATGGTTTTTCGCACCGGCTAGAGCCTGGACGCGTTTCCCGTTTGCTGCAGCCGACTTGTAAATATATTCTGCAACAGGCTGGGAACCTACGAAAGAAATCGCTGGGACACCCTTATGGTCAAGTAGTCCATTCACGACATCACGGGCACCGTGAACGATATTCAAAACGCCGTCCGGGAGGCCAGCTTCTTTAAACAGCTCAACCAACCGGTTTGCAAGCAGCGGTGTACGCTCGGATGGTTTTAACACAAATGTATTTCCCAAAGCAATCGCTAGCGGGAACATCCAGCACGGAACCATCATCGGGAAGTTAAACGGTGTAATTCCGCCGACGACTCCAACAGGGTAACGATACATGCCTGATTCAATATTGGTTGCAATATCCGGAAGCTGCCTTCCCATCATCAGTGTTGGTGCTCCAGCTGCAAATTCTACACATTCAATTCCCCGTTGCACTTCTCCGTATGCTTCCGAATAGCTTTTTCCGTTTTCCTGCGTAATTAATTTTGCAAGCTCTTCCCAGTTTTCCACCAGTAACTGCTGAAACTTAAATAGAATCCGGGCCCTTTTTGGGACAGGCGTTTTACTCCAAATCTTGAAGGCTGCCTTTGCAGCTGACACAGCATCATCCACATCTTCCCTCGTAGAAATTGGAACTTGTGCAAGCTCTTCCCCCGTCGCGGGATTCGGAACCGTCTGGAACTGTTCCGTCTTCGCTTCCACCCACTCGCCATTAATATAGTTTTTCAGTACATTTGTCGCAATCGTTGTCATATAAAATTTCCCCTTTCATTGTTAAAAGCATAAGAAAAAGCAGTGAAGCAATCAAACCAAGATTCCGATCGTATCGATTCCTCCCGTCCCTCTGCATTACACAGTTTCCTGTTCGGTCATAAATTGATAGTCATAGCAAACCCAATACAGCTGTTCCAATTCCTGTTGCGTCGGGACACGGGGATTATTGCCGGGGCTGCCGCTATCTATTGCGTCTGCAGACATTTTTGGAATCGCATTTCTAAATGCTTCGGCGTCAATTCCCCATCCCTTTAGATTTGGAATATTCACTTGCAAACAAAGGTTTTTGACTGATTGAACGGCAAGCTCGGCCGCTTCTTCGTTGGAAAGGCTTTCATTTTCAGGTTCAAAAAATCGTCCCAGATCCGCCAAGCGGTCAATGCAGGCTTCCTTGCTGAATTCCAATACTGCCGGCAGCAGCATTGCATTGGAAAAGCCGTGCGGTATATGAAAAAGAGCGCCAATCGGCCGTGACATGCCATGGACAAGGCAAACGGATGAATTGGTAAAAGCCATTCCTGCCTGCATGGAACCTAAGCTCATTGCTTCACGGGCATTGATGTTTTTTCCATCGTTATAGGCTGTTAAAATATTTTCAACAATCAGCTTCATTGCCGATAAAGCCAACGTATCTGTCATTGGATGAGCCCGTTTCGATAGGTATGCTTCCACTGCATGGCTCAAGGCATCTACACCGGTTGCTGCTGTTACAGACTCTGGTGAAGACACGGTCAGCAGAGGATCAACAATTGCCACAGTTGGCATGAAAGCTGGTTGTTTAATCATCATTTTCACATCATTTGAAGTATTCGTAATGACGGTCACATCAGTCGCTTCAGAGCCTGTCCCGGCTGTTGTCGGGATGGCGATATGCGGAATTGCTACATTTTCTGCTATCGTTTTGCCGCCGCGATAGTCGCCAATGTATCCACCATTTGTTGCCAACACAGCAATCGCTTTTGCTGTGTCAATACAGCTCCCGCCTCCAAGTGATATGATCATGTCACACTGTTCCTTTTTTAAAAGCTCAAGTGATTCTGATACGTATTGATCTGTTGGTTCTGAAGCTACGCCCAAGTAAACAGCACTCATGACACCCTCTTTATCAAGGCTGCTGCGGCATGCACTGACATAGCCCAGGCCGTCCATGATCTTATCGCTCACAATCAGGGCTTTCTTCCCCCGTAGAGCCGCTTCGCTTCCGACGTTATCAAATGCTTGACGTCCATATAATATCGTTTGCGGTGTGCGAAAGACTGTAAAATTCTCCATTTGGAATTCCTCCCCTTTTTTGCATTCATAAGTATAAATGCAAGAAGTATGCCAGGATGGAATTCAACATTTATCAACAGTTTTCTATGCAGGAAGTGTAGATACTACACTACAACTGTAGATTTTGTGTAGTGAGTTCCCTACAATCTGCTTACATCATTCCATATTTTTTCAGCTTTTGATAAAGGGTCGTCCTATGGATTCCAAGCAATTCAGCTGCTTTTGATTTATTTCCTCCGGCTGTTTTTAATACTTGAACGATTAACTCCTTCTCTTTATTAGTACCGAAAAGCCTCGCTTCTTCAATTGGCGAATTGGTCTTTTTAGTTGCAGATGGGCTGCTTCCCCTTATCGACTCAGGTAAATGGTGCAGTTCAATCACCGGGCCGTCCACCAATGTGACAAGCTGTTCGATTGTATTTACCAGCTCACGGATATTTCCTTTCCAAGGATATTGAATTAAAACCGATACTGCTTCTGAAGTAAATGATTTCTTTCCTGTCCCATATTTCTCGCCAATTTCTTTTAAATAATGAGAAAGCAAGATTGGAATATCCGGCTGCCGTTCACGCAGCGGCGGAATGTGCAGTTGAATGATATTAAGGCGATAGTATAAATCTTCTCGGAAAAACCCCTTTTCGACCATTTCCCTCAGATCGCGGTTAGTGGCAGCGATGATTCTCGCATTAATTTGGTAGCTGTTCAAACCGCCAACCCGCTCGGCCTCCTTCTCCTGAAGGACCCGCAGCAGCTTCGCCTGCAGCATTAACGGCATCTCCCCGATTTCATCGAGAAAAATCGTGCCGTTGTTTGCGAGCTCAAATTTTCCGGGTTTGCCTCCCTTTTTTGCTCCTGTAAAAGCTCCTTCTTCATATCCGAACAGCTCTGATTCAAACAAGGGCTCGGGAATTGCACCGCAGTTCACGCTTATAAACGGTCCGGTCGAAATAGGGCTTAAATGATGAATGCTCTTTGCAAACATCTCTTTGCCTGTCCCGCTTTCCCCGGTTATCAAAACTGTTGCCGCTGTCCGCGCCGCTCTGCGGGTCAGCCGCTTAATCGTCGCGATACGCTCACTCACTCCGATAATTTGATCAAGGGTCAGCCTGCTGTCTTGTTCTTTTTTCAGCGTAAACGGACGTTGGTTAACATTTTCATTCCGGTGGTCTCGCTGCAGCCGCTCATAAATTTTGTAGACCTCCGTTACCCCTTCAAAAATCAGCATCCCGATTGCGCCAACGACTTTGCCTTCTTTCCAGATCGGGATCCGGTGCACAAGCATGTCCTGTCCCTGGATATTTTGGATCACGCCCCGCTCAGGAATTCCGGTTTTAACTGTAACGTGCAAATTGGTATTATCAATGACCTCCGTCACATGCCGGCCGATCGCATCCTCTCTCCTGACACCGGTAAAGCGGCTATACGCCTCATTGAATTCTTGTAATATACCATTCTCATCGACAACTGCAATCCCTTCGTAAGCGCTTTCTAAAATGATACTGAGCGCTTCTGCCGTATGCTGTTTCTGGTTCAGCTTGTAAATACATTTGGAAAATCCGTCAAGTATATCCCGTCTTGTCAAAATGCCAATAAGCTTTCCTTGACCATCTACAACGGGCAATTGTTCAAAAGGGAGTGCATGGACATCGAGGATCGAATCATGATCACGGATCACGGCCATGTTTCGGTTCGGGATACTGCTCAGCAGCAAATCGTTGTCATGCTCCTGGAGAAAGAACTGAAGCAGGTTCCGTAGTGTGACCATTCCCACAAAACGATCATGCTCATCAACGATTGGCAAACCGTCTATTCTCAAATCATTGATCATCTCGGCTGCTTCCCTTACTGAATGCCCGGACTTTATACAATATGGCGCAGGAGTCATCCAGTTTTTCACTTGAAGGGATTCTTCCTGGTTGAGACCACGATCATTTATTATTAAGCCTTCTTTAGACACAGAAATCCTCCATCCTTAAAAGCAAAATATTTCTACTATTCTTGTAATTTAGTATATAACAAACGGTGGCCAGAGTAGATTAATTGAGAGAAAAAAAAGACTGTCTATGTTTCTAGACAATCCAATTATTACTTAGGAAAAATGATATTTAAATAGCCTTCTTCCAAAGCTCCACCCTCGAAGTGGTTACGGCAATGGCCCCGGCATGGATAGCGGAAGCTACCTCCTCCTCGGTCTGGACAAGGCCTCCGGCGAGGATCGGAATATTTATGTTCTCCGACATTTGTCTGATGATGCGGGGAATGATGCCCGGCAACACTTCCACATAATCCGCTTTCGTCGTTTTCAACAGGCTGTAGCCTCTTTCCATCGCCTGGGAGTCGAGCAGAAAAATCCTTTGGATCGCAAGCACGCCTTTTTGCTTTGCTTTGACAATCACATTGGGCCTCGTCGAGATAATCCCGAATGGCTTGATTTCCTGGCATAGAAATTCGGTAGCGTATTCGTCATTTTTCAATCCGTGGACCAAGTCCGCATGGATAAGTATTTTTTTATTACATTGGCAGGCCATTTGTGAGACATGTTTTAATTGAGCGATGTGAATTTCAAGTAAAACTCCAAAATCACAGCTACTTTCGAGAAATAGTTCAAATTGCTTCATGTTTTTAGCGGCCGGGATAATCTGTTGACCGTGAAAGCTCATAGTCTCTCCTATCATAAAAATTTAGTAAGCCAGTCGATTACTTCCCCTTCATCGTTTCCATCGGCGACAACCCGAATCGTTTGCCCCTGTTTAATTGATGCTGTCATCATGCTTAAGACGCTTTTCGGGTTAAACCGCTTTGCTCCGGCAAAAAAATCCACCTTACTTTCAAAGCTATTTAACTTTTTGACGAGATCTGCTGCAGGTCTGGCATGGAGACCTTTATCGATTGTCACGGTAATCTCTCTCTCTATCATCCTGTTCACCTCTTATGTCTGTTACAGATTCTCCGAACGAGAAAGCCCACGCAATTCCTAGTTGGATACCTGAAGGCCTAGCCCGTCTTTAGACGTGGGAGTCTTAACTCTGGATCTTTTCCAAATGTTTTGCCCCTTCAGCAGCCGCGACAACGTCATCAATCGTGCCGCCGATCCCTGACTCAACAATCGCAGCATACGCACCTTCCACAAGAGGTGCATCGGCTATTTTAATATTCGGCTCGCCTTCAAGCGTTTCAATCGCCATCTCCGCATTCAACAGGGCGCTGCCGAGGTCAAATAAAATCACAACACCCTTGTCGGAATACACCGATTCGATCGCTTTCTTGATGTCAAACATATCAGTGCCGATCTCATCCGCTTCCGTTCCGCCGGCAATCGCCAACGGAACATCCTTCTGGATCTGCCTTAATAATGCTTCCAGGCCTCTGACAATATCCCTGCTGTGCGAAATTAACACGATGCCTACATAACTCATGATTCTGCTCCTTTAAACGCTTTCGCTAATTCGGTGAACAAATAATGGGATGAAGCGGCACCAGGATCGATATGCCCGAGCGACCGCGCGCCCAAATAGGTGGCCCGGCCTTTTTTCGCTTCCATCTCTTTTGTTCCTTCCATTTTTTCTTTCGTAAATAAAATAAACTCATCCCAATTGATGTTTTCCTGCTGTTCTTGCAAATAGTCTACTGCAGGTTCCCAAACATCGATCATTGTCTTCTCCTGCAAGCTTGCTTTGCCGCGCTGCTTTAATCCGTCGACAGAAGCGGATAACGCCTCTGTTAACTCCGAAATCGTGATTTCCTGCTTATCCTTCAACGTGCCGGCCGCCTTTAAAAAAGCAGTTCCATATAGGGGCCCGGATGCGCCGCCTACTTTTGAAAGAAGCGTCATCCCGGTGTCTTTAAATAATCCGCCAAGGTCGGCGTACGAAGTATTGGTGATTTTCTGCGCAGCTTCTTTAAAGCCTCTTGCCATGTTGATGCCATGGTCACCATCCCCGATCGCCTGGTCAAGTTCTGTTAAATATTCTTTTTGCTGCTGGTATACTTCACTAAGCTGCGTGAGCCAATGTTTGGCTTGTTCGATTCCAAAACCCATCGGAATAACTCCCTTCTGTTATTTCTTAAAAGCTACCGTATCTGCTTTCGCATCGAGCAGCTCTGTTAGTTGATCATCAAGCCGGAGAATCGTGATCGAGCAGCCTGCCATTTCAAGCGATGTCATATATTCGCCGATAAAAGTTTCATGCACTTCGATCTCTTTTTCCTTCAGGATTTTCGCTACCCGCCGGTTCACGATATAGAGCTCCATTAACGGCGTTGCACCGAGCCCGTTAATCATCACGGCCACTTTGCTGTTAGGCGCTAATTGCAGATGGTTAAGCACTTTTGACAGGAGCGTATCCGTCACTTCATCAGCCGTTTTAATTTCCGTTCTTTCAATGCCCGGCTCGCCGTGAATGCCTGTGCCGATTTCCATTTCATTTTCGTCGATGGTAAAGCCCGGTTTTCCTGCTGCAGGCACCGTACATGGCGATAACGCCATTCCCATTGAACATAGATTATCAATCGCTTTGTTAGCCACGGCGGCTACTTCTTCAAGTGATGCCCCCGCCTCAGCCATCGCCCCGGCAATTTTATGGACAAAAATCGTGCCGGCAATCCCTCTTTTCCCGACCGTATATGTAGAGTTTTCAACGGCCACATCGTTATTGACAATCACCTTTGCAACCTGAATCCCGTCTGCTTCGGCCAATTCAGCGGCCATTTCAAAATTCATCACATCACCGGTATAATTCTTAATAACTAAAAGGACACCCTTGCCGCCATCGACCGCTTTAATCGCCTCATACACCTGATCCGGTGTCGGTGAAGTAAACACTTCCCCGGCAACCGCGCCATCCAGCATTCCCAAACCGACAAATCCGCCGTGTGCCGGCTCATGCCCGCTTCCGCCGCCGCTGACAATGCCGACTTTCCCTTGCACCGGCGCATCGGCGCGAACAATGACAGACGTATCGGGAACCTGCTTGAGCCGCTTCGGATAGGCCGCAATAAATCCCTCCACCATTTCTTTGACTACATCTTCAGGATGATTAATCAGCTTTTTCATTATTATTGCCCTCCTTTTTGATTCATTAAATATAATGCAAGAAGCGTGCCAAAATGAAACCTTTGATAAATGAAGGCGTTTTCATATTTTGATGAAAACTTGGGGAATTTTTCTCAAGAATGTTGATAATTTTTCCCAAGCAAATGCTCCAATTGGTATTTTCTCAGTTTGCTTGCCGCCGTTTTATGGGTGATTCCAAGCGCGCGCGCCAATTGATTGTAGCTTGGATAGTTCGGAGCGGCATGTTCAAAAATTTGCCGTTCATATGCCTCCAGCGGTAAAAGATCTCCATTTAATTGAATGTTCAAAGAGGACGAATCCTGATTTAATATATATTCGGGCAAGTCTTTCCGGTAAAGGGTTGTATCTTCTGTTAAGGTGGCGGCCCGCTCAATTGTGTTTTGCAGTTCCCTGATATTGCCCGGCCAATGATAGTCCCCGATCGCTTTTAAAAATCCTTTTTCATAGAACTTGATACTTTTTCCCAACTGGCCATTATACACTTGCCGGAAGTGGTCGACCAATAAAGGAATATCTTCTTTGCGACTCCGCAATGGCGGCAGATGAATTGGAATGATGTTCAACCGGTAATATAAATCGGCCCGGAACTTTCCTTCCTCCACTAATCGGTGTAAATCTGCATTAGTCGCGGCAATGACGCGGACATCAAGCTTAATCGTCCGATTGCCGCCGACCCGCTCAATCTCCCTTTCCTGCAGAACACGGAGAAGCTTCGCCTGAAGATCAATATTAAGATCGCCAATTTCGTCAAGAAAAATCGTTCCGCCGTTCGCCAGTTCAAATTTCCCCTGATGGGTTTTGAATGCACCGGTAAACGCACCTTTTTCATGGCCAAACAATTCACTTTCAATCAAATTGTAAGGAATAGCGGCACAATTGACGCGAATGAACGGTCCCCTCTTCCTTTTGCTTGATTCATGGATCGCGCGGGCAACGAGTTCCTTTCCCGTCCCGCTTTCCCCCGTGATTAACACGGTTGAATTCGTTTTTGACACTTTATTGGCTATCGACAAGCTTTCAATCAACGTCTCACTGTGGCCAATAATCGTCTGGAAGGCTTTGTCCAAGCCTACATGCCTCGACAGCTCCTGTTCCAAATACTCCGTCCGCTTCTCCATCAGCTCCAATTTTTCGAGCAGCGATTTCATCTCGTTATACGGACTGAGTGAAATAACTGCACCACGAAAATCGCCATCAATCAAAATCGGATTGATCTTCGTAATAAACGCTTCGTTTTCCAATAGATTCATAACCCGGTATACAGATTGTTTTTGAACTTTCAGCTGCTGCCATCCCCGTTTGCCGACCAGCCCGGAAATCGATTCAGTTGCACCGATCTTGACAAGAAGCTCCCGCATTTGTTCATTCATATAGGTAAAATCGCCTTCTTTATCGGTCAGTGCAATCAAATCCGAGACGGATTCGAGGACAAGATTCAGCCTTTCTTGAAGCTCCTTTTCCCTCTTCAGTTCGAGGCTTACCTTTTCCAAATCGGAGACATCCTGAAAAATCGCCACCGCGCCAATCACTTTTCCATCAAAGAAAATTGGGGCGCGATTGGCGAGAATCGTATAATTTTTTAAGATTTGCTTTTCTGCTATTCTGACTTCTCCGGTTTGCAAGATTTCATGTAATTTTGAATGGGGAATAACCTGGTCGGCTTGCTGGTTTAACAATTGATTGGAGGGGATTTCAAGCAGCCTGATAGCTGCTTCATTGGCAAACGTAATGATATTTTCCTGGTTAACAACAATCATCCCATTCGGCAAATTGGCGATTGCTTCCTGGAGAATGATAGAGTTTTCCATTAACAACCGGTCCGTTTCCGAATCGCGATGATCCTCTTGCTCGATTTGTCCGAAGAAAAGTTGAATCTCATGCAAAATCGATTCAGGCACCTCTTTTTCAAAACAAATGGCAAACTCTTCACCCTGTCCTATTTTAAGTGAAACCAAGGATAACAGATTTGTAACTTCAACCCGTTTTCCTTTGTACTCAACAAAAATGTTTTTTAAAACCTTTTGGTCCCGTACTTCGTTTTGCAGCTTTGTGATCAGGGTCGCTGCCATTCTGACGTGCAAACCGTTTTTCCGATATACCTTGACCATTACCTTTTGCATAGGAACATTCGCCTGCCCTGTAGTTAATAATTTCTATAATACTTATTAAATATTATAAGTCTTATTTTTTGTAACGAGGGATTTTTCTGATTTTACAATGAGTAAATATCCGGCCAATAACAGGCCAAAGATCAACGAAACAATACCAATCCAATGAAAATGCACCCAGAAGTAACCGCCAAAAGAACCGACCAGGCTTGAACCAAGATAATAAAATAGAAGATAAAGAGCGGAAGCCTGTGCTTTAAAGTTTACGGCAGATTCCCCAACCCAGGCGCTTGCAATCGAATGACATGCAAAAAATCCAAATGTAAAGATGGAAATCCCCAATATTTTGACCAATAAAAAAGGAACAATTGTCAGAATTACCCCGCCAATCATAATTCCAAGCGAAATTTTTAAGGTTTTGGAATTCCCGTATTGATCCGCTTTTTTTCCCATATAAATAGAACTGAAAGTGCCGAATAAGTATACGACAAAAATGAATCCGACAACGGTTTGGCTTAGATTATAAGGTGGTTCTACAAGCAAAAAGCCTATGTAATTATATAAAGTGACAAAGCTCCCCATCAGTAAAAAGGGAAGCGCCATCATGGTCATCAATTGTTTATTCTTAAAATGAGATTGATAGGCTGCAAAGGCAGCTTTCCATTCCAGTGGCTTTTTTAGATGATGACGAGGGGCGGGAAGAGTCAGCCAAAATGCGATGCTCAAAAGAATCGTCATCACTCCTACAGAGGTCAGCGCGATTCGCCAGGTGAACAGATCGGTAAGGGCGGATGTGAAGATTCTGCCAGCCAACCCTCCGATGCTTGTTCCGCTGATATAAAGTCCCATCACCTTGCCGATTTCTTTTGGATTGAATTCTTCCGATACATAAGCCATGGCAATCGAAGGAATTCCGGCGATAAAAATCCCCAACAACGCCCGGTAGATTAAGAGCGTCATAAAATTGGGGCTAAATGCGGACAGCAATCCAAGGATGGATGTTGAGAGCATTGAAAAAATCATGACCGTTCTTTTACCAACCGCATCAGATAACGCAGCTGCAATTAACATCACGATTGCCAGCAATCCTGTTGATAAAGACAAAGATAAGCTTGCCACTGGAGCCGAGACTCCAAATTCCTTTGTAAAAACCGGCATCAACGGTTGGGTCGTATACAGGATCGCAAACGTCACAAATCCGCCAAGAAATAAAGAAATACTGGCCAGCCTCGATTCTTTTGTTCCTGATTGTATGTATTCCACAATGATCTCCTCTTGTTTGCATGCGTTGGGTTATGGAGCTTTTCATACTTTGTTTATTATCGTAACACTATCGTATGTCGGATAAAACAATTTTTCATTTTATCCTGCTACACGGATATAGAGAGGCAAAATTAGAACCAATTATCCTTCCTTTTCAATAGAAATAAGTGAAAAAACTATAAGCAGCAAACATGCTTGTTGATCCTTGAAGGAGTATCAATCCAAAATAAAGAATATGGCAGCAGAGAGGAGGAATTTAATTGTCTACTATAATTACCTTATCTATTGTTTTTGTCATTATTGTTTTTTTGGCAATAGTAAAGACTGTGAAGGATAGTTCAAAAAAATGAGGTTAATATCTTATATATATGGCGGAAAAAACCCCTGAACCTAGGTTCAGAGGATGGACGCAGAGGTCATACTGGATTGTTTTCTGTCTGGAACTGCTGTTTTCCAAGCTGATACCAATCATTGCCCTCACTATCGATGATTACGACTGCGGGGAAATCCTTGATTGTCAGCTTGTAGATAGCTTCAGGCCCCAAATCTTCGAAAGCTATTACCTGCATGGATAGGATCGACCTGGAGATTAAGGCACCTGATCCTCCAATGGCAGCTAAGTAAACGGCTTTATTTTTCTTCATAGAATCTATGACTTCCGCATTGCGGTAGCCTTTTCCAATCATCGCCTTCAAACCAAGGTCAAGGAGCGCCGGAGTATATTTGTCCATTCTCCCGCTAGTTGTTGGCCCCGCTGATCCAATGATTTGCCCCGGTTTCGCAGGCGTCGGACCGACATAATAAATCGTCTGGCCTTCAATGGCGAACGGCAGCGTCTCCCCTTTTTGAAGCGCCTCATACATTCTTTTATGGGCTGCATCCCTGGCTGTGTAAATTGTACCGCTTAAAAGGACTCTGTCGCCTGCCTTTAATTCCAAAAGTTTTTTTTCTGGAATCGGACTGGTAATATTAATAGCTGGCATGTTCTCCCCTCCTATAGCCGGATTTCTTTATGCCTGCTTGCATGACAATTCAAATTGACTGCCACTGGCAACGCTGCGATATGGCAAGGCTCGATTTCGATTTTCACATCAAGGGCGGTGGTGCTGCCACCCATCCCCTGTGGTCCGATGCCAAGCTGGTTAATTTTCTCCATCAATTCCTCTTCAAGCTCTGCGATTTCCGGGCGCTCACTGCGATGCCCGATCGGCCGGAACAACGATTTTTTCGCCAGGTACGCGCACCGCTCAAAATTGCCGCCAATTCCGATGCCAACGACAAGCGGAGGACAGGCATTGGGTCCTGCTTTTGCAACTGTATTGAGAATATATTCCTTAATTCCTTCCAAACCGTCAGCTGGCTTAAGCATCTTCAAGGTGCTCATATTTTCACTGCCGCCGCCCTTGGCCGACATGTGAATGACAAGCTCTTCACCGGGCACTAGGTCTATATGGATGATCGAGGGTGTGTTGTATCCTTTACTTTTTTCCCTCGTGATTGGGTGGTCGACAATTGAATGCCGTAAATAACCTTCTTCGTAACCTTTTCTTACGCCTTCATTAATGGCATCTTTCAGGCTGCCTCCGGTTATATGGCAGTCCTGCCCGACTTCCACAATAAATACGGACACTCCAGTATCCTGGCACATTGGCACCCTTTCACTTGCAGCAATGTCCGCGTTCAAAATCAGCTGCTCCAAAATATCTTTGCCTGTCTCGGATTTTTCCTTTTTCAACGCTGTCTTAAAAGCCTGAATCACATCCTGACCCAGATCAAAATTCGCTTCCTGGCACATTTGGGCAACTTGATCAACAATCTTATTGTACGTTATCGTCCGCAAAACAATCTTCCCCTTTATTTGGCTTTCAGCTGGACTTCATGTGCAGTCACCGAAAAAGGACATCATGATGGCAACAACTAAATTTCTTCACTTCTTTAGCCAACTCGATAAAGAATAGCGGTTGCATTCCCTGTTTAATTCGGCGATCGCTGCCGTTAATGGAATTCCCTTGGGGCAAACCTCGACACAGTTTTGCGAACTGCCGCAATTCGCGATTCCTTCATCGCTAATGACAACCTCGAGCCGGTCCTTCTTTTGCAATGCTCCGGTCGGATGCATATTGAAATATTTAATCTGCCCGAGAGCCTGAGGGCCGATAAACGGCGAACCGCTATTCACGTTCGGGCATGCCTCGAGGCAGCAGCCGCAGGTCATGCAGGTTGAATATTTATAGGCTTCCTGCTGGAGATCCGAAGAGATGAGTTGTCCAGAGCCCAGAGAATAAGTTCCGTCGATCGGAATCCAGCCTTTTATTTTCTTTAAGTTGTCAAACATGCGCTGCCGGTCGACAACCAGGTCTTTTTCTACCGGAAAGGTGTCCATCGGCTCAAGCTGGATCGGCTGCTCAAGGCGGTCAACCAGTGTTGAGCATGCCTGCCTGACCTTGCCGTTGATTTTCATGCTGCAAGCGCCGCATACTTCTTCCAGGCAATTGTACTCCCAGGCAACGGAACGGACCTTTTCACCTTTGGAATTGATTGGGTTCTTTTGGATTTCCATCAGTACTGAAATTACGTTCATATTATTGCGGTATGGAACTTCAAACTCTTCCCAGTAATGCTCCCCTCCTTTTTCGTCACGCCGTTTCACTTTTAAATGGATTCTTGTGGCCGTCTTCATGTTCACCCTCCTTCCTTCTATACTGTTGTTGTTTCTTTTGGCTCATCCTTGCTGGATGTCACAATATCATAGCGTCTTTGTCTCGGCGCAATATACTGGACGTCCACCTGCTCATAAGAAAGGTTCGGACCCATTGGTGTATAGGTGGCAATCGTCGTTTTGAGCCAGTTTTCATCATCCCGGTCCGGATACTCAGGCTTATAATGGGCACCCCTGCTTTCGTTGCGGTTTAGAGCCCCAACTGTAATCACCCGCGCAAGTGCAAGCATATTTTTTAGTTGGCGGACAAATGGAACTGTCTTGTTTTGCCAACGGCTTTGGTCATCTATACCGATGTTTGCCATCCGTTCTTCGATTTCCTGCAGCTTTTCGTCGGTTTTTTGGAGCCGGTCATTGTAGCGTACAACCGTAACATTATCGACCATCAAATCACTCATTTCCACATGCAGCTGGTATGGGTTTTCATATCCATCCAGCTTATAAATTCGTTCGTTCTCTGCCTGTTGCTTCTTAAGCTCATTGTCAAAAATGCCAGGAAACAAGCTGTCAGTAGCTTTTTCCAGTCCATTAACGTATTTTACGGCATTTGGTCCGGCGACCATTCCTCCAAAAATTGCTGAAACGAGTGAATTCGCACCCAGCCTGTTTGCCCCGTGGTACTGATACTCGCACTCTCCGCAGGCAAACAATCCGGGAATGTTGGTCATCTGGTCATAATCAACCCACAGTCCGCCCATTGAATAGTGCATCGCCGGGAAAATCTTCATCGGCAGCTTGCGTGGGTCCTCTCCAGCAAACTTTTCGTAAATATCCAAGATTCCGCCAAGCTTGCGCTGGAGCAGCTGCGCTGGAAGATGTGAAAGATCGAGATAGACCATGTTTTCCCCGTTTATGCCTAGCTTTAAGTCAACACATACATGGAATATTTCCCTTGTTGCAATATCCCTCGGAACAAGATTGCCGTAAGCTGGGTATTTTTCTTCAAGGAAATACCAGGGCTTTCCGTCCTTATAAACCCAGACCCTTCCTCCCTCACCACGTGCCGATTCGGACATCAGGCGAAGCTTGTCATCTCCAGGGATGGCTGTCGGGTGAATTTGGATAAATTCTCCATTCGCATACTTTGCCCCTTGCTGATAAGCAATGCTATGGGCACTGCCTGTATTGATGATCGAATTGGTACTTTTCCTGAAGATATTGCCGATTCCGCCGGTAGCAAGGATTACGGCGTCGGCAGGGAAAGCATGGATTTCCATCGTTTTTAAATCTTGGGCTGTAATGCCCCGGCAGGCTCCGTTGTCATCCTTAATAATTGATAAAAGTTCCCAGTATTCAAATTTTTCAACAACGCCATCAGTTTCGTATTTCCTTACCTGCTCATCAAGAGCATAGAGGATTTGCTGTCCGGTTGTAGAACCGGCAAATGCAGTCCTTGAGTATTTAGCCCCTCCCAGTCTCCGAAAATCTATATGCCCTTCCTCTGTACGGTTGAATTGGACACCCATCCGCGCAAGAAGATAAATGATATCAGGTGCCGCTTCGCACATCGCTTTTACTGGCGGCTGGTTCGCAAGGAAATCTCCGCCGTAAATGGTGTCATCAAAATGCTCCCAAACCGAGTCTCCCTCACCTTTCGTATTGACAGCGCCGTTAATGCCGCCTTGCGCGCAAACCGAATGGGAACGGCGGACTGGTACGAGGGAAAATAATTTAACCTTCTTTTTTGCTTCAGCTATTTTAATCGTGGCCATTAGGCCCGCAAGGCCTCCGCCGACGACAATAATTTCCTGGCTGCTCAAAGCTGGTTGCCCCCTTTTAAATAAATGATACGAGGCTTGCTACCCCTATCCCCCCGAACAGGATAAACAAACCAAGGCAAATCTTTTGGGCGACTTTCTGTGAATGCGATCCGACTGTGATGCCCCATGTAATTAAACCGGTCGATATTCCGTTAGTAAAATGGAAGATAGCGCTCAGTACGCCAGCCAAATAAAAGATAAAAATCAATGGATTAGCCAGATGTCCGCTCACGAGCTGATGGTTAACCTCTGTACCGGTGAATAGCGGTCCAAGCCGGAAAGACCATACATGAAACGAAACAAAAATAAGAGTAACCACACCGGTAACCCGCTGGAGAAGAAAAGCCAGGTTACGCTGATGCTTGTAGATATGGGCATTTGGTTTTGACATAAAAGATAGGTAGATTCCATAGACTGCGTGAAATACCAGCGGAAGGGCAATAAAGAATATCTCGATAAGCGGCAGGAACGGAATTCCCTGGAGCATCTGAATATGTTCGTTGTATCTTTCCGCACCGAATACTGCCAGGGCGTTTGACAGAAGATGCTCGACCAAAAAGATGCCCAGGGGCAGGAGCCCTGCCAAAGAGTGGAGCCTTGACAGGACGAAACGTTTGTTTCTGGTGGCTGCTGAATAGGAAGCCGCGCTTACTGAATTGGGTTGCATAATTCTTCCCTCGCTTCTTGTGACAGCCATTCCCTTACATTTATTTTATCCAGGCCAAAAATCGCCTTGATTTCTGTTTCAACCTTTTCAATTTTGCCGGCTGTCATCGAAATGAACTTTTCTACCAACTCCTCTTTGCTGGCCATTTTTTCAGGGTCTCCTTTCGGATAATCGGTATTCTGTGAATATACTTCTCCATTCAACGTTGTAATTTCAACCTTCGCCCCCCATTTTTCCGGGTAGGAGGATTCGTAATAATCATCAACCGTAACACTAACTTTTTTCGTGAGTTCGTTCAATTCCTTCGAAGCTAGCTGTTCCTCGTTAAAATCGGAAAGCGATGCGGAGCCATTCTTTACCGCCAATGCAGCGCAGAACTGGCTTGAGAATTTGGCCGCATATACAGAATCCGGATTCGGCTTATCCGTAATATTTAAAACAGTTTGGTATGTTCTGATCACGATGCTTTGAATTTGTTTGTAATTGACATTTTTGTTCTTCATGATGTCGAGGATACAGTCAATTGCTGGATGTGTGTGGCGGCAAGAAGCATGAATTTTGAAACTATTTTCAGTGATTTTATACTCTTTACCAAGGTTCATGGTAATTTTCGCAGGGTCACTTGATTCCGCCATTGCTTTGAAAAATCCCCGTCTTCCTTCAAGGATCTGACTGGCGGCTGTAAAATCCTTTCTGGCGAGGAGCGCCGCAAGTGTGCCATTGAATGCGGCTTTTGCCGTATGCAGCTGCTTTGTATTTGCTCCGTCCTCAATAAATTCCCATAGTCCTGCAGCCTGTGTCCCGGCGTTGCCAAGGGCATGGACAGTTTGTTCAACATCCAGGTTCAAGAGTTTTGCGACTGCGGCTGCTGAGCCGAATGTCCCGCATGTCGCGGTATTATGAAAGTAATAGTAATGTGAAGGTGAAACAGCTTCACCTATCCGGTAACATACCTCATAGCCGGCAACTACTGCCGTAATCAAATCTTTCCCGCTTAAGTTATAGGCTTCCGCAACAGCGACGGCAGCAGGAATGACAACGGTCCCCGCATGGATAATCGATGATTTATGAATATCATCAAGTTCAACGATATGGCTGGA
Organism: Bacillus sp. V3-13; assembly: GCF_002860165.1. GTDB lineage: Bacteria > Bacillota > Bacilli > Bacillales > Cytobacillaceae > Bacillus_BJ. The sequence continues at coordinate 62,941 of NZ_PGUZ01000059.1, read as the reverse complement.
AGCGGCATTGACGAGAATGGCATTTCCGATTGACGATTTGCCTCCGGTGACCATGCTTGCCTGCCCGGTTCCTCCCCATTCTTCGACAAGCTCCTTGATGGATTGAATTGGCTTTAAGCCGCTTCCCGCAATCGCCGAGCCATACCAGTCAAGTATGCAAAGTTTCGTGAACTCGACCACTTCCTTTGGCAAATCTTCATACCTTATCCGGCAGACATATTCCGCTAATGCTTTCGAAAGTGTCATTTTGCTTCCCCCACTTTTGCGCCGAGTACCTTTTGCAACATATGTATGATGTCATCATAGAGCTCTACCACATGGGCCCCGGCCTCCCGTAACGCTTCCATTTTCTTTGATGGGCGACCCGCATCGCCGGAAATCATTGCACCTGCATGGCCAAAGACTGTTCCTTCCGGCAGTAACTCAGTAAACTTCCCGGCAACAAATGAGATGAGCGGCTTCGTAAATCCTCCTTGCTTTAAGAAATGGGCGGCATCTTCTTCAAATGTCGTACCAGGCTCCGAGAAAGTTACGACTGCTTCTGTTTCTTCATCTTGTTCAAAAAGGGCGAGCAAATCTTTAATGGTCGTTCCAATTAGGCTATCTCCGCCGATCCCGATGCTGGTTGTCACCCCGAAGCCGGCTCGTTTGATCATCCAGGCCGTCTCAGCTGTCATGCCTCCGCTCCTGGAAATGACGCCGACATTGCCAGGTACAAAGCAGCGATCAGGGCGGTCTCCGCCAATTGAGCCCATTTTGATTCTGTCCTTCGGATTAATCATCCCGACTGTGTTTGGCCCAATAATTAAAGCGTTTTCTTTTTTTGCCGAATGGAGCATTTTAATTACGTCTAATTGGGGGATGTTTTCGGTTGTGACGACTATCAGCTTAATCCCGTGTGCCAGCGCCTCAAGGACAGCATCAAGGGCAAAGGCCGGTGGTACAACCACAAGGCTGGCATTGATGCCATGGGCTGTTTTTGCCTCTGACATCGTGTCATACACCGGTACACCATGGACATTTTGGCCGCCTTTTCCCGGGGTGATTCCAGCATAAATCTTCGTACCATACGAGAGGGTATGATTTACAATCATGGAGGCTTCGCGTCCGGTTATTCCCTGGACTGCTATTCTAGTATGCTGATCGATTAAAATAGCCATTTAACTAACCCCTTTCATTTTGCTGACCATTTCGGCTGCGGCTTCTTCAATCGTGCGCTCTTCACCGAAGTAGGTGATGCCTGCATTAAGGAAAATTCTTTTACCTTCCTCATCATTTACTCCTGCCTCGCGGACGACAATTGGGAATGTATCCGGGTTGAGCCCAAGTTCCTCAACAGCCCTGACAATTCCCCGTGCCATCACATCGATTTGGGTATTATTTGTAATGTTGTGGGCGACAAACAACCCTTTGACTCCTTCTTTGGATAAAATCCCTTTCGTCAAACCATATACTTTTTCTTCAGAAGGGTTGCCCCCTGTTTCCGTGTAGTTTGCTGGTGTTGCACCAAGGATTTTCAGTGCATCGAAGCTTAATAAGCTGCCGCCGCCACCTCCGCACATAAAGCCGATATCTCCGCCCTCCATCTCGGTATACCTTGCCGTGCCCCGGTAATCGGCGTCGTTCACCTTAATCATCTCCTTTTCAAGTACTGTGAGCGGTCTCCAAGCACGTTCACTTCCGGACTCTACTTTCCCTTCAAGTGCCGGCTGGCGGTAGAGGGCTGCGTCATCGACGCCCATGACCGAAGCTGCAGCCATCACATTTTCATCGACTGTCAGTACAAGGGGATTAATCTCGAGGATATAACAATCATATTTCATGAACACGTCATAAAGATTGCACAATACTGAAGCTGCTTTGATAAGCGGTTTTCCTTTTACCCCAAGCCTGCTCCAAATTTCTTTTGCCTGAAAAGGATGGAGAGGAGAGTATGGGTCCACATGGAAGATGGTAACTTTATCAGGGGCTTCTTTTACCAGTTCCTCGACTTCAACGCCGCCTGCAGTTGTAGCGATAATCACGGGCATTTGCTTCTGTTTATCGATTGTAATCGAGACATACCATTCTTCGTCAATCTGGATTTTTTCTTCAACCAGTACCTGGTCGACCGGATAATTCCGTACAGTCATCTCAAACAGCTGTGCTGCTTTCTCCTTCGCATCTTCAACTGTATCCGCAAACATAATTGCACCGGCTTTGCCCCTTTTGCCAACAGGTACCAGAGCCTTTAAAACAACCGGTTTCATTGTGAATTCTTCTTGTATCTCCTCTGGAGAAGAGACGACCAAATGTTCAGGAACTGGAACCCCGTTTTCTTTTAAAAGTGTTTTACTGGCGTTTTCAAGCATTCTTCCCATCTTCCCGCCTCCTAAATGGATATTGGATACAATTTTATTTTTTAAAAGAGGGCGGTCATTTCTGGCCCTCTTTTTTCAAGCTTTTGATCAGTGTTTCCCCGGTACGGCGGATATGCTCAGAAACAAGGTTTGCAGCTGTTTCCTTATACCCGGCTTTGATCGCATTCAGGATTTCCCTATGTTCAACGTTGGACGCCTCAGCCTGGCCGCTTAACACATGGGGGGTCTGTTGCGGGAACCCATTCCAGAGGTTGCTGATAAAACCGTTGAGGCGTTCCCATTTACAGCGCCTGACCAGCAGCTTGTGAAATTCGATGTTATCACTGACAAAAGAGTCAACATCCTCTGCTGTTTCCATCCTGTCTACTAAAATAGTCAATTGATGGATGTCCTCTTCTGTTAAAAGATCAATACTTTTATAAACCGCCAATTTTTCAAGCTCAGCCCTTAAGCTGTATATTTCCTCGATGTCATTTATAGAGATAGATTTAACAATCGCACCTTTATGGGGTTCGATGATAATCAGTCCTTCACTTTCCAGCTTCTGCAATGCTTCCCGTACCGGCATCCGGCTTACGCCGAGCTTATCAGCGAGATCAGATTGTTTCAGCCTTTCACCTGGCTTAAAATCTCCTCTAATAATTGCTTCCCGGATCACATTGCATACTTTTAAATGGAGCGTATCTTTATTTTCTATGCGTAATACCTGGTTTGCTGTCATGACTTGCCGACCTTTCATTTTGCTGTTTTTATTTTCAGGATACAATATCCAAAGTGCATTGTCTATAATATTCTGAATAATTCTACATAAAACCAATCCAATTCCACCAAGTGATAGCTACGATGATGGTAACAGCAATCATCAGGCCGGTCATGATTAAACCGGGGATTAAAAACTCCTTCTGTTGAATCTGACCTGTACTGTAAACAATGATGTTTGGTGTTGATTCCACAACAAGGATGTATCCGTGCAGGCATGCGAGCGAAGCGGTCACACAGATGAGCGCAGGGTCAGCCCCTGATTCGCCTGCCAATCCAATAAAAATCGGAATCAGCGTAACCACAGCTGTAGAGACATTCGCAACAGCAAGATGAAGGATATGTGTAATGATCAGCACCGCGACGACCGCCAAGAGCGGTGAACTCAGGAGATCAATGATCCAGCCGGTGCTAAGGCTTTCTCCCACCAAGTCAGGTGCGCCTGACGAGTTGAATGCATATCCCAGTGACAACGTAACACCAAGCAAGAGAATCGTATCAAAGTTGATTTTAACTAAATTTGACCAAGTCGTGCAGCCGATACCGGGCATTGCCATTAACACAACCCCAATCAAAGCCGGGATGCTTGAATGCATACCATGAAGCGGTTCAGTAAACCAGAGGCCAACAATGAGCACCAATATTGAAAAGCATCTCTTTTCTTTTCCAGCCATTTTTCCCAGGCTTGAAAGCTTTCTATTAATCTCTTTTTTTACATGCGGAAAATTTTTCTCCTTTTCTGTCAACGGAAAGCTGTGGAGCAATATAAACCAGGCAAGCGGAATCAAGATCATCCAGACCGGAAACGTATACATGAGCCATTGAATATAAGTGATCTTAATACCCAGAATCTCTTTTAGCATTTCCACCGTCAGGATGTTGCCAATGGCCGCTGTCATGACAGCCGTCCCGCTAATCGTGCCACCAAATGCAACTGCAAGAAGGACCATTTTGGTCAAATTTCCCTTTGCCCTGTCCCCAATTGTTTCGAGGGACATGAAAGCGACCGGGAGAAGCAGCGTCGTTCGGACGGCTGCAGCAGGAATGAAGAATGCCTGGATTTGCGGAATCACGAGAATGCTGGCCAAGAGACCTTTTGCACTCCCGCCCCATCGTGCTAAAAACCAATAGGCAGCCCTCCTTGCTAGGGGAGTATCATTGACCCCTTTTGCCAGCATCATTCCTGCTATAATCAGGAAAATAGCCGGTGAGGAAAATCCACTAAAAACAACATTCGTATCGACCACTCCTGAAACAACCATAAGGACAATCATTAGTAGAGCTGTCAATCCCAGAGGTATCGGTTCAAAAGTCCAATAAAAGACACTGATGGCCAAAAAAGCGATCATCATTCTCGCCGGTTGCGTGAACCCGGTTGGCAAAATCAAATACACTGCCAGCATGATGGCGGCTCCCAAGAACAGAACTCCGATTTTAGGAATATTATTTGACAGCTTTCGCTGCGATTTCGCTACCTCTAATTCTCCTCTGGTTTTTGGAGTTCCCATAAATATCCTTCTTTCTTCTTTAAGCGTCAGCTCTTTTTGTTTACTATTTTTTAATGTTCGCTGCCGCAGGTGTACAAAGCTCAAAAAAACCGGTCAGGTCTTCCAGCTCTTCAAAACGGCTCATCATTTCAATGAGCTGCTGTTTGGCCTCTCTCCTGATGATGTTAGCAGTTACATCCATGAACTTATCCTCAAGCTGCTGGTTTGTCATCGGTTTTAGCGCACTTCCGACAGCATGCTCAACAAAATGGCTGAGTTCGCGTCCGTCTTTTAGCTTTACTGCAATCCGCGCCTGGTCTTCTTTAATTCTCTTATCAATAATAAGCTTGATTTTACTTCTCAGGGATTTGACATTTTCTTGATTAACAAATTCATCAGTAAATTCCTCAACGCCCGCCTTTAAGTTAAAGAATGCTGCAGCAACACAATGGAAAACACTGAACTTTCCTTCAAGCCCTTTGGTAATAGCCGTCTTCCCTGTAAGCTCTTTGACTAATGGATGGCCGGTAATCTCTATTGATTCTACATCTTCTGCCTTCAGCTGGTGCGTTTTTTGGATGGTGATGATACCGTCAATTGCAGGGTGGGTTACAATACCGCTGGCAAATGGCTTATAACTGTTCTTCTCAATTTCCCACTTGTCACCCCATTTTTCAGTTATAACCTCTAGTTTGTTCTCTTCCGACAGCACCTTCACAAAACCTCTTTCTGCTTCGAGCGGGTGTTCTGAGCTGATAAAGCCTTGCCCGGCCATTAAAGAAGCGAGCAGGCCGTTCATCGCTGCTTTTCCAGGGTGCAGTGGCTTTGTTTCGGTACCAAACATTTCGCGTAAGCCAACCGGTTCAGCCGCCGCAATGCCAATGGCATAAGCTGCTTTTTTCTCATCCAGGCCTTGCAGCTTGCTTACAGCTGATGCTGCACCAATGCCGCCGACACTTCCTGTAATATGCCAGCCGCGCCAGTAATGTGATGGATATACGCTGAGCGCAAGCCGTGCCGCCACTTCACAGCCAATGATAAAGGCTTCGAGCACATCCTTTCCGCTCTTCCCCTCTTTTTCCGCGTAGGCGAGGATGGCAGGAAAAACAGGAGCAGACGGATGGAGCACTGTTTCAAGCAAAGTATCATCAAAATCGTATATATGAGATGACATTCCATTTAATAAAGCTGCAAACAAGATATCCGTTTTTTCATTTCTTCCGAATATCGTTGCCTTCCCACGGCTTCCTGTCATGTTCGCCACGGCGAATACTTTGTCCATCGAAACGTGCCCTGCCGCCCCGATCGCGACTCCAAGCCAGTTCAATAGGCTTCGTTTTGCTTCTATTATGGCAATTTCTCCCATTTGTTCATATTTCGTCTGTGTGATATAGGATGCTAATTGTGATGTTACCATTCTTTCAGTCTCCTTTGACAGAATTCCATATTATTACTATTGACTCTCAACTCCTTCCGAGACAGAGTATTGCAGAAGCCCCTTGGCTTTTTTGTACACAGGATAATCAACAAGCTTTTTGCCAACGGAGATTGAGGCAACCCCCTGTTGCTCGGCTTCTTCAAAGGCACTGACTATCTCCATTGCATTATCGAGCTCTTTTTGCGATGGAGTAAATACTTCGTGAATAGCTGCTAATTGCTTTGGATGGATAGCAAGCTTAGCTTTAAACCCTAACTGCTTTGCCCGCAGCGCTTCCAGCTTCAGTCCTTTCTCATTTGCGAGGTCTGGGTAAACAGCGTCAACAGGACTTCCTTTGCCGGCAGCCCGTGAAGCATTGACAATCTGCGACCGTGCGTAAAATAACTCTTCTCCTCCTTCTGTCAACTCACAATCTACATCAAGAGAGTAGTCAATCGATCCAAATACAAGACATGGTATGCGCTGGTGGGATGCAGCGATTTCGTAAGCAAAATGGACTCCGGCCGCTGTTTCAATTAATGGAAGCACTTTAAACTGATCCATCTCATCCTGGTTTTTCCTTTCCATGATTTGCTCCGCAACCTCACATAAGCGAATCATGTTTGCTGCATTTTCTGCCTTTGGAACAATTATCCCAGCGGCCCTTGTCTCGATCGCCGTCTCAAGGTCTGCGCGCCAAAAAGATGTTAGCATGTCATTGATCCTGATGAAAACCTCTTTTGGGGGCTTATTGTTATTAAGAAATTGTTTTATTCGCTCTCTTGCCGCTTCTTTTTCATTGATTGCCACCGCATCTTCAAGGTCGAAAATAACGCAGTCAGAATCACTAGCTACCGCTTTCTCCATCATTTTTACTGAAACCGAAGGTACAAATAAATATGATCTTCTAATACCCAACCTCATTTCTCCTCTCCATAGATGGATATTGGATACAATTCATCTAACAAAATGGCTTACTCCAACAGCTGAGTAAGCATGTTGCCTGCCCTCATGATGTGCTGTTCAACCAGGAGCCTCAGTTTCAATGGATCTTTTTCGGCTAACGTCTTGAGCATTTCCTTATGTTCCTTATTTGAATCCTTCACCATAGCTGGGACCAAGCTCGGCACATAAGCAGGATAACCCTCGATGAATTGCTTGCTGAGTAATTTTACTTTTTTCCATTTGCATCCCTTTTGCAAAAGCAAATGAAACTGCTTATTGTGAAAGACAAAAGAATCAATATTTTCATTATCGATATCTTTATCCATTTGTTGTATCAGGACTTCAAGCTCGGCAAAATCTTCCTCGGTAAGAAAGCACATTGATTTTTGGACTGTCATTCCTTCCAGCTGAGATCGAAGAAAATACAGCTCCTCAATATCATCCCGCGTTATTCCGATGACAACGGCACCTTTATGGGGAAGCAGCTCGACCAGCCCTTCTCTTTCAAGACTCCTCAGCGCCTCTCTTACCGGCATTCTGCTGACCCCAAGTTTTGCAGCCAATTCATCTTGAATCAGCCTTTCGCCAGGTTTCAGTATTTGGGTAAAAATTGCTTTTCTAATAGTCGAGGTTACCTTTTCCTCCAAAGTCATAAAATCCAATGTTTGTTTCATAAAAGATATCCCTTCTATAGACTTCTATTTTGTAAGGTATAGAGAAATCTGCGGAAAGATGACCACGATAACCAAAGCAAGAATCATCAATCCAAAAAATGGAACGACCCCTCTTACTACAGCACCGACTTTTTCCTTTGATATTCCGCTGACCACAAAAAGATTTAATCCGACAGGCGGTGTAATCATTGCAAGCTCCATGTTGATGGTCATAATAATGGCGAAATGGATGACATTGATATCAAACAGCGCCAGTACCGGTAAAAGGATTGGCAGCGTGATAAGGATAATGGCTACAGATTCGAGGAACATTCCCATCACGAAGAACATCAGGTTTACACCCAGCATAAAAATCCATTTGTTTGTAGTGCTTTCCTCAATCCAATACGCAAAATTCTGCGGAACCTGTTCTGTTGTCAAGAACATTCCGAAAATCATTGCCGAGGCAATGACAAGGAAAATCATTGCAGTAATATTAATTGATTCTTTCAGCACTTCCCGGAATCTGGAGAACGACAGTTCCCTGTAGATAAACACGGAAACTAATACACCATAAAGACAGGCAAGGAATGCTGCTTCCGTAGGGGTGACAATTCCGGAATAAATCCCCCCTAATATGATGATTGGCAGAAGGAAACCGGGAATTGCTTTAATAGATTTCTTGATCCTTTGATTTATTGATTCTTTTGGCAGTTTGCCATAGTTATTGATTCTGGCATGTATGATAGCGGAAACAAGAAGGATTCCCCCAAGCAACAGACCGGGGATAATTCCAGCCGCAAACAGCTTACCGACCGACTCCTCAGCCACTGAGGCATATATGATTAATGGAATCGACGGAGGTATCAGAATCCCAAGCGTTCCTGATGCTGCAACAAGACCCATCGCATATCTTTTGCTGTATCCTGAATTTACCATTCCAGGAATCATAATGCTCCCGATAGCAGCTGCAGTTGCGGGGCTGGACCCAGAAATAGCTGCAAATACCATACAGGCAAGGACAGTTACTACAGCGAGACCACCGCGCATGTGGCCAACCCAGGATTTTAAAGCTTCAATTAAATAAAATGAAATACCACCCTTTGACATGATTATACCGGCAAATACAAATCCTGGAATTGCCATCAGAGTAGTTGAGTTTAATGAGTTAAACATTTTTTGGATAACAGTATATAGTGTAAAATCAATCATCGACAATGCTATAATACTCGATAAGCCAAGGCTTACTGCGATTGGAACGCGTATCAGGCATAACAGTGCAAATGTTAGAAACAATATGATGACCGGACTCATGCCCCTACCTCCTTCTGACCGTCGATCTGTTCTGCTTCTTTTAATTCCTCGTATAACATCTCAATTTCGCCCAGTAATTCACGCCGATCACCTTTTGCTGCCCGGTACGCCTTCAAACAGAAATAGATACCAAGCAAAGTCATGCCTATTGGAAGTATCAGATAGGTAATCCAAATGGGAATTCCAACATCGATGGTCTTGGTCCCCTGCTCTTTTGAAAGCGTTATCAATTCTATCGATGAAAAAGCCAGATAAAAGGAGAACGCTGCTCCTATCAGATTTGCGATTGTCGCCATAACCTTCTTCAGGCCATCCGGAAGGTGATCGAACAGCAGTTCAACTTGAATATGCCTATTATCCTTCAATGCCATGCCAAAACCGATAAAAATTGACCAAACCAGCAAAAACTCGAAAATTTCCGTAGTCCAGGAGACAGGAGCATTTGCAACATACCTCATGAACACGCCATACAAACTGACCAATACCCCTGCAATGAACAGCAACCCGGTAATACTTTCTTCAACGGTATCAAGCCATTTTGACAGTTTCATTCATTCCAACTCCTTTTTTGTCGATTGTATCCAATCTTTTATATGGCTAGTTTTCAATATACTAGAAAATATCCGAAAAATAAATAGAAAATTTTGATTCTTATTTATTTTTTATGTATTCACAATTTTTGTTCATTCTGTTATACTTTTTTTACTACATGTGGTCTGGCCACCCACAGATGTAGATTGTATCCAAAATCCAATTATAAAGGAGGAGGACTAAATGGAACCAAAAATCAGAAAAATTGTAACCATCTGTGAAGAAACTTTTATTGAAGGATTTAAAAAAGCGGAAAAACCAGTACGCATTGGAGTGGCGATGGCTGTCATCCACAATCCGTACGCCGGGAAATATGTAGAGGATTTGCAGCCGTTAGTGAAAGCGTATTCAGAACACCTTGGACACCTGCTGCCACAAAAAGCAATGGAGGCACTGGGCATTTCGGGTGATGAAGTTGAAGGATATGGAAAAGGTGCTCTTGTTGGCCTCGATGGTGAAATTGAACACGGATCTGCAATTATCCATACATTAACATTTGGAAATCCTTTCCGTTCCATTTGCGGCAATTCTGAAACGCTCCTCCCATCTGCTGAAAAACGGGCAGGCGCCGGGAGCAGTCTCGATTTGGCAATCAAGCATAAAATGGACCCAAAAACGAGAAGCCATCATATGACTTTTGAAACAAGAATTCCTGATGCTCCGCGAAACGATGAAATTGTCATCGCTGCTGTCGTTGCAGCAAGCGGACGTGCCCATCCACGGATAGGCTCTTTACATAAAGAGCTTGAAGGAGTGTTCCCTTCTTGAACGAATATATTGGCTTTATCGGCCTTGGAAAAATGGGACTGCCTATGGCGGTCAACCTACTAAAAAGGGGCTATACCGTTTATGGATCGGATATAGATCATACAGCTTTAAAGGAGTTTATTTCTTTAGGGGGACGAACAGGAAGAATCTCGGATTGGATAAAAGAGATTAATTGTCTCATACTAATGCTCCCCTCTTCAGCAATCGTTGACCGGGTGATTGACGAAGTTTTGGAAGCGGCAGACTCTGCCGGGATCCTGCATCCCTCGTTGACAATCATTGATATGGGCAGTTCCTACCCTTCTTCAACAAAGGAAAACGGAATAAAGCTGAAGGAGCATCATATTGGGTTTCTTGATGCTCCTGTCAGCGGCGGCGTGAAAAAAGCGATCACTGCCGAATTGACCATTATGGTAGGCGGAGAACAAGACTCTTTTACAAATTGTAAGCGTTTGCTAAATGCGATGGGTGCAAATCTTTTTTATGTTGGTCCTTTAGGAAGCGGACATTTAATGAAGGCGGTCAATAATTACCTTTCAGCTTCACACCTACTGACAAGCTGTGAGGCGGTCCAATTACTTTCAAGTTACGGTGTTAACGAGGAAACCGCAATTAATGTGTTTAACCAAAGTACAGGCAGAAGCGGATCCACTGAGTATAAGTTTCCTGCTTTTATTTTAAACGAACGCTTTAATTCAGGTTTTAGCATTGAACTGATGACAAAGGATTTAGAAATGGCTAAAGACTTATTTTTAGAACTGGGGGCAGATACTTCCCTGCCGCAATCTGTATTCAACAGGTTTAATGAGGCAAGTCAGCTTCTTGAAGAGGAGGCTGACCATACAGAGATCTACAAATATGTATCTCGATATCTATTAACAAGGGGGAATAATGATGAAGAACGCGAGAAAATTATTTCTGACAGCCCTGATTCTGCTTTTAACATTTAGCCTTGCAGCTTGTGGAGGTTCCAAGGAAGCCGGAGGGACTGCGGAAGGTGCAGATGGAATCAAGGAAATGACAATCAAGATTTCGCACGTAGTTGCGGAAAATACGCCTAAACAACAGGGTGCGCTTGCGATGAAGGAATATATCGAAAAGGAATCTGGCGGTAAAATCAAAGTGCAAGTATACCCTAACAGCCAATTGTTTGGTGATAAAGACGAATACCAAAATCTTGTAGCTAACAACGTTCAATTCATTATTCCGGACATGTCTAAGCTTGTTGGGAATGACCCCGGCTTTAATGTTCCTGCGATGCCATTCTTGTTTGAATCCGATGAAGCGGCAATTGCGTTTTGGGACGGAGAAAAAGGCCAGGAAATCTTTAAACGGCTTGAAAAAGATGGTGTTTTGGGCCTTTCCATGTGGCCAAACGGCGCCAAACATATGACCAATGACAAAAAACCAATCAAAAAACCTGACGACTTAAACGGTTTGAAAATCAGGACACAAGGCGGACAGCTGCTTGAAGCTATGTACGCAAAACTGGGTGCAGGTTCTGCTTCGATTCCGTTCGGAGAACTCTATACCGCCCTTCAGCAAGGAACTGTTGACGGACAGGAGAATACTTACAGTAATATTGAATCAAAGAAATTTGACGAAGTCCAAAAGTATATGACCATCATGGGACACACTCGTGTAGATTACGCATTGCTAACTAACACAAAGTTCTGGGACGAACTTGACGGAAAAACAAAAGAAATCATTGAAAAAGGAGTTGAAGAAGGTACGAAAGTTGCGCGTGAATCCGCAGCAAAATTGAACGAAGAATCCTTGAACAAACTGAAAGAGCGTGGAAATATCAAAATTAACGAGGTTTCTGAGGAAGAGATTGATGCATTCAAAAAGGTTTTAGAGCCGGTATATAAAGAATGGGCTGAAACAATCGGCACGGACATTATTGAGGATGCAGAGAGCAAATAATAGTTGGATAGTTAAGTCATGAAGCACCGGATTGGTTCCGGTGCTGTTTTTTTAAGTTGCCATTCTTGAATTTCTATAAATTGACTTAATCCTCATTTTTCACAAAATCGGTTTTTGCTTTATTTTCGATTTATGTGTTTTATTCTCCAAAATCCAAGGGTATTTTCCAGAACAAAACAGTAACTGTTCCTGCCAATATGAACTTGTTCAGTGAATCTGAATGAAAAAAGCACGGCTATTAATTTTAGCCGCACTTTTTTAATTTTAAAAGATTAAGAGCTCTTTACCTCTCCGAAGGACAATTGCTTTAATCTAGAACAGACTGCCTCGCCTACTTCAGTTGTGGTGGCCTTACCGCCGATATCAGGCGTTTTTATTCCTGCATTTGTAACTTCTTCGATTGCGTCAAGTACCTTCCTCCCCAGTTCATATTCACCGAAATGGTCAAGCATCATTTTGGCTGTCCACATTTGTCCAATCGGATTGGCGATGCCCCTTCCGGAAATATCAGGAGCTGAGCCATGCACTGGCTCGAACATGGACGGATACTTACCGTTAACATTGATATTCGCAGCTGGTGCAATGCCGATGCTACCCATGATAGCACCCCCAATATCTGTTAAAATATCCCCAAATAAGTTGCTGGCAACAATAACATCGAATATATGCGGTTTTTGCACGAAAAATGCAGCAAGTGCATCAATATGGTAGGCAGCAGTCTGAACGTCAGGATAATCCCGTTTTATATCATTGAAAACTTCATCCCAAAAGGGCATTGAGTGGACGATGCCATTCGATTTAGTAGCTGAAGTGAGATGGCCCCGGCGTTTTTTTGCAAGCTCGAATGCATACCGCATTGCACTCTCAGTCGCTTTTCGGGTAAAGACAGCGTTTTGTATAGCAATTTCTCCGTCTTCTCTATGAATCCTGCCGCCAACCTCACTGTATTCCCCCTCGCTGTTTTCTCTGACAACAATTAAGTCAAAATCTTTCGGATTAAGAAGCGGAGAGGTCAACCCTTTGAACATTTTCGCAGGGCGGATGTTAATCGACTGCTGGAATTCCCTCCTGATTTTAATCAATAGTCCCCATAATGAAACATGGTCTGGCACTAGCTGCGGATTGCCGACTGCTCCAAGAAAAATAGCATCATAGTTTTTTAAAATATCGAGACCATCAACCGGCATCATCTTTCCATGCTCAAGATAATATTCACAGCTCCATGGATAGTGTTTAAAGTCGAATTTTAGGCCGCCGTGGATTTCAGCTGCTGTTTGCAGTACTTTTAACGAGACAGGCACAACTTCTTTGCCAATCCCATCTCCAGGTATGACAGCGATTTCATAGTTTTTCATTTTAAGATACAACTCCCTTATCCATACTCACATTGTAATTCTGATACTTCGCTATCTCCTGTTTATACAAGTCCCGGCCAGCTGCATCATAGGCGACGAGCAGCGGAAAATCTTCGACCTCAAGCTTCCTGATTGCCTCAGGGCCGAGGTCTTCATAAGCAACCAGTTCGACCGATTTGATCCGCCTGCTCAAAATAGTGGATAACCCGCCTATCGCCGCAAAATAAACTGCCCCATATTTTTTGCAGGCTTCTTTGACCATATCCCTCCTTGGGCCTTTTCCGATTGTTCCTTTTACTCCGTATTCGTACATGGCAGGGGCGTATGGGTCCATTCTGTATGCCGTTGTTGGCGCAACCGGGCCAATAATCTGGCCGGGTTTTGGCGGACAAGGACCGGCATAGAAAATAATTTCCCCTCTTAAGTCCACCGGCAATGGCTGATTGGCTTCGAGCAGCTCCACCATCCGTTTATGGGCAGCGTCACGGGCCATATAAATTGTGCCGGTAAGCAGAACACTGTCACCGATTTTCAGTTTCTGGATATCACTGTCTGTTACAGGGGTCTTTAGCCTGTATTTAGTCATTATTCATCCTCCTCATATCACAACTGTTTTTTTGCGGGCTGCGTGGCATTGGATATTGACCGCAACTGGGAGCGCCGTGATATGGCAGGGATACGTTTCAACTGGCACCCAAAGTGCGGTGCTCGTACCGCCTAACCCTTGAGGACCGATTCCTGTGTTATTGATTTCCTCCAGCAGTTCCTGCTCCAATTGGGCGATATGCGGGTCTGGATGATGAGTTCCGATTTCCCTAAGGACTGCATGCTTCGCAAGCGAGGTCACTTTGTCAAAGCTGCCACCGATCCCAACACCGACTATGACAGGAGGACATGCTTTCCCGCCGGCATCCTTAATGGTCTGAACGACAAATTGTTTGACGCCCTCGGCTCCTTCACCTGGAAGCAAAAACTTCATCGCACTCATGTTTTCGCTGCCGCCGCCTTTTGGAAGGACGGTGATTTTGATTTGTTCTCCTGGAACGATTTCCGTATGTACGACCGCGGGTGTGTTATCACCTGTATTAATACGCAGCAGCGGGTCACCGACCACAGATTTCCGGAGGTAGCCTTCACGGTATCCGATTCTGACTCCTTCCTGGATGGATTCGAGAAAATCTCCCCCAGTGACATGTATATCTTGGCCTATTTCCACAAAAACAACGGCCATACCAGTATCATGGCAATATGGCATATGGTTTTTCCTTGCCTCTTCGGCGTTTTCAAGGAGCTGCTCCAGAATTGATTTGCCGATGGGGGAAGCTTCTGTCACCGCTGCTTTTTTAAAACCGGCCAGAACATCCCCGGGCAGATAGTAACAGGCTTCCCAGCAGAGCTTAGCTACGGTCTCCGTAATGGTTTCCACCTCAACGATTCGCAATCTGATCTCTCCTTTTTTAACCAATCAATTTAATTAAATTCTCAAGGTCCTCTTGCGTATGCTCTGTTAATTTTTTTGCTGCTTCATCCGGATTTTTTTCTTTCATTGCTGTAAAAATGTCTCGATGCCCTTTTAAAATTACGGAGGCACGGTCTGGCCCCTCCATATTCAGGACCCGGTAATAATAAGTCAGTGAATGCAAATCATCTACCATTTTTTTTAGCCGCATATTGCCGCTGTAATCAATGATGCATTCATGGAAAAGCGCATTGTATTTGATAATTTCCTCTTTTTCCCCCCTTTTTATCGCTTCGTTGGTGTCTTCCAGCACCTTTTCAAGTTCAGCAAGGTCTTTCCCAGTTATTCGTTCTGTGGCTAATGCCACTGCAGTTGATTCTAAAGCGACCCGGCACTCGTAAATATCCCTGACGTCCTGCAATGAAGGTTTATAGACGGAAAGCTGTGATTTTTCATCCATAATGATCAGCCCTTCATTGACTAATGCGCGAATCGCTTCCCGGACGGGACTGCGGCTGATCGCAAACTCCTTGGCGATCTGAGCTTCGTATAGCCTGTCACCCGGCTTATAAACACCCTGGAAGATCCTTGTTTTAATTGTCTGCTGAATTTGCTGGTAGTACGGTAACGCACGTTGTAAACTCGTTTGTTCGAACATGTTTTCTTGCTCCTTACCGCTATAAAGTTGTCATGGATGCTTGCTTTCAGTTTGAAGACTCGCGATGTGGGAAGTCTTATTAGTATCCTGAATATGGGCTCGTGTTTTGCACTCAGTCATTCACTTTAATGTCGGCTGTCGACATCTACTTATATAATAAAAGTTTTAGTCTGATTTTTCAAACTATTTTTAAATTTGACACTAGTTACTACCCGATTTCACTTCATTTTTCCAAACTGAATCAATAAATTTCCTTATGCTATTTTCAATTCCTTAATCTTCGATGATACAATTTCTTAATTGCAACTTTTAAATCCCTGACAAAATAGATATAACTCCTGACCAAAAAATCAGGAGTTATTTTTTGTAATTGTCACTGGGACTCAACTTTTTTATTCTCAGCCTGTATTATTCCACTATCCAAAAGCAGTTCAACTTTCGCTTCATCATAACCAAGCTTTGTTAAAATGTCTTCGGTGTTCTCGCCAAGCTTTGGTGGAGCCTGCTTGATTTCGGCAGGTGATCCACTTAGTTCAAACGGAAGCCGCGGCAGCTTGAAATTATGGATGTTACCATGGGAAATACTCTTCCACATGCCCACCGCTTCAGTTTGCTCATCCTGTGCAACCTCGGAAATGGTTTTTATTTTTGAGCTCGGAACCCCTGCTCCAGCAAGCAAGCTTACCCATTCGTCAGCACGTCTGGATTGGAGGATATTTTCAATGGCGTCTTTTAATTCATCGCGGTTTTCAACACGCAATGGATTTGTTTTGTAGCGAGGATCCTCCGGCCATTCATCCTTTCCGAGAACCTTGCATAAGCGTTCAAATAATGAATTGTTGGATATACCAATCATCACATGGGCATCAGCTGCCTGAAACGCGCCATACGGCGCAAAGGCTGTGTGGCCGGCACCGGATTTTTCCGGTTCTTTACCAGTCGCAAGCCAAGAAAGCATATGATAGCCCACCCAGAATACACCTGTTTCATATAATGAAGTAGTAACCCTCTGCCCTTCACCGGTTTTTTGCTTGTGCAATAAGGCTGAAAGCACACCAATCGCTCCCCACATCGCACTGCCCTGGTCAAGAACGGACACAGGAACACGGGCAACTTCTGCACCTTCTGCCCCATTAATTCCTATGATGCCTGAATCAGCCTGGGCGATCGCATCATAGCCGGCTCTCTGGCTTAGCGGACCGTCCTGTCCATAAGCGGAAAGCGAACAATACACAAGCGAAGGGTTCAGCTCTTTTAATCTGTTGTAGCCTAATCCTAGCTCCTCTGCTTTTTTAAGACGAAAGTTCTCTACAAAAACATCTGCAGTTTGTACGAGATCATAGACAATCTCCCGTCCGCTTTCCTGTTTTAAATCAATGACGATCGATTTTTTGTTCCGGTTAATATGGAGAAAATAAACTCCCTCCCCTTCCCAAAAGGGACCCATTCCCCTTGAATCATCACCAATATCAGGGCGTTCGATTTTGATAATTTCCGCTCCTAAATCGGCAAGGATCATGGTTAAACTAGGTCCGGAAATATTGGTCGTAACATCTACTACTGTTATGCCGCTTAATGGTCCAGCCATTTTCAGTCCTCCTTTTAAGTAAGAGAGGACCTGCTGCAAGGTCCTCTGCGCGTTTATGCAATCTGTTAGAACGAACGAGGCAATCCTAACACGTGCTGGCCAACATAGCTCACAACCAGGTTGTTTGTAATCGGCGCGACAATAAACAAACGGGCTTCCCGGAATTTTCTTTCAATATTATATTCAGTTGCAAAGCCATATCCGCCATAAGTATCCATCGCGGCATTTGCTGCACGCCATGTTGCTTCTGAAGCCAGATATTTTGCCATGTTTGCTTCCGTACCGCAGTTCACTCCGGCATCAAAAAGCTCAGCGGCCTTATCTCTCATTAATTTTGCAGCTTGAATATCCATGTATGCTCTTGAAATAGGGAACTGAACTCCCTGGTTCTGGCCGATTGGCCTTCCGAATACAACACGTTCATTAGCGTATTGAACTGATTTATCAACGAAGTACATGCCATCGCCGATGGATTCAGAAGCAATCAGAATACGCTCAGCATTCATTCCGCCTAACACATAACGGAAGCCCTTTCCTTCCTCACCGATCAAGTTTTCAACAGGAATTTCAGCATTTTCAATAAAGACTTCAGTTGTTGCATGGTTAATCATCGTGTCAATAGGACGAATATTGATTTTATCGGCCTGGTCTTTCATATCTAAAATAAATAAGCTTAATCCGTCTGTTTTCTTGGCGACCTGGTCCTTCGGGGTCGTTCTCGCAAGCAGCATCATTAAATCGGAATGCTCCGCTCTTGATGTCCAAATTTTCTGGCCATTCACAATATAATGATCGCCTCTTCTCTCAGCAAATGTCTGGATACTTGTTGTATCACTTCCAGCGGTAGGCTCAGTAATACCAAAAGCCTGCAGGCGAAGCTCCCCGCTTGCAATTTTCGGAAGGAATCTTTGCTTCTGGTCTTCGTTCCCATGTTGAAGCAATGCACCCATTGTGTACATTTGCGCATGGCAGGCTCCCGCATTTCCGCCGGAACGGTTGATTTCCTCTAAAATAATTCCCGCTTCCTTCATACCAAGACCTGCTCCACCATACTCTTCAGGAATCAGTACAGACAGCCAGCCTTCTTCGGTTAACGCCTTAACAAACTCTGTTGGATAAGCATCTCTGCTATCAAGATCTCTCCAGTATGTTTCAGGAAAGCGCTCACATAAAGTTCGAACGCTTTTGCGTATCATTTCAAGCTCTGTGTTTTCCAAAGTATTAGTGTGTGACATTTTTTTCCCTCCAATTTATTTGGGTTTATTAATTAAATACGGAGTACGAACTGTCAGGATTTTATTGGCAAGTGGTAAAAAATCGATTGACAAACCGGGATTGGCAGTAAAACTTATCAATTATCTGCCCTTCCATTCAGGTGCGCGTTTTTCATTAAACGCATAAATGCCTTCAAGCCGATCCTCAGAGTTTGCACATTTGTAATAGGCTTCTAATTCAAATGCAATCCCTGTTGCTAAATCGGTTTCTGTTCCTCTATTTACGGCTTTTTTAATTGCCTGTAAGGAAAGCGGTGCATTTTTGGCGATTGTATCTGCCAGCCTGATTGTTCCATTCAAAAGCTCATCTGCAGAAAATAATTCGTTTATAAGTCCCCATTGGCGCCCCTCGTCTGCCCCAATCCGTTTCCCTGAAAACAGCATTTCCTTCGCAAGGCCAATCGGCAGTATCCGGGACAAGAGCTGAGTGCCACCGATACCTGGAATAAGCCCAAGCTTTGCTTCCGGCAGTCCTACCTGTGCGTGCTCTGCTGCTGTGCGGAAATCACAGCTAAGGGCTATTTCCATTCCTCCGCCTAAGGCAAATCCGTTTACAGCACCAATTACAGGAAAGGGGAATTCGCGGATTTGTGCTGTTACCTCTTCAAAATAATCATGCTGCTTTTTCCAATCCTTCTGGGACATGCCATTCCGTTCCTTCAGATCGGCGCCAACACAAAAGCTCTTTGTTCCCGAGCCAGTTACAATCACAACGCGGACAGTCTCATCATATTTAAGCTCATGAAAAGCTTCGATTAACTCGACTGCCATCTTCGTATTCATTGCATTCATTGCTTCAGGTCTATTTAATGTTAAAATGACAATTCCGCTATGGCTTACTGCTCTTTCGAGAGTAATTGTTTCAAAGGTTTTTACCGTCATATTTTGATCATCCTCTCCATAACAAATGTATTTAGATGATTCTAGTCAAATTTAGCTTGGGACGGGATATAAACGTGAGCTTTTCCCAGCTTTCATTACCTGTCCAGGCAGATCATGCCCTAAAATATCCCGCAGCTTACAGGAAGCCTCCAGGAGCTGATCAAGATGAATGCCAGTCTTGACTCCCATTTCTTCGAGCATGTGGACAACGTCCTCTGTTGAAACATTTCCTGTTGCCCCTGGAGCGAACGGACAGCCGCCGATGCCTCCTATTGAGCTATCATAAATGGTTACCCCTGCTTCTAAGCCTGCGATAATGTTCGCAAGACCCATTCCGCGTGTGTTATGAAAATGGCAGCCAATTTCAGCATTGGACCCTTCATTTTTAACCTGTTTCATCAATCCATACACTTGTTTTGGATTCGCCATTC
This sequence comes from Bacillus sp. V3-13, assembly GCF_002860165.1. Classification (GTDB taxonomy): domain Bacteria; phylum Bacillota; class Bacilli; order Bacillales; family Cytobacillaceae; genus Bacillus_BJ. The sequence goes on along the minus strand of NZ_PGUZ01000059.1, from coordinate 43,074 downwards.
CCGTAGTGTCAGCCAGTGTTACTCTTTTAGCACCATTCAATAAAAGCGCTTCCAAAATTGTCATTACGCGCTGCTCTGGAACTGCACCTTCAAAAGGGCATCCAAACGAAGTGGCTACGGTGACATTTATACGGATATTGTTTTCTTCTGCAAATCGTGATAGCTCCTTAAAGGTTTCTAAAGAGCTTTCAGTTGTTTGCCGGACATTTTGTTCGTTATGCGTATTACTTGCTGATAAAACAAAATTGGCTGTTTTCACGCCCACTGCTGCTGCGTTTTGCAGACCCTTTAAGTTCGGAACAAGAGCAACATTTTTTATGTCCTGATACTTCTCGATGCAGGTATAAAGCTCGGCTGTATTTGCCATTTGCGGAACCAGCTTTGGGTGAACAAAGGAACCAAATTCAATTTCGGTAACTTTCGCGTTGTACAATAAATTAAATAATTCCAATTTTTCATCAACCGTTAAAAGCTTTGACTCTAATTGGAGACCGTCCCTGAGACCTACCTCATAGATGGTCACTTGATCTTCTAGTTTCATATTTTTTATTCCCCCATTAAGTTGGAAAAATTTAAACTTATAAAAAAGGATACTGTATCCAATCTACAATTTCAACTGTTTTAATAATTTTCTTAATATTTTTAATAGAAGGTTTTTAGACAACCATCATCTATATTCCACCTGCTTGAGATTCTTTAAATAAGGGGATTTGCAGTCTAGAAACAGGTGCTTTTCCGTTGTATATAATTCATATTTTATTGATAGTATTTTTTAATTATTTTATTATATTAAATAACTAAATCAATAAAGCTCGTATTCAATATGATGTTTAAAGGAGAATTCCATGCAATCTTTTGTTGACCAAAAAACCGGCATCTTTCCTTCCGTCTGCTCGCTTGACTGTCCGGACCAATGCGGCCTGCTTGTCCATAAACAAGATGGAAAAATCGTAAAAATTCAGGGAGACCCGAACCACCCTGTTACAAAGGGGAATATTTGCAATAAGGTAAGAAACATGACCTCAAGGATTTACGATCCAAAACGGCTGCAATATCCGATGAAGCGGATTGGAAAGAAAGGCGAAGGAAAATTTGAACGAATAAGCTGGGGTGAAGCGATCAGTATGGTTGGTTCCCGCTGGAAAGAGCTGATTCGAACGGATGGACCTGAAAGTATTCTGCCCTACAGCTTCTATGGCAACATGGGAAGACTCAGTGCCGAGGGAATGGACCGCCGCTTTTTCCATCGATTAGGTGCCTCCAGGCTCGACCGGACAATTTGTTCAGTCGCCGGCAACGTTGGCTATAACTATACAATGGGAGGGAGCTTCGGCATCGACCCGGAGGATACGGTTTATTCAAAATTGATTATATTCTGGGGCATTAATGCCGTCAGCACAAACATGCATCAGGTTGCCCTTGCGCAAAAGGCAAGGAAAAACGGCGCGAAGATCGTAGTGATTGATGTACATAAAAACCAGACGGGACAATTCGCAGACTGGTTTATCCCCATTTTACCTGGCACGGATGCCGCCCTCGCGCTTGGCATGATGCATATTCTTTTCGCAGAAAATATGGCAGACAATGCTTTTCTGCAGCAATACACAATCGGATATGAAGAATTACGCGAGCATGTTGTCCAGTATGATCCGATTACAGTTTCCGGCATTACCGGTGTTCCAGTGGACGACATTTATAAGCTGGCCCGGATGTATGGCAGCACTTCACCCGCGTTTATCCGGATTGGAAATGGACCGCAGCATCATGATAACGGCGGCATGTGCATCCGGACGATCTCCTGTCTTCCTGCCATTACCGGCCAATGGCTGGTCAAGGGCGGCGGCGCGATCAAATCGAATGGTGGCTATCTTGCTCCGAATACGGCGGCTCTGCAGCGCCCTGATTTACTGAAAAACAAAAACACAAGGACGATTAACATGAACCTGCTTGGCCAGGCACTGCTTCAAGCAGACCCTCCTGTAAAAAGCTTATTTGTATATGGAACCAATCCAGCGGTTGTCGCGCCGGAAGGCAATAAAGTCAGAGAAGGACTGCTGCGGGAAGACCTGTTTACCGTTGTCCATGATTTGTTTTTAACAGAGACGGCCATGTACGCCGATCTGATCCTGCCGGCAACGAGTGCGTTTGAAAACACCGATTTGTATACCTCGTACTGGCATCACTATATCCAGATCCAGCAGCCGGTCATTGAACAATATGGTGAATCCAAATCAAATGTTGAAGTGTTCCGGCTGCTTGCTGAGGAAATGGGCTTTGAGGATCAAGCATTATATGAAACAGAAGCCGAAATGATCGCACAGGCACTTGATAACAAAAACAATCCGTATCTGGACGGGGTTGATTATGAGGAGCTGGCTGCCAACCAATTCGTAAAAGCAAATATAAAGCCCCTGCTTTCAGGAAAACTGGCGACACCTAGCGGAAAAATTGAGCTTTATTCAAAGAAAATGGAAAAGGACGGTTATCCTCCGCTGCCAACGTACACACCGCTAGTTCACGACGGTGACTTCCCGTTCTTGTTTGTGCCCGGGCCGAATCATAATTTCTTAAACACAACCTTTGCGAACAATGAAAAGCATATCCTGCTTGAAAAAGAACCCCGCCTGCACCTAAATGTGAAGGATGCTTCAACAAGAGGCATCAACGACGGAGATCTCATCCTGGTATGGAACGACCGCGGAGAATGTGTGCTCAAGGCTGCTGTAGGCGAAAATGTACTCGAAGGAGTAGCCGTCACGCAAGGGCTTTGGGCTGATCTCCCAGGCTCGAAGCAGCTCGTCAATACACTGACACCTGATCGAATCGCCGATATGGGAGGCGGCGCGACTTTCTTTTCGGGGCGTGTGAATGTTGAGAAATTGTAGCTGTTTATATGATTAATCTTCACCCCAAGGAGATGTACTCTCTTTGGGGCTTTTTTTGTAACGCTTTGAAAAAAATACTACAGAAACCTGGCAAGTGAAAACTCTGATATATCATGCTTCGTTTTGCCCTCGGTCACCATTTCAGACAGGATTTCCCCAACTACGCTGCTGAATTTAAACCCATGCCCGGAGAACCCGGCAGCAATAACGACACTGGGCATCTGAGGATGAACATCAATGATAAAATCTTCGTCCGGTGTCATCGAATACATACAAACCTGACCCTTGCTGGCAGTTTTCGAGGCAGACGGAAAATACGATTGGACAAACCGGGATAGATCCCCTTCATCCTCTTGCTGCGAGCCGAATTTTCGATCCATTTTATCAGGATCCACTTTTTGTCCGCTATCATGCCGGCCTACTTTAATACCCTTCCCGAAATCCGGAAAACCGTAGAAGGCGCTGTCTTCAAGCTGGAACACAAAAGCAGGAAAGTTTTGATGGCTATACTGTTTTTGTTCGTCTGCAAACCAGGCAACAGTTTTCCGGGTTGGTTCAATTGGCAGATTCAATTCGGCAAGGAGCTTCCCGGTCCACGCCCCTGCGCACACAATCACCTTTTCAGCATGATATTGAGTTTTTTTAGTATGTACGACAGCCCTGTCACCATGTTGCACGATCTCAACAACGTCAGTATTTGCGATCAACCTCGCTCCATTTTGAATGGCCAGATCCCTAAACGCCCGGATACATTCCTCCACAAGCAACACACCACTGGAGGTTTCCAGGCACCCAACGAAGTTCGCAGGTAAACGAAGACCTGGCCATCTTGTGTGGATTTCGTCTGAATTCAAATATATAATGGGAAGACTAAATTCTTTGGCAGATTCCATGATCTCTTTTAGAAAAGAAGAATCCGCATCCCCGATAGAGACAACGCCAGTGTTTAGGAAAAGCTCTTTCCCGGCTTCAAACTGAAGTTCATTCCAGAGCTGCTGGGCCCTTAGGGTCAGGGGCACATAACTTCTCCCTTCACCGTAAGCATGCCTGATGATCCTGGTTTCTCCATGGTGGCTGCCGATTGAATGGGGTGGATCATAGGAATCTATCATTAATGTTTTTACACCAAGCTTTGAAAGATAATAGCCTGCTGCCATTCCCATCGATCCTGCACCGACTATTACCACGTCAAAATGATTCACTGTCAATTTGTTCAACTCCCGCTTACTGTTTTGATCTTTTCACTCCGAATGCTCGCTTCCCCGATGTATTATTCGTTTTTACTCTCTTGTAATCTAGTCATACCATATCTTTAATATTACGTAAAAAAATATTAATTTGACGGCTAAATAAGTTAGAAAAAGACCTCCAGATATGTGTGTCACAATTGTAACGGCACGCATATTCCGAGGTCTTTTAAAATTAGAAACTAATTTTTAATTCGAGTTGGATAAAGCAATCTGCTACTACTTTTACTGTCCGGGCAGTAAAATAATCCGTTCTTCTGCTGCCTGCTCAATTTTATTCCGGCTATATAACAGCGGGATTGCTTCATCACTTGCCCACTTTTTAAATAAATCTTTGTAATGCCTGCTTTCCGGATCTCCGGATTGGCCCGGACTATTTACTGCAATGGAATTGTCCCATCTGCCAACATCCAGTACCATTCTGTAAGTTGCTCCGCTTGTCTGCCGGAAATTTGATCTTGAATAGCTTGTATTACCTACTGTGTCTCCACTTCCGCCACGAGGAACAGGCCCGACATTCAGGATTCTCCGTGTTCTTTCATCTACCAGACTTGAGAGCTGGTGTTCAAGGTAGACATGATGCAAATCACCCCATTGCCAGTCTTTCATACGTGGGCCAAGAAGTCCCTCCACTTGAGCAATGGCATTTTTTAAGCTGGTTAACAGGATTTGATCACGGGTATTTTCTGGATTAACGCCAAAGCGTTTATCCGGATTTTCTAATAAATCCAGGATCACAACCGGATCACCAGAACCGATATCGTTCGCTGCGGCTTTTGGAAGGATCTGTTGGACCACTGCTTTTCGCAAATGATTCTGATACCATACCTCAAACAAAGCACCAGCTGCAGAATCTGCGGATAGATTGCCATTCCACTTTTGAAGTAATTTCAAGCCGTCTTTTACTTTTTTATCATTTGATTTGAGACCATCCAGAAGGTCTGTAATCCGCCGTGCCGGAATGGATGAATAATCCGTCTGCAGACGAAGGGAATCTTCAATTCCTACTTTTTTCTTCTTATCTAATACTTCCTTAATTCGCTGATAGCGGTAAGGTGAACTCCATTCAAAGCCAAGCTTGTATTTTTCATAATCATAATCATCCGGCAGGTTCATTTCATTTGCAGAGCCAAGCCAGCCTTTTTCCGGATTATATTCGGACGGCAGATTTTCCTGATTTAGAAAACCGTCCCATTCATAGGTTCCGTCCCCTGGTACAGGAAGCAGACCATCCCAATTTTTGCGGACAGGAGTCAATCCGCCCGGCTTCCAGCCGATGTTTCCTTTTGTATCGGCATACACCTGATTTTCTGAAGGTGAACCCCAATTATTCATCGCCTTGCTGAATTCGTTCCAATTCTCTGCCCCCATATAAGCAAGGCTTCCCAAATAAGGAGCCATTCCCGGTTCCAGCCAGGCCGCTCTTAAAGCAAATGCACGATTATTCTTCTCGTCCTTGTAAATAACAGGTCCATGGCGAGTGAACTCCAGTTCTCCTGTCTCAGGGCTCTTGCCTTTTACTGCAATGTTTTCAGATACCCGCTTCATAGCTTCCCATTGACCCTTGTATTTATATTCCGAAGGATTATTTGGATTGGTTTCATAAACGTACAGGTCTTCCTGGTCAATGGCAAAGATCGTTAACCCGAACGCAGCCGTACCATTGTGTCCGATTGATATCCCCGGCAATACCGGTTCACCGCCTCCAATAACATTCATTCCTGGAGCGGATAAATGAGCAATATAACGAAGAGATGGAACCGCCAGTGTTCTATGAGGGTCATTGGCCAGGATTGGACGGCCCGTTTTTGACTTTTCAGGGGCTATTACCCAGTTGTTGCTTCCCAGGCTGGATGCGTCATGAATGCGGTCATTTAAGTTTTCCGTTTTGATTTTTCCAGAATTTTTATCAAAAGAAACTCCCTGTGTCGCCAAAGCATAAGTTTTTAGTACATCCTCAGGAATGTCATAAAGATTCAAGCCTTTCGGAATGCTTGTTTCCCATTCAGGTTCCAATCGTTGGCGTATTTTCTCTGCTTCTGCTCCATGCTTCCTTAAGGTAAGCGCCCGTGCGACTTCATTGTTAACGTTTCTTGTCAGCCCATGGCTCCGAATCCGGACGACGTCCTCCGGCTGCCATTTCGAAGGCTTATAGCCAAGCATCTTGAACTCCGGAGGAAGAAGATCAGGATTTTTTTCCGTCATTTCAATATAAGCATTGATACCGCTTACAAAAGAATTTACAATCTCCTTGGCATTAGGTCCATAGGATTGCCATTCCTTTTCCATGTCTCCACGATATAAAAATAGTCTTGTGGCTTTATCCTGCTCCACATATTCCGGCCCCAGTACCTCTGACAGCTTCCCAAGCCCGCGCATTCGCCATAAATCAATTTGCCATAAACGGTCTCGCGCCGCATTAAAGCCCTGCACGAAAAAAGCATCATCTTTTGAGCCTGCATATATATGAGGTATACCCCAGCGGTCAATAAGTATTTCCGCTGGTTTTTCCAGTCCGGAAACCGTGTACTTCGATGAAGGTTGTGCAGCATCACCGGCATTCAAAAATGGAGTTGTCACCAATAGCAAGCATGCAAGTACCAGCAAAGATATCTTTCTCAACGACTACCACTCCTTGAAATAAAATGTAATGCCTGTTCTTTACTCATTCTGCCGATTCTTCGCTTGCTCTTAAAATTATTGCCGAACTCTTGATGCTTCTTGTAATAGCCATAGACTTTCAATTCTTCCATTCGATTCTCAACTGGGTATCTGTTTGATAACTAAATCCGTCAAACGAACCAGCTCCTCTATCATTAGATAAATTTCACCATAATAATACAAAATATTAAGAATATTCACATCATACGATTTTACTTTTTTTTCTAATCTATAATACCCAATTGTTTCTGTTTTGAGGCATGCACATAGAAGCCCTCATTGTTATTAAACACTTTTTGTTAAGCCATTCATCGATATTAACAGACAGATGTGTGGATTGAAATTGACTCCCTACTTCCTTCCTTTTTGATGTATCCACAATGATTTCCCCATATCTTCTAGAAAGGCTGATATGTCTGTCTTAACAAAAAAAGGTTCTCCATACAGAGAGCCCTGTCTTTTTTAATATAAAAGTTTTTTTGTTTTTCATCAATCCGAACATTGTGGAGCTGATTAAAACTTTCCTGACAGCAAATAACCGGCATTCGGCACCTCTGTATTCAGGTTCAATGTTTTAAGAATTTTATATACCGTCGAAGTCGCAGCAGATAATACCGGCAGTCCTGAACGTTCCTGCACCGTCTGGATAGCAGGAAGAGAAGGCATCTGAACACATGCAGATAACACAACAGCGTCCGCTCCTTTTGTATTCAAACGGGCTGCGTGATCAATAAGTTTAAGAGGATCCAAACGGCCGACTTCAAGATTGTCCGCCACTTCGAGGCTAATAGAATCGACTACCTCGATTCCGGCTGTATTTAAATATTCAATAACCATATTGGTTAAAGGTTTCATGTACGGGGTGATAATCGCAACCTTCTTCGCCCCGATCGTCTCGATGCCTTCAATCAGTGCTCCGGCGCTGCTGACAATCGGTGCTCCTCCCCCATTTTCGATTGTTGCTGATCTTAACTTCTCCTCTGAAATTTGGTGGTACCCTGGTCCCTGGCACATAATCGCAATCAAACAAGCGTAAGCCAGCACATCACATCGGGCGTCGGAAAGCTCGATCGCACATCGTTCACTATCAATGTCCATCTTCTTTAATTCTTCTGGATTCACATGCTTCATTCGCATCCTTGCCGAATGAAAGGTAAACGTTTCGTTCGTTTCAAGCTGCTGCCTGCTGTGATGCATTGCCGGAATTTCAGTTTCCATCGTCGTGTTTGAGCTCGGCACGATTAAGCCTACTCGATAATTGCCACTCATCATCATTCCTCCATAAACGTTTTTTCAGTTGTGTCTCTTCCAAACTAAGAATACTCCCCCTGCGTATAACAATGGTTCATTTATGATAGATTCATCTTGCGTTTGCCAATCTTTAATTCATTCTTTTCCTGCCAGAGCAGAAAGAGGAATGTAAAGAAAAACGCAATAAAAATAATGATGATGATCAATGCAAGAATCGAGGCCGGCTGATTGAGAGACATATAATGGACTAAACGGTGTCCCAGACCTTCATAGGATGCGAACATCTCAGCCAGGATTAAGCCGAGAAAACAAAGGCTGAAACACATTCGCAGGCCAACGACCAGCTGGGGCATGATGGCAGGGATCAGGATCTGCCGGGCTTTTTGCATAAAACTCATCCGGTACGATTTTGCCAATTTAAGATATATTTCAGGGACCGTTCTCGTTGCTTCCATGCAAATAATCATGATCGGAAAGATACCGTGGAAGACGGAAAATGCCATTCTTCCTTGAATCGTTAATCCAAAAATCAACAGGAAGATCGGATACAAAGTCACTTTGGGGATCGAGTATAATCCTAATAACAAAGGTGACAGTGTTTTGGTCCAAAAAGAGCTTAACCCGATAAAAAACCCGAGTATCACCCCTGAAGTCGCCGCAATTAAGAATGAGACTAATAACGTCAGCAAGGTGTTTCCCATATCACCAAGCCAGTTGGTTGTATTCGCCCCTAAATCGGCAAGACTTTGCCACGGTGAAGCCATCGCCGGTGCTCCGATGATTTGGTAAATAATCTGCCAGAGCAGGATAATCGCGAGCGGGACCATATATCTGCCAAACTTATAGCGTTTCTGGTCTAAAGTCATTGTATTCATGAAGTTCTCCTCTCTTAATGTTAGATTTGACTCCTTTTACATGTTTCTTCTATATACTCTAGTTTCTATAAAACCGAGAACTACATTGACGAGTAAAGCGATCACAATCACAAGGAGAACGGAACCGTACATTCCATTCATATCAAAATTATTGTACGCGTACGAAATGGTATAGCCTAATCCGCGTGAAGAGAGGATAAACTCGGTTGCAATTACCCCAATAATCGAATAAGCCGCCGCCAGTTTGACTCCAGTGAAAATATACGGCCATGCAGCCGGAAAATAAATGTGGATCAACATTTGGCGAAACGAGAGATTACACGATTGACCGACCTTAACGAGCACCTTTCTAATTTCGCGGAAGCCGATGGCGGTGTTGCTGATTACGGCTGGCATTGCAAACAGCAATCCAATCAGGATAACAGGCAACGGTCCAATCCCTAAAATACTAATAAAAATCGGATACAAAGCAAAAAAAGGGATCGCGTAAAATAAAAGCAAATACGGTTGAAGCACATGATGGGCTAAATCGGAACGCCAAAGGACGATTCCAAAGATTACGCCAAATATCATTGCTCCAATGAAACTAGCCAATATTTCCATTGCCGTGATCGCAAAATGATTTGTTACATATTCCGGATTGCCCAAGTTGCCAATCATATTCATAAACATCGCCGAAAAAGGGATAAAGGTGAACGGATCAAGCCAGTTTATCCGCGTTGCTACTTCATATAAAACCAATAAAGAAACGACTATCACGATTTGGACAACCCGGTGAAGCCTCATTGTCCTACCACCTTGTTATTGTCATATTTCAATACAGGTTTTTTCACTAAAGATTCTTCTTCCAGGCTGGACCAGAGCTTTTGTGTGATTTCGGCAAATTCCGGAGTGGTCAATGCATGAGCGTCACGCGGTTTTGGCAGATTGCTTTCAATAAGATGCTTCACCTTCCCTGGCCTTGCTGACAAGACGACAATTTTGTCTGAAAGCAGGGCAGCTTCCTGGATGCTGTGTGTGACGAGCACAACAGTTGCTTTCGTTTGTTCGACTATTTTCAGCAGCTCTCCTCCCAAAATCAACCTTGTCTGTTCATCCAATGCTCCGAATGGCTCATCCATCACAACTATTTCCGGCTGCGTCACGAGCGTCCTTGCGATCGCGACCCTCTGCCTCATCCCGCCCGACAACTCATACGGATAAGAATGTTCAAATCCTTTTAAACCAACGAGTTCAATCATATTTTTTGCTTTTTCCCGATACTCTGATTTTGGCCTGCCCTGCATTTGCAATCCAAACTCAACATTTTCCTGGACCGTTCTCCACGGAAAAGTAGATTCTTCCTGAAAGACGATGCCAATCGAACGATGGGGTCCTGTGACTGTTTCACCTTTAATTTTTACCGAACCGGTTGTTGCCAGCCGAAGCCCCGACAAAATCTCCAGCAATGTCGTTTTTCCGCATCCGCTCGGGCCAACGATCGAAATAAATTCCCCTTTCTGGACAGTAAAATCAATATCCTGTAAAGCAACCACTTCTTTAGCGTCGCTAGTATAAACTTTTGTTAAACTTTCCACTTTCATTAATGGTTCAGCCATATGCGTCCGCCCCTTTGCTCATAAATTTATAGTAATGGCAGGGGCCGGTCGATGAGAGCTCATCACCGGCCATGCTGATAAATCCACTCTATTTATTCGTGTCCAGTTTGGACGGATCCAGTTTTTGATCATCCGGAAGGAAGTCCATGTCCAAGACCTCATCCCAGACAATTTCCTGGCCTTTCTTTAAGGTATTGGCCATCTGCATCCCTTTAACGACATTATTCATAGAGTCGAGTTCAATTTTGCTGCTCCAGTGTTTTTTATCTGCCAGATCCTTAATCGCTGCAACGGAAGCTGTTTCATCAATTTCTGCCGATTTTGCAAAAATCTTTCCTGCCTCTTCAGGATTTGCGTACGTCCATTCTACCGATTTTTGATAAGCATTTAGGAAACGTTTGACCAAATCCGGGTTTTCCTTAATCAACTGCGGACTTGTTATGATAACGCTCTGCTGATAATTAGGGACATGATCGGAAACACGAAACAGTGTTTTCCAGTCATCCTTTTGAACGGAATAGGCAGGTTCCATCATTAAGGTTGCATCCACCTCTCCTGCCTGCAGCATAGTCAGTCCTTCACTGACTCCACCGGATGCAACAAGCTTCAAGGATTTTGGATCAATACCGTTTGAATCAAAGATTAATTGCGATGTTGTTTCTGTTACGGAGCCAGGGTTTGTAAACGCCCAAGTTTTTCCGACCATATCTTCGACTTTTTCAATGTCAGCATCCTTGCGGGTAACATAGACTAGATCACTAACACTTTGCACTCCCCCACTGACTATCTTCAATGGAGCTCCTGCAAGATACGACTGGAGTACAGCAGAGGTAGACACATCACCGAATGGAAGATCTCCTGACAGTACATTGCGAACCGTCGTTCCACCACCGCCACTGCCTACAATCTTATTAATCTTGATTCCTTCCTCTTCAAAAAAGCCTTGCTCAATCCCTACATCATAAGGTACCGCATATAGTCCAGTCGGGTAATGGGTGACAGAAATATCGATCACATCGATTTTCTTTCCACCACCACTGCCGCTTGAGGCTGATCCAGTTGCAGGCTTTTCTCCACCGCATCCTGCAGCAACAAACAAAAGCAACATGATCACGACTGTAAACTTGCCAAACATCATCGTTCTTTTCCAATTCATTAAATAACCCTCCTTAAATGTTACCGCTTTCATTTTTTGTTATAAAAATTCAATTAGTATGAAAAGCTTCAGAATCAAGACGATAATAAATCTTATGTTTCTTCTCAAAAGCAGCAATTTTTTCTTCAAATAGTAAGGAGGAACCAATTTCGTCCAACCCTTTTATCAACAGCTCTTTCCGGTATGGAGCCACTTCAAAATGACTTGCAAAGCCTTGATTGTCTGTTACAGTTTGACTCTCTAAATCTATCGATAGCTGGTAGCCTTTTGTACTGGCTGTTTTTTGAAATAGCTGTTCCACTTCTTCTTCACTTAGTTCAATCGGCAATATCCCGTTTTTAAAGCAATTGTTATAGAATATATCAGCGAAAGAAGGCGCTATGATCACTTTGATTCCGTAATCAGCGATTGCCCATGGAGCATGCTCTCTTGATGAACCACATCCAAAGTTTTTCCGGGCCAATAATACCCCGGCATCCCGGTAGTCTTCCTGATTTAATATAAACGACTCTTTCTCTTTTCCATTTTCAAAGCGCCAGTCATAGAACAGAAATTGGCCAAAACCGGTTCTTTCAATTCTTTTTAAAAACTGCTTCGGAATGATTGCATCCGTATCAACATTCACAACATCCAAAGGGGCAACGATGCCAGTATAATTCAAAAATGAATGTGTCATAGATTTATCTCCTCCGCCGTTTTCGTTGGCCAAGTTCTAATATCAACAAAATGCCCTTTGATGGCCGCAGCCGCTGCCATTTCCGGACTGACCAAATGCGTCCTTGCGTTCCTTCCCTGCCGGCCTTCAAAATTGCGATTGGATGTTGAGGCACATCGCTCACCAGGCAGGACGATATCTTCATTCATTCCGAGGCACATGCTGCATCCTGCTTCCCGCCACTCAAAGCCGGCTTCGATAAAGATTTTATCAAGGCCTTCACTTTCAGCCTGGCTTTTGACAAGCTGTGAACCCGGGACGACCAGGGCCCTTACATGATCAGCAGTTTTGTAACCCCTGACGATTTTTGCTGCTTTGCGCAAATCCTCGATCCGGCTGTTGGTACAGGATCCAATAAAGACTTTATTTATAGCAATCTCAGTTATAGGTGTCTTCTCAATCAGACCCATATAGTTCAAGGCTTTTTCGGCAGCCCGTTTCTGATCAAGAGGAAGTTCGGCAATCGCTGGAACTTTGCCGGTAACACCGGTAACCTGGCCAGGATTTGTTCCCCATGTCACCTGTGGAACGACTTCCGATGCATCGAACTCGACCGTTAAATCAAAAGCTGCATCAGAATCGGAATGAAGTTTTTTCCATTCTGTCAATGCTGCTTCCCAATCACTGCCTTTCGGTGCACACTCTTTATCCTTCAAGTATTGAAAGGTTGTTTCATCCGGTTCGATTAAGCCTGCTCTTCCGCCCATTTCGATTGACATATTACAGATCGTCATCCGCTCTTCCATCGACAGCTTACGAATCGCTTCACCGCGGTATTCGATTACATAACCGGTGGCAAAATCATGTCCAAATCTTCCTATCAAAGCCAGAATTAAGTCTTTCGCTGTCGTACCGGTTGGAAGCTCTCCATTGATATTGATCGCCAGCGTTTTCGACTTGAATTGCTTTAACGTTTGCGTTGCCAAGACATGTTCCACTTCACTCGTCCCAATTCCAAAGGCAAGAGCTCCAAATGCACCATGGGTGGAAGTATGGCTGTCACCGCATACAATCGTCTGGCCCGGCTGGGTAATTCCCAGCTCCGGTGCAATGACATGGACAATCCCCTGATTTCGGCTGTTCAGATCAAATAGTTTAATGCCGAAATCCCGGCAATTCTTGACCAAAGCATCCACTTGCTTTTTGGCTATTTCATCTGTAAACGGCAGGTCCCGGTCTCTTGTTGGAATGCTGTGATCCATAGTAGCAATCGTTAAATCAGGCCGCCTCACTCTTCGTCCTTTGATTCTTAGCCCTTCGAACGCCTGTGGTGAAGTGACTTCATGCGTTAAGTGGAGATCAATGAACAAGAGTGCCGGTTGATTTTCCTCTTCATGGACAAGATGATTTTCCCAGATTTTTTCATATAAGGTTTTCCCCATTACGCAACCCCTTTTTTATATGACGTTGGCATTCTTCAACTCTTCCAGCCTTTCCTGGCTGTACCCCAGTATTTCTCTGTAAACTTCATCATTATGTTTACCGACCACTTCGGCTCCCGGATGCTTTATTTTACCTGGTGTCCTGCTTAACTTCGGAACAATCCCCGGCATTGCAAATTCACCTAATTGCGGATGTTCAACATTCACAATCATTTCTCTTGCTTCATAGTGGGGATCCTCCAAAATGTCTTTAGCGGAATAGATGAGTCCTGATGGCACGCCTTTTTCCTCGAGAATTTTGAGGGCCTCCTTCGCCGGCAATCTTTTCGTCCATTCTTCAATCATCGAATCAAGCAGCTTCATATTTTCCCCTCTGGCATTATGGGTGGAAAACCTCGGGTCTTCCGCGAGTTCCGGCTGCTCCATCGCTTCACAAAGTCTGTTGAAGACATTATCTGCATTCGCACCAATAACGATGTAGGTTTTATCTTTTGTCAAATAAATATTTGAAGGCGCAACACCAGGAAGAATATTGCCCATTCGCTCTCTCACATAGCCAGCAAGCAAGTAATCGGGAATGATGCTTTCCATAATCGAAAATACCGATTCGTATAGAGCGGTATCGACGACCTGGCCTTTCCCGGACTGCTCTCTTTCATGAACAGCAACGAGACAGCCAATTGTTGCGAATAACGCGGCTAATGTATCACCGATTGAAATGCCAATTCTCGAAGGTGGTCGATCGGGAAAGCCTGTTACATAACGGAGACCGCCCATCGCTTCCCCGACACTTCCGAACCCTGCCCGATGTTTATAAGGCCCTGTTTGCCCGAAGCCCGAAGTTCTTACCATAATTATTTTCGGATTGATTTCAGCTAAAATTTCGTATGAAAGATTCCACTTTTCCATCGTTCCAGGACGGAAGTTCTCGATGATGATATCCGCTTCCTTAACCATCTCTTTTAAAATGGCCTGGCCTGCTTCTTCACGCAAATTAAGAGTGATAGATTTTTTATTTCTTGATTGAATCGGCCACCAAAGTCCCACACCATCTTTGGACTTCCCCCAGTTTCTCATCGGGTCTGATTTTCCGGGTGGTTCCACTTTAATGACCTCGGCACCAAAATCGGCCAGTAATCTTCCCGAAAAGGGACCAGCCAAAAGTGTACCCAGTTCGATGACACGTAAATTTTCTAAAGGCAATCGAGTTTCAGTCAATCGGATCCCTCCTGTCTGTGCTTTATGGTTTAAGTTTCTCTATTAACTCATAAATCTAAATTTTCTTAATCTTGTATACAAATTTAATCGTTTGTATACAATAAGTCAACCACATTTTAAAAAATATTTATTTTTTAGCTAAAACGATCAATTTAACCGCTTACATTACTTATTTTCAGAATATTATTGATATTATTTTTCACATTGTATACAATAGATGCGTGAGGTGTTAACACATGTATGCATACGAATTCATAAAAGATGCGATTATCCAAGGAAAATATGAGCCGGGTATGAGGCTTGCGGAGGAATCACTGGCAAAGGAATTGAACTTAAGCAGGACACCAGTTAGAGAAGCCATTAAGCAGCTTGAAGCAGAAGGACTGCTGGTCCCATTAAAACGCGGAGTCAGTGTCAGGCATTTTACAAAAGAGGATATCCGGCAAATATACGATTTAAGAACATTGCTCGAAGGATATGGCGCCAGCCAAGCCGCAATTTACCGCACTGACGAAGATCTTAAAAGAATGGAAACAGCCAACCATTTATACGAAAAAGTGATCACTAAGTATATTGAATCAGATATGGACAGCATTAAAGAAATTGTCGATGTTAACCAGGAATTTCATAATTCAATTGTTGCTGCCTCCAAGAACTCGCATATTTTCTTTCATATCTCAAAGGTTGTCGTTGTTCCGGTCGTCTTTCGGTCTTTTTACTGGTATAACCATTTTCAGCTTCAACAATCTCTCGAAGTCCATAAGATCATTCTCCAGGCCATTAAAAATAAAGAACCCGAGCGTGCCCGGATCGCCATGCATGAACACATTTTTCAGGGGCGTGATCATGTGTTGCGGCATCTTGAGGAAATAAAAAATAATCATCTATTAAAGGAGGAAGATTCATGATCGAAATTTGTGAAGTGGGCCCCCGCGATGGGTTGCAAAATGAATGTAAAATCATTTCCACAGAAACAAAAGTAGAATTGATCAACCGTCTGATCAATGCTGGAATCCGCAGTATCGAAGCCGTTTCTTTTGTTAACCCCAAGGTCGTTCCGCAGATGGCTGACGCTGAAGAAGTGCTGCGATTGCTCCCGAAAAGAGAGAATGTCATATATGCTGGTCTCGTCTTAAGCCGGTCAGGCCTGGATCGTGCTTTAAAAACAGAGGTCGACTTCTTGCATATTGTCACAGCTACAAGCGATCAATTTAATATGCGGAATGCGAAAAGAACCGTGGATCAAGCTGTCGAAGAATTATCAAAGGTCATTCGTGAAGGTGTTGAAGCAGGCAAAGGCGTCGCGGGTGTTCTTGGAACTGCATTCGGCTGCCCGTTTGAAGGAGATGTGCCTTTATCACGAGTATTGAAAGTGGCTGAAAAATTTTTACAAGCAGGTTGTACGAAAATTACACTGGCTGATACAACCGGAATGGCCAATCCGATACAAGTGCAAAAAGTAATTAAAGGATTTATAGACGCTTTTGGATCGGAAATATCATTGGGACTTCATTTCCACAACACTCGTGGACTTGGCCTGGCAAATACATTAGCAGGATTTCAAGCCGGAGTAAACAGATTCGACTCCTCGATTGCTGGCTTGGGCGGCTGTCCGTTCGCTCCAAAAGCTGTTGGGAATGTATGTACAGAGGATATGGTCAATATGTTTCATGGTATGGAAATAGAAACAGGCACTGATCTACATCAGCTACTTGAGATCGCTAAATGGATGGAACAGAATATGGAGCGTTCTTTGGATGGGATGCTGATGAAGGCCGGGATTGCATAAAGCAGATAACTCCCCGTCAAATATCCTTTGAAGTTCCTCAGTAGTTGTCTGGGGAGCTTTTTTAGTTTCAAATTAACTTAATCAAGAAAACAGCCTAATCAAATACTAAAAAGTTCTTGATAATGCATTCTTATCTGCAATGACTGTAACATTAGGATGCAGTTTTAAAATTGAAGCTGGAAAGGCTTCGCAAACTTCATCTTCCAGCAGCTTGTGAAGAGCTTGAGCTTTCTCCACTCCAGAAACGAGCAGCAAGATTTCTCTGCTTTTTAAGATCGTCGAAATCCCCATTGTAATTGCATGAGTAGGCATTTCAGCTGATTCACTGAAGAATCGCGAATTTGCCATCCTTGTTGTGTTGGCAAGCTCGACAACATGGGTTTTCGATTCGAACAATGTCCCCGGTTCGTTAAAGCCAATATGTCCATTGCGGCCCAGCCCTAAAATTTGCAGATCAATATGCCCGTTTTGTTCAATTGATGACTCATATCGACTGCATTCACTTTTTAAGTCACTGTTTATGCCATTGGGAAGATGAATATTTTCAGTTAAAATATCAATATGCGAAAATAAATGTTTATTCATATAATAGTGATAGCTGCTTTCGTTTTCATGCCCTAAACCAACATATTCATCAAGGTTAAACGTTTTAACATGTTGGTACGTAGTTTTATTAATCAAATAGTCTTCTGCTAAATAGCGATATAAGCCCTCAGGTGTACTTCCCGTCGCAAGTCCTAAAGTAAATGTCTTAAAATTATTTACATTTTCTATTACAATTTCGCCTGCTGTTCTGCTTAATTCTTCGTAGTCATTGACTGTAATCAATTTCAAGTTAGACTACTCCTTTCATTCTTTGAGATTTCTAATATGAGAAAAACCTTAGGATAGATATCCTAAGGTTGATTTCAGGACAGGATTCGTCCACGGCGATCGGATATAAGCCTGATGAGGCTATAGACGACATCCAACATTACCTCTGTCCGGTTGCATATTGCATAACCAATTCAGAAGTTGCTTCTTCTCTGGAAATTTCACCGGCAATCGTTCCATTCCTCATCACAAGAATACGGTCACTAACCCCCAACACTTCGTTGAGCTCGGAAGAAATCATCAGAATCCCGACTCCCTCGGAAGCAAGCTTATACATCAGCTTGTATATTTCGGATTTAGCGCCAACATCAACTCCTCTTGTCGGTTCATCAAGAATCAACAATTTTGGCAATGTCGAAGTAGATCGTGCTAAAACAACTTTTTGTTGATTTCCCCCGCTCAGATTTATGACCTTTTTCTCTGGATCCGTTGTTTTAATACGAAAATCGTTGATATACTTTTGAACCTTATCCCTTTCGGTTTTGGAATTGATTAAACCGAAACTGATATAGTTATCCAGGCTGGACATGGTAGCATTATCACGAATCGACATTTCCAGGAATAGACCCATTTCTTTTCTATCCTCTGGAACAAGGCTTATTCCTTTTTCTATCGCCTTGGAAGGAGAAGAGATGGAGATTTCTTTCCCCTCTAATTTAATTGTACCTGAGTCAGGCTTCATCAATCCGTATAAATGATAGGCCAGTTCAGTGCGCCCCGAACCGACGAGACCTGACAGTCCAACAATTTCGCCCGCCTTGACGGTAAAAGAAATATTGTCCAGCATATCTTTTTTTGAAAGTCCGTTCACTTCAAACAATACGTCCTGCTTAATATTGCTTTGGAAATCATAAATTTGGTTAAGCTCACGGCCTACCATATGATAGATCACTTGCGCTTTACTTGTTTCTGAAGCAATACTGCTCGCCACTGTTGCGCCATCACGAATGACCGTGATCCGGTCGGCAATCAGAAATACATCATCAAGATCATGGCTGATATAGATAATTCCCACGCTCTGGGCTTTTAAAATAGCAACCGTATCAAATAACAGCTTTTTTTCAATATCGGTTAATGACGTGGTTGGTTCATCCATAATAATGATCTTCGACTGCATCGATACCGCCTTTGCTATTTCAACCAGCTGTTTCTGGGCCATACTCAAATTTCCTACCAGTGATTGCGGATTCAGGTTGATCCCAATCCGGGTTAAGGCTTCTCTCGCAGCTTCATTCATGCGGGACTCATTCAGAAAAGGACCTGCTGTTAATTCCCTGCTTAAAAACATATTGGCAGCAATACTAAGGGAGTTAACAAGGTTTAGTTCCTGATAGATCATACTTATTCCGGCACTTTGGGAATCTCTTGTACTCGTAAACTTTTGATGACGGCCATCTACGACAATTTGCCCAGTATCTGGCTGATGAACTCCTGCAATCGTCTTCATAAGCGTTGATTTTCCCGCCCCATTTTCACCAACTAAAGCATGGACTTCACCCGGGTACAGGTCAAAACCAATATTATCGAGTGCGAGTACTCCTGAAAACCTTTTAGATAAATTAGATATGCTGAGCAGGGCATTTTCCATATCAAAAGTCCCCATTTCCTTTATTAGCTTTACGAACGATCGAGTTGAAGAAACGATATCTATCTATTACACATCTTCAAACAATCAAATTATTTACCTTTTTTCTCCCATTGAGGCCCGGTTACAATTTTTGATTCTTGAAGAACCCATGTCCTTCCCTCATTTTGTTCGGTAATTTCCTTGCCTTTTAGCACATCAACTGCGGTTTTGATAGCCAATTTCCCTTCATCCAACGGAAGAATATCAACCGTTGCAAGCAGTTGACCTTGTTTAACCGCTTCCAAAGCAGGGGCTGTCCCTCCAACACCGACTACAACCACATCATTTTGCTTCTGGGCAGCTATAATCGCATCGGAAGCACCAAGTGCATTATCATCATTATAGGCATATACACCATTAATTTCTGGATTTGAAGTCAAAATATTTTCCATAACTGACATGGCTTCGGCACGAGATGTAGCAGATTGAGTGGCAACGACTTCAATATCCGGGTATTTCTTTAAAGCTTCTTCGAGTCCTTTAGTCCGGTCTATCGTTGTAGAAGCACCAGGAATATGCTCGATAACTGCAATTTTCCCTTTTCCGCCCATATATTCAAACAGGGCCTCGCCCGCCTTTACACCAACCTCTATTGCAGATGCACCCACATGTGTAACGGTTTCGCCCCCGTTAACCCAGCGGTCGAAAGTAATGATAGGTATCCCGGCATCGTTAGCCGCTTGCACTGCAGGTGTCAGCGGGTCCGCTTCGACCGGATTAAGGATAATTAAATCTACTTGTTTTGCGATAAAATTCTCAACCTGGGATAATTGGGTAGCGGCATTTGCCTGGCCGTCTGCAAATTGCACCTCAACATTTTGTTGTTCCGCTTCAGCAAAAATACCATCTTTAACATTAACGAAAAATGGATCAGACATTTGGCTTAGTGTAACACCGATAACATACTCTCCTTTTTTTCCGGAATCTTTTTCACCGGTACCGCTGTCTGAACTTCCTGCTGAATCATTATTTTTTGAACAACCGACAATCAGGAGCAAGGCTAAAATAAAAACGGAAATGATTTTAAAACTCTTTTTCATACGCATTGAAATTCCCCTTTATAATAGTTTAGTATTTTTCATCCTTTTACATACGGTTACTTCTTCCTGCTGGCAATCAAAACTGCGGCAAAAATGATTACTCCCTTCACAACCTGTTGAAGATAGGCGTTTACATCAAGAAGGACCATCCCGTTACTGATCACACCGACAATCAATACGCCAAGAAGGGTACCTCCCATACTGCCTGTCCCGCCTGTTAATTTTGCACCTCCGATCGCAACGGCAGCAATTGCCTCTAATTCGTAACCCATTCCTGCAATAGGCGATGCTGAGCTTAAACGGCTGGTCAGAAGGATTCCAGCTAATGCTGCCAATCCGCCACTTAGGGTATAAATCATGATTTTTAATTTATCTATTTTTATCCCTGCAAGTTTACTAGCACTTTCGCTAGATCCAATTGCAAAAGTATGGCGGCCAAATTTCATTTTGGATAGAAGAATCCATCCCAATAAAATCACGACTGCAAAAATAACAACCAACACTGGAACCGGTCCGAGGTAACTTTTACCGATTCCAAGGAGAGTGGAATCAATAAGCGAAATCGGTTGGCCGTCTGATAGGATTAGTGTTATTCCGCGGATAATGGTCATCGATGCCAATGTAACAATAAACGGCTGCACCTTTCCTATTGATATTGCAATTCCGTTGGCCAAGCCGCAAACAATGCCTGCCAACAAAGCTACTGCAACCGCTATAAAAGCACCTTCAGATTGCAAGCTGACCATCACAATGCCTGCAAAAGCGAGTACTGCTCCAACAGACAGGTCAATTCCTGCCGAGATGATCGCAAATGTCATTCCAACGGCTATTACACCGACGACAGTTACTTGTCTAAGAATATTGATCAGGTTTACTTCCGTTAAAAAAACGGGTGACGTGAACGACATAATGATCAGAAGCAAAATAAATCCTGCAAAAAGCCCGTATTTGTTTACCAAATCCAAATATGAAACATTCCGGGCCATCGGTTTTTCCACTGCCTTGCTTTCCATTCTTACTCACCTCTGCAGTTGTCTATTTATAGTTCCTCACCCTATAAAAATGAGGATGAATCCGTTTTTTTAGAACAATGGTCTGTTTTCAACCAGCTTGTAGATATCCTGCCATGGGTTGATTCTTTCATATGCCGCACTTGCAGCCAGGACAGCTTCATCAGCATTCCTTCTGCCGATAATCTGTAAACCGACTGGAAGATTGTTCTCCGAAAGACCCGCCGGTATTGACGCTGAAGGGTGGCCGGTAAAATTGGTGAAGTAAGTCAGACACCATCCTATTAAAGGTTCGACTTCCTCTCCGTTGATCATTAATGGCCCTTTTGTATTTCCATCATCCGTATTTTTCACCGGATGGCAGGCTAATGTAGGTGTGAGAATCAGATCATAATCTTCAAACACATCCTGAATGGCATCGTAAACTTCGGATCTCATTTGTTGATCCCTGATTAAATCATGAAGCGTCATCCGGTCGGCAATTTCATACCATTCGATCAATTCTGTTGGCAGATCCTCGCGGTGATCTTTTAGAAGGTCACGCCCTTGCTTTTTGAAATTTTCGAAAGTTTCCACGCTCACAATACTAATTAAGCGGCACCACAACTTGCTGAGTTCAAGATGATGTCTTTTGATCCCTACCTTAACTTCTTCAACATGAGCACCTAAAGCTTCAAACTTCAATGCGGCTTGCTTGACTATTTTTTTGATCTCAGGGTCAACCGGAAATGCTCCAAAGTCCGGGCTATATGCAATTTTCCAACCTTTAACTGGAAGATTGAGAGATTGGGTATAATCGATTTTTTGATCTAAACTGTATGGGTCTCTTGAATCGAAACCGGCCAGGACATTTAATCCGATCGCTGCATCTTCCACAGTCCGGGTCATTGCACCCTCGAAAAGAAACGGCGTTGTAGCACCAAATGCATTTGGTCTGGATATAAACGGAATGCGGCCGAAGGAAGCTTTATATCCATATAAACCGCACCAGGCAGCTGGTATCCTGATCGATCCCCCGCCGTCTGTCCCCTCTGCAATCGGAACCAGCCCATCCGCAACGGCAGCAGCGCCTCCACCAGAAGATCCACCAGAATTTCTTGTTAAATCAAACGGATTGCGCGTCGGGCCAAACAGAAAGTTATCACATGTACCGCGGAATCCCAAAACCGGGCTATTCGTTTTCCCTACGAGGATCGCACCTGCCTGTTCCATTTTTTGCGAGTAAATATTGAAATTGTTGGACATATTATCTTTCAACGCCTTAATCCCGCCCATTGTGTTCGGCCAGCCCGGATATTCAAACAAATCCTTCATTGCGGTTGGAACACCATGCAACAGACCCAGTTTTCCTCCTGAGTATAAAGCGCTTTCAGCTTGCTTAGCCATTTGCCTGGCATGGTCAAAAGCAAAATACACAAATGCATTCAAACTCTGGTTTCTTTTTTCAATGCGCTGTATCGTGGAATCTACAATTTCGACTGGTGATAATTCACGGTTTTTGATTTTCCTGCTCATTTCAGCTACTGACATATAAGCCACTTCATTATTCAAAACCATTTTATTAACCATCCTTTCTAAAATAGCGGCGCTTTTCGTTCGATAACAGCAGAAAACCTAATCTTTATTCCAGGCCGCCACCGACTCTGTGGCCTGCCCAATCCCATACTCCCACTAAACGCGGTGATTGAGTTGATAATCCTTCTACTACAGCTGTATAAGCCCTGGTCATGAACATCTGGGTGCGAAATCCGAAAACAACGGTGTCGCCAACAGAGGAATGATGACCATTGGAATCCAATATTCCATGATAATCAATCGAAGCAAATTTACCGCCTCCCCGTGCACCAATCCCCTTCCAAATAAATTCTTTTTCGAGGATGTTCTCAGGTCTATTACCCACTAATGCTTTTCTGATAAATTGATCACGCGTTGAGACCGGTGGATCATCAATGAAAAAACCGCCCCCGTAAACGTAAACTAGTTCATTCCATTTATGGGATATCTCCGATAAATAAATCATCGATGGTTCTTCTTCCAGATCCTCATCAAACAAGTGGAAGGTGCTTGACCCGGTTAAGGCGGATCCTGGTTCGACATGGGTTACTCCATGCTTGGCGAGAAATTCCATTGTGTTGCATGCCGTATTCCCAGGTGCATTTACTTGCCAGATTTCGATTCCTTCCTTGCGGAGAATTTCCTTTGCTTCGATTAAAGAAAACAAGTTTTGTGTCGCTATAGGCTCTCTTCCGTCTTGGTTGTAGGCAAGAGCAGGAAATGAAGTTATGCCCGCAATTTCTATGCCCGGCAGTTTGTTGATTTCTTTTATCGCCGCCGGAAGTTCGTCCAAATAAAACCCGCCTTCCATTCCAGGGAATAAAGTGTCCTCCCGGGAATGCACCCGTAATAAAATCGGCTGCTTTACTCGCAATCTATTGGCGTGTTCGGATATTTGCTTTGCTTTTTCCACACTAAAAACGGTGATTACTTCCGGACGGTAGGTGCCGATAATTTTTCCCAGCTCGAAGTGTGGAGTTTGTACCAAGTTGCCGAGATGGCCAAGACCAATTCCATTTCTGTGCAGGATTCGGGCATCTTCCATACTTACAGAAACAGTTTCTTTTGCTCCAGGTTTGGTAATTCTTCTAAAAAGCTCTGCATTGCGCCCATGCTGCTTTGTCATAAAGTACAATTTTAGATTATTTGCCTCTGCTGCTTGCCTGAGCTTCTGTCCGTTTTTGGTAAAGGCATCTGCGTCGAAAACATAAGTATTGGGAGGAATATCTCCAGCCTGGTGCAATGCGACAGTCGTTTTAATCAGTTCAGGATTACGCTTAATTGTACGGTTAAGAAACATTTGACTACTTCCCTTCTCTTTTTATTAATCACCCAACATATTAAATCCCTCTATCTCCTTGAATGCATAGGCAATGGCACCCAAACCGCCGGCATCCCCTCCCAGTGTAGCGAGCCCGATCTTCGTCTTTATAGGAGTAAGCCGCTCGACGGACTCTTGAATTTTTTCGATGACAACACCCATTGACTCGGAAACGCCCCCGCCAATGATGACAAATTCAGGGTTTAACAGATTCACGACATTGGCAATATTGATCGAGAGCTGCAAGATAAAGTTTTCAATAATTTCCGTTTCAGCCTTGCTGCCTTTTGCATATTCAGTGAAAAGCCGTTCTGGCGGGTTGCAATGTTTTTGAAGCGCGCTCCCGGATATTTTTTTCTCGAACACTCCAAATTCGCCCAACTTGTTTTCCTGTCCCTCTTTTATGTCAGTTTCACTGATGTTATAGGCGATTTCCCCGGCTCGGCTGTCAAACCCCTGAATTAATTCGCCATTGGCAACGATAGCGCTTCCAACTCCGGTGCCAATCGCTATAAAAAAGATGTCATCGGAATTTTCTCCCGAACCGAGCCAGCGTTCACCCAGGGCCGCACAGTTAACGTCATTATTGATAAAAACCGGAAAATCGAAATTCGCTTGCATTTCGCTTTTCAATTCCAGGTTGGTCCATTTAAGTGCAGGGGCATCTACAACTATTCCATCTTTGGTCGTTATCCCCGGAACACCAACTCCCATTGCAATTACGTCACTCTCTGATAGTCCCGCTTTATGTATACTTTGTTTGATGATCTCGATAATTTTGTCAGTGTTACTTGTAGTTGGGAATTTTTCTCGGAATTCAATCGAGCCGTCAAGATCCGTAATCACAACAAGAATTTTTGTTCCGCCAATATCCAAGCCGATCCCAAACGCAGATTTTGGATTGAATCCGAGCTGTAATCCTCTTCGGCCTCCTTCACTGGTTGAACTCCCATAGCCTAATTCGACAACGAGCTTTTTTAAAAGAAGTTCCTCGACAATAGAAGAAACTGTCGATCGGCTCAGCTTTAATCTTTGCGCTATTTGCGCCCTGCTTAAAGGCTGATGTGATCTTATCGTATCGAGAATGAGCGATCGATTTATTTTTTTCATAATATCTAAATTACCTTTGAGTGTATCCAATCGAAAACCTCCTTTCTTGTTTGTTTGTACAGAGAAAAAACAAACAAGAAATAATAAAATAAAAATGCAACTAACCTTTATTCGTTAAGCGCTCACAATTTAGTTTGTATAAATCTATTAAGTTGCCATTTTTATTTCTCCTTTACAAATAAGGGACCTGCGCTTGCATCCCGGAACTTAAATTCGTTTAGTTTGTTCATTGTCGAAACTAATTGTTTAATCTTATATTTTCATTTTGCGTTCAAATTGTCAATACTTTTTTAAAATTTTAAGTTTTCAATATAAAATTAGGATTTATAGTAGTTTGATAGTGTTTTTTCAAGTAAACGTTGAAATCAAAAGTGAAAGTATCAATTAATGAAAAAACGGAATGCAAACAAATTTAACGCTAATTTGTTGCATTCCGTCCATGATTGTTATTTACCGTAGCCCGGGGGTTGAAAAAGCTCAAGTAATTCTCCGTCCGGCCCTTTTAAAAAAATATATTTCGCCCCGTTTGTTAAAGTCGTTATTTCTTCGTCAATAAAAATAACCTCATGTGATTGGAGGCGTTCAATCTCATCTTCAATATTGTCGACTGTAAAAGCAATATGATGAACCTTTCCTTCGTCGGGTAAATTCCCTTTCGCACCGAAAACAAGCTCAACACAAATTTGATCACTTTCTTTAATACCCAAAAATGCTAATTTAATAGAAGGATCGTTATGATCGATTCTGTCCAGTAAATCTAATCCCAAAACGTCTTTATAAAACCCAATAGACTGTTCTAAGTCTTTGACCATTATACCGACATGTTCAAATTTTTTAATCGCCATTTTCTTGCCTCCAATGAGTGTTAACATTAAAAAAAACGAATAAGGCTTATGATTAAAGCTGAGAAGTTCCTGAATGCTTGCAGGGACTTTCAAACTTCATTTTTTCTCCATCATCCTGATTGTCTAATTGGATCTAATCGGATAAGCCTTGATATGCTTTACGAATACGCTTCCAGTGGTTTTGTGTAATTTGTCTGGCGAGTTCCGCATCGCCCGCCTTAATTGCTTCCAAATTGGCGCGGTGTTCTCTGGTCGATTGTGTCTTGTCCGGGGTTGATCCAGCTATTAAAACCAGTCGTGCAAGACGTAATTTCTCGTGTACACGTTGAAGATTTTCGACGAGAAAAACATTTTTACAAAGGGCATTCAACGCAGCATGATAATGCTCGTCTGCAACAATCCATTTATCTGTGTTATTTTCGGTAAGAGCTTCCTCCATTGTTTTGATATCGTTTTCAAGTTCTCCGAGTTGGACATTCGGGTCTGAAGCCACCAAATAAGCCACCATACCTTCAAGTCCTTCTGCCACCTCATACCACTGAAACAATTCTTCTTTTGACAGGGTTTTGACAAAAATACCTTTACGCTTAACCGTCTCAATTATATCTTCTGCTTTTAAGCGATTAAGGGCTTCCCGGACAGGGGTCCGGCTCATGCCAAGCTGTTCTGAAAGTTCCGTTTCAAGCAGCGGATACCCGGGCCTTAACTCCCCATTTGCAATGGCTATCCGAATAGCTGAATAAGCTCGATCCGCTGCGGTTGTTTTCTTTTTTTTAGAGTTCTGGTTTTTAATGGTTAGATTATTCATATTTATAATATATCAATTCAAAACCCATTTGTATACATATATGGATTTTTTGTAGTTCATACAAAACAATTAACAGCCAAAATATTTGATAAAGTCAGTTCTTTCGCCATCCACTAAATTAGCTGTAACTGCCCCTTGTGCCAGTCCTAATAGCCTTTAAATTCTTCATGACATTGAACTTTCCACGTCCAAACGCTTCGTAAAGGATGCAATACTCCTTGTATAACTCGTTATAGATTTGACAAGTATCAGGATTCGGTTTAAATAGCTTCCGGGATAAACTGCTTAAATGAACTGACGCTTCTTCTATACTATTATAGCCCCCCCTTTCTTCTCCGGCTGCAACAGCTCCGAGAATAGCCGCTCCGATGGCAGGTGCATAATCAACTTCGTTAACATAAATGTTTTTACCCGTGACATCTGCAAGGATTTGAATGAACAATGGGTTTTTTACAGCGACCCCTCCACATGCGTGAATTTCATCAACCAAAACAGCATGATTTTCAAATATTTCAATTATTATACGGGTTCCAAATGCGATAGCTTCCAAAAACGCACGATATATCTCTTCTGGTTTTGTAGACAAAGACAAACCGACAATGAGCCCGGATAAATCTCCATCCATAAGCACTGACCTATTTCCATTTAGCCAATCTAAAACGAGAAGACCTGTGCCTCCGGCAGGAATTTTTTCAGCACGTTCTGTTAATACTTGATGGAGATTGGCGTTTTGCTTGTCAGATTCCGAAAAAAGTTTTGAAGTGGATACAAAGTTACGAACTAGCCATCCCAACATATCTCCTCCAGCCGGTTGGCCTGCTTCGTACCCAATATAACCAGGAATGATTCCCCCATCAACCGCTCCCGGAATGCCAGGAATGGTTTTCTTTGTTTCTCCCAAAAGCATGTGGCAGAACGAAGTACCCATCACAATAACCATTTGCCCGGGGCTATCCACACCGATTGCAGGCACACTGGCATGCGCATCAATCGTAGCTACAGCAACTGCTGTATTCTGTGTCAATCCAATCTGTTCAGCCCAATAAGGGCTCAATAATCCGGCGAACGAACCGACATCCATTACGTTATTAGGAATCTTGGTGCCAATTAAATCGCTCATCCTTGGATCTAACAATTCAAGAAATGTCTTTTCCGGATAACCATCTGTGCGATCCCAGCACGCTTTATATCCAGCTGCACAGGCATTTCTTGTGTGGATTCCGGTCAACTGCCAGACTACCCAATCTCCAGCTTCCACAAAATGTGCTGCAGCTTTATATATTTCTGGTGCTTCCCTTAAAACCTGTAGTATTTTGGGAAGCATCCATTCTGCAGAAACCTCCCCGCCATACCTTCCCAAAAAGCTTTCCCCTCTAATTTTTGCGAGATGATTTAATTCATCTGCATATGGCTGGGCAGCGTGATGTTTCCATAGCTTAACATAGGAATGAGGATCATCTTTCCATTCAGGCAGCATGCATAAAGGCGTCCCACCCTCAAGTACGGGAAGAATAGTACTCGCAGTAAAATCGATACCAATCCCGATTACTTCCTCAGGCTTTATCCTCGCTTCCTTTAGAACTTTAGGTATAGATTCGCGTAACACCTGCAGATAATCGTCTGGATGCTGCAATGCCCATCCATCCGGAAGATGAGAACCATCTAAAAAATCTCCTTCAATAACACCATGCGGATAAGAAGTAACATCAGTACAAACAATCTCTCCAGTTTTAGCTTCTAGCAGCAACACTCTTCCAGACTCTGTTCCAAAATCAGCGCCAATAACATACACGATATTTCCCTCCCTGCCGGTTCAATCTATTAAAATGGAAATCTATAAAATAAAGTGGGGTTTTTCTTCCCCACTTACAATCTGCTCACTCGTATCAATGCATATGAGGAATTTGTTTATCGCCGATCCCGGTACTGGAATCCTGATGATGCCGCTCCTTTCGGAAGAGAAGAATCAAGCAGGTACATAGGATGAGAGCTCCACTTAAAATGAACAAGCCGCTTGAAGTAGACCCCGTAACCTCTTCAGTAAAGCCCATCATGTATGGACCGAAAAACCCTCCGAAATTACCGATGGAATTGATTAAAGCGATTCCAACCGCCGCTGAAGAACCAGCCAGAAATCGATTCGGAAGTGACCAAAAAGGTGCAAAAAAGCTGAAAAGGCCCATAGTTGTTAAGCTTAACAATACAAGAGAGATAGCCGGATCCTTAATAATTGCACATCCTGCGAGACCAATCGCCCCGATAATCGGAGGAATGGCAGCATGCCAGCGTCTTTCACCTGTTTTATCAGAATGCATTCCCCACAGGATCATCGTAATTCCGGCAAATATATAAGGAATCATGGTAAGCAGCCCGATTTGAGTACTGGATAAATCCGATGATAACCCCTTAATAATTTGCGGCATCCAGAATCCGATTCCGTATAATCCAAAATTGATCGTTATATATACGAGGGCTAAATGAAGAACCTTTCCGTTTGTAAAGACTTTTGCAATCGAATGTTTTTCTTGTGGTTTTTTCATACTCTTTTCTTTCTCCAACTCAGCTTCAAGCCAGGCCTTTTCTTCCTCAGTCAGCCATTTCGCCTGATGAGGACGGTCAGTCAAATAAAAAAAGGTGACAATCCCCAACAAGATGGCAGGGAGCCCTTCCAGGACAAACATCCAGCGCCATCCTTCCCAGCCAAACCAGTGGATGTTGTCCATGATCCATGTTGACACAGGTGCACCAGCAATATTAGATACCGGCAAAGCCAGATAAAACAGAGCATAAGCACGGGCCTGATCTTTCGTTCGAAACCAATAAGTAATATACAGGATAATTCCCGGGAAGAATCCCGCTTCAGCAATCCCAAGCAAAAACCGTAGAATATAAAGATGTGTTTCATTTTGTACATAGCCTGTAAAAACAACAACAAGTCCCCAGGATATTAAAATACGTGCAATCCATTTTCTGGCCCCGAACTTATGGAGCATAATATTGCTTGGTATTTCGAAAATGACATATCCGAGAAAAAAGATACCAGCGATTAAACCAAAAACCTCACTTGACAAAGCCAAATCTTTGTTCATATCAAGTGCAGCATAGCTTAAGTTAACCCGGTCAAGATATGCAATGATGAACAATACAAATAGAAACGGAATGATTCTTTTCGTGACTTTACGGACAGTTTGTTCCTCAAGGTAAGCGTTTTCATTAATCAACGCGGCGCACCTCCATATGTGCTATAGAATTGAATTGCATTTTTTTTGCGGGACTTTTAGCAATGAAAGCTAAAAGTCCTCTTCGTCACTTAAAAACTATTAAAATCATATTTAGCAATTCTACGGAGCGCTTCCCGGAAAAATAGATAAACAGTTATTCTTCAATAGCAACTACAGTGACAGGGGCACCAATACAATCTCTTGCAAATAACGGAAGTGCTGTAAGTTTGACACGTTTGCTGGTTATTTGGTCAAGGTTGCATAAAGCCGCAATAATATATCCTTGCTCGTGCAACGGCCACGAAGCCGCCCAATCAATCCATGATTTATCTCTTGTGTAATTCTTCAAATAGATTTTAGCCGTTTCTGAAGGGAATGGAGGCCGGAGCCACTTTGGAAGGTCCACCCATTCTTGTTTCATATGCTTCCAGCCGCAAGAACCAACATAAGCCACATCAATCGCGACCGTATCACTGCCCTTACTTTTCATTACCTCGGTTAACCGGATTGATCCTGCTTCACTGAAGTGAGGTGTTCTAATCGCATAATCGTCTCCCAATTTCTCAAAGCGGCGATCATTCCCCCATCCGGTTCTGATTAAAACAATATCACCCTCTTGATAATCCGGGTCAGACACTACATATCGATCAATATCCTCAGGAATAATTTCTTCTTCCGCATCTTTTGGAATATCAATGACGACCGCCTCATGGTTTACGAACTTATTAAAATCGATCTGCCCAATCGTAGGTGCCTGTTCATCAATCGTGGCCGCCATCATTAATCTTGTTCCAGTTTCAGAATGAAGTGAAATGGCATCGATACGCACTCCATTGTCTTCTAACGTAACAATTGGCTCCTGCCGGAACGGAGCATCCCAAGCCCAAACATTCCCTACTGGCATCCCAGGGTACAGTGGAAGTGTAAGATTTGTAACTTTCGTCATTTTTGAAACCCCTTTCATTTTTCAGCAAATTAATATGTTTATTTTTCAATCAACCTGGATTTGCCATAGACCAGTATCTGCTTCATGTCGACGGACAACATGGTCTATTCCTGAAAGCTTCGCAATAAAGATTTCTGCTTGCGTCCAAATCTTCCCTCTAAATAAATGGCCTGCCATCGTTTTTGCCCCATCCTGGGACACAATAAGATGAATATGGGCTTCGACTTGATCTTCCTTCGGAAAAAGGTTGCCTGCCCCACCTACGATTTCAACCGGCCGTTCAAACGCATACGAATCAATTTGATCTGCACCTTCGTATTCCCTCACAATCGGTAGCGTCGTATCAACTCTCGGATTTCGGAATGCCCCCTCCTTCAAGGTTCCCAGCATTGAGACAATCACACCGTGGGTAATCCCCTCCTTAGCAGCAAATTCCTCGATGCCATGAATCAAATCAGTATCAGGTTTAAGCCGTAAAACATAAACCTTTTCCACACTCCCACCTGCAGCCATATAATTCATCCAGCTCCTCCTCCTTTTTAAGTTGTAACTATCACAAATCAAATATATCATTCGAATACTTATATGTATACATATAAGTATAAAATAATTCTAAAAAATTTTTAAATTATCAAAATATAGGAGTAAAATCCTGTTTTTATGTAATAAAGAACCTAAAAAAACTGGATAGTCTTTTTAGACTTTCCAGTAATAAATATAACTGCTTCCGGGTCTTCTCTCTGGGCTGACAAAAGATAATACCCTACCTGTCTTGTTGTCTATATAATTAGCTTGTAACTGCAAGATTGGACTTTTTGTTCCAGATTAAATAAAGCAGTGGGATCATAATAATATAAATAACCGGAAAAACAGCAAATGAAGTCGATAAAAGATCTTGAATTTCAAATGTGCTTCTCATCCAAAGAAAAATACCGACCCCCAGCATTCTTCCAACGCCAAGGGGGATTTCTCTTATAATAATATAGTCCAACCGTTTCTCTTTATATTGTGGATCTTTTTCAATTGCCTCGTATAATAAGGCATTCATAGAAATGTATATCATGTTGGAAGTAATCGGTTTTAGAATCGTAAACAATATCAATGTTAAAAGAAAAGGCGCCATCGATAAGAAAATTGATGCCAATGACAAACCGATCGCCCCTATTGCGAAAATCGGCAATCTCAGCTTTGGCGAAGAGGCTTTTGCTAACCACAAAAAGGCTATAATGCTGACCAATTCTGCAAGAGTATTAAAGATTCCCAGACTCATTTCGCCCCCTGCGACCGAATAGATCATCATGGTAATTAAAAAGGTTTGATAAACGCCTGAAACGATACCGTCGCCAAAGGATACGATATACATCCCTTTCCATTCCCGAGTCGGCTTTCGAAATACTTCCATTAAGTAGCTAACTTTTTGAATCGGTGACCCTTCTACCTTCATCGAAGCGATCATTGCCAAAAAGTAAAAGATAACAGATAGACCAAAAACTAAATAGTACCCGGTAGTTCCTGTAAATAATTCGATAATAAACCCTGCTAGAAGAGGTCCGGCTAATCCACCAATCGTCGCTACGATTCCCTGTGCATACAAGAAGCGGTCTCTTTTTTCATTTGTTGTCATGTCAAGAATAGCCATATGCGCACCGACACTGTAAAAGCTGATAGCCAATCCCATTAACGTGCCTAATAATATGACGTATGAGCTTAACGAGTCTTTTAAAATCAACATCAATAAGTAAGTCAAGATATGGCAAAGGATCCCCAATCTTAACGATGCCATCGGGGTCGTTTTTCTGGCAAACCAGGCACATAAGCTGAAGCTTGCTAAAATTGAAAATGATAGAAAAAAAGAATACATGGCCAACAGCGAAAAGCTTGAATCAAGCTTCCACAAAAATACATTTAAAAAAATGGCTGACAAGGCAGAGGCAAAAGCAAAAAAGGCGTTCATCACCAAATAATAGTTAGCTTCTTCTGAAAATATTGTAAATAGACGTCGCATAATTACTCCCTGATTTCTAGCATTGTGGGGCCTGACCCCTATTAATAGTATACCAATGAGTCTAAAATGTCTGTTAAGCTTAGTTCGGCACAGGCCATCGAAGTGTCTGCTACACCATAATACATTTTAACAATATCTCCTTCTGTAATGGCACCGCAAGAAAACACAACATTTCCAAAAAACCCGTCCACCTCATAATCAGCCTCAGGCTCTAAAATCGGCTTCTCTGACCGGGCAATTACCTTAGTTGGATCCTGAAGGTCGAGCAATACAGCTCCCATACAGTACCGGTCTTCTTTTGAAGCCCCGTGATAAAGCTCCAGCCAGCCCTTTTCTGTTTTAATCGGAACAGCTCCACCTCCAATCCGTCCGTTATCCCATAAATCTTCCCTTAACCCTAATAAATATTGATGGTTTCCCCAGTACCTAAGATTATCAGATTCTGCAATCCAAACCTCCGGGGCTCCTGTTGCTTTAGGAACAGGACGGTGTAGGGCATAATACTTGCCATTAATCTTTTCAGGAAAAATAAGCACATCTTTATTTTCCGGTGCAAAAATCATTCCAAGATGCTCTGTTTTTGCAAAGTCTTTTGTAGAGACTAAAGATTCGCCAACTCCCTTGGGTGAAACAGCACTAAAATAGATGTAGTATGTATCGTCTATTTTTGTAATACGGGGATCTTCAATACCAAATGTCTCGAGCTGATTGGAAGGATAAATAAATGGTTCGGGATCAATGGAGAAATTCCGGCCATCGATACTGCGGGCAATCCGCAAATATGATAATGAAGTTAAGTACGCAAATCCATTTCCATCTTTTTTCAAAATCACACGAGGATCAGAAAAATCATAGCGTGGATCTTCTTTTTGTATGGAAATAATCTCAAGCTCTTTTGTATCCGGGTTATATACAGGAGCCTTCACTGTTTCAGCATCTGCACTAATCGGCCTTTCCGCCACCCTAAGCACCATAATTGTTTCATCTTTATACTTCGTTACACCTGCATTAAACGCTCCAATTACTTCAAAACCTTCATGGTAGACTGTTATATCTTTTGGTGTAACGAGTGGATTTTCTTCATAACGGTAAGTTTTCATGTTGACATCTCCTAATTTATTCGAATCTTACAAATGGATCTTTAATCGTTAATATTTGTGCTTCCGCATCGCTAATTCCGGCATAGAGCTTTGCTGTACCCTCTTCGTTGCGTACCAGTCCGCCGCTAAAAACAACATCAACAAGATCCGGCCGTTTGGATGGTCCATCCAAGAAATTGTCTCGAACTGCGATCAGTTCGATATCCGAAAAGTTTCCTGACTCTGGATCAAATACAAATGACATTGGATAATAGTGTCGGTTACCTTCTTCATCAAAGCTTGCAATATGGCCAAGAACGCCGAGAAGACCATTCTTTAAAAGGTGAATCTCATTTGCTCCACCCCATTCTTCCTCAATGAACTGGTCTTGAAGTAAAGGTGCATCATTAATTGCAGCCACCGTCAAATCGTCCAGTGAGCCAATTTTCGTAAAACCGATCTTCCCTCTTCCGCCCTTCTCTCCCTGCGGTCTGGTGAAGACGCCGATTGAGCCGTCTTGCAATTCCGCCAGGCGACAGTTGAAAAGCCTCCATACTTCGAGCCGTCCCATTGCATCGGGGAACGGGATTTATCCCGGTTCTTTTCATTCGCCAGCTTTAGGGCTGTTTTTTCATCATTACCATTATTAACGGCAAGCTGATACGCAGTAATGCCTTGAATATCACGCATTTGTTCGATACTCAACGCTTCAAAGTTAGTCATGCCGATTTCTTCACCGTAATAAATAAATGGAACACCCTTTGCACTGAGCATTAGCATCGCAATCAGTTTGGCTTTATCTGTTCCACCTTCATTTCCCCAGAAACGGGATAAATAGCGGGGCATGTCATGGCTTCCAAAGAACAGGGTTGGGATCTGATCGTTTCGATATTGCCTCTCCATTTCCTGAAGCTCGGTAAAAATCCTATCAAGGTCAAAATTTTGGATGCTCCCTAAATTGAAATTAAACACGACGTCAAGCAATCCGTCACCGCAATAGTTTTTAAGAAGCTCTAAATCCTCTGAACCAACCTCTCCGACAAGAAAAAGGTCACCGTTTTGTTTCACAAACGAAGCAATTTCTGCAATAACAGAAAGTACACCCTTCTGGTCTTTATCATATTGGTGGATTTGCTCACCCGTTTCCTCATTGAAAGGATTGTCAGTAAAATGGTTTTGGACGGTTAGAAAATTGATGACATCCAGCCTGAAACCATCAATGCCTTTGTTGATCCAAAATTTCATCACATCGTACATCGCTTGCTTGACTTCTGGATTGCTCCAGTTCAGATCAACCTGCTCTTTGGCGAATGCGTGATAATAATATTGTTCTGTTTGTTCATCCCACTCCCACGCCGGTCCACCAAAGAAAGACTCCCAGTTGCTCGGTGGTTTTCCTTGAACTGGGTCCTGCCAAATATACCAGTCCCTTTTCGGGCTGCTTTTTGAAGAGCGCGATTCTTTAAACCATTCATGTTCGGAAGACGTATGGTTCAAGACGAGATCTGCTATCACTTTAATCCCTCTGGCATGCGCTTCTTTAATAAACAGTTCAAAATCCTCCATTGATCCATAATCCGGATCAATCGAATAATAACCGGAAATATCGTACCCGTTATCAATTTTCGGCGATGGGTAGAAAGGAGTCAGCCAAATCCCGGTAATGCCCAACTCCTTCAAATAATCGAGCTTCGAAATAATTCCCTTAAAGTCACCGATTCCATCCCCATTCCCGTCCATATAACTGGGCATATAAATCTCATAGAATATGGCTTCTTTCCACCATTGCTTCATTGCTGAACCCTCTTTTCGTTTGATCGTAGTTTACTTAAGTGTGAATTGCATTCCCTCTTGGAACTTCTTAGAGAAAATAACGAAAAGAATGATAATCGGAACCGTTAATAAGACGGATGCGGCATACATTGGGCCAGGGTAGCCTCCGTAAGGGCCGAACATTTGCGAAAGTAGAACGTTCAAGGTTAATAAGTTATCACTGCGGACTACAATCATATCCCATAGGAGCTCTGTCCATCTTTCCATAAATAAAAACAGGAAAATAACCGTTGTAATCGATTTGGACATCGGCAGTACAATCTTAAACATGATTTGCAATTCAGACGCTCCGTCAATTTTTGCCGCTTCAATAAACGAATCTGGAATCGCCCTGAAAAAGTTTGTGTACATAAACACAGCCCATAAGCTTAACGCTTTTGGCAGAATCATTCCGAGATAGGAATCGTACAATCCAACCTGTTGCATAATTAAAAAGGTTGGTACTAATAAAATGATCCCGGGGAAGAACATTTGAAACAGAATCACGTTGTTGACCGTGTTTCTTCCTTTAAACGAAATTTTCGCCAGAGCATAGGCAATCATAACTGCAGATACCATCATTAAAAACGTTGATGCGGTAGAAACGATTATGCTATTAAAAAATGCTCTTACCCACGGCCGGGGGATTACAGCTTCCCCGCCGCCAAACAGCCATTCATAGGAACGCAGTGTAAACTCAGTAGGAATCAGCTTCCGGTCGACCTGTGTCCAATCTGCGAATGAATTTAAAACCATATATAAATATGGAAAAACCATTACAATGAGCAACAAAATGGCTAAAGTGTAGCGCAGAAACAGTGATTTATTCTTAGACCCAACCATTTCGCTTCCCCCACAATTCTAATAATTTTCGAATAATAAAGATGGAGATGAACGTTACGATAGAGGCAATAATAGCTACAGCAGAAGCATAGCCGGCTTGCAGATTAGTGAATGCCTGCGTATAAATCTCCATTTGCCATGTATTTGTAGCATAGTTTGGTCCCCCGCCGGTTAATTGGTAAACTTCAGTGAAGATACCAAACGTGACACCGATTGATAAAATCAACACCGTATAAAGAGAAGGGTACAGCATCGGAAAAGTGATTTTCCAGAATCTTTGCCATGGAGCAACTCCATCAATCGCTGCTGCTTCATATATATCCTTGCCAATACTTTCAAGGCCCGCGACAAAGATCAACGCATAATAACCTGTGAATTTCCAGGCAATGATAAAGGCCACGATGAATAAAGCAGCAAAAGGAGTTCCCAGCCAGTCGATATGAATATTAAGCTTCCGCAAGAATTCATTTAACGGGCTGTTATAAGAGAGCAGCCCTTTTGCAATAAATGAAGCCACAACCCCTGATGATAAGTAAGGCAGGAAGAAGCCGACCAGGAATATACCTTTAAAGCGTGGCAGTCCCTGGACAATTACGGCTACCGAAATAGAAAGAATTAAAACTAACGGTACAAACACAGCCATAAATTTAAAAGTAACAAAAAAGGCCGCTTGAACACCCGGGTTTCGGAATGCCTTCATAAAATTCTCAAAACCAAGCCACTCATAGGTTGGCGCAATTAAATTCCAATCAGTAAATGATAGATATAAAGACCATATTAAAGGGATAGCAAAAAAGATTGTTGCATATATAAGGTAAGGACTGGTAAATAACCAGCCCAAACCATTCATTCCTTTCGTTTTCATTACTTAAGCTCCCCCTCGATCGCTTCCTTCATGGCTTTCCAGCCTTTCTCAGGATCTACTTCTCCTTTCACAACAGGGTTGACTGCATGTTGGCCAATATGAGTTTGCAGCTCATTGTATTTTGGATTATCCATGGAAGGTATCCCATTTGGTACTGCTTCCGCATAAGGCTTTAACTCTGGATGGTTTTCAAAGAACGCTGTGAATGCTTCATTTGTTGATAAATCATCACGTGCGGGTGGAAGGTTCGTCTTCTCCAGCCACTGCAGGTCATTGTCAGGATTTGAGTAAACCCAATCGATAAACGTGATAGCTGCTTTCTTCTGCTCGTCCGTTGCGGATGCAAATATAACAAGACCCTTTGCATCAGCAAACGTTTTTACGTTGTCCGGGCTTACATTGTCAGGAACTGGAGGTGGCGCCAATGTAAATGTTTCCCCATATTTCATTTCCGGAAATTTCTCTGCCCAATAGCTGAATGTCCAAGGACCGATATCTGTGAAAATCCCTAATCCACTTTCAAAAGGATCTGTCGATTCTTTGACAAGGATACCATCTCGTTTTTCAAGGTCCGCCATGAAGTTTAAAACGTTTAATCCTGCTTCGTCCTCAGCAACAAATTCATTACCTTCAATAAAGTTATTCCCTTCAGACGCTGCATTGTAGAGCATAAAGAAGTCAAACCAGCGTTTCCATGCAGTTGGATCAGCCAGATCCGGCTTTGCCCATACATATTTATCCGGATATTTTTCTTTCAGCTTCGTTGTCATATCCAAAAATTCACTATAAGTTTTTGGCGGCTCATTGTAGCCAATTTCTTTTAGAACATCCAGTCTCCATCCAAACAGCATTGGGTTAGAGTAGATTGGCAGAACATATTGATTACCGTCAGAGAAAATCCACGATTTGACTGTTTCCTCCATCTGGCGCCCTTCAACGATTTTATCCCATCCTTCAAGCTCATTTAACGGAGCAAGAGCTTTACTGTCGGCAAGCTGGGCAGCAAAACCGCGATTGATATTTTCAGAGATTGTTGGAGCGCTTTTTCCAGCAATAGCTGACTGAATGCTGGCCTCAGAAGTAGGACTTTCTTTAATTTGGCTGACATTCACCTTTATGTCCTTATGCTCCTTTTCAAAAGCTTCGGCCACTTCTTTCCAATAAACCTGCTGAGTAGGGTTTGGAGCTGCCCAGAATTCAATGGTTGTAACGCCGTCTTTTGTCGTTTCTTTATTGTTGCTGTTACCAGTTGAACACGCTGCTAACGCCGAGACAGATAAACTTGCTGCGAGAAGCATTGATGCTGCTTTTTTCCACTTCATATGTATTCCTCCCAAATTATAATTGGCTTGCTATTTCTGTAAAACTTGAATCTAAAAACTTCATCTTTCATTGTTCAAACTTTCAAAATCACCTCCAAAAATGTACACTAATTAATAGATTCCATTTGATTCACATCAGAGAATGATAGCGCTGTCATTATCTTCGAAAAAATAAAAGTCATATGACTAGGCGAATTACATTTTATTTTGTAACTATGCTTGTAAACCTTACAAATACATTATTACACCTTGCATTATGTATAGTCAATGTGTTTTTTGTGTAAATTTTTAATCATTTATCATTTACAACCTTTTAAGGTTTCTTGTATAGTTATATTGTAACGTTACAATTACATGACAATTATCAACAGAAAGGGAACTTAGGATGAAAAGTAAAGTTTCGATGCAGAGTATAGCTGATCGTCTGAATATATCCAAGAATTCCGTTTCCCAGGCTCTAACAGGGAAACCGGGAGTAAGCGAAGAAACAAGAAAATTAGTATTAGCTACCGCTAATGAAATGGGTTATGAATATCCAAACAGAAGAAAACAAAGAGAAACAGCCAGTAAAAATATTGCATTAATCGCTTCTGAATTTGCTTTTTCCCAAAAGGGCTTCTTCGGTGAAATTTATCTCAGCGTAGAGAAAGAATTGCTTTCAAAGGGAATGAATCTTACTATTCAGTCTATAACTCCCTTTGCCAGAGATCATCTGATCTTGCCTCCGTTCATCGAAAACCGGACAGTCGATGGAGTACTGATACTGTCCCACATTAGCAACGAATACATTCAGAAAATTATACATACAGGAATTCCAACGGTTTTAATTGATCATCATGACCCTGCACTTACTGCAGATGCAATCTTAACAAATAACCGTTTCGCGGCTTTCAATGCGATCAAATATTTGCATGAACTCGGCCATACAAGCATTGCTTTTGTTGGAGATACAAGCTTTTCCCCCAGTTATCTGGAGCGTTTGGAAGGGTATTTAATGGCGTTTAAGAAGCTCGGACTGGAGGCTAAAGATGAGTGGATGATTACGAGCATTAAAGAAACTCCTGAAGAAGTTGAAGCGGCCATAAACGCTCTTGCCGATCTGCCGACCGCCTGGTTCTGTGTCAACGATGGATTAGGATTTTATGTTATGTCCAACCTTCAAAAGAAAGGCTTGCAGGTTCCAGAGGATGCTTCTGTATGTAATTTTGATAACGGCCAGTTATCTAAAATAGCAAATCCCAGAATCACTACAATGGACATTGACTTAGAGTTTTATGGAAAAAAAGGATTACAACAATTATTATGGCGGCTGGAAAATCCAGAAGAGCCCCATCAGGAGATTCTGTTGCCTGCAAAATTAGTAAAAAGAGAATCGACAGGTGCCGTACCTCGAATTCAACAAAAAAGGCAAATCTGATTTGCGTCAGAATTGCCTTTTTTATACGTCTAATATGCAATTAATGTTCACCTTATAGTTTAAAGGAAGGGTCCGTCTTAATATTGGAAATAATAGCAGGAAGATCTTCTGTCGTCATTCCACTCGTATTTAAAATAAACCGTGCTTGCAGCTCTGAATCCATAAATTCATCGACTAAAACTAAACATCTTTCCTTCATTTGAGCGTTTGGACTCCTTAACGAATCTCTTTTCAACAGCTCTTCTTTGTCTGTCATCAAGACGACATATACGAGTTCGATATTCCTGGCTTGAAAGGCTTCTTTTAACATGGCAGCATCGGCGGGAAAAGTTATATAATCAATCACGACATCCATATTGGCATCCAGAAAGTTGTTACAAAGGCTTATGATATTCTTCCAGATTAATGCGGTCAGTTCTTCGCTTTCCCATGGAGGAACGTATCCACCCGCCACCATATGATCAATTAAGTCACCTTCAATATAGGCACTTCTTTTTAGACTTTTGCCAAGTTTTTTTGTTGTTGTCGATTTCCCAACCCCTGCCGGTCCGGAAATTAAGTAAACGGTTCTTTTCTCCATTGGAAACACTCCTGTCCGGTTTACCCTACTTTTACAATTCTTTGAATTTGTTCTTGAACATTTCCAGCAACAAGTCCCCCATGATAACAAATCACTGATTCAATCTCGTAGTTCAGGAACTTCCCGACAGATTTAAGAGCTAGGTCCATATCCAGCGTAGTTTGCTGTACCGGCCCTCTTAATTTGCCTTCGATTGATATTAAAGCATCTGCCGCGACCAGTGTCTTGCTTTGTTTTAAATATAGATTGATGTGACTGGATGTATGTCCGGGTGTATAAATGACTTGGATTCCTCCACAAACTGGCAGTTATGCCCTCATCTCTAAAGATATTTGTCAAATTAAAGCCATGCTCTTCACAATATGCTTTTATCTCCTCTTCTTGATATTTCAAGCTATATCCATCTCTTGCTTGACCTTGAGTCGAGACTCGTATATACCCAACAACGTTCAACTTTTCACCCTCCCGTTACATAAATTTTACTTGCTGTAACTTTTACATTTCAGCCTCTGAATCTGCTTCTGTGAGATTGTATGAGAACGGTTATTTGCTGACAAGAGGGGCTTCCAATTTATTTGCTTGAGGTCCGTTTTTCAATCCCAACTTACTTGCATGAGGTACTGAATTTGAAATAAGGCCTATCTGCATTAGTTTTCTAAAATCAAAAAACAACGTGCATGAGCTACTGGTATTCAAATATGCCCTATTCATTGATCTACTGATTCAGTATGCCTTTTTAGCGCACGAGTTTCGATTTAGGACGTTCTAATGTTCAGTGAATAGGAGAATTTAGGGCTAAAGAAAAAACCTTGGCTAAGCACTATGCTCAACCAAGGAAAATACTGTTACCATTATGTTATTTCTATTTCCCAAAAACCAAACCCTGACAAATTAGATTTTTCAATCTCACTTTTCAACCTTTCTGAGACAATTATAAAATTCTTACTTTCATTAAGTCTAAAGATATCTGGCTCTTGAATTAGTGCACTCCGATTCATAACCAAATTCCTAATTACTTTTATCTCTTTCGGATCGTCATCCCATGCAGTATAGTCGGTTTTCTCCCAGTTCATAGCGGAAATTGATGTAAGAACATTGACAACATTGGCTTCTATTATCAAGTCCTTATTTGCTTCGGAGGTAATTGATACTTGAAAAACTTGGGCATCTGCAATAAACCTCCTTACTACGTTCAATCCATTGACGGAAAGAATTAACCAAGACAGGTTATTAGGTATCAGATCTAATAATACCTCACCTTTTTCATAAAACAGTCTGATACCATTGTTCCAGTTGTTAATTTTTTGTCCTCTCCATAACGCCCTTAAATCAAAACCTAACAGTTCGTAATTATTTATTACAATGGGACTTTTCCCTTCGGGTAACATATCATCCTTATCATTGCTGTAGACCAGTCGATAGTAGCGCAACAGACAATCATCCTTTCATTATTTCCCATATGGATCGAGTTTTCCATCAAGTAGCTCTTGTTTCATTTTCCTTAATTCAGCTCTTACAGTATCCTCCAACTTATCAGTTCCACCATAGCGATTGTACACAGCATCCAATCTATCTTGCACTTCTTGGTGATATTTGTTGGTATGTCTACCTCTATGGTTAGCCAAGTCAACTAAGTTGTCAATGTCCTTACTAACATTTATCCCCGTTTCCTTAAAGGCAGGATGATTCTTGAAGTCAAATTTCTTGCTTTTATCAGTGGCGATATGGTGCTTTTCAGTTTTACCCGATACCTTAGCAAAGAATTGCAAGTCCAATTTCAAACCAGTAGTCCCTATATCCACAGGCCTCAAATTAACTCCGCTATTATCTGCAACCACCGCAGCCGGTTTTGCAACCTTGCCCACTTTGGTCACATTTGAAAGGCCTTTTGTTCCTATAAGGAGTGATGCTATTTCAAATGTGGCTCTGCCAGCCACTCTGGATCCGGAACTTTCGTCTATATACTTCCTGGCATCTGAAACAATAGTTTTCGCAACATTATACTTATATTTGATAAGT
>NZ_PGUZ01000058.1 GCF_002860165.1 Bacillus sp. V3-13 | reverse complement strand
AGTAGGCTTATTTTGTTATGCGCACTTTTTACTTATGACATATTTCTGGGTTCTTTCAAACTATTACTTTTCTTTGTCTATTGTTCTTTTTTTTAGTAAAATAAAGTATTGGATACTAATGACGAAAGAGTGACATGATGGCAAACCAAATTAAAATTGATACGGAATATATTACGTTAAGTCAATTTTTAAAGTTAGCTGAAGTGATCCAAACCGGCGGAATGGCGAAATGGTTTTTAAGTGAGCATGAAGTATATGTAAACGGTGAACTAGATCAGCGAAGAGGCCGGAAATTGCGTAATGGGGATGAAATCCATATACCGAATTTCGGTGATTTTATCGTTACGCATTAGCTAAAGGATGAAGCGTTCATGCATATAGAGCAGTTGTTTTTAAAGAATTACCGCAATTATGAAGACTTGGAGGCTCACTTTGAAAATAAAGTGAACGTGATTCTTGGTGAGAATGCCCAGGGCAAGACAAATGTGATGGAATCGATTTACGTTTTAGCGATGGCTAAATCGCATCGGACGTCAAATGATAAAGAACTTATTCGCTGGGACGAAGATTATGCTAAAATAGAAGGAAGGATACAAAAAAAACATGGCTCGCTGCCGATACAGTTGGTTATTTCAAAAAAAGGAAAAAAAGCCAAAGTAAACCATATCGAACAGCGGAAATTAAGCCAGTACGTAGGAAATATGAATGTTGTCATGTTCGCGCCTGAAGATCTCCATTTAGTAAAAGGGAGCCCTCAAGTAAGGCGTCGTTTTATTGATATGGAGATCGGCCAGGTGTCTCCTGTTTATTTACATGAGGTTGGACAATTCTTAAAAATTCTCCAGCAGCGAAATCATTATTTA
This sequence comes from Bacillus sp. V3-13, assembly GCF_002860165.1. Lineage (GTDB taxonomy): Bacteria > Bacillota > Bacilli > Bacillales > Cytobacillaceae > Bacillus_BJ. The sequence continues at coordinate 7,158 of NZ_PGUZ01000058.1, read as the reverse complement.
AAGCTTTTACAAACAAGGAAACAAACAGATGAAACGATGCTGGACATTTTGACAGAGCAATTTATTGAAATGGCAGTCCGGATTGTCCATAAGCGATTCGAATATACGGGAATGCTTGAAGAGTGGGCGCGTCCGATTCATCAAGGGATATCAAGAAATTTAGAATCGTTAAAGATTACGTATAAGCCTTCGGTTGAAGTATCAGAAGGACAGGATTTGTCGAAAATGGTAACAGCCTTTGAAGAAAAGTTTGTTAAAATAAAGAAAAGAGAAATTGAACGGGGGGTTTCGCTGTTTGGGCCTCACCGGGATGATTTGCTTTTTTTTGTTAATGACCGCGATGTGCAAACTTTCGGTTCTCAAGGCCAGCAAAGGACGACAGCTTTATCTGTTAAACTGGCCGAAATTGAATTGATTCATTCGGAAATTGGTGAATATCCAATTCTGTTATTGGATGATGTATTGTCGGAACTGGATGACTATCGCCAATCTCATTTATTGAATACGATCCAGGGCAAGGTCCAGACATTTGTGACAACAACAAGCGTCGAAGGAATTGACCATCAGACGTTAAAAGAAGCTTCCACCTACAGAGTAGAAGCCGGAGTGATAAATCGGGTTCAATGAGGTGAGAAATGATGTACCTTCATGTCGGTGAAGATATTCTTGTCAGAACAAAAGACATCATCGCCATATTGGATAAAGATAGCATTCAATCCCCCGATGTGGGAGAATTTCTTCAACAAAAGGGCGAAAATGTCATAAATCTTGCAAAAGGTCCATTTAAATCGGTCGTTATAACGGATGAAAGAATTTATTACTCCCCTCTTGCCTCCGGAACACTGAAGAAACGTTCTCAAAAATTATCAGTCCACGAATTTTAAAATATCAGATTGGCCCTTCTTGAGCTGGGTCGATTTTATTATAGATAAGTGAAATTGTAGGAATGCAAATGGAAAGTGTAGGTGATCGATGTGGCTATGGAACAAAAGGCAGTGCAAGAACAAGCATATGATGAGAACCAGATACAAGTATTAGAAGGTCTTGAAGCCGTTCGCAAACGGCCGGGTATGTACATCGGGTCAACAAGTCAAAAGGGGCTTCACCATCTTGTATGGGAGATCGTTGATAATAGTATTGATGAAGCATTAGCCGGTTATTGCACAGAAATTAATGTCACTATCGAAGCAGATAATAGCATTACGGTTGTAGATAATGGTCGCGGCATTCCAGTCGGGATTCACGAAAAAATGGGAAGGCCTGCAGTCGAGGTAATCATGACTGTTCTTCATGCCGGCGGAAAATTCGGCGGCGGCGGTTATAAGGTTTCAGGAGGACTGCATGGTGTAGGTGCGTCTGTCGTAAACGCCCTTTCTACAGAACTCGAGGTGTTCGTCCATCGCGAGGGAAAAATCCATTATCAAAAATTTGAACGCGGCGCCATCCTTGACGATTTAAAAGTAATTGGGGAAACCGATAGAACCGGTACAACTGTACATTTTAAGCCGGATCCCGAGATTTTTACGGAAACACTTGAATATGACTATGATACGCTTGCCAACCGTCTTCGCGAGCTTGCTTTTTTAAACAGGGGGCTTACGATTACGATTGAAGACAAACGCGCTGAAAATAAAAGAAACGAGTATTTTTATGAAGGCGGAATCAAGTCTTATGTCGAGCATTTAAACCGCACAAAAGAAGTGCTTCATGACGAGCCAATCTACATTGAAGGAGAAAAAGACGGAATTACTGTTGAAGTTTCCCTTCAGTATAATGATGGCTATACGAGCAATATTTATTCATTTGCCAACAATATTCATACGTATGAAGGCGGCACGCATGAATCCGGTTTTAAAACAGCCTTAACGAGAGTCATAAACGACTATGCCAGAAAACAAAATGTATTTAAGGACAATGATGATAATCTTTCTGGTGAGGATGTAAGAGAAGGCCTGACGGCGATTGTGTCTGTTAAGCATCCCGATCCGCAATTTGAAGGCCAGACAAAAACAAAGCTTGGAAATTCAGAAGTACGAGCGGTAACCGATACAACATTTGCTGATCATTTCGGGTCCTTTTTACTGGAAAACCCGTCTGTGGCAAGAAAAATTGTTGAAAAAGGTTTAATGGCTGCACGGGCAAGGCTTGCCGCTAAAAAGGCAAGAGAGCTGACAAGAAGGAAAAGTGCCCTGGAAGTCTCAAGCCTGCCTGGTAAATTGGCCGATTGTTCTTCAAAGGACCCTTCGATCAGCGAGCTCTACATTGTTGAGGGTGACTCTGCGGGCGGATCAGCCAAACAAGGAAGGGACCGCCATTTCCAGGCGATTTTACCGCTGCGTGGAAAGATTTTGAATGTAGAGAAGGCACGGCTCGATAAGATTCTCTCCAACAATGAAGTGAGAGCAATCATTACGGCAATCGGGACCGGGATAGGAGAAGATTTTGATATTTCCAAAGCCCGTTACCATAAAGTCGTGATTATGACGGATGCCGATGTTGATGGCGCCCACATCCGAACCTTATTATTAACGTTTTTCTATCGATATATGAGACAAATTCTCGAAGCAGGCTATATTTATATTGCCCAGCCGCCCCTTTATAAAATTCAGCAGGGCAAGCGGGTTGAATACGCTTATAGTGACCGGCAGCTCGAGGCAGTTTTAGAAAATATGCCAAGCCAGCCTAAGCCAGGTATTCAGCGCTATAAAGGTCTTGGAGAAATGAATGCAGACCAGCTCTGGGAAACAACGATGGATCCTTCCGTACGGACTTTGCTCCAAGTGAGCCTTGAGGATGCCATTGAAGCGGATGAAACGTTTGAAATTCTCATGGGTGATAAAGTTGAACCACGGAGAAATTTCATTGAAGAAAATGCCGTTTACGTTAAAAACTTGGATATATAAGCTCGATTTAAGTGAGGTTCAGATTGCCGGGACCGTTTAACAATGCTTGCGCATAGTGATGCGGGTACAACCGGCAGGACCTCCCTTTTCAAGAGTTTTAAAACAGTATATAACGATTACCAGGATAGATCGACAAATCGTCTATCCTGATTTTAATCTTTATCAAATTTTGCAGGCTGTATAAACTCAGGAATATTTTTTAGTTAAAATGATCCCGTTTTTTAAAAGGAGGTTTCCGCAAATGGCTGAGACGCCTAATCCCAGCATTAAAGAAATAAATATTAGCCAGGAAATGCGTACATCTTTTTTAGATTACGCAATGAGTGTTATCGTTGCCCGTGCCCTTCCAGATGTTCGTGACGGATTAAAGCCGGTTCATCGCCGTATACTTTACGCCATGCACGATCTCGGTATGCATTCGGATAAACCATATAAAAAATCAGCCCGTATTGTCGGAGACGTTCTTGGTAAATACCACCCTCATGGTGACTCATCCGTCTATGACACAATGGTCAGAATGGCTCAGGATTTCAACTACCGATATATGCTTGTAGATGGACATGGAAACTTTGGGTCTGTAGATGGTGATTCAGCTGCTGCGATGCGCTATACGGAAGCAAGAATGTCAAAGATTTCAATGGAACTGCTGCGGGATATTAATAAAGACACGATTGATTATCAAGATAACTACGATGGTTCAGAAAGAGAACCGGTCGTTCTTCCTTCGCGTTTCCCAAACTTATTAGTCAATGGTACTTCCGGAATTGCGGTTGGAATGGCAACAAATATTCCCCCTCACCAGCTCGGTGAAATCATTGACGGTGTCCTTGCCTTAACAAAGGATGAGGATATTACGATCCAAGAGCTGATGGAGTTTATTCCGGGCCCGGATTTCCCTACGGCCGGACTCATATTGGGCCGGAGCGGTATCCGAAAAGCATATGAAACAGGGAGAGGCTCAATCACACTCCGGGCAAAGGTAGAAATTGAACAAAAAGCAAATGGCAAGGAAGTTATTATTGTTAAAGAAATTCCTTACCAGGTGAATAAGGCAAGATTGATTGAAAAAATTGCCGAGCTTGTCCGCGATAAAAGAATTGATGGCATTACCGATTTGCGCGATGAGTCAGACCGGAATGGAATGCGGATTGTCATGGAAGTCCGCAGAGACGCCAATGCAAATGTATTGCTAAATAATTTATACAAGCAAACGGCCCTTCAAACAAGCTTTGGTATCAATTTGTTGGCTCTTGTCGGCGGTCAGCCGAAAGTATTAAATTTAAAACAGGCTCTTTCCCATTACTTGGACCATCAAAAAGTGGTGATACGAAGAAGAACCGAGTTCGAACTTCGTAAAGCACAAGCGCGTGCCCATATTTTAGAGGGCTTGCGGATTGCGCTTGATCACCTTGATGAAGTAATCAGCCTAATCAGAAACTCGCAAACGGCAGAAGTAGCCCGCGCAGGTCTCATGGAAAGCTTCAATTTATCTGAAAAGCAGGCACAGGCGATTTTAGATATGCGCCTGCAGCGTTTAACCGGCTTGGAAAGAGAAAAAATTGAAGAAGAATATAATGATCTTGTTAAGCTTATTGCTGAATTAAAAGCTGTTCTTGGCGATGAAGAAAAAGTGCTCCAAATTATCCGTGAAGAATTGACGGAAATTAAAGAGCGTTTTAACGATAGACGCCGTACGGAAATTGTTGCAGGCGGAATCGAGTCAATTGAAGATGAAGATCTCATTCCCCAGGAGAATATTGTTGTCACAATTACGCACAATGGTTATGTAAAGCGCCTTCCTGTGTCGACTTACCGCTCACAAAAACGGGGCGGCCGGGGAATTCAAGGTATGGGAACGAATGAAGATGATTTTGTAGAGCATCTGATTTCGACATCGACTCACGATACACTGCTGTTCTTTACAAATAAAGGGAAGGTGTATCGTGCAAAAGGATACGAAATTCCCGAATTCAGCCGGACAGCGAAAGGAATTCCAATCATAAACCTGCTTGGAGTCGATAAGGGAGAATGGGTGAATGCGATTATCCCGGTTGAAGAGTTTGTCGATGACTGGTTCTTATTCTTCACAACAAAGGAAGGCATATCGAAACGTTCTCCGTTAACCTCATTTGCCCATATCCGAAATAACGGGCTAATTGCTTTGAATCTTCGCGAAGGTGATGAGTTAATTTCCGTGCGGTTGACCGATGGAAGCAAAGAGATCATCATCGGGACAAAAAAAGGAATGTTGATTCGTTTCCCTGAAACAGATGTTCGCTCTATGGGCAGAACTGCAACAGGAGTAAAAGGAATCAACATCGATAAAGATGATGAAGTTGTCGGGATGGAAGTACTTGAAGAAAAAAGCGATATTTTAATCGTTACGAAAAAAGGTTACGGAAAGCGTACTCCTGCTGAAGAGTATCGTGTTCAGGGACGAGGCGGCAAAGGGATCAAAACATGCAATATAACAGATAAAAATGGAAGCCTCGTCGCAATGAAGGCTGTTACAGGTGAGGAAGACCTGATGCTGATCACAACATCGGGTGTCCTGATCCGAATCGATGTAAACGGCATTTCAACGATGGGACGGAACACGCAAGGAGTCAAGCTTATCCGTTTAGAAGGCAATGACAATGATTTTGTTGCAACAGTAGCTAAAGTTGAAAAAGAGGAAGAAAAAGCTGCAGCTGATGAAGAAACTGAAATTCCAGATGACAATATGGACGTTGTTGCAACGCATGACGAGAACGATTCAGAATAAATAATTGAGAGGAACACATTTTTGTGTTCCTCTTTTTTGGGAAAATAAAGTAAAATAGAAATAAAATAAGAATTATTAATCCGGGGTGGAAAAGCGGTGCGCGTAAATATAGAAGAACTAAAAGAAGGCTGCATTCTTTCAACAGATGTTTTTAGCAGGACAAACCGTCCGATTTTACCCAACAAAACAATCTTAACAGAACAGTTGATCGAAATTTTAAAGATCTATTTGATTAAAGATGTTGTGGTCGAAAGAATACTCGCTAATGGCAAGCCGTTTATCCCAACTGGGATAGTCGAAGACGAAGAAAGCCAGCATGGCCCAACCATATTAAGTGAAGAAAATAGTCCTTCCCTCAATCAATTGTATTTAAAAGCAGTCCAGGAATTTAAAAAAGAATATATCTCGTGGCAATCGGGAATGCCGATAAAGATAGCACGAGTCCGGGAAATCCTCCTGCCGCTTCTCGATGCCGCCGAGAAAAGTATTTCAGATATTTTTAATCTTCATCATTTGTCTATGAAGAATGAATATCTTTACCAGCATTCGCTCGCTGTCGGCATTCTGTCTGGATTTATTGCGAAGAGAATGAATTATGATAAAGGGGATATTATTCAAGTCGCATTGGCAGGATGTTTGGCTGATTGTGGAATGGCAAAAATCAGCACGAAAATTGTTAATAAAACAACGTCTTTAACTGTTGAAGAATTTGAAGAAATCAAAAAGCATCCTACCCTTAGCTACAAAATGGTTCAAAATGTTCCACTGTTAAGAGAAGGCACCAAGCTCGCTATTGTCCAGCATCATGAACGATTGGATGGAAGCGGATATCCTTCCGGCGAAAAAGATGATAAGATCCATCCTTTTGCAAAAATTATTGGAGTGGCGGATACTTTTCATGCCATGACATCGGAACGGTTTTATAAGCGAAAGCTTTCACCGTTTAGAGCCCTCGAAATGATCTCTGAGGATCAATTCGGAAAGTTTGATTTAAAAGTTTTGAAAGCATTAAGTTCCGGATTCATGAATTTCTCAACCGGAAGCAAGATTAAGCTTTCCGACGGCCAGCAGGCAGAAATTTTATTTGTCGAAGAAACAGCACCAACCCGGCCATTAATAAGAGTTTTGGAAACGGATGAAATTATCCACTTAAGCAAACACAGGCAGCTTTTTATAGAAGAAATCGTTACATCGGCTGAGTAAAAATCAGCCGATTTCTTTTTCGCTTTTAAGACCTTCTAACGCAAATTTGTGCACAACAATAAATCAAAAAAAGTTCACAAATACCCTTGCCACAAATATAATAGGCTGGTATAATCATTCAAGTCAACAATAACCGGGAAACTGATTGTTTATCTTTAAAAAGTTGTTGACATAACATTGTCAAAATGATATATTAATAAAGTCGCCTCGCGGCGGCAAACGAGTTTATTGCTCTTTGAAAACTGAACAAGCAAGCAAAAACGTCAACGTTAATTCTATTTTATTTAA
>NZ_PGUZ01000057.1 GCF_002860165.1 Bacillus sp. V3-13 | reverse complement strand
TACAAGAAAAGTGTCTTTTTTTCATTTATTTTACTGTATAAAACTGGTTAATCAACACGCCTGTTTTAAAACAGCTATTTTTGGCTTATAGTTACCGAAAAAACTCTGTCAACGCGTGATTATCTTATATTGTTTCTACACCATGGTAGCCTGACAACCTTTTCTTTGAGACTGTTATGTTCTTTTAGATCAAACAACATGCTTTTGTGTTCTTATCATATCTTTTAGGCGAAGTTAAACAATCAGCCCATTTCCTTGGCCCCGCTTACCCCCTTCAATGAATTAACTTTAGAACAGGAAATCATAAATTTATGTCAATACCTTTTCCAAAACGAATCCTAACTCATTAATGGGTCTCCTACAAATAATAAGACATGAAAAATTTAAAAGTACAATGCTTGCACAAATAATTGAACGTTATTTGGTCTCAACATTTGTAGTTTTCTGAATTATATTGTAGTTAATAGTAGAAATTTCGTGCTTTTTATTTAAGTATCACAAAAAGGGGGGACGCTAAGTGTCTTTAGACCAGCGAAGTACTTTGATTCTGTCGCATTTGGTTAACGCCCAATCGTATGTTCCATTAAAAGAGATTATGGAAAAGTTCAATATTTCCAGGCGCACCATTTACTATGACATGGATAAGATCAATGGCTGGTTAAAAGAAAATCAACTTCCCGTGATAAAACATACACGATCAGCCGGTTTCAATATGGATGAGACTGCAAAGAAGCAGATACCGCAAAAAATAAAGAATGTGCAAACCTGGCATTATGAATACTCAGCAAAAGAGCGCAAAGCCTGGTTAGCCTTATATCTTATGGGCTTTAATACTCCCATTTATATTGATGACCTGATGGAAAGATTAAGGGTGAGCCGAAACACTATTATTGAAGATTTAAAAGTTTTAAAGGACGATCTGGAAAAATATCATTTGAAAATAGAATTTGAACGTAAAAAAGGTTATGTCTTGCTGGGTGCTGAGGAGGATAAAAGAAAGGCCATTGTTTTTTATCTTTCACTCGTTTTGCCTGTGCTTAGCTGGCAAGATCTAATGACAAAAATACCATTCTTTTTAAATGGGGCAAATACGAACGGTTTAGATCTGTTTGAAATAGAAAAGCTTAAAGCAGTCCATTCAATTGTGTCTGAAGTTGAAAAGAATCTAAAACTCCAATTTACTGATGATTTTTTGCACAGCTTGGTTTTCAGGCTGTGGTTTTTTGGCAAGAGATTGGAGCAAGGAAAGAAAGTATGGATTGACCCAGTAGAAAAAGAGATATTACGACAAGCGAACGAATACGATGCAGCAATAAAAATCGGTAAAAAGCTTGCAGAATTATTCAACGCAAGATTTCCTGAGGATGAAATACTATACATCACGAAACATTTATTAAGTTCGAAAGTGCAGGCTTCAGAAAGCTTTTACGAAGATATAAACAATGACACATTAATTTTATCCAGGGTTGTTGAGCACATGGTAGTCGATTTTCAAAAATACGCCTGTATTTTCTTGGAAAAACGTGAGCTTGTTGTGAGAAACCTGCTCCTTCATGTAAAACCGGCTTTTTATCGGATTAAGTATGGATTGGAGGTGGAGAACCCAGTCGCAGGTTTAATAAAAGAAAAATACGAAGATATTTTCTTAATAACAAAAAAAGTTATCCATCATCTTGAGGAAGCTTTGGGCAAAGAAGTTAATGAGGATGAGACTGCATTGATAGCGATGCATTTCGGGGGTTGGGTGAAAAGGTCAGGAATAACGCCAGCAGCAAGAAAGAAAGCCATCCTCGTCTGTACAAATGGGGTGGGAACATCAAGAATTTTAGAGCACCAACTTGAAGGCCTATTCTCAACAATAGATATTATCGGATCCGTCTCATTAAGGGAATATGAGAGAAACCATCATGAAGCAGACTTCGTTATTTCTACTACTCCGATTCAAACAGATAAACCCGTGTTTGTTGTAAGTCCGATACTGACGGAATCTGAAAAAGAGGGATTGTTAAGAAAGGTTAATGCTATTTCTGATACAAAAGGGAAGTTTCGGAACTCTGTTGATGCTGTAATGGAGATTATCCATAAATATGCAAATGTGACTGACGAAGATAGTATGCTAAAGGAATTGAGACAATATTTATATCAACCCAAAAAAGCCGTTTATGAAGATAAAAAGCCTGAATTAAAATCGTTGCTAACTAAAGAAAAAATTCAGCTTATCACAGAGGCTATCGACTGGAAGCATGCTGTTAAGATAGCGGCGGATCCCTTAGTTAAAGATGAGACTGTCAATGAAGAGTACGTACAGTCAATGATTGACACTATCACGAAAATGGGTCCATACATTGTCATTGCACCAAAAGTGGCAGTACCGCATGCCAGGCCGGAGGATGGCGTGAGGAAACTAGGTATGAGCCTGCTGCGCCTATCCAAGAGTGTATCTTTCTCGGAAAACCATATACATGACGCTAATCTTATCATTGTACTGGCCGCTATAGATGAACAAACGCATTTAAAGGCGCTTTCACAATTGACAGCTATGCTATCGAATCCCAAAAATATAGAGTCACTCATTGCTGCTCAAACTCCGGAAGAGATTTTAAGAATGGTAGATATTTATTCAAATAGAAAAAGAAACAAACTTTTAATATGAGGAGTTAACATCATGAAGTTTTTGGAAGAGAATCTCGTATCGGTTGCAGTAGAGGCACCTACTCCTGAAGATGCAATTAAAGCCGCAGGCCAGCTACTTGTTGAAGGGGGAGCCGTTACGAGTTCCTATGTTGAAGCAATGCTGCAGTCTTTTCAAAAAAACGGGCCTTATTTTGTCCTTGCTCCACAAATCGCATTGCCACACGCAAGACCGGAGGATGGTGTAAAGGAAGCTTCCGTCTCGTTTGTCCAATTAAGACATCCAATTGAGTTTGGCAGCTCCAATGATCCTGTACAGCTGGTTTTCGCTCTCGGTGCTTCATCCAGTGAAGAGCATCTTCTTATTCTAAAAAAACTAATGACTCTGTTAAATGATCCGGCTAATGTTGAAAAGCTAAAAGAGGCCACAAACTACAATGATATAAAAACAATTATTGGGAGGGAATGATCATGAGAATTTTATGTGTATGCGGGTTGGGGCAGGGAACAAGCTTAATTTTAAGAATGAATGTTGAAACGGTTTTAAGAGATATAGGAATCGCAGCAGACGTTGAGCATACTGATGTATCTTCGGCATCCAGCATGTCTGCCGACTATATTGTAACAAGCAATGAGCTTTCCCAATCATTAACAAATACCGTCGCAAAAATCATTATTGTCCAAAACTATTTCGACCTTAATGAAATAAAGACAGCTTTAGAGAAACATATAAAATAACTAATTATTTAAGAGGGGGAAACTTAAATGGAAATCATTCGATGGACTGCCACGAACATTTTTGGTACACCAGCCATTCTACTGGGCTTTATTGTAATGCTGGGTCTGCTTTTGCAGAAAAAGACATCAAGTCAGGTTATCAGTGGAACATTTAAGGCCATAATCGGCTTCCTGATTATTAATGCCGGTGCAGCGGTCATTGTAGGTGCATTAAATATATTCGAACCTATGTGGAAAGAAGTCTTTAATCTTAAGGCGGATTCATTAGGGACATTTATGGGCCAAAATGATTTTAATGCGAAATATGGCAGTGCCGTAACGCTCGCGATGACCTTGGGGTTCTTAATAAACGTGCTGCTTGCCCGTTTTACAAGGTTTAAGTTTATATATCTTACAGGCCATATGATGTTTTGGACAACAACGGTTTTTGCGGGAATTGCAGTCCATTCAGCAGGGGATGTTTCATTTGGCAAACTTGTCATCTTTCTTTCAATCATTATGGGATTATATTGGACACTTCAACCAGCAGTAACACAGCCACTTATGAGAAAGATAACAGGGAATGACAATGTTGCCTTAGGGCACACCTCTGCATCGGTTGCGCTTATCAGTGGCCTATTAGGGAAGGTTCTTGGAAACAAAGAGAATGACTCAGAGAAAATAAAACTGCCTAAGGGTTTGGAGTTTCTAAGAGACTCTAATGTAATCACCGCGTTAACAATGGGACTGTTATTTTTAGTTGGCGCTATTATTCTATCAACAAAAGGAACACCGGAAGCAAAGGAATTAATTGCACAGTCAGGCGATCAAAATTTTATGATCTATTCTTTAATTCAATCCTTAACATTTGCCGGCGGTATTGCGATTGTACTTATGGGAGTAAGGATGTTTATTGGAGAAATCGTTCCTGCTTTTAACGGTATTGCAACAAAATTAGTTCCAGGAGCACGGCCTGCGCTGGACTGCCCAATTGTATTCCCTTACGCACCAAACGCAGTCATTTTAGGCTTCTTGGGGGCTTTTGCAGGTGCATTGATTTGGCTAGTTGTGATTGGAAATACTGTAGGTTACGTTTTTGTTCCGACTATGATCGTACTCTTCTTCCATTCGGCAACTGCGGGTGTTTTTGGAAACGCAACGGGCGGGGTAAGAGGTGCTCTCCTTGGAGGGTTCGTCACTTCTACAGTAGTTGCGTGGGGCCAATATATTATGGTTAAAATGCTTATTTCAAGCACCGTGCCGGACACAGCAATGTGGGCGGCTGACTCAGATATGTTTATTTTAGGGCCGATTATCAAGTTGCTTGCCGAGTTATTCTTGTAAATTATGAAAATACTAAAGGGCAGCTAATGCCCTTTATTTACTCTGAGTATCTGAGTTGTTGGGAGGAATCAGCTTGAGCTTTATTCGAACTCTTAGAGGAGACATTTCACCTAAAGAATTAGGTTTTACTTATTCCCATGAGCATATTGTTTGCCGTCCGCCGTTCTGGTTGGAAAAGGAGGCTCATGACCTGTTACTGGAGGATAAGGAAAAATCGAAGCTTGATGTAAATGATTTTAAGAGCCATGGTGGAAAAACGATTGTCGATGCTACTGCAATTGACTATGGACGTGATGTAAAAGCTGTACAGGAAATTTCTGAGGAATTGGATATTCATATAGTTGGCACTGCGGGTTTTAATAAAAGCTTCCTATGGAATGCAAAGATTCAAAAGGAATTGAAGCCAATATTGGGAGATTACGTAACTTACCATGAGTGGATTCAATCAAAAACTATAAACGAATTGACTGATTTCGTCATAGCAGAAGTGGAAGCAGGCCTGGAAGGAACTCCTTTTAAGGCTGGCCAGGTTAAATTCGGTACAGGCTACAATAGGATCACTCCATTGGAAGAAAAGACTTTACGTGCTGTAGCGCGAGCCCATAAGGAGACTAAAGCACCTATCCACTCACATACTGAAGCAGGAACAATGGGACTTGAGCAAATTGCACTTTTAAAAAGTGAAGGAATTGATTTATCACATATGAGCTTTGGCCATATGGATCGAAATCCTGATCCGTTCTACCACGAACAAATTGCACGCACAGGTGCGTTTTTATGCTTTGATGGGATTGCCAAAATTAAATATGCACCCGAAAGTACACGCATCCATTGCATCCTGGAACTGGTGAAAAAGGGATATGAGGACCAAATCCTCATAAGTGGAGACACGGCTCGAAAAACCTATTATAAACATTATGACTATGGGCTGGGCTTGGAATTTATTATTGCGAAATGGGTGCCGCGCTTTATAGAAGATGCTAACAGGCAAGGATATGATGGACAGAAGTTAATCGAAAAGTTTTTTATAAAAAACCCAGCAAGATGCTTCTCCTTTAAGAAATAGGAAGGAGGCTACATGCGTGATTTTTCAAACTGAAAATTCCTTTGAAATAAAAGAAAAAATCCTTAAAAGCAGGGTGGCAATTTTGCCGATCGGTGCTGTTGAAGCACACGGGCCCCATTTACCACTTGGAACTGACAATATACTGGCCGAGAGATTAGCCACTATTATTGCCGAACATACAGAAGCATTTGTTTTGCCAACAATGCCTTATGGACAGGTTTGGAGTCTTAAAAACTTTCCCGGGAGCCTCAACATTAGCAACCAAACTTTAATCAGTTTGTTGGTGGATTTAGGAACCAGCCTGTATGAACAGGGTTTTAGAGTGTTTGCAATTATAAATGCTCATCTGGGCAATTCGGTTGCATTGAAAGAGGCGGCCCGCATCCTTTATGATCAAGTTCCCAATTTGAAAACTCTGTACTTGTTCTACCCGGACACGTCAAAGGTAATCGCTCAAGTAAGGGAAACAGAGTCATCACATGCAACATATTTCCATGCGTGTGAAATTGAAACTTCTTATATGCTTTATCTGGCTGAAGAACATGTAGATATGAAAAAAGCTGTTACAGATATACCGAAAATCCCGAGTAGTGCCGATGTAACACCTACACCATGGGAAGAATTTACAAGCTCCGCCGTATTAGGGGATGCGAAGCTGGCCACTAGGGAGAAAGGCCGAAAAATTATTGAAGTCGCGATAGAAAACATCGTTATGTTGATTGAAGGTGCAAAAAGTGAAGCTTTTAAAACTCAATAGATTAGAAGACTTTGTATTGTTCAATTTTTTAGCAAAGCATAAACAGAATGCAATAGAAATCATGGAAGCCGGAGAAGGCTATGTCGTGCCGGGAATAGTTGCTTCAGATTTTGCTGAAATTGCAACCGGAATCAATAAAGTAAAAGAAATAAAAGAAGCAGCACCGATTGTCAGTATAGGTCTCGGTGAAGGCGGGAATTCAGAAAACTGGCATAGAGCTTTGAAAATTGCTGCAGACTCTAACCCGGGGCACCTCAACCAACCTTTTGAAATGGCCGGTTACTCGCGAGGGTACTTAGATGCGTTAGAAATCAGCCAGATGGTTAATGGTCTTGTAGCTCCTTCTGGGAGAGTTGGATTTGTGAAGCTGCCCACAGGGATGGAGCTGACGGTTGAAGAATTGGTCGAGCTCGCTGTGTACATCGGGGTAGAATCAATTAAATTCATGCCTTTAAATGGATTGGAACATTTGGAAGAACTGATTTATTTATGTAAGGTTGCGGCACGCAAAGGGATTAAGGCGGTGGAACCAGCAGGGGGAATATCCACTGATAATATAGCAGAAATTGTAAGTTCGGTGCAGAATTGCGGCATACCGTTATTTATGCCTCATATATTTGGGTCCACAATTGATAAAAGAACAGGTGAAACTGTGCCAAGCAAAGTGGCAGAAATTATTAGCCTTGTAAGGAGGTAAAACAATGCTCAATGAATATTTTATAAAAGCGAAAGAAAGAATTGATCTGGTTGAACAAACTGAAAAAGATAAGCTGAAAAAAGCAGCCGAGAAAGTCGCTGAAGCTATTCAAAAGGGCGGCATTATTCAATTGTTTGGATGCGGACATTCCCATATTCTTACCGAAGAAGTATTTTACCGTGCAGGTGGATTGGTGCCGATAAAACCCATTTTAGTAGAACCCTTAATGTTGCATGAAGGGGCTCTGCGTTCATCGGAATTAGAGCGGAAAAACGACTATGCCAAAGAATTTCTGAACGATCAAGATATACAAGTGAATGATGTGGTGTTTGTATTGTCGACATCCGGAAGGAATCCGGTGCCGATAGATGTCGCCGAGAAGGCCCGCCATATGGGTGCATTTGTCATCGGAATCACTTCATTGGATTACTCCATAAGTCAGCCATCAAGGCACAAAAGTGGTAAGTATTTATTTAACTCTGTAGATTTGGCAATAGATAATCACTCAGTTAGTGGAGATGCGATATTGTCATATGATAAGGTAAAGGTTCCCTTTGCCCCGACTTCAACTGTAGTTGGAGCAGTGATTTTAAATGCTATCTTCGCAGAAGCTATTAAAATAATAGCGGATACTGGGTTTGAACCTCCTGTTTTCTTAAGCGGGAATATTGATGGGGCGGATGAGTATAACAGGGAACTGGTGAAACGATATCAAGAAAGAATACCATTATTGTACTAGAATACTGGAAAGGTAATGCGAAGGAAAAGTGATATATATTAGTCCATTCTTTTGTATTTTTATTCTATGAAAAGGACAGTCCTTGAAAAGCTTGAATAAGCACTCAAGAACTGTCCTTTTTCATTAAACTAAAGATACCTGTTCTTCCTTTACTTTTAATGCTGGAAAATAATCATTTTTTTACGGACCTAAAGCAGATGTTTATAAAACAAACATTCGTGAAGTGTTGGGAGTAGCATAATAGATTGAATCCAAAAAGAAGAAATGGGGAAGAAAATAATTTGTTTTCGTTTTTGCTGGCTTGGCTGATTGCTAAGCTAGTTTTTTTATCTAAATGGATAGACAATCAACCCAAGCGAAGCCAAAAGCGCAACAAATAAAGATAATCGTATTCTATATCGAGAAGTTTAAAGTAAGTATTTATATACAATAAAAAAGGCCTTGCCGATACTCGCCAATGATTGGCTGTTACGGCAAAAGATCCTTATCCCATTTTTCAGCTATACAATTGTATTAGTTAAAGATCCTTCTTCGAGGTCTGTTCCAGATTTTCATATACGTATGGCCTTCTTTTATTATGAAGAATTTAATTCCGATTAGTTTTAAGGGAGTAAAGATTTCTTTCATATATAATAATGGCATGGCTTTAACCTCCTAATTGCTAGTAATCTAATAATAACTTGATAAAGAACATCTATAAATAAAAAAGTTCTCGATAAAGAACGACAGAGTTTTTAATAGTAATCGTAATTTTACTTGCATAAAGGGTATGATTTTGGTCGTAAAAAGGGCATTTTGAAGAATTTAGTAGAAAAAAATCACAAAAAAACACCGCGTTTATCGTAAGCAACCTTTATTTAATGTCCGTTATATCTTTTTGGGCTAGATTTGGTGCTTCGCAGTTACTATTGCCAGGCCGTACGGAAAAAGAAAGCTCAATAAACGAGGCTAGGGGGAAAAAGCCATCTTGATCAAAAAAAAGAGTGGATAATTAAATCCACTCTTAAAGACAAGCTATTATCGTTTCCTGTTTGTCAAAACTTTTTTTAGAGATTGGTTAACTTCTTCAATGTCAAACGCTTCCGGATCAATAGGATCATACCATTCCCGCAGCTCCTCCATGTATTCCTTTTCCTCTTGGTCAAGCTGGAGGTCGCTATGATCTTGAAAAGCGGCCAACAGAGCTGAATAGCCATAAATACCTCCGACGTCTTCCGGTGGGCAAGCACGTTTTCCTTTCAGGCAAACGGGGTATTTTGGCTTTTCGGATACTTCCTCAATCTTTTCTACTTTCACGATATGCTCCCAATTGTCTCCGAAATCATAGGTGTAGAGGAATTTATCCTTTTCCGTTCGAATCCAGTCTCCTAACTTTTCTTTCCTTGAATCAGCTGTTTCCCGCATATTAGGAAGGAAAAACCCAGTTTCTAATTCATCCTCGGGAAGCTCAATCAAAACATCATTGAATTCAAAGCTGTATAAATGATAATTTTCCCAACCCATTGCTACTTGAATCACTTCATGCAGCTGGTGGAAGGTTAACTCGCTATGCACTTCGATTCGTCTCCAAATAGGCGGCCGGATACCTTTTAGTGATACTTTCAATTGGTACGTCATTACAGGTTTTGCTTTTCGCACAGAACTTTTTTGTTTTTTTGTTCCTGTTCTTATATTTTTGATTTGATAATCCAGCAATTCATCAATTTCTGCTTTTTCTGAAGGTGAAAGGTTCTGATAGCCTTCTGTTTTTTTAAAGTCTTTTAAGAAATCGGTAAGGAGTTTATCAACTTTCATTCCAAATCTCTCCTATATAAAATATTTTTTGGACACTATTCTATTCATTCCTGGCTCGGGCTATTTTCTGCGTAAAAATAGAGAATTCAATCTTCTTCAATATTTTATACTTTTTATGGCGAAAACTCCATCAAATTACTGTATGTCGTAAATTTATTTCGCAAAATCCCCCCTCAAATTTCGACATCAAATCGTATAGAATACTAGAAAAGTTGATAAAGGCAAAACCATTGAAAAATGGCGACGCAAAGCTAGAGGGACTAACGGGGTTAAAACCTATGTCAGCCAGCTGCCAACACCAGTGCGGCGAAAATTATGGCTTTTTCATCTTTTCTTATTTTTTATAAGGAGAGAAGTTCAATGAACAGAAATATTAAGAGGCTCATTTCGGGCGGAGTTTTTATGGGAGGCTTACTGCTTAGCACTGCGGCTTATGCAGAAGGAGAGACAGCGCCAATTAACGACACAATAAACGCGCCAGTTTCCCAAGTGTCAGCAGGCGCGACACCAGATAATAGTTTTGCCTATTTCTTTGACAAGCTGTCTGAAGACCTGCAGTTGTTTTTTACTTTTAATGATGTAAAGGAAACCGAATTATTGCTTCAATTTTCTCAGGAGCGGCTTTCAGAACTGGCAGAACTCGCCGGGACAGATCAAGATCAATATATTACGAACTTAATTGATGAATATTTAGCTTCCTTGCAGCAAGCAGGAGATAAGGTTGCGCAGGTGGTATTGGATTCGGATATAAACGGAGAGGTAAAGGATCAGTTAACGAGTAAGTTGGAGCAAACTGCTGCACTCGATATCCCTGGCGAAGACTCGTTGGCAGACAATAAATTAGAGGAAGTGAAATCTACTAAAAAGGAAGCTTTTATAGTAGCGGGCGTGGTTAAGGAGTTAGATACAGAAAAGGTACAAGCACTGCGTGCAGAAGGCCTTGGATTTGGACAAATTGTCAAAGTCTTGGCTTTAGCTGAGGAAAGCGGAAAGACGGAAGCGGAAATTGTTGATTTATTAAAGAATAAAAAGATGGGCTTTGGAAAAATAGCGAAAGAGTTAAATATTGATCTTGGAACACTAGTTGGTAAAGTGATCAATCAAAAAGAAGATTTAATCGAAGAGGCGATAGAAGAAGCGGAAAAATCAAACGATACAGCCGCAATAGAACGATTGGAAAAATCATTGGGAGATATTAAGAAACAGAAGGTAGAATTTGAAATCGTAAAGGAGTATTCCGAAATAGAGCAGGAGGCAGCCGAGAAGCTTGCCAAAATTCAAGAAAAGCTTGCAAAAGGTGAAATGACCCAGACAGAAGCCGATAAGAAAATCAGAAAAATCCAGGAAAAAGCCGAAAAGGAACTTAATGAATTAAGAGAAGAAGCAGCTGAAGAACTGGCCGAACGGAATGAAGAAGGAAATTCCAACGACAGGCAAGAAGACGATAATGAAGGACAAAACGAAGATAACGAAGAGCAAAATAATTTAAATAATATTGGTGTGAACACAGAAAATAATAGAAAACAAGCAGAGCAAGGCTTAGCAAAACAAAAGGAATTAGAAAAGGGTAAAAAAGAACAGGAACAAGCGGCCAGGGAAGCAGCTGAACAAGAACGTGAAAGACAGGAAGAACAAGCAGAACAGCAGCGGGAACAACAGGAACAAGCCCGCAAGCAGCAAACAGAGCAAGAAAAAAGACAAAGAGAACAAGCAGAACAGGCTCGCAAACAACAAGAAGAATTAGCAAAGCAACAAGCAGAACAGTCTCGCAGACAACAAGAACAAGCAGACAAGCAGTATAAAGACCAACAAAAGCAAAATAGAGACGTAAACAGTGAAGAAGGAGAAAACTCAGAAGACGGTGAAGATTGAAAGGTCAAAGGAGCCACGCGGTTGGCTCCTTCTATTTGTATTTTATTCTCATGAATCCATTAATTAAGGAAATGAAAAAAGCATCTAAAAAGCTTCTTTACCCCTTTAAACTTTAAACGTATGATTATCTGGTAGGTACTTGGGGGTGGTCAATTGCAAGATTCAGAGCTTGGTATATTAATTTCAGCGGCGGTAAGCGGAAGCGAAAAAGATAGAGAAACGATCATTCGCCATTACCGCCCATATATCATTAATGCCGCCGGCCATATTACAGGCCGCTATATTAGCTGGAGCGACGAAGAGGCAAGTGTCAGCTTATTGGCTTTTAATCGTGCGATTGATACATATAATGGCCAGCGAGGGAGAACTTTTTTAAATTATGCCTATCTTCTTATCAAAAGAGATCTAATCGATTTTTTCAGAAAAGAACAAAAAGCCGGTCATTCCAACCAGGACGAAGAATGTGAGGAAAAGCAGTCTCTTCATTCTTACCAGCAATCTTTACAGGAGAAAGAATTGATCGAGGAAATTTTGGAGTTTAAGAAGATCTTAAACGAATTCGGTATTCTTTTTGAAGAACTCGAGCACTATGCACCAAAGCATAAAGACACAAGGGAAAAAATGATGTTAATTTCACACCAGTTTGTCAGTTTACCAGAAATGGTTGAGGAATTTTCGAGGGAAAAACGGCTGCCTACTACACTCTTCATCAAAAAAACAGGACATTCTGTTAAAACGGTCGAAAGATACCGGAAATATTTAATTGCGTTAATTATACTGAGGCTGCATCCGGAATGGCGCCAGCTATCTCAATATATCCGCATTCCAGTGGGAGATGAACAATGATGCTGAACAATAAAATCTATCAGGGAATTGTTATAGAGGTGACCCCGGAATATGTGGTGATAATGTGCGAGGGAGGCCTTTTTAAAAATGTTCCCCGGCCTGAAAATGATGTGCCGCGAATGGGCCAGCCTTACACCTATTCTGAAAAGAGAGATAATCGGTTTCGACCAATTAATTATTTACCACTCGCTGCCATTTTGATGCTCTCTGTCATCGGTTATTTTCTTTTTAACTCGCAATCTCAACAAGATTCGTATGTAGTCGCAATCGATATTAACCCGTCCATTGAGGTTCATGTCGATCAGCAGCTGAATATACTGAAAGTTATTCCTGTCAATGATGATGGACACAAAGTAATGAAATCGATCTCAGCTCAAGGTACAAATTTATATACGTTTATTGATGAATTTATCGGCCATACTGTCGAAAAGAAATATTTGAAAAGAGATAAAAAAGGGATGGTAGCTGTTACAGTTGTGCCGCTTAAGCAAAATTTGAATGAGCTCGAGGATGATATCCAAAGTACTTTGACGGCCTCGCTTAATGAAAAAAAGGTCGATGCTGAGGTTTCTGTTAAAAAAGAAAATAAGAACATCTTGAATGAAGCCCATAAAGCAAATCTGTCTATAAATAAATATATTACTTATCAGGATTTAATAAACAAAGGCCATAACATCAGCAAAGAAACCATCCGCAGCCGATCAATTGCAGAGTTAAAGGAGCTTTGGGAAAACACGTGGCAATCCGATGAAGGGAATAATCATTTAGAAAAGAATAAACTGAACGATTCAAATGCCAAGGATCAAAGCAATGATTTACCGAAAGAGGAATCTCCACCTGCTGGAACACGTACACCAACTGTTGGTTCAGACAATAAGCAGATGCCGGAGGCTGTAAAAAAAGAAGAGAGAAATAACAGCAGCAATACTTCAAAGGTTGATATCAACCATAAAGAACAACAAAATAAGCAACCGGCAGGGAACCAAAATCAAGGTTATGAACAACAAAATGAGCGAAAACCAGTTCCTGATAACAGCGGCATAAAGGAAGAAGATCAGAATGAGATAGAAAGGGATGAGCAAGAAACAGAACAGGAAGAAAATTTTAAGCCTCCGGCAAATGACGATCATCAAGAGAAGGAAGAACCGGAAAAAGCAGATGGGCCAGAAGAAGACCATCCTGAGCAAGGTGACGAAGAACGCATGCATAAGCAGGAGCCTTCAAATCCAAAGGATCTTGAAGAAGATTGGAAAAGATAATCAAAAAAGCACCCAAGAGTTGGGATGCTTTACTAAGTTATATCTGTTTATTATGTATCAGGGACTCCCGATCCTTTAACCGCTCATATTTCTTCACAACAGAGCTAAGTGTCCGGTTCAGCTTTTCAGAAATGGCTTGCATACTTAGCCCGGATTGGGCCCATTCTAAAAGCTGCTTTTCTTCTAAAATGGTCCATGGACAATAGTTCCGGTCCTTTTTGTATTTGCGTTCCTCCCTGACCCAATCGGGCTCAGGGGGTAGGGAGTTAGGATGCATTTTTGAAAAATCGATTTTTTCTTTATTATGTGCAGCCCATTTCCAAAATTGTTCGACGTCGATGAATGTGAATTTCTTTTTATATCTGGTAATCTGCTCTTTGTAAGGCAGCCCATGCCGGGCAAGCCAGCCTATAACCGTATTTCTGTCTACCTGCAAAAGTTTCGCCAGCTCGCCGGCAGTTATGTTTCCGGTGCTTGTTTTCGTATTGGATGTGCCCATTTTCCGGATCAGCGTCATTTCCAATGACTTTGGTGACCGTCCTAATTGCTTGGCGATCTCTGTTAATGGGCGCTTTCCCAGGTTTTCTTTAATGAAAACAAGTTCATCTTGTGTATAGAGCATGTTTTTTCCTTTCCGCGTAAATTGGCAGGAACCGAGTATCCGGGCCTGCCATGTTGTCTGTTTTCACCTTATAGATGTTTAAACTTTGAAACGGCTGACAAGCTCCTGTAAATTGACAGCCATATCTGACATTGAGCTTGCAGATGTAGAGATTTCCTCCATCGCTGCCAATTGTTGCTCTGTGGCCGCTGCAACCGTTTGTGCATGCAGGGAAGAATCCCTGGAAACAGCCGTTACGCTTGTAACAGTTGCTGAAACTTCCTGTGCTCCTGCCGACATTTGCTCCGCGGATGCGGCCATTTCATCAATTTGTCCGCCCATGTCTTCCATCGAAGCGATAATTTCTTTAAAAGCATCTTCCGTTTTTTGGACGATTCCCAGGCCTTCATTTACTTCTGACTTGACTTGGGTAATCGATTCGTTTGATCGGGTCATATCTGTCTGGATTTCTTTAATCATTTCCGAAATTTGCGCTGAAGATTGCTGGGATTGCTCAGCGAGTTTACGAACTTCATCCGCGACAACGGCAAAGCCTTTTCCATGCTCTCCGGCTCGTGCTGCTTCAATCGCCGCATTCAAGGCGAGCAAGTTGGTCTGGTTGGCAATATCGGAGATCGTTTTTGTGATCTCGCCGATTTCCTGTGATCGTTTATCCAGCAGTTTGATGACCTCGCCACTTTGATTGACGGAGCGATCAATCGCATGAATTTGCCGGACGGTGTCGCTTACATATTCTCCGCCTAGTTTCGCTTGTTCTGAGCCCTTTAAGCCGGCTTCGGCGATCGATGAGGACGCTTCTGCAATCAACTGGATCGCGTTCGTAATCTCTTCCATGGATTTTGATGTTTCTTCAAGGCTTGTAGTTGTATTTTCTGCACCGCTTGAAACCTGTTGAATTGCGGCTGTGATTTCTTTTGTAGCACGGCTTGTTTCCTCCGCTCCTGCTGTCAGCTCTTCGGAAGAAGCGGCAACCTGCTCGGATGTCTGCATTACCTGGTTAATCATATGCCGCAAATTGTCTTTCATTTGATTGTAGCTGGCGGTTAGCTTGCTGATTTCATCACCTGCAGAATCATCGACATTCGTCGTAAAATCCCCGTTGCCAGCCTGGTCCATTGCAACAGTAATTTTATCGAGCCTTTTTCTTAATCTTCTTGTAAAAAGGACAACCATGAAAAACGCCACAGGTAAAATAATTGCTAAAGCAATTGCGAATATTATGTAAAAACTGCGCAATGTTTCATCAATCACGCTTTGGGAGGCCCCGACATAGAAAATACCGACAACTTCTCCACTTTTGTCTTTAATCGGCATATAAGCGGTTTGATAGAAGTTACCGGCAACTTCGGCTTCCCCGTAAAAATTCTTTCCTTTTTTAATCACTGTGTTGGCAACTTCTGATGATACAGTGGTTCCGACAGCCCGTTTTCCGTCATTCATGACATTCGTCGAAATCCTTGTGTCACCTTGGAAGATGGTTACCGTATCTCCAGTGTATTTTCCAATCTCATCGACAACTTCAAAGTTATCATTCAAGACAACTTTACCTTTCTGAAGCTTTCCATTTTTAATTGTCCAGTCACCGGGGTATTTCTCATCTATATAACTTGAGGCAAGGCTTAAGTCTCCCTTAGCTTTTTCAACAGCAACCTTTTTAATTCCTTTCGTTACCTCACGCGCAACAACTGTCCCGATCACAGCTGAAAACAATAAAACAATGGTTAGCACTATTAAATTAATCTTTGTTCCCAGCTTTAAATTCAGTTTCTTTAGCTTCCCCTTGTTCATAAATACTTCTCCCCCTGTTCCCGCTGGCGTTGTATAAATTTCTAGTCCATACTTGCTGAAATATGTTCTTGAAAAGAATCCAATACTACAGGCTTTGCAATATAGTAACCCTGCAGCAACGGAACCCCCAGATTCCTGGCCACCAAAAGGTCCTCTGCTGTTTCGATTCCCTCGAGAACCAACATGTTTTTTCGATTTATGTATGAAAGCAAATATTCAATGCTTTGTTGTTTCACTAATGATTCTGATAGCTGAATGGAATATGTATGATCCAATTTCACAAATTCCGGTTCATGGCGCCTGATCTTTGTCAGCGATAACTCAGTAATCGGCAAATCATCAAATGCAATTTGAAAGCCGCTTGATCTTAAGAACTCCAAACGATCTGAAAAAATATCCTTGTTCCAACAGTCTTCTTCAAGAGCGGCTTCATTAATCTCAAAGATGATCTCCCCTTTAATTTCAGGAAAACGATTCATTAAGCCTTTTATAAACATTGGAAATTTGTCATGGATTAATGATGATGGGAAAACATTAACGAACAGGAAATATTTTTTAAAAAAAGGATAGTTCTTTATAGCATTTTGGATAGATGCAGTATCAAGCTCATAAAGAAGGCCCGCGTCGCGTGCATCCTGGAAGATGACCAGAGGACTGGTGCCGTCTTCAATCCGAAAAAAAGCTTCATAAGCGAAAATCGAGTTTGTCTCTGTATTCCAAAGAGGCTGATATTCACTGAAGAAAGAACGTTTCTCTAAGAGTGCTGTAATATAGTTTAGATCATTCATTTTATTCTTCTCCTCCTCTATGGATTTACCTAGTTTCACATAATTTATAGAAATTAAATTATTGTTTACAGCTGGTAGAATTTATAATGAGCATATATACCTATTACATTTTACTTAAGGTGTGGCTTTGTAAAATTATATCAATATTCGTGAATTTTTCAACATATTATTACAAAATAAAACAAAAAACTTCAATTTTCCCCTTTGAAACCAATTTATGGAGCTGCCGATATGAATATAGCAAAATCACTCGGAGAAAGATTCGAGCGGAAAACTTTCATAACCTGGTGCTACCTGGGATTAAATATTGAATATGAAACGACAAAAACTGCCGAGATTAGTCTGAAAATAACTTGAATTTTAAGTAAAAAGAGAAAATAGTCACATTTTGTTGGAGGAATTGGGGTTTTATTTATGTAAAAAGGCGGTATAAATAAAGTAGCAACTTTTAGAATCATCTTGCAAATGAATGTTATTGAGCAGAATAATTTAAAAAATAGAAGGAGTGGGTGAAATGAAGATCAAAGCAGGAAGCTGGAGAATGCTTACTGCCCAGGAGAAAATCTTTCTTTTAGAATCTATCAGCCAATGCTCCACTTTAAAGTTAAGCAAAAGGTGAAGATGATCACCAAGATCATCTTCACCTTTTACTATTTTATAGGTTATAATCAGCTGTTAAATGTTCCTTAATTATCTCCTTTGCTCCTTTTCGCCATCCCTTGACCGCTGACACAGATACCGATTCTTTTTCGGCAATTTCTTTTATTGTCATCCCGTCAAGGCAAGTATAGAGAACCCATTTAGTTTGCTTCTCATTTAGCGGCTCACAGTAGGAGAGTAATACCTTCCTTTCTAACGGCCGATCAGAACTCAGGTCCTCGATCAATTCCCAAAACCCTTCTTCAGGGTAAACGCTGCGCTCTTCGTTCTTCACATGTCTGGCCAGCTCTGATAAAAGCTTCCCTTTTACATAAGTATAGGCATAGTTCAAAAATACCCCTTTCTCCGAATTAAACCTTTCTTTAGCCTCCCACAAGCCGATTAATGCGATTTGGTAAAACTCATCCTCATTTTTGTATAGATGGAGGGAGCGGATGATTTTGTGGATCATCGGATTGTATTGCTCGGCTAATTCCTCAAAGCTCTCCATTTGAAATTCCTTTCAGGAAAGCGCGCCTATCCTTTTATTCCCGGGTAGCTCTAAGATAACAGCTGTTAAAAAATCCCTCTAGTCGAGAAAATGACGTTATTAGCCACCATAATGACGTTTTCGGCTAAGAAAACGTCATTTTCGCCGGTAGAAAATGAAAAATTAATCTTATTTGAGCAGCTAAGGAGGCAGGGGAACTGAGTGGCAGGACGTGCACTCTGCTTCCTGATCCCTACTTCATTATCAAGTTGTCCTATTAATATTCGTGACGACTTGTACATATGGTGTTTATAGAGATATTTTTTAAAGGAGATTGGATATGTACAGAAAGAGAAACTTATGGTTGAAAAGAGGTTTTCTCGTTGGAGCAGCCGCATTTGTTTTTTTAATAATTTTTATAGCTCGAATGATCCATCTTGATCCAAACAATCAAGCTGAAGAAGTAATCGATCAGTTTTATCAATATGAACAGGAAGGGAACTTCTCGGAATCATGGAGTCTATTTCATTCTACGATGCAGGATCGTTTTGAAAGGGGTGATTATATCCAGGATCGGGCCCATGTTTTTTTAAATCATTTTGGAGTTGAAACATTTACTTATGATATCGGCAAGGCTGAAGAAATAAAAGACTGGAAAATGACAGAGGAATCAGTGCCAATAGAGCTAGCCTACAAAGCAGAAGTCATTCAAACATTCACAGGGAAGTACGGAAATTTCGATATTCATCAAAACGTTTATGCGGTGGAGGAGGAAGGGGAGTGGAGGATTATCTGGGATTATAATCAGTGAGGCTTATCTGGAAAATAGAAAAGAGACAGTTCGCAAACTGTCTCTCAATCTTCCTAAATAGCCAAGTGTCCTTTTAATTCGTTTTGCAGGCGTAATTTCTCTTCATCAGAGACGATCAAATACCAAACTTTCCCGATCGTGTCGCCGGTCCCTGTCACAGTCATCTGCTGAATATTTTGTCCTGCATCCTTATAATGCTTTTGAATGTCAACCATTTCGCTGAAAGTGAGATTGGTTTTAATATTATCACCCAGCGCCTCAAAGATATCGCCAAATCGGGTTAAAGAAGAAAGGCTGGCTCCCTCACTAATTACCTCTTGAATAATCTGGCGCTGGCGGAGCTGGCGTCCAAAATCTCCTCTTGGATCCTCATACCTGATTCTTGAATATATTAAAGCTTGCTCGCCATTTAAGGTAATTTCTCCTTTAGGAAAATGAGCGCCTTCTACCTTCAAGTCCATATCATTATTTACCGTTATTCCGCCAACTGCATCGACAATATCCTGAAAGCCCTCCATATTGATTTGCATATAATAATCAATTGGGATATCCAGGAAATTTTCAACCGTATCCATTGACATTTCCGGTCCGCCAAAAGCATAAGCATGGTTGATTTTATCTTCAAATCCTTTGCCGATAATCTCAGTCCGCGTATCACGTGGAATGCTGAGCATTTTAACCGATTTTTCGCCAGGATTAACTGTTAAGACAATCATCGTATCAGAACGCCCTTTATCGCCCTCACGTTCATCCACACCAAGCATTAAAACAGAAAAAGGCTCCCGTTCTTCAAATGTGACCTCTTCAATCCGTTTTTCTGATTTCTCCCGCTTAATGGGTTGATGCATCGTGGAGACAGCATCGGTTAACGATTTATATACAGTAAAGCCGTATGCACCGGCTCCAACAACTAACAGAAGCAATACAATTCCAGTAATGCGAAGCCACTTTCTTTTTTTCTTTCCCTGGTTTTTATCAGACCTCATCCTAAACCCCCTATAAGTGGACAAAAATCGACTAGCTAACTAATAGAATAGCAGAGAAAAGGGGTTTTGGATACTCAAATTTTTACAAATTGATAGTTTGATTTTCATAATCACAACCCATATCTATTGTATGACTGTTAAAAGGAAAAATTAAAGATCTTGACTATTATGATGACAGAATAAATAATTTATCTCGTGTTTTGATTTATTTTCTTCTGATTTAAAGTTAAGGAATATATATTGCTAGAAATCAACTTGGAAATTCTCTTGTTTTTATTGATTTTAATAAAAACTAAGATGATTTCTGAAACTGCAAGTGAGTTAAATATTCTCACTGTTGTCAGTCTTCGTTTGGCTAACTTAATTTTTTTATTGGATCATTGTCAAACTCTTGGGTAGGAGTTCTTTCTTTTCAGAAGGGAAGGTTTCACCGATTGTTTTACACTTCAATTTAAACCTGACGGCTCCTCTCCGTTATTGGGAAAGCAAATGAGAAACAGGTTTTGACGATTTTTGTACAGCAAAATAATGGGGAGAGCGGCTTCAGGAGATTGATAATGTGCTTAAATGTACTTTACTAAATGTAGAATAATTCATCTCATGAAAATTACGATATAGTTTAGAGATTTAAATCAGAGCACCAATATTTCTAGATTGTTTCCTGGCATAAAAATGAAGGCGCATAAAAAACAAAAATCAAGCAACTACAGTCAATATTTATGTATCTATAGCTGCTTGATTGTTTGGAAGTGGGGTACTTTAAATAAAAGATATCGCTCAAAATGCTGACTGATAACGAAGAAATACTGGGTTATTTATTTTGGAAAAAGGAGACCACCCTATGATTTTTTAGAGAGTGTTTTAGCTATTATTGATTGATAACCGTGGCATGTTGACCTTGCACCCATTTAGGACCAATCCAAGTATTTATTCTATACCATCCGTTCCAATATTCTAAGGCTCTGACAGTCTGTGGAGTGATATAATCCATAATGAAAGAATCGGTAAACGGACTTTGATATAATGGTGAAACACCACCGATGATTAATGATACATTAGTTTGAGAAATAGGACCAACTAACGCATGTTTACCAGGTACCCATTTATCCCCCAGCCATGTATGAACATGATACCAGCCATTCCAAGACTCAAAAGAAACTATGGATTGCGGCGATATGTATTGGATAGGATTAGAATGAGAAAATGGTGAATTATATAACCCTGTAATATCATCATACCTGATAGTTTCAGTGTTTTTATTTACTAAACCATAAATAACATTTTCTTTTTTAACCCATTTGTCACCTAACCAAGTTTCTATTAAAAACCAGTTCTCAAACATCCCAACGGATTTAACCGACTGAGGTCCGATGTAACCTTGAATTTTTGCGTTGTTATTTGGTAAATCATACATAGGCGTATTTTCAATAAAAGTAATCATAGGATAGTCCTGAATTTGAATCCATTTATCACCTAACCATGAATGAATTTTATACCAATTCCCTGAATTCTCGAAGTAATAAATGGTTTGAGGACTTAGGTAAGATATAGGACTCACATCTCCAATATTGTTATATAGTGGAGTTATTGTCCTAAGTGATAATTGTTTTCTTGTTTTAGTATCCACTGTTAATTGTGATGCCAGGCTTTTAGAATATGCGTCATTTGCATAGATTGTATATTGATAATTGGTTGAAGCTACCACTTCTTCATCTAAAAAATTAGTTAACGCACCATTGTAAATAGTTTTTCCATCTCTTAATAACGTATAGCTCTTTGCATTATGTACAGGACTCCAGGATAAGTTAACATTAATATCTGTTGCCACTGCATCAAAAGAATCTGGAGTATTAACGGGTGTTACATTAGGAAATGAGATTAAACCATGTCCAAAAAAATTGTCCTTTCCCGCAGTTCCTAAGTCTTTTGTTGTCAAGTTTAATATTGTGCGCAACTCTTCCTGTGTACTTAAAGGGTTGGATTCTTTTAACAAGGCTAGAAAACCGGTAACAAAAGGAGCAGCCATCGATGTCCCGGATTGTTTACAATAAGCGTTAAGAAGGCAAGTACTCAATATTTCAACCCCGGGAGCGGAGACTTCTACTTTTGGTCCTGTTGAAGAAAAGTCAGCTAAGTTATTTAATTCATCCAGAGCTGAAACAGCAATAACTGAGCTATATTGAGCTGGATAATTTACAGAACTGTTATTTCCGTCATTACCGGCTGCTGCGACAACTAAGATTCCCTTTTGATATGCCAAGTTAACTGCATCTTCCAATGCTGGAGATTCGTAAGGTGACCCGGCACTAATATTAATCAAGTCCATATTGTTAGAAATCGCCCAATCAATTCCGGCAATAATGCTGGATATATAACCATTACCCTCTGCATCCAAGGCTTTAATAGCATAAAGGTTTGCGTTTGGGGAAACTCCTATAATACCTGTATCATTATCTTTTGCAGCAATTATTCCCGCAACATGCGTTCCATGTCCATTATCATCATCGTAACTGCTTGTATAATCAACTACAGAAGTTCCACCGGTAATATTCAAATCTGAGTGATTGTTAGCAATACCAGTATCAATAACCGCTACATTTACTCCCCAACCTGATAAGCCATTATTCTTTGCAAATTGGGCTCCTGTCCGTTCTACTCCCCAATCTATTGCTTGATTCTGTATCTTTATAATTTTATCCTCTTCTATTGACAGGACATTTGTATCTTTTTTTAGAGTATTTATTTGCTTGTCGGATAGCGTGGCAGTTACTATTGGTACTTCTTTGAATTTACGGTGTACTTTCATAGACTTTTCATTTTTAAAAGTTTTTATTTCTGCACCCTTTTTATAAGTAATAATAACTTTTTTTTGTTCGTTATTTTCTTCACTCGCCTGCGTATCTAAGGAAAAGTAAAAGAAGGGCAATATAGCAAAAATAAACAATAATATTAATTTTTTCAAAAGGTCATCACCTAGCTTTATAGATTAGTATTCTTCCTTTATTATATGTTTTTTGTGTAATACATCAAGATAACTCCATGTTTTTTGCCCAGGTTATATTAACATATAACCAATTTTAATTAGTGAATTGTCACGAGAAAACATTCATATACGTTTTTCGGAGAAATAGGTGCCACTTAGGGGGTATTGCTATAGAGAAGAACTATTTGATACAATGAGATTTAATGTAAAACGTTTTTTTTAATATATCATGAAAACTGTTAGGAGTTTGAGATAAGCATGGCGCAAAAAGTATTAGTTACAGGTGGCTGTGGATTTATAGGTTCGCATATAGTAGATGGTTTACTGCAAAAAGGATATCAGGTAGCAGTTGTAGATAATCTTTTAACCGGAAAGAAAGAAAATATTAAGGGAAAACCAGTGAAATTTTTTGAATGTGATATTTTGGATGAGCGCCTGTTTACAGCGTTTGAAGATTTTAAGCCGGATTATGTTATACACCAAGCTGCTCAGGTAAGTGTGAGTGAATCAATCGCAGATATTGTGAAGGATGCAGATATAAATATAAAGGGTACCTTACAAGTTATTGAAGCGAGCAGAAAACAAAAAGTAAAGCGAGTCGTATTTGCCTCGTCTGCAGCCGTCTATGGCAATCCTGATTATTTACCTATTGATTTAGATCATCCCACTTTACCAATGTCACCGTATGGACTATCAAAACTCACCGTCGAGAAATACTTAGAGCTAACTAAGTCTTTATTTGACTTGGACTATACTATTTTACGATACAGCAATGTTTATGGACCGAGACAGAGTGTTGAAGGTGAAGGTGGAGTGATCGCGATTTTCTCTGATTTAATCAGTAAGAATATAAACCCCACTATACATGGGGATGGCGAGCAAACTCGAGATTTTATTTATGTTTCTGATGTTGCAAAAGCTAATATTAACGCTCTTCAGGCCAACAAGACAGGCACATTTAATGTCTCATCTTCACAAGCTATTACGATTAATGATCTGTTTTTTACATTGATTAATTTTTCTGGACAAAAGTTACAACCTAATTATACCGAAGAACGTAAAGGAGATATTAGATCGAGTGTATTGTGTAACAAATTGACACAACAGGAATTGGGGTGGGAACCCTCTGTTTCATTAGAAGTTGGTCTAAAGGCAACAATTGAGTACTTCAAAAGTGTAAAATAATTTCAAAAAGAGAGGGTGTGTTTTCATATCTTCTCTTTTTCTTAATACTCTTGCAAAGAAAAAAATTATAGGAGTCAATTATGAATGAAAACCATTTAGTTTCTGTGGTTATACCGCTTTATAATGCTGAAAAATATATTGGTGTAACACTTGAATCTGTAGTAAATCAAACGTATAAGAATATAGAAATTGTTGTAGTTGATGATGGAAGTAAAGACAGATCTTCAACAATCGTACTTGAATTTCAAGAGAAATATCCAGAAATGATTAAGTATGTGTATCAACAAAATCAAGGTGTATCCGTTGCGAGAAATACTGGTATATATCAAGCTAAAGGTACTTATATAGCCTTTTTAGACAGTGATGATTATTGGGACCAAACAAAAGTAGAAAAGCAAATGAAAAGCATAAGTGAAAATAAAATGGATGCTTGCTACTGTGGCTATATTAATTTTATGGATGAAACTGCAGAAGAGACAAAACAAGAAGTAAAGTTTATAAAAGGGGACCTAACAAAAGCCTTTCTAACTCATCAGGTATTAGCGCAAACAAGTACTTGGATTATTAAAAAGAATATTTTAGTTCGAAATAATATCACTTTTACTCCAGGCGTTAACTGGGGTGAGGACTTAGAATTCTTTTTTAAAGTAATGAGTGTTACCAATGTTTGTTATGTTGATGAATATTTAACTTACTATAGAATCCTCTCGACGGGTAATTTAAGCTCAAAATTTCGAAATTATAATTTGAAGACTGAGAAAGAATTAGAAGTTTATCAGAGGATAAGAAATTGGATTATAGAAAATAAGCATCGCCTTATTTCTCCTAATAGCTCTAATTTACTGAGAATTATTGATACTTATATAAAACCTCATATTATCATTGACAATGCATGTATTTATTTTAGAATGAATGATGACATTGAAAAAAAAATTTGTCTACAAATAAAAGATGATTTATCTCGATATGTTCAGAAAATATATTATCAAAATGGCCGGAAAAGTATAAAGTTAGTTATGAAGCTAATGTATGTCCATATGCAAATTAAAAAATATATAAAATAACTTAATGGAAGGTCGCTCTACAACAGGCGGTTCTTCCTTTTGTTTTAAATTAAATATCATACGAAGGTTGTTTTTCAAATTAAGGCAAACGAAATTTATAAATATATTTTGAAAGGTATTATGAAATATGGAAATGAAAAAAATACTAAAGAATGCTTCATACTTATTTTTAGGAAATATAACTGTCAGGTTTATGCTAGCAATTGCAACTATTCTTTTTGCAAGATATGTGGGACCGGTTGAATATGGGATTCTTTCTGTTGCTTTAGCTTTCTCTGGGGTCGTGTGTTATTTTACAGATGCGGGGTTAACACATACTTTCATGAGAGAAGCAACAAAAAAAGAGGCCAATTTAAGTGAATTAATAAGCAGCTATTTTAGGATAAGACTTATTTTAGCTATGGTTATCTCTATTCTGACTTTTATATTTGTGGAAAACTTTTATCAAGACGATCTTATGAAAAATATTATTTATTGGATTGTATTTCCTACTATGTTTGGTGCAACACTGCAAGGTATTGGTAATGCATACTTTCAAGCTACCGAAAGAATGCAATTTACAGCAGGCATTTCTGTTTTACAAGGTGTTACTGCTTCATTTGCATTAATTTTGGGGATGTTTTTTAAATGGCCATTGGTTTTTGTGGCAGCTATGTACGGTGTTTCGAGCATTATAACTGGATTAATTGCGCTTATTCTAGTTCTCAGAAACACAAAGG
Organism: Bacillus sp. V3-13; assembly: GCF_002860165.1. Classification (GTDB taxonomy): domain Bacteria; phylum Bacillota; class Bacilli; order Bacillales; family Cytobacillaceae; genus Bacillus_BJ. The sequence continues at coordinate 1,023 of NZ_PGUZ01000057.1, read as the reverse complement.
TTCACAATGGATGGAATAAAAGTATATTAAATCAACTTTTATCATTTACCATAAATGGTATAATTATCATGATGTTACCTCAATTAGGTCCACTTATCCTTGAAAAGGTATCTTCATTAAGTGAAGTGGGTTTTTTTGCAACAGCTTTTAAGATACCAGCAGTTCTTTACCAAATACCGGGAGTAATTGCAGCTGCGTTTTATCCTAAGTTATTTTCATTTGGAAATGGTGGGCAATTAAACGAACATAGAAATTTATCAGCGTTTGAACTTAAATTAATGTCATTTATTGGATTTGGCATTTCCTTCCCTTTTATTGCTAACCCTGAATACTGGATTGTGTCGTTACTCGGATACGAATGGACTCGTTCTGCAGAAGCATTAGCCATTCTTTCTTTTATGGTGATATTGCAGTCTATTAACTATCCGTTAGCGGATTTCCTAACTACAAAAGGTCAGCAAACAAGAAGAACGCTTGTTATGTCCATAGGTTTGGTAGTAGCCATTACCCTTTATATTATTTTAGGAAGGCAATTTGGTATGGCGGGGGGGGCTTTTGCCGCAATAATTACTGAGATTACTTTGTTAATTGGGTTCACCATTTCCATTGAAAAAGGAGTGTCATTATTACTAAGAGGTTTATTATTTAATCTTTTTGGTTTCTTGGCATCCTTATTAATTTACCACACCCTACTTGCAAAAATTTATCCTTTCCCTGCTCTTTCATTAGGCTCCATAATTTATGCACTCATTGTAATCACTTTAGACCGGCAAATTCGAAATAAAGTATTTGATGTTATTCGACAGAAAGGAATCCTTAAAAAGAGATTTAATTAGTTTGATTTTAAAGTAAAATAAAAAAATGATCGATCAATAGCACCCTCTTGTCGTAAATGAATTCAAAAATTCAACGATTTAAAGTGGGTGTTTTAATTTATACAAGATAATAAATCTGAAACAGCTGAGTATTGCGAAGAGAATGAGCCACTAGTGCGAAGTTTTGAGCCACTGTTTGCGGACAATA
>NZ_PGUZ01000056.1 GCF_002860165.1 Bacillus sp. V3-13 | reverse complement strand
TTTTGCTTGCTTGTTCAGTTTTCAAAGAGCAATAAACTCGTTTGCCGCCGCGAGGCGACTTTACTAATATAACATGTGGTGTTCTTTTAGTCAACACCTTTTTTCAAAAGATCCGTCTGCGACGAAAAGTAATATTATACGCATTTCGAAGCGACGGATATTAATATAACAAGTATTCAACAAAAGGTCAATAGGGTTTAAAGTTTTTTTAGTATAACTTTTTCGCTGCTTTATAAACCCTGTGATAAAGGGATTGTCCCTTCGTTTCTACATTGATGACTTCAACTAAATTCTTTTCATTAAGATATTCAAGCAGTACTCCCAGATCAACGGAATAGGCTGTTAATTCTTCTTGATTCATGATTTCATCGAATGTCCAAAGATCTTTTTCCTTCAATACATCTATAATATGTGCAGTTCCCATTTGCGTTCTTGAATGAATTAAAAACTCACTTGCTAAAAACAGCAACTCAAGTCTTTTTTCAAGGGGCTCTTCACTGCTAACCAATTCTTCATAAAGCTTAAAAATCTCCGGTTCAATCTGTTTCACCTGATGCCACACAGTTACTTCGGGATGGAAGCCGTTTTCAATAACGGCTAATCTGGCAAGATGGTGCAAAGAATGGACAACATCGTTATATGCGTCCAGGTAATGCTGATTATCAAAAAAAGCTTTCCCGTCCGTGTAGCGGCGAATTAATTTTGCAAATTCGAGTCCTATTTTTATTTTACGTCCGTAGAAAGGAAATTCCTTCAGCTCAATCTTTAAATTATGAATATATTCGTTCCGGTCAAACAAGATTTTCCCATTATAAAGCCAATCGATAATTTTTCGATTCGACCCCAGCAACAGCCACTCATGTAATTGTTGTTCACTTATAATATGAAGAGCCGCCTTTTTATCACCATAAGTATAATGCTTCACATATACTGGCCGTTCTGCTTCCTTGATCACTATCAGCAAAATAGCATCAAATGTATCGGTAGACGGGCTCCATTTTCGTTTTTTTTCGATCATCAGGACGCCAAGGGTGTTTGGTTGGCTTGCCCGCTCTTGATATACAGGCCTAAGAATGTCCTCCATCATTATTCCTCCACTTTATTAATTGCTTATATTTTCGACAAAAAAACGAAAATTTCCTTCTTAGATTACAGATTGGGACGAAGAAAGCCCACTGCTTCAGCCGTGGGTGGTGTCACTGTAGAGAATTCCAGCAAACCTAAACCATTCCACTTCCTCCTGCTGAAATGATATAATGTATGTATTCTTTAGGAGGTACAAGCATGGCTAAATATTCTAGCAAGATCAATAAAATTCGGACGTTTGCCCTAAGCTTAATTTTTATCGGAATTATTGTGATGTACGGGGGGATTTTCTTCAGAAACTCACCTGTAGTGATGATCATTTTTATGATACTTGGTCTTCTTTTTATCATTGCCAGCACTGTTGTTTACTTTTGGATTGGCATGCTTTCGACAAAAACCGTTCAAGTTGTGTGTCCGAATTGCGGAAAGCATACAAAAATACTTGGCCGCGTGGATATGTGCATGTATTGCCGCGAACCGTTAACTCTTGACCGAAATCTTGAGGGAAAAGAGTTTGATGAAAAATACAATCGAAAAAAAGAGAAAAGCCGTCATGTGTGAAGACGGCTTTTCTTTTTCTAAGCAACAAAAAAGCCAATAGCTACGGGCTATCAGCTGGCTTAATGCGCTTCTTTAAACGAACAGTCAGAACAAGTTCCGTAAATCTCCATACGATGGTGGCTTACTTTAAAACCGGTAACATGAGAAGCAAGCTGCTCTACTTCATCAAGCCCAGGATAATGAAAATCAACGATCTTTCCGCACTTTTCACAAATCACATGATAATGATGGCTTGTCACAAAATCAAAACGACTGGATGCATCACCATAGGTTAACTCTTTAACAAGTCCCACTTCACGAAATACTCTTAAATTATTGTAAACGGTTGCCACACTCATGTTAGGGAATTTCCCTTCCAAGGACTTGTATATTTCATCGGCAGTCGGGTGTGACATTGAGTTTATTAAATATTCAAGTATCGCATGACGTTGCGGAGTAATCCTAACGCCTGTTTCCTTTAAGGTCTCCAACGCTTCTTTTAATTGACCGTGGTCCATCGCCATGCACCTCTCTTCTGAAAGTATTCTTATATTATAATCTTTATAATTAGTCTACTCACTTTTTAAGCATTTTGTCAATACACAAACTAAATAATATGCTTACCTGATTTAATTTTCGCCATGAAGAGGCATTTCTTTTTGCCCTAAATGAAAATTCACAAATCGGGCAGCAACAAAAAGAAAATCTGACAACCTGTTTAAATAAGCAAGCACTAATGGATTGAAATCAGCATTGATACCGACCGCACATCGTTCAGCCCTCCGGACCATTGTCCTTGCAACGTGCAGCGCTGCTCCGGCAGAATGGCCGCCTGGCAGAATAAAGTTTGATAATGCAGGCAAAAAAGCATCCAGCTTGTCAATCATTTGCTCCAATTCATTCAAATGCTCTTCTTTTAAAACCCATTTCACTTCTCTTCCACTTGGAGTGGCAAGTTCTGCTCCAACATGGAATAAAGCTGTTTGAATTTTATGGAACACTTCTTCGAGTTCATCTTTCCCGTCAAAAAACTCTTTATTCAAAAAGCTCATTGCCAGCCCAATCATTGAATTGGCTTCATCACAAGTTCCATAAGCCTCTACCCGCAGATCATCTTTCGCCACTCTTTCACCGTATATAAGCGATGTTGTCCCTTTATCTCCGGTTTTCGTATAAATCTTCACGTATCAATAGCCCCTTTCAAGGTTAATTACATTTAAAAATCCGCTATCTTTATTAATATATGTATGTAAATTATATTTAAAAATAGCAAATGCTCTTGGCATGCAGTTTTTGGTTATACTCGAAAGATGGGGGGTCACGGTTATATTTTCCATTTCCCAAAATGGATGCTGTTAATCAAGGGACTCATTGCTAAAAACGCCAAAATAGGCGGGCAATTTCATCATTTTTAAAGCTGTTATTAAAACACTTTCTTCAATAATATAATATCACTCACTAATAAAAAACTGTGCAGTCAAACTGAACGGCTAGCCGACGAATCGCATATCTTTTTGTTCAAAAAAAAGACGGCCCAGTTTGACTGGACCGCTAAGACTTATCTGAGGAGGTATGCCCTAATAAAATGATATTCAAAATATCGCTTTTGGCATGGACAAAAGCCTTCCTGCCAATAAAATAGGCTTCATTCCGCAGAATCGTTTTATTTGAGGTTTTCAGTAATATACTGCAATGCCTCTTCAACATGGTCTTTCACCGATACTTTTCTCCATTCTTTAACGACGTTTCCATTTTGGTCGATGATGAAGGTTGACCTTTCAATTCCCATATATTCCTTGCCGAAGTTTTTCTTCAGTTTCCATACCCCATAAGCTTCTGCGGCTTTATGTTCTTCATCAGCAAGCAACAGAAATGGCAAATCGTACTTTTCAATAAACTTTTCGTGCTTTGCGACCGGGTCAGTACTGATGCCGAGAATAACCGCATTCGCATCAGCAAAGCTTTGATGGCGGTCGCGGAAATCACAGGCTTGAGTTGTGCAGCCAGGCGTCATATCTTTCGGATAAAAATAAAGAACGATATTTTTCCCGCGGAAGTCTGAGAGGCTGACAGTTTGTCCGTTACTTGCCGGCAGTTTAAAGTCGGGGGCTCGTTTTCCAGTCAATTCATCCATACTATTTCCTCCAAATTCATTAGCATATAGGTAAGCGTATCCAAAATTGTTGTAAAAAACAAACTTTCAGCATGTTGAGCTTATTTTTCCGAGTCAAAGACCGCCCTAGCCACGAATGCGGCCGGGATCGTATAGCCGATCAATGCCTCCACGACTGCAATCGTCCGGCCCATGCCAACAGGAAACACATCCCCATAGCCAACTGAAAAAAGTGTCATTGCGCTAAAATAAATCGAGGTTTCCAAACGGCTCCAAAAATCTCCCGCAGCTCTGTTGCCCGCTTCGATCAGCACGGGCTCGCCCTGTAAATCAAACAGCATAAAGATCAAACCAAAACCGAGCATAATCGTCGCATATATTAAGATCAGAAACAGAAAATTCTCAAAAGAAACACGCTTTCCTTTTATTTTATAGGGTAAGAATAATGTGCGCAAACTCATTCCGATACAGAAAATGACCAGGGCCAGCATCGCATAAAACATCATCTTTTCCCTCTTTTCCGGACAACTCCCTTCATCCATCTATACGCGTAAGCATTCATCGATATGCAGGCTGCCAACAGCCAGATCAAGAATGATATAAGCCAATATGCCACAGAAATTTCGATTTAATGCTCCATGTGTGTTAAACACGAGCTTATAATAATGAAACGTTTCTGCAAATCATGTAAAATAGAGGACAGATTTTCACGAGGAGGATATCGATGCAATTTTCAAATTCAGAACGATTACATAAAGAAGCACTCGAACATATTGTCGGCGGGGTGAACAGCCCCTCACGCTCGTACAAAGCCGTTGGCGGCGGAGCGCCTGTCGTGATGGAACGCGCGAATGGAGCGTATTTTTGGGATGTGGACGGCAATCAATATATAGATTATTTAGCAGCGTACGGGCCGATTATCACAGGCCATGCCCATCCGCATATCACGGAAGCAATAAAAAAAGCGGCGGAAACAGGAGTTCTTTATGGAACACCGACCCCGCATGAAATAAAATTCGCAAAAATGATTAAAGAAGCGATGCCTGCTTTAGAAAAAGTACGCTTTGTCAATTCGGGTACAGAAGCCGTCATGACAACGATCCGTGTCGCCCGGGCTTACACGGGGAGGGATAAGATCATCAAATTTGCCGGCTGCTATCATGGCCATTCCGACCTTGTCCTTGTCGCAGCCGGTTCAGGTCCATCAACTCTCGGCACTCCAGACTCTGCAGGGGTGCCTCAAAGCATTGCACAGGAAGTTATCACCGTTCCTTTTAATGACATCAAGCCATTTAAAGAGGCTCTTGAAAAATGGGGCGATCAAATAGCGGCAGTCCTGGTCGAGCCGATCGTTGGCAACTTTGGGATCGTTGAACCGAAAGAAGGATTTTTAAAACAAATAAACGAGCTTGCCCATGCTGCAGGCGCACTTGTCATCTATGATGAAGTCATTACAGCATTTCGGTTTATGTATGGAGGTGCCCAGGACATGCTCGGCATCCAGCCCGATTTAACTGCACTGGGAAAAATCATTGGCGGCGGGCTGCCGATTGGAGCCTATGGAGGAAGGCAGGAAATCATGGAAACCGTCGCTCCGCTTGGCCCCGCTTACCAGGCCGGAACAATGGCAGGAAATCCAGCCTCCATTTTATCGGGAATCGCCTGTCTGGAGGTTCTTAAGCAAAAGGGAGTGTACGAGCATTTAGACCATCTCGGCGAAATGCTTGAAGAAGGCATTCTTGAAGCTGCAAAGCAATTTAATATTCCGATTACAATAAACCGTTTAAAAGGTGCCTTTACTGTCTATTTTACGGATGTGAAAGTGGAAAACTATGAACAGGCAGAAAATACGGATGGGGAAATGTTCGCGAAGTTTTTTAAACATATGTTGAACCAGGGAATCAATCTGGCCCCATCTAAATATGAAGCGTGGTTTATAACGATAGCCCATACGGAAGAAGATATTCAAGCTACACTTCACGCTGTCCAAAACGCATTTTACTTACTGGCAAACGAATAAATATTCATTTTTTTATACATTCCGGAAGAATTTCTGTCTTCCGGCTTTTTAATAACTTCCTTTGAAAACGTTTACAAATAACACAATTATACATTTTTTTATTTTTTTCTTCAACAATTAGCATCCAACTTGCTGTATAATAATTGATTTCTGAAAATTCTTATGATATGATACGAATATTACGTAAAAATACCTTTTTAAATAAACCGTTCACGGTTTATTAACCCTTTCCCTTTTTTCACCGCAATTAACCTACTCAAACATGAGATTATGAATGACATTTTTTATTTAGGAGGTGAACCGGCTTTAGGGAACATCAATCCTCTTCCCAAGCCGAGGCTATGACACAAAAATGGAGTCCTTCTCTTTTCACTGACTTTCACAGGCAGGAACATGATGCTTGCGGAATTGTTGCGTCTTTGGAAAAAACAAAAAAACCTACTAATGAGAATATATTTAATTGTATAAATGCATTAGTCACCATGAACCACCGGGCCGGATTCATCAACGGCGAAGGAGATGGAGTCGGGATCCATATCGATATTCCGCGAGAACTTTGGAAGGAAAAATTCAAGAAAGCCAACCTCGATCCTGCAGTGGTTGATCAGGACAACTTTGTTGTCGGTCATATATTTATCACGAGAAAGGCTGACAGCAAATCTATTAAAAATGGATTAATTAAAAAATTGGAAGCTTCCCAGTTTGATATTTTATTTGAAACAGACAGTGTAACGAATCCGTCTGCGCTAGGACCGATTGCCATCCAGGAAAACCCGGTTTTCTGGCAGTTTGCCGGCGTTTCACCGCTTTCCGGACAGGAATTGTCCAAAGCGTTATTTGAGCTGATTATCGATTTTGAACTGAACGAAAATGTCCATGTTGCTTCTTTAAGCCAGCATCATGCCGTCTATAAGGTGATGGGAGCCGGCGATATTCTGCCGAAATATTACCATGATCTTGCAAACCCACTGGCCGCTTCCACGATGACTCTTGGCCATAATCGTTATTCTACCAATACCCTTTCAAGCTTTTTCCGGGTCCAGCCTTTCAGTATACTCGGTCATAATGGAGAGATTAACACGATTGCCAAGCTTCGCGATGAGGCAAAAATGATTGGAGTCCCGTTGGTCAAAGACGGCAGTGATTCCCAGGATTTAAGCAGAACGATGGAAACGTTTATTTGCCGTGACGGCTATTCTTTATTTGAGGTCATGGACTTATTGTTTCCGCCAATCATTAATGAGATAAAAGCATATCCGGAACACATGCAGGATCTTTATACGTATATTCGCGAAGCATGGGGCCATTTTGCCCAGGGGCCGGCCGGAATCATTTCGCGATTCGGTGATGAAGCGGTATTTAGTGTTGATGCTCTTGGCCTTCGTCCGCTTTGGATGCTCGAAACACAATCATCGTATCTATTTTCTTCTGAACCGGGGATCATTCCTGCAGAAGAATATAGGAATGATCCAAAACCATTGGCACCAGGGGAAAAGGTTGGCTTTAAATGGGACGGACAAACTTTGAAGGTTTATGAGCAGGAACAATACCAGGCTGAAGTTTACACCCGCTTTTCGCAAAGAGTCAACTTTACAGATACGAGAAAGAGGTTAAACCCTCCGGCTCTGGCTAAAACGGTCCTAATGAATTATCCGATCAAAATTCATAACGGCCAGTATAAAGCGTTCGGCTGGGAACGCGATCATGTTCAGCTTGTTGAACAGATGGCAGAAAAAGGAGCCGAACCAATCCGGTCGCTTGGCCATGATGCTCCGCTGGCAGCCTTGAATCCAGAGCGAAAAAACATTGCGGATTATATAAAAGAAAGCGTTGCTGTTGTTACAAATCCGGCAATCGACCGCGACAGGGAAACCGAACATTTTTCAACAAGAACGATTATCGGAAAGCGTCCTAATTTATTTGCCAAAGATGAAACAAGCACCATTATTGAGCTTTTAACACCTATTTTAATTGAAGGAAAAGCAGGCTTCGAATGTTCCCGGCAGCTCGGGCAGCCTAGTTATGACCAGATCGTGCATCTTTTCCAGGAGCAAAAGCTTGCTTCATATCTGTCTTCGACATTTACAAGCGAAGAAACGGTTGAAAATGCCTTACAGCGGCTCGCTGATGCCGCAGTCGCTGCTGTCAAAAACGGGAAAACGCTGTTGATTATCGATGATGCCGATTCCCATCAAGACGGCCATTACTGGCTTGATCCGCATCTTGTCATTTCTGCGATCGACCAGGCGCTTGTTAAAGCAGAGCTGAGAAGAGACTGCTCTCTTTTACTTCGCTCAGCCGCGATTCGTTCCTTGCACGATATCATTACCGCATTTGGTTTGGGCGCTGACCTGATCAGCCCTTACTATATGTTCACGACCGTGCTGGACGAATCGTTAAAGCCGCTCGTAAACTTATACAGCGCTATGACAAAGGGGCTTGAAAAAGTCATTTCAACGATCGGCATCCATGAATTGCGCGGATACGGCCGTCTTTTCTCTGCCATCGGTTTGAATGAGCAAGTCGCTGAATACTTGAACATTGTCAACTTCTTTGGCGCAACACATTTAGCCAGTAATTTTGAAGCGCTGAAAGAAGATGCGATCTTACGGGCAGCTGATTATCAAAATGAAAAAGAGCGCATCGGCAAAACATTCCACCTGTTCCCGCGCATTTGGAAAGCAATCGGCGAAGTAGCGTCAACTGGTGATTACAATGCTTACCGGGAGAAAATCAGCGAGCAGGAAGAACAAAATCCTACAACGATCCGCCATTTAACAAGCCTGAAAAAAGCGGCGGCACCTGTACGGCCGGAGGAAGTCAATATCGGCGTTGGAAAACACAGCCTGCCATTTGTGATTGCCTCGATGTCGTTTGGTTCACAAAATGAGACGGCCTTCCGGGCTTACGCTGAAGGAGCGGACCGTCTGAATATGGTTAGCTTGAATGGTGAAGGCGGCGAAATCAAAGATATGCTCGGCAAATATCCAAGAACACGCGGGCAGCAAATCGCTTCCGGAAGGTTTGGGGTTAATGCCGAACTGCTGAATTCAACGAACTTGCTCGAGATTAAAATTGGCCAGGGCGCCAAGCCTGGTGAAGGTGGCCACCTCCCTGGATCGAAAGTAACAGCAAAGATTGCAGAGGCGCGGAACGCAACAATCGGTTCCGATTTAATCTCTCCTTCTAATAACCATGACATTTATTCTATCGAAGATCTCGCGCAAATGATTCACGAGCTAAAAACGGCTAATGACCAGGCACAGGTCGCCGTAAAGGTGCCGGTCGTTCCGAATATCGGAACGATTGCTGTCGGAATCGCAAAAGCAGGAGCTGATATTATTACACTGAGCGGCTTTGATGGCGGAACGGGCGCAGCAAGAATCCACGCCCTCCAGCATGTTGGCCTGCCGGTGGAAATTGGCGTAAAAGCCGCCCATAACGCCCTTCTTGAAGCAGGTTTGCGCGATAAAGTTGAGCTATGGGCTGATGGCGGAATCAAAAGTGCACTCGATGTCCTGAAAGTGATGCTTCTTGGCGCCAACCGGGTTGGCTTTGGCACCCTTACGATGATATCAATCGGCTGTACAACATGCCGTGGCTGCCATCTTGACACATGCCATGTCGGTATCGCAACGCAAATTGATTCTGAAGCCCAGGCAAAAGAGCATGGTTTGCGCCGCTTTGTGCCAAGACAGTATGATTTAGCTGTACAGGGGCTTGTTAACCTGTTTACAGCATTTGGCCAGGAATTAAAAGAATTGGCTGCTTCGATTGGAATTAAAAACCTGCAGGACGCAGTCGGCCGTTCCGATCTGCTTGAACAGGTTAAAGGCAAGGATCAGCTCGATTTAACCTATTTGCTGAAAACGCTCGAAATCGGCCAGCTTAACCAGAAAGAAGCTGCCGCGGCATTGGAAACGAAACAGCTTCAGGTTGCGGTTGGCGCCGAATATCTGGATGGAGTTGATTCTGAGCTTCACCATTCCCGCGAGTTCCACAGTGTGAATTCGGGGCAGAGAGTGCTGGCGAGCCGCGTATCATGCCATCGCGTTCGCGGCCGTCTTGACGGTTCTTATAAAAACCTCCCTCCTGTTGATTTGAAATATAAGGGATCGATTTTAGGAAACGGGCTTGGAGCCTATAACAGCGAAGGCATTCGCATCCAGGTGAGCGGCGGTGGTCAGGACGGTGTTGGGAAAACCTCGTTTGGCGGAAGCATCCAGATCGCCAAGTCAAAAGGCAAGGACGGCAAATTTTATAATGGCGCCGTTGGGAAAGGCTTTGGCTATGGAGCGCAGAAAGGGCTTCTCATTGCCCAGGGAAATGCCGATGCACGTGCCGGAATCAGATTGTCAGGGGCAGATATGATTATTGGCGGCCTTATTAAAGAGCCATTGCCTGAAAAAGAATTTGGCAATATCGGTGCAAAAGCAAATATTAAAGGTTTTGCTTTCGAATATATGACAAACGGCAGGGGCCTTGTTCTCGGTGATCCGGGCCCATGGATTTGCGCCGGAATGACTGGCGGTGTCGTATACTTGCGCCACCAGCCAGAGATGGGATTAACAAAAGAAGCGATCCAAAGAAGGATTGCCAAAGGTGCTAAAGTTTCGGTAACAGCTTTATCTGAACAAGGAAAAGCGGATGTGGCAGAGCTTTTGCAAAATTATCTGCAAATGCTGAACGCTCAGGAACAGCATGATGAAGCTGCCGAGCTCGCCCTTCTATTGGAAAATCCGGAAAAACACTTTGTGCAGGTTGTCCCTGTAAAAGAACAGGCAGACCCTTCCGTTTCAACAGAATAATCACTTTAAAGCCCGTTGCCAAATTGGCACGGGCTTTTTGTTTTTTCCGAAAAACATCTTCATAGAAATAACCCTTGATCTTCGGGCATAATCATTGTATAGTACAATATTGTTTAGTTTACTAACTTTCGGTTAAAAGTATCTATATTAACTCATCTTCAGTAATTATGATTTAGAAAGGATTTAATTTGTTATGAAGCTTGGTGCCCGCATTTTAAAAACGGGAATCGCTATTACTCTTGCGCTGTTTCTGGCTGAAATGTTTAATCTTCCATCACCCGTATTTGCCGGAATTGCAGCTATTTTTGCCATACAGCCAACCATCTACCGGTCTTATTTATCCATTGTCGAACAGGTTCAGGGGAATATCATTGGTGCTATTATCGGCATTGCATTTGTGCTGCTGTTTGGGAACAATATTTTTATCATCGGCCTGGCTGCAATAATCGTCATTACGATTAATCTTAAGCTCAAAATCGGCAACACCATCGCCCTTTCCTTAGTTACATTAATTGCGATCATGGAATATACGCAAGGCAATTTTATCGACTTTGCGATGATCCGCTTTTCGACGATTATGCTCGGTATATTCTCTGCTTTTATCGTGAACCTGGTGTTTTTGCCTCCTAAATATGAAAACAAGCTTTATTACAAGATCTCTGGCATTACTGAAGAGGTCACTAAGTGGATCCGATTGAATACCAGGAACACTGCGGAGCATAAAGTATTGAAAATTGATATCGAAGAAATTAAAGAGGACATCATAAAGCTGGATCAGCTCTATCTAATGTACAAGGAAGAGCGAAACTATTTAAAACGAAATGATTTGGCGAAATCGAGAAAATTGGTCATTTATCGGCAAATGATCACTGCCTTGAAACGCTCTCTTCAAACATTGAGGCGGCTTCATCGCTTTGAAAATGAACTCAACCATATGCCAGCCCCGTTTCAGGAAGCCGTCCAGGAACAGCTGGACTGCTTAATTAATCACCATGAACAGCTTTTACTAAGATTCATCGGTAAAATAAAATACTATTCCGAGCATACGGAAAACGATATTTGCCGCAATAAAAAAGGGCTATTTGATCTATTTCTGGCCCAGCAAAAGGAATTGGATGATCCGGATGATGCCCTGATGTACCATACGATGCAAATTGTCTCCGCCATCATTGAATATGGGGAAGAGCTTGAGCATCTGGACCTGTTAATCAGCAGTTTTCAATCGTTTCATAAGGATGAGAATGAGGTTGCAATTGAGGATGAAGCTGAACAATAATTAAGTTTACCTTTGGAAAAGGATTCAAGCACAAAATGCCATTGATTTAAGTGAAACCATTGGTTTGCCGGAACTACCCTTAGTGCTATTGCCAAAAAGCAGCTGACCATTTGTCAGCTGCTTTCTTAATGTTTCATCCGCGGGTCCAGCGCATCTCTAAGCCCGTCCCCCATCAGATTGAAGCCCAACACCGTCAGCATAATCGCCAACCCTGGAAAGATCATCGTCCATGGTGCCTGGATCATAAACTGCTTTGCATCTGACAGCATTTTCCCCCACTCCGGATTTGGCGCTCCGGCACCAAGACCAAGAAAGCCAAGAGCAGCTGCTTCAATAATCGCAGTCGCGATCGCAAGTGTTCCCTGGACGATGATCGGCGCCATGCTGTTTGGGAGCACATGCACAAATAAAATTCTCTGATCACTCATGCCTACCGCCTTTGCGGCGACGATAAACTCTTCTTGTTTTACACTTAAAACCCTTGAACGAATCAGTCTGCCAAAGTTCGGGATATTGATAATCGCAATCGCAATGAGCGCATTTGTTAAAGATGGGCCGAGAACCGCAACGATCGCAATCGCCAGTAGAATACTCGGGAATGCAAGCATAATATCAAACAGTCTGGAAATAACCGTATCAACCCATTTCCCATAATACCCTGCGATAATTCCTAGCAAGCAGCCGGCTACAATCGATCCCAGCACTGAAATAAAACCGACGCGAAGCGATATTCTCGCCCCAAAAATAACGCGCGAAAGAATATCCCTGCCAAAATCATCGGTCCCGAACCAATGCTGGCTTGATGGCGGTTGAAGCTTTTTGGAGAAATCCTGCTCATTGATTCCGGAAGGGGCAATCACCGGAGCAAAGATCGCGAGCACGATAAAAAACAAAACGATGATTGTGCCGGCTAACGCCAGTTTATTTCGCCGAAAGCTTCTCCACGCCTCGAGCCACGGGGAAACCGGTTTGTCCTCAGCAAATGGGTTCAGCGGCTCAAACTCCTTATCCGTTGACAGTTCCATGTCAGGCTCCCCCCTTAATCATATTTAATTCGCGGATCAATTGCCGCATAGAGCAAATCGACAATCAGATTAATCGTCACAAAAATTAAGGCAATGATTAAAATGCCAGATTGAATAACGGGATAATCGCGAAAATTTATTGCTTCGTATATGTAGCGTCCGATTCCGGGCCAGCTGAAAATCATCTCTGTCAAAATCGCGCCGCCAAGCAGCAATCCTGTTTGCAAGCCAATAATCGTCAGCACTGGAATGATCGCATTTTTTAAAGAGTGCCTGTAAACAACCCAGAACATCCTTAGCCCCTTCGCGCGGGCGGTACGAATAAAATCGAAGCGCATCACTTCCAGCATCGTTGAGCGCGTAATTCTGGCGATAATCGCCATTGGAATTGTCGCGAGGGCAACACTTGGCAGCACCAAGTGCTTAACCACATCCCAGAACTGGTCGATCCTTCCCTGCAGTAACGTATCAATCAAATATAAATTCGTTATCGATGAGACCGGGTTCCGGACATTTTCCCTGCCTGATGTCGGAAGCCATTCGAGATTTATCGCGAATATCCACTGCTCCATAAGACCGAGCCAAAAAATCGGCACCGAAACCCCAATTAATGCCATAACCATCGCGGCATAATCGAACCAGGAGTTTTGCAGCCAGGCACTGATGATGCCTGCGTTAACACCAATTACGACAGCGATCAGCATAGCGCAAAGTGAAAGTTCAATCGTCGCGGCTAAATAGGGCCAAATTTCCTCGCTTATCGGTGCGTTTGTTCGCAGCGACTCACCAAGGTCTCCTGTCAAAAGCTTGCCAAGATACTGAAAATATTGAATGTACCATGGCTGGTCAAGACCGAGCTGCTTGGTTAATGCGGCAACAGCTTCTTTCGTAGCCTGCTGCCCAAGTATCACCTGAGCCGGATCCCCGGGAATGGCCCGGATGATAAAAAAGACGATCAGCGTCAGCCCCAGTAAAACCGGGACAAGGAGGAATATCCTTCGCACAGAGTAAGCCAGCATTTTTCCACCTCGTTTCAAGGAACCTTATTCTTATTACATAAACGAAAGGGAGCCATTACCTGCACTCCCTTCCCTGCTTACAATTATTTGAATTCAACAGTTGCAAGTAAGTCGGAACCTGTTGGGTGAGGCTTGAAGCCAGTAATATCCGCTCTTCCAGCCAATGCCGGCTTGGAGTGGACAAGCGGAATCCACGGAGCATCCTCTTTAATGATGACTTGAGCTTGTTTGTACAGCTCTTCCCGCTCTTTCTGATCGGCAGTAGATTGTGCTTTAATAAGCAAATCATGAACTTCTTGATTGTCATAATAAGTGTAGTTATTGCTGCCAATGTTGTCCTTATCCAATAATACGTACAGGAAGTTATCTGCATCTCCATTGTCCCCTGTCCAGCCAAGCAGGAACGAATCCGCTTCTCCCAAACGGGTTTTTTCTAAATACGTAGCCCATTCGTATGTTTTAATGTTTGCTTTAACACCAATTGCTTCGAAATTAGCCTGAAGGGCTTCGGCTACCTTTTGGCCGTCCGGCATATACGGACGAGGAACCGGCATTGCCCATAGCTCCATTTCAAATCCATTTTCATAGCCTGCTTCTTTTAAAAGCTCTTTTGCTTTTTCAGGATCGTACGGATAATCTTCAACTTCTTCATTATAGCCCGCCACAACCGGCGGCATTGGATTGATCGCTGGTTCTGCCGCTCCTGCAAAGAAAGCATCAACAAGCGCTTTTTTATCCACTGCATGGTTCAAGGCCTGGCGGACAAGCTTTTCTTTGAGCGGCCCGCGCGTGTTCGTCAAGCCAACATATGCTACATTCAATGACGGGCGATTGAATACTTGCAAGTCGGAATTTGCTTCGATTTGTCCTAAATCGCTGAAGTTTACGCCATCAATTAAGTCCACTTCCCCTGAGGAAAGAGCATTCAACCTTGCTGAATTTTCAGGGATGGCCCGGAAAATAACCTGGTTTAGTTTAGGCAGGCCTTCCTGCCAGTAATTCTCATTTTTCACGATTGTAATGCGATCGTTCCTTTTCCATTCCTTGAACACAAACGGCCCGGTTCCGACGGGATTTTCACCGAACTTATCACCATGCTTTTCAATAGCCGCAGGGCTGGCAATGGCAAATGGCGACATTGCAAGGTTTTTATAGAATGGGGCAAGCGGCCGGTTTAAAGTAAATTCGACCGTATGTTCATCAACTGCTGTTACCGACTGAATGATATCTCCGAATTGGGAATTATAATAATAGAATTTTTCTTTATTTCCAGCTTTCCATCGTTCAAAATTAAACACGACCGCCTCGGCGTTGAAATCCGTGCCATCATGGAATTTCACACCTTTGCGCAGCTTTAAAGTGTACTTCAAACCATCTTCCGTATTACTCCATTCCTCGGCAAGGCCTGGATGGATTTCCGTATCTTGTTCCCCGAATTCAATAAGCGTTTCAAAAATGTTTTTTGTCACCTTAAAAGATTCACCATCTGTGACAATGGCCGGATCAAGGGAAACAGAATCGCCGCCCCGTCCAAAAATGAGCGTATCATTGGCCGAATCTTTTTCGTCCCCTGTTCCAGCATCATTAGGTTTATTGTCTCCTGATGATTGTGAATTGCAGCCGGCAAGCGCCAAAGACAAAATTAAAGCAAACACAAAAAACAAAATGCCATTGCGTTTCTTCATTTTTAACCCCCTCTTTTTATTCCGAAAGCTTAAGGCAGCTTCCGGCTTTGGTTTGTTTTTTATCATCAATGCTGCTCTGTCCAATTTCATACCGTTATAAGCTTTTTGCTGCTTCGGTATATAAGTGGCATGCCGCATAGTGACCGGGTTCAATTTCAACCAATTCAGGTCTGACGGATTTGCAGACCTCCATGCATTCTTTGCACCTTGTATGAAAAGCACAGCCTACCGGCGGATCGGAAGGGCTCGGCATATCCCCCGCCAAAAGCACTTGTTCTTTCCGGACAGTTGGGTCCGGAACCGGAACAGCAGCCAGCAACGCTTGTGTATACGGATGCAGGGGACGCTCGTAGAGCCTGTTAGCAGTCGTAATTTCTACGAGTCTACCAAGATACATGACGCCTACCCTGTCGCTAATATGCTTAACGACACCGAGATCATGGGCGATAAAAAGGTATGTTAATTGAAATTCCTTCTGCAAATCGGCAAGAAGGTTCAGCACTTGCGATTGAATCGAGACATCAAGGGCGGATACAGGCTCATCCGCAATAATCAGCTTTGGTTTCGTCATCAGCGCGCGCGCTATTCCGATCCGCTGCCTTTGCCCGCCGCTGAATTGATGAGGATAGCGTTTTGCATGATAGCTGCTTAAACCGACCACTTCGAGCATTTCCCTTATTTTTTGTTTTCTTTCCTTCGCAGTTCCGATTCCATGGACGATTAACGGTTCTTCCAATATCCTTTCTACAGTATGGCGTGGATTTAATGATGCGAAAGGATCTTGAAAAACCATTTGCATATCCTTGCGCAGCTTTCTCATCTCGCCGTCCTTTAGCTCTGTTAAGTTCTCCCCTTGAAAAACGATGTTTCCTTCAGTAGGTTCTATCAGGCGCATCAGCATCCTGCCCGTTGTCGATTTGCCGCAACCCGACTCTCCGACAAGTCCGAGAGTTTCTCCCTTTTTTATAAAAAAGCTGATATCATCAACTGCTTTTACTTCGCCAACCTTTTTGCCAAAGACGCCTCCGGAAATCGGAAAATATTTTTTCAAGCCGTCTACTTGCAATAAAACCTCAGCCATTCGCCACACCTCCTGATTCATGCAAGAAACAGCGAACCTGATGGTTACCGTCACCAGCATGATAGAGAGGCGGGTTTTCCGAGAGGCAGCGGTCGAATACATATTCGCACCTGGCAGCAAAACGGCAGCCCTGTGTAATCGAACCCGGCTTGGGGACATTTCCGGGAATCGAATAGAGCCGTTCTTTCTTGTTGCGTATATCAGGAATTGATTTAAGCAGGCCGAGTGTATATGGATGTTTCGGTTCTTTAAAAATGGCTTGAACAGAAGCCTCCTCAACGATTTTCCCGGCATACATGACAATGACTCGCTCGCATAACTCGGCAACGACCCCGAGATCATGAGTAATCATCACGATCGCTGTGTCGAGCTTCACGTTTAAATCTTTCATCAAGGCCAGAATTTGTGCCTGAATCGTTACATCTAAAGCGGTCGTTGGTTCATCTGCAATGAGAAGCTTTGGATGGCAGGAAAGAGCCATGGCAATCATCACCCTTTGCCGCATCCCGCCTGAAAGCTGGTGGGGGTATTCCTTCATAATTTGTTCTGCCCTTGGCAAACCGACCAATTTCAGCATGTCAACGGATTGCTGAAAGGCAGCTTTTTTACTGGTTTTATTATGTATTAAAATGGCTTCGGTCAGCTGTTGACCTATCGTAAAGAGCGGATTAAGAGAAGTCATTGGCTCCTGAAAGATCATCGCCACTTCATTACCCCTGATCTGGCGCATTCTTTTTTCAGATGCACTTACAATATCCTCGCCATTAAGCAATATTTGCCCGCCAACAATCTTTCCCGGTGGCTGGGGAATCAGCTTCATAATCGATAAGGATGTAACGCTCTTTCCGCACCCTGATTCACCGACAATCCCAATAATTTCACCTTTATGGACGGCAAAGCTGATTTCGTCGACGGCAGGAATTTCCCCGTCTGACGAAAAAAACGATGTTTTTAGATCTTTCACGTCTAATACTGGAGCTTCTGCCAACTTTGACTCCCTTCCCTTCGTGTTAAGCAGAGGATTTCACCCTTCACCTACTTTTAAAAGGACGATGCTCGTTTCCTGTATTTATCATTTTATAAAAAAACAAGATTTTAGTCTACTGATTTTTCTTAATTTTATAAATATATAAAATATTGAGAATAGTACTTTTTGCTTATCCCCTTTTATATCCAATTACTTAAAGAGCCTTTCATTGTTATTTTTTGATCTTTCTGTACCAGCATATGATAATCAAAACAAAGGAGGTTTCAATATGAGAGATTTGCAGAAGGCATTGGATTTTAAAAAAAGCGGCCAGCTTGATAAGGCCAGGGATCTATTAAAGGCATTGGCTGAGAAGGAAAGTGAAAATGCCACAATTTTATATGAGTGCGCTGTGGTGCATGATCAACTGGGCTTGGAGCTTGAGGCTGTACCCTATTATAAGAAAGCGCTGGAACTTGGACTGGATGACGGCAAGAGGCGCGGTGCGATGCTTGGGCTTGGAAGCACTTATCGGGCCCTGGGGAAGTATGAGGATGCGAAATCCATGCTTGCCGCCGGCATTGCGGAATATCCGGAAGCCCGGGAATTTTTAATTTTTCTCGCGATCACCTTATACAATTTAGGTGAGCATGAAAAATCGACTTCCATTCTTTTGAAACAAATTGCTGAAACGACAACCGATGCTGGCATCAAAAGTTATCGACGGGCAATTTTATTTTACGCTGACCATCTCGATGAAGTGTGGCAGTAGCGACTCAGGCAAAGCACCAGCCCACAAAAACTCAGGCGTGCTGTGCGCCCGGCGAAATGTCCTTCATCCGGGTGATGAAGGACAAAACGAGGTCTTGGAGCCGGCGAAATGTCCTTCATTCGGGTGATGAAGGACAAAACGGGGTCTTGGAGCCGGCGAAATGTCCTTCATTCGGGTGATGAAGGACAAAACGGGGTCTTGGAGCCGGCGAAATGTCCTTCATCCGGGTGATGAAGGACAAAACGGGGTCTTGGAGCCGGCGAAATGTCCTTCATTCGAGTGATGAAGGTCAAAACAAGGTCTTGGAGCCGGCGAAATGTCCTTCATCCGGGAAATGAAGGATAAAACGGGGTCTGTCGGTAACTCCATATTTCCTGGTCAGCCTGCTCTGGCATCGAAGCTCCCAGCCAGTTTAAAAACGATTAAAAAATCCCTGTCGCCTGACAGGGATTTCCTAAATGGACGGCTCAAGCTGCTGGACTTGAAATAATTTATAGTAATTCCCTTGCTTCGCCATCAGCTCTTCATGCGTGCCGATTTCGACGATTTCTCCATGCTCGATTAAGACAATCCGATCAGCATGGGTAATCGTCGAGAGGCGGTGTGCGACAATGAACGTGGTCCGGTCCTTCGCCAACTTCTCAAGCGCTTCCTGGATCAGATGCTCACTTTCAAGATCAAGTGCAGAAGTAGCTTCATCTAAAATTAGGATAGGCGGATTTTTCAAAAATACCCTGGCAATGGCGACCCGCTGCTTTTGGCCGCCAGATAGCTTTACACCCCGTTCTCCGACTTTCGTATCATAGCCTTGAGGCAGATTAAGAATAAATTCATCGGCGTTCGCTGCTTTAGCGGCCCGATAAACCTCTTCGTCACTGGCTTCGGGGTTGCCCAACAAAATATTCGTTTTTACCGATTCGCTGAATAGTATATTGTCCTGAAATACGACGCCAATTTTATCGCGCAACGTTCTGACTTTAAAATCGCGGACATCATTGCCATCAAGGAGAATCCTGCCTTCGGTCACATCATAAAATCGCGGAATCAGGCTTACGAGCGAAGATTTTCCCCCGCCACTCATTCCGACAAGCGCAATCGTTTCCCCTTTTTTGACATCAAGGGAAATGTTTTTTAATACCGGCTCTTCATCTTCTTCATATGAGAAGCTGACACTATCAAACTTCAAATCGCCATGGACATAATCGCACTCCCTGGCATTAGGCGCATCATCAATATCGTACTTCTCATCCATCAGTTCAAACACCCGGTCCATCGAAGCGATTGATTGCGTTAAGGTTGTAGAAGAATTGACGAGCCGTCTTAGCGGGTTGTATAAGCGGTCAATATACGCAATAAACGCGATCATCGATCCTACTGATAAATTCCCCTCGACTACCTGGTATCCAGAATACCCAATTACAATTAATGGAGCGATATCGGTAATTGTATTGACGACAGCAAACGCTTTTGCATTCCAGTTTGTGTGGTCGAGTGCTTTCTTTAGGAAATTGTAATTATTTTTGTCAAATTGTTTTTGCTCATACTCTTCAAGCGCAAAGCTTTTAATGACGGACATTCCCTGAACCCGTTCATGAAGATAGCTTTGGACTTCGGCGAGTGCCTGCGATCGGGCTCTTGTCAGCTTTCGCAGATTACCGAAAAAAAATCTCACCGAAAAAGCGTAAAGCGGAAATAAAATGAGCGAGACAATCGTCAGCGGCACATCCATCGTAAACATGATTGCAACAGCAATCAGAATGGTGGCGATATCAAGCCAAAGATTCATTAATCCTGTAATGACAAAGTTCTTTGTTTGTTCCACATCATTAATGACCCTCGAGATCACTTCGCCAACTCTTGTGTTTGCATAATACTTAAAGCTCAGTTTTTGGATGTGGGTAAAAAGGCGATCCCGGATGTCGTAGAGGATCTTACTTCCGGTCCATTGGGCAAAATATTGCCGGTAATATTCAACGGGCGGACGAATGATGACAAAAACGATGATCATAATACTCATCACAAAAATTAGCTGGTCTGTTTTTTCGGCTGTCGTCATGACATTATTGTTAATAATATCATCTACGACATATTTCATTAACAGTGGGATCATCAGGGGAATCGCAAATTTGATAATGCCAATCACGATCGTTCCGATAATTTGCAGCTTGTATGGTTTAACAAATTGTAAGTATCTGCGTATGCTGTCCAATGGTTTTCCCCCTAAAAAGAAGACTTCTCTCTATCTTTTTTCCTGTTTACACAAATAAAAACCTGTTGATGTTGTCTCAACAGGCAGCTTTTATCCGGATCATCAGCGTCTGTAGGTCAAATACCGTTCGTACCAAATGTCAATAAAGTCAGGGGCAAACGGTCCTTTTCTCTGGCGAATCCAGCGAATTAATTTATCAACATTCCGGTGTAAAATTTGATCGATCACTTCCGGATATTTCATTTCAATGCGGTGCCGCTCGTATTCATCTTCATCGAGGAGGTTGAATGTCATATCGGGAAATACTTTAATATCGAGGTCATAATCAATATATTTTAACGCTTCGCCGTCGAAGATAAATGGTGAACTGATATTGCAGTAGTAATATACGCCGTCCTCCCGAATCATTCCGATCACATTAAACCAGTATTGGGAGTGAAAATAACAAATTGCCGGCTCTCTTGTAATCCATGTCCGTCCATCGGATTCGGTAACGATTGTCCGGTCATTTCCGCCAATCACCAAATTTTGTGTTCCTTTTAAAACGGTCGTTTCCTGCCAAACGCGATGGATGTGCCCATTATGTTTATAGCTATGAATTTGTATCGGCTCACCTTCTGTGGGTACGCCCATTTTTCTCCCCTACTTTCATTCCTGGACGCTTTGCAACCTATAAATGATTTAATGTAAGAGATGATCAATCGACAAAAGGCAACAAAGAACAATTCCTATTTTCTACTATTATAACGGTTCGCTAAAGAATTTAAAACAATGAGCCATTGAAATTCACTTAGTCGCCCGCCATAATAAAATGATCACTTTTATAGTATATGGTGAAACCACAACCGATCGGTCCTAAGTGTGTAATGCCGTCCAAACCCTTATTCAAAGCAAAGGGCGCCCTTGCGAAAAAAGAGCGCCCTTCGATTTATAAAATTAGCGGCTTTGTCTCGGTCCACTTACATGTTTTGATCTTTACGGGCTTGAGCCTGCTGGTTTTGTTGTCTCACTTGCTGGGCATTTGTTTCGCTTGCGAACTCAGTGCCGAATTGGCCCTGTCTTCCCGCACCAGCCCGCGCGTTCTGCGCTCCAGCCTGGCGGTTTTGTTGTCTTATTTGCTGGGCATTCGTTTCACCTGCAAACTCGGTGCCGAATTGGCCCTGGTTTCCCGCACCAGCTTGTGCGTTCTGCGCTCCAGCCTGGCGGTTTTGTTGTCTTATTTGCTGGGCATTCGTTTCGCCTGCGAACTCAGTGCCGAATTGGCCCTGGTTTCCCGCACCAGCTTGTGCGTTCTGCGTTCCAGCCTGGCGGTTTTGCTGCCTTATTTGTGCAGCGTTTGTTTCACCTGCGAACTCAGTGCCGAATGCTCCCTGGGTTCCTGCTCCAGCTTGTGCATTCTGTTGCCTCACTCTTTGAATGTTGGTTCCAGCGATTGTTCGGTTTGGCTGTTGGTTGTCTGCCATTGTGATATCACCTCCCAAACCTTAATTTGTCCATTTCGGGAGGGGACTATGCTGCATATTCATTCCACACCTGAACGGAACACTCTCGTTTTACACTAACAGCGATATTCCGCCATCGACAATGATCGTTTGCCCCCTGATCATACTTGCCTCTTCTGTAATCAAAAACATAATCGTATTCACAATATCTTCAATCTCAACCATTCTTCCAGCCGGAGTTTTGGCACGGGCATCTTCCAAAAGTTCCTGCCGATTTGGAAAGTGCTTTAGTGCATCCGTATCAATTGCCCCGCCGGACACGGCGTTGACGACAATGTTTTTAGGAGCAAGCTCAACGGCTAAATACCTTGTTAATGCTTCAAGCGCCGCTTTCGACACTCCGACTGTTGTATAGTTTTCCAAGTAGCGGATCGAACCAAGGGAACTAATGCTAATAATTTTCCCGCCGCCGCTTTTCTCCATTAGCTTTGCGGCCTCCTGAGAGCAGAACAGCAGGGCTTTGCTGTTTATATCCATCGTCCAATCCCAGTGTGACTCTTCCAGCTCCATTGCCGGCCGCAGCACACCCGAGGCAGCATTGTTAACAAAAATATCAAGCCTGCCGAATTCCTGGTCGATTTGCGCAAACATGTTTTTTATTTTTTCGACATCCCCAACATTTGCTTTAACGACAAGCGCTTTTCTTCCTAACGCTTTCACCTCGGCTGCTGTCTCCATTGCTGCTGATTTGCTTCTCGCGTAATTTATAACAATATCATAACCTGCGCTTGCCAATCTTAACGCCGTTGCTTTTCCAATGCCACGGCTGCTCCCGGTTACTAATGCGACTTTTTGTGCCATATAATAACTCCTTCAATCTGTTTTGTTTTTATTTTAGCTTTTTCAGGTATATAAGACAATGAAGGATGAAAACTAAACGCATCATAACGATTTGAAAATTTCGTGCCAGAAAGGACGATCTTTATGTATGTTGGACGCGATATGACTGAGCTTTCGATGATGCCTTTAACCGAATGGAAGGACAGTGAGCTCGCATTTTTTCACCATTCGTTGCAGCAAATGGTTCCATATTTAAATTCTGAGGGGCAGGCGATTCATCGGGAAATTGTTGAAGAAATTGTGCAAAGGGGCGGCCTTAACCAACAGCAGGCGGACTACACGCACGGTTCGAAAACAACATATGACTGATAGAAGTCAACAAAAAACGCCGGCAAACGGCGTTTTTAATCGCCAAGAAACAATTTCAGCATTTTTTGATGCGAAACCGGCAGGGCGTATTGCTCGAGCTCTTGCAGGGAAACGAGCTTTAAATCAGCCTGCTCTTCAACATTGGAACGAATCGTCCCGGAAAAAACATTGATGTTCCAGATCAGATGCGTGAATATATGTTCAATCTGTCCGATATCATCTTTCAATTCTGCTTCAACTTTCCATTCGCTGAAAAGGAAATCGCCCAATTGTTCTTTTTCATTGCGGAGCGGCATAATCATCTCAGTATTGGGAAACTCCCATAGATTGGCGAGCAATCCGCTGCCAGAGCGCTTATGAATAAGAATTTTCCCTTCTTTATTCGTTAAAATCGCTGCGGCAAGCTGAACTCTTTTTTGCTTTTTGTTTTTCGTTTTAACAGGCAGGTCG
Organism: Bacillus sp. V3-13; assembly: GCF_002860165.1. GTDB lineage: Bacteria > Bacillota > Bacilli > Bacillales > Cytobacillaceae > Bacillus_BJ. The sequence goes on along the minus strand of NZ_PGUZ01000056.1, from coordinate 41,196 downwards.
GTCTGGACACCTTCATGAAAGGCCTGGCAATGGTCACGCACCGGGCATAACAAACAGGAAGGCGATGCAGGTGTACAGACGATTGCGCCTAATTCCATTAATGCCTGGTTAAAATAAGAGGGGTTTTCGTGTGAAATGAGGCGCCGGACTGCTTCTTCAAAAATTTTTCTTGTCGATGGCTTTGCGATATCATCCCGGATCGTTAAAACCCGCGATAACACCCTCATCACATTTCCATCGACAGCCGGCTCAGGAACTCCATACGCAATGCTTAAAATAGCCCCGCTCGTATATGGGCCAACCCCTTTTAATTTTGAAATTGCTTCAGCAGTATCAGGAACCCTTCCGCCGTACTTCTCTTTCACCTCTTTCACCGCAGCATGCAGATTTCTGACACGAGAATAATAACCCAGGCCTTCCCATGCCTTTAACACCCTCTCCTCATCCGCTTCCGCCAGAGCATCGATAGACGGAAACTGCCGGATAAAACGATTAAAGTAAGGAATAACCGTATCGACTCTCGTTTGCTGCAGCATAATTTCAGAAACCCAGACCTTATACGGGTCCGTGTCTTGTCTCCATGGCAACGTTCTTTGTTCCCTTGTAAACCAGCTAATTAAATCGTTTTGAAAAGAACTTACATCCAGATTTTTCATGTCTATATGAACCACTTTTGTGCCTCCATGATGTTAAACATTAACGAAAGATGGGAATATAATACTACCGTATCTTTTAAATTTCGTTTGAATATGTTGATTTCAGCTCCTTTTAAAATTAAACGATTCATTTTTTAATTACAAGTAATTTATTGTTTAAATAAAGTGGAGTATACTTGTATATATACCTGTAAGGGAGGTACATTCCTTTTGGATACTGGCACACATGTGGTCATGGGACTCGCACTTGGCGGGCTCGCCACTCTGGATCCCGCTGTAGCCGAGAGCTCTGCCACAGCAAGCAGTGTATTGATTGCGACGATCGTCGGCTCTCAAGCACCTGACATAGACACAGTTTTGAAATTAAGAAACAATGCTGTTTATATAAGAAATCATCGGGGAATCACCCATTCAATCCCGGCTGTCCTTTTATGGCCGCTTGCGATAGTTGCTGTCGTTTACCCATTCTTTCCAGAGGCTAATTTGCTGCATTTATGGCTGTGGACATTTCTCGCCGTATTCCTGCATGTGTTTGTCGACATCTTTAATGCTTATGGAACACAGGCATTAAGACCGTTTTCGCACAAATGGGTCGCTCTTGGCGTCATTAACACCTTTGATCCGTTTATTTTCGGCATTCATGTCGCCGGGCTGTTTTTGTGGGCTTTTGGAGCCCATCCGGGTTACACGTTTTCAGCTATTTATGCGGTCATTTTCGCTTATTATATTATTCGCTTTTACTACCGGAGAAAAGTGTTAAAATCTGTAAAAACAATGATACCTGATGCTACGGATATCATTATTGCACCAACGATGAAGTTTCATCATTGGAAAATTGCCGTCATGAATCAACGCCAGTTTTTCGTTGGCAGAGCACATTATGACCATGTCAGAATCCTGGATCAATTCAACCGTGTACCTGTTCCGGAATCGCCTGTTCTCGAAGCAGCGAAAAAAGATAAAAACCTTTCCGCGTTCCTGTCATTTTCTCCTGTTTTTCGCTGGGAGCTTGATGAATACGATGATTATTATGAAGTCAGGTTTATCGATTTACGCTACCGCAGCAACGGTCATTACCCTTTCGTTGCTGTTGTGCAGCTCGATGAGGACTACAATATTATGGGTTCTTACACAGGCTGGATTTTCAGCGAGGAGAAGCTCCGGAAAAAACTCGAGATCATTCCCGGTTGAAACCGTTGAATTTTTCGGACAACACAAGAAAGAAAAAGCGCCTGGATTTGGTTGTAATCGAGGCGCTTTTTCTGCTTATTTGGCTCAAAGGGTTAATGAGCGGGATTGTTATTTTGTTCTAAGAGATGCTTATATTTAGGGTTGCTGGCTACAAATTCATGAAGTCTTTCACCATATTGCTCGATCCATTGCCGAACCACTCTTTCGGTCATTTCCTTGCCTTGATATTCCCTGCCCGCCTTCGCATACGTTGTTTCAAAATCTTCCCAGAAAAGCTCAACCCATGTTAGAGCCTGTTCATACGAAAGGATTGGATTTTTTTCCATGAGCAATGCGGCCAACCTTTTATAATACTCCTCCATTGCGTCCACCTCTTTCCATATGTTTATTATTTAATAAAGCAAATACTATTTATACGCAAGAAGCCATGTGCTCTCGCGTGTTACTTCTTGTCAGGGGAGGATTTCGAATGCGGAATAAGTTGACAGGTTTCCCGTATACCAACATCAGGAGAATTGAAGGTACACCACGGGCGAAAGCAGAGTATGCTTCCAAACGTGCCGATGGAACGATAAATACTCATCCGCAGGAACGAATGTATGCATCCTCACACCGTGAAAATGACTAGTTTAAATAGGATGGACTGGTGAACATGTATGGCAACCTTATCCCAATTCCAGTTTCTTTTCATACAGCCATCCCGGATACCAACCATCTGGAAGCTTCATAAAGCCTTCAAAAGCCAGAGCGCTCTAGCTCTGGTTTTCCTCTATTTTCTTCAGCATTGCTATCGGAAGTGCTTCCTCGCGGCCATCACCGCCAAGCCGGTAGCCCCAGGCGAATACCCCATTAAGATATTCAATTTTAAAGTAGCTTCCCGGATCCCCTTCGATCCCATACAGTTCACCAGGTTTAAAATCATCGCGGTTTAATAAATAGGATTTCGCCATTACCGCTTTTCTGTCAAGCACGGCAAATTCATTCACCATGCCCATTTGTTCTGCTTTTTTTGCCTTCTCATTGAGCCTGGCAATCTCCTGCTGCAGTTCGTAACGGGTCATTTGGCTGTATCTCTTTTCCTGCTGCATTACCATCACCTCAGGGATAATTGTTTTTAGTATAGTGAAAGGGACAAGTGTTAGATCGTTAAAATTTTTCCGTCTCCTGTAAATAGCGTTCAATCAGCTCGACGGGAAATCCTTTTCTATATAAAGCTTGCTTCATTTTTTGCCTATATTCATAGCCGGAGTATTTTTCGTATTTACGATGCAGCTTTTCTCCTTGATATGAAATGGCCTTAAGTTCACCCGCATCATTCTCTTCCTCCGGAAAATTGGTTAATACTTGCTGGATTACATCAAAAGAAAAACCTTTTCTAATTAATTGTTGCTCCATCTTCAGCTTCACGGCCCGAAACGACTCGCGTTTATTTTTTTCAGTATATTTCCCGCACAGCTTCAGAGCGGTTTCAACTTGTTCGTCAAATGAGTATTCCTTAAGCGCATCTTCCGCTATCCTGGGATCGACTTTTTTCTCTGTCAGCTCTCTTTTGATCTGTAATGGGCCTTTATCCGTTGTATTTATTTGCGTATGAACAAATGCTGAGGCAAATTCCGCATCATTCAAAAATTGATTTTGATAAAGCTTGCCGATTACTTCCTTAATGACAGGAGCTTCTACTCCGTTGGTGGTTAAATAATCGCGTACTTCCCCTTCCGATCTCATTCTTCTTGCCAAATAATTGATGGCAAGGTTATAAGCTTTGCGGATATCATCATGGAAGTGAACCTCGGTTAACATGAGGTCATCAAGCTCCAGCCCTTTTTTCAACTGGAATTTTATCAGCACATCTTCATCCACGCTAAAAGCGAATTTTTCACCTTTTCCTTCATCCACAAAAATATTGTAGCGATCACGGTTCTTTTGCTGGACCGATATTTTCGTTATGACAGCCATCATTTGTCACCTCAACTTTAATGTAACATATTGAAAAAAGGTTTTTAAAAAAATATGTCGTAAATTTAATAATTAGGAAAAACGTCAACGGCGAGGAGGAATACTTTGAAAATCACTCTAACAGGTGGAACGGGATTTGTAGGCAAAGCACTATCGGATGAGCTTTTAAAAGAAGGGCATAAAATTGTCATTCTTACACGCAATGTTGAAGGAAAAACGAATAAAGAAAACATTAAGTATGTGCAATGGCTCAATGAAGGTGATCACCCGGAAACAGAGATGGAAGGAACGCAAATGATTATAAATCTGGCCGGGGAATCGCTGGGCGCCGGCCGTTGGACAGTTGAACAAAAACAGCGCATTATGAATAGCCGTCTGGAAGCAACTGCCGGGGTTTTAAATATAATCAGCAAGATGGACAAAAAACCACAAGTATTAATTAATGCGAGTGCTGTTGGATTTTACGGTGCTTCTGAATCAAAAACCTTTACCGAAAAAGAAACAGAGCCGGGGAACGATTTTTTGGCGAAAACGGTGGAACAGTGGGAGGAAACAGCTGCACAGGCTCGCAAACAATACGGGATTCGTACGGTTTTTTGCCGGTTTGGAATCATTTTGGACAAACATGAAGGATCTCTGCCAAGGATGATACTTCCGTATCGGCTCTTTGTTGGAGGAACAATTGGATCGGGAAGGCAATGGGTTTCGTGGATACATATCCGCGATGCCGTCAGAGCGATTGTATTCGCCATTAAAAACGAACAACTCGAGGGACCAATCAATGTCACGGCCCCTCATCCGGTCACTATGAAGGAGTTCGGTGAAACAATCTCTTCTGTCATAAAGCGTCCGCACTGGATGCCGGTTCCGGCGTTCGCTCTGAAAATGCTGCTGGGAGAAATGAGCACGCTTGTTTTGGAAGGGCAAAAGGTGTTGCCAGGTAAGCTTGAAGCAAGCGGTTTCAGCTTTGAATATCCAAAATTACGTGGAGCATTGGCCGATATTCTTCAATAAGTATGTTTTAAACTGGTTTCGGAAAATATAGGAACAGAAGCAAATTTTATCGAAAGGGGTTTATGATGGAGAAGAAAAAGCGGGATAAAATGAAGAATACACTTTCAAGCGCTCAAGAAATTACCTATTCGAGAGAATTCAAGCTGGCTGATCAGGCAGGCGGCTTTTCCGGAAAAAAATCACGCCATTAAAGATTTTCCATTTATATTCCCCTTTCCAAACTCACAACCTAAAGTTAGGAAAACAAATGTTTTCCTGATGTTCCAGATTGAAAGGGGATATGATCATGGGTCGTGCTAACGAGCGTAAACAAAGGGAACAAGCTGCACTTTCACCAATTCCATCGGACGGGATCGATGTAGAGTTTTCAAGAGAATTAGCCGATCATGAAGATCTGGAAGCACAAGCACGCGCGAAAGCCGCAGACGAGCGTGCAAGAAAGAGAAGCGGAGAATAGCAAAGAAGCAGGAGAATGATCTCTCCTGCTCCCTTCCTTATTACGAGTTATTGGGCTGCCGTATTTTTTCCGGCCCCACCAGTTTTCTTAGTAAAGCGCTCTTTCAAATATGGGATTGCAAACCGGTCAACACCCCAGTAATAAGAACCGCTGCCCGCAAAGAGGAGTATAAAGGCTACTGTATAAAGAACTGGATTGGTACTTGTTGTTCCAGCCAGCATGAAGTTCAAGTTCATAAATGCTCCCGCAATTAAAGCTGGGATAGTCGCTGCACCGAGAATAAGTCCAAGTCCAACTAAAACTTCTCCCCATGCTACAAGGAAGCTGAATAATTCAGAATTTGGAAGAGCTACACTTTCAAGAAAGCTTGCATACCATCCTGCAACCGCCGGATGTTCGCCACCAGCCTTTGCAATTGCCCCTTGCATAAATCCGCCTGCATCAAATCCATCTGCTACTTTGTGCCAACCTGCTTCTATCCATTGGATGCCTAACCAAATCCGAATAATTGTCCAGGCTACCGCTGCTTGAGGAGTTTTCCACCATTTCATGATTACCAGCTCCTAAAATTTTTATTTGTGAAATTTTTCACAAAATATTCAAAAAATCTTATGCTATTAATGCGTTTTTAAAGCCGGCCAGCTTTTTATGAAGGAGAATGGGCAATTTATATCACCGATTCTCTTTACACTTATAATATACTCGGTAACGTTCCAGCCGGCAATGCACTTCACATTTCTTTCACAAAAAAGAATCCAGTATTTGTCTTAACTGTGAACACCCTATTTCTTAATCTTTGGGTGTGGGGACAAAAAATCCCTTGCCATTTTTATTTTGTGGACAAGTTCTGTTTATAACCTTGTGGATATTGTTGATAAACCTGTGGAAAGTTAGCAAATTAACATTTTGCTTGGGGATAAAAAGTGTATAGCGTGTTTCCATCTATAATGAAAACACAGGAAGTGTTATTAACAGAACATAAATTAAGTCATAAACATAAAGAAAACCCGCGTTCAAAAACGCGGGGATTAAAAATAAGAATTATAAATAATATCAATGTGATGCTTTAACATACTTTTGTTCGAATTCTTCGTCGGATTTAACTAAATATATAATTCCTTCGATTAGACCAATAATTCCCGGTATTCCCGTCCAGGAGAAAACAAGATAAAGAATTCCCATTCCAATCTTACCGAGATAGAACTTATGCGCACCAAAACTGCCTAATAGAATACCTAAAACACCGGCAACAACTTTGCTTTTCATTTTTTTCACCTCCCCTTTTAGAAAATCTTACCTTGCCTAAACCTCTATGTAAAGAGGAAAAATCCCCATCATCATTAAAACCACAGTTCTCGCAGTTTAGAAATGAGAAAGCACCTGGTTCCATGCTTCGGACGCAGGTGCCTTTACTTTTTATAAGTTTGAGTGTAACAAAGATAATACATTTCTTAATTCTGAAACAGCGACCTGGCCGGGTGCTGAGGCTTTCTTTGCTGCTCCAAAAGTCATTGCCGAGCCAAAAACTTCGCCTGTCAATCGGCTGATCATACCTTTTCCGGCCATCGACATCGTAATGATCGGACGGTCTGCATACTTTTCTGCCATTGTATAGGTTGCGTCAAGTAAAACAATTACATCAGCAGGACTGGTTGGCATCACCGCAATTTTAGGCAGGTCACCACCCAATTGCTGAGCTTTGCGCAGCCTCGAAATAATTTCTTCTTTTGGCGGTGTCTTATCAAAGTCATGATTGGAAATAATCGTGTACACATTGTTGGCATGGGCCGCATCAATCAGCATTTTGACATCTTTTTCATCATTGAATAGCTCCACATCAATAATGTCAACGAGGCCTGTTTCGACAACTGCCTTGTTTAAAGCCTGGTAAAAAGCTGCACTGACCTCTTTTTCACCGCCTTCTTTAGCACTGCGAAATGTGAATATGAGCGGCGTGTCCGGTAGAATGGCACGAATTTCTTTAAGTGCGGATTTCACTTTATCAATATCTTCCACGTCTTCAAAAAAGTCGGCCCGCCATTCAACTACATCCAAATCAAGCGTTAAGAGTGATTCGGCTTCTTCCGTTAATTGCGATAACGTTTCGCCCACCATCGGGACACAGACTTTTGGAACACCTTCCCCGATTGTGATTCCTTTGACGGTTACTGTTTTTTTCATATTTCCATTCCCTTCACTGCGTTAACTCGTTAACATATAGGGCAGGCACGGTTTTTTACTCTCATCTTATTCTGCGTCCAGAGAAAAATTAGAAAATATCCTGTAAATCAATATTTAATCCGTTGAGCACTTTTGATTTAATTTTGCCTGACTGTGCTTTAATGTCATATTGTTCATACATATCTTCAGCATTCAGAATATAAACCGTTATCACATTCAGTATGGGATTTACAATCCAATACTCTTTCACACCATATTCCATATAAATGTTTAGTTTTGTAACCAAATCATGAGACTGATTAGAGGGACTCAGTATCTCAACGATTAGAGTTGGAACGCCGATATATCTGGCATCAGTAAAACCAGTTTTATCATAAATAATACTTAAATCCGGGATGACAATCTTAGTTCCTTCAATCCCATCTTTTTTTAATTCAATGTTGTAAGGTGCAGCAAACACTTCGCACAGATTCCCTTGAAGGAATATTCCGAATTTAGTTTGAAGCTTGCTTGACACTCTTTGATGTTTTGTCGATGGAGATGGCGACATAAAAACATTACCGTCTATATATTCCAATATGTCTTCGCTATTTTCCCTCATTTTAAAGTACTCCTCTAATGTAACAAAGGAATCTCCGGGTAGAGCCATTATGTTCACTCCCCTACTTAAACTTATTATTTCCATTTTACCATTTTTCGTATTGATGTGTGCCTATCTATCGCGAGCAACTTAATTTTAATAAGGCTGTGTTAAAGATCTATGTTGATATTTGTCCTTCTGTGCAATAGTTGTTATAATTCAGTTAATTAACACGAACGTATGTACGGGATGTTTTTCCATGAGTGCCAAAGGTTTCCGTAATTTACTTCAATACGTTTCTGCGTAGACAAGCCACACCAAGATCGAATCTATTATGAAAGATATGCTTATTTTCGCATGCCTTTTTCCTGTGGAAGAAACATATGATAGTCTCAGAAAGTCAAAGTTTATTATAGGATAGGTGTAGAAATGAAGTTTTGTACCATATCTTCAACATAAAAAAAGACATTCTTGAAAAGAACGTCTACTATTAATTGCTTAATTCATTACTGGTTAATTTTTCTTTATTAACAATATCCTTTACAACATCTTCAAGGGTTACATTTCCCAAAGTTTTCTCCAATGCTAATTGAGCAGCTGTAAATAATGGACCTACTGTATCTTGGATATTCCTTCCCACAGTGCAAGCTGGATTTGGATCTTCATGTACACTAAACAATTCTTTCTCTTGTACAACATTAACCGCCTTATATATGTCCAGTAATGTAATGTCAGATAAATCCCTAGCTAGTTTAGCTCCCGCAATACCAGGATGTACTTCTACTAACCCTGCTTTTTTAAGCATCCCCATAATTTTTCTTATCACGGCAGGATTCGTGTTTACACTACCTGCTAAAAATTCTGATGAGCTTATCCCCTCTTTATTTATTTCAATAAGAGCTAATATATGAATTCCAACGGCAAATCGACTACTTATAAACAATTTTCAGTCACCTTCCTTATGTTTATAACAAAATACCTCCACGTTGTATCATGTAATTAATTCAATTACAAATGTATTATACCTTAAAATAAAGAACAAAATTAAAAAAGGTTTTTTGAATTTGTTGACAAAAAAACATAAAGTAACTATCATGATTACAGGTAATCAAATTTATTACAACTTAATAAGAAAGATTTTAACAAAACATATATTGGAGGAATAGAAAATGAAAATGTTAGTGACAGGTGCAACAGGAAAATTAGGAACGAAAGTTGTAGAGACATTATTGAAAACTGTACCAGCAAGTCAATTAGTTGTTAGTGTTCGAAATCCAGAGAAGGCAGAAGGATTTCGGTCTCGTGGCGTAGAAGTTCGGCACGGAGATTTTGACCGTCCCGAAACATTGGTTTCAGCTTTTGAAGGTATCGATCGCTTATTAATTATTTCTGCGGATGGAGACAACGAAACAAGAATCCGACAACACACAGATGCAGTAGCTGCGGCAGAGCGTGCTCAAGTTAAATTTATTGCTTATACCAGTTTAGGGAATGCAAGTGAAAGCACAATGTTCCTTGCCCCACCACACGTTGCTACGGAAGAAGCCATTTTGAAAACAGGCATTCCTTACTCCTTCTTACGCAACAACTGGTACCTGGAGAACGAAATTTCGAGCATTCAGGGTGTCCTGGCAGGAGCCCCTTGGGTAACATCTGCAGGTTCTGGCAAGGTAGGTTGGGCACTACAACAAGATTATGCAGAAGCAGCAGCAGCTGTACTTTCTGGCAACGGTCACGAAAATACAATCTACGAACTTTCTGGTAAGCTAATGACTCAGGAAGAACTGGCATCTGCTCTTGGTACTGTATTAGGCAAAGAAGTACCTGTACAACAGGTCGATGATGCCACTTATGCTGAAATTATGAAAGGTGCTGGCGTACCAGATTTCATCGTTCCTATGCTCGTTGACATCCAAAAAGGTATTCGAGACGGAGCATTGGAAATTGCAAGCAATGATTTCGAAAAAGTGCTCGGTCGTCCAGTGACCCTAATTAACAAGGCACTGACCCAAATTGTTCACGAAATCTCTCAAACAAAATAAGAATAAAGCATAGCTAATCAGTTTCAAGATACAAAAATACCATTAGCGTAAACACTAATGGTATTTTTGTATTTATTTATAAAAGAGCGGAGCAATAGTTTAGTAACCAAATATAATTTTAAAATCAACTCAATTATTTAACAGAGCCTTTAATAAAAGGACGATGGTTGATGCAGGAAAACAACGTTCAACATACCAGGGGTCAGGCACCGTATTTTCTGCATACCTGGTTGACCCTGTTGGACTTGGTTTTGGTCTTATTCAGAAAAAGTAATTGATAACAAATATATTTTCAAAAAGCCGCATTTTTCAATGAAGAATGCGGCTTAAACCAAATATTCCATTCTATTGCCCCCATTTAAGAAACATCGTTAAAGTACAACATTGTGAGCCTTGAGCCTGAGCGTGAATTGTTAATAAAACACCTGTTGGGGTATAAGTAGTTGTTACTGGTGTAGTCGTTCCTATCGATTTTATCAAACGATCTACTTCCATCTGATTTCCAACCTGAGCTGCTGCCATTAAACTATGAGCAAATTTTCGGTCAGCCAATTTTTTAAGTATAACACTGGCCTCATTGGCAATTTTCTGAAACGCAGTTACTGAATGAGCGAAAGTAGTAACATCAACTGGAGGGAACGCATACTGTTGACGGTTCATAAGGTGAGGATACAGTGGATCATATTCGAAGTAATACATAAAAAGCCTCCCTATTTGTCATACACTTATTCATACGCATTCTGCCTAATTTTGGTGAGCTGCCGTACTATAGTAAAAAAAGACAATAAACCTTAAATTTCGATCCTCATGCAAGGGCTGACTGGAGCGTGAACGATTGGATGTTAGTCATAAAACAACTACGTTAAAAATCCGCATTTTTCAATCAAGAATGCGGATTTTAATTCCTGGCTCAAGCTTCTTCATTTTGTCTGACTAAAATTTTCCCAACATCTGATTTTCAAAAATCGACCCTAAATTTCGAACAAAAGTGATATATTTAGCGCAGTTGGAGACGTAATCCAACTCCCCCTTTTTTATATATTGTTGATAGCGCTCAGGTTTTGCAACAAACTCCGGGCGCTACCTTTTTGCTTATGTGTTCCTTTTGAGCAAACATTTTCTAGGTAATTGCGATATTATCTGGAAACATACAGCCAGCTGGACAATAAAGTTGCTTCAACCCAAGCATTGAGATAAGTTCGCATTAAGAAAACAGCAACAACTTAGCGGGCGATGATTCGAAGTTTCATTTCGTTTATAATAGGTCAACCAACAACGGTTACCTGGACTTCTTCAACCATTCAATTAGCTCAACATTGCCTCTCCATAAATGCAGATGCTGATCTGCATAAACAATAGCCTCGGATTCATCACCTAACCCATATGTAGCCGGACTGGATCGGGGAAATTTCTTTTTTTGTATTAAATAATCGATGACATATGGGTTATTGTCCTTTGCCTTTTTTAATTGTTTCTTGGCCTTCTGTGATGGGCCGTTTTGCAGGTATTCAATGAGTAACTTGTTGTATAATCCATGTGCTGTTATGTCTTCGTTATATTGTTTTAATAGAGATTCCGCTTTTTGAAGCAAGCCGTTTTCTACATAAGCAACAAATAGTTGGTAGCGAACTCCCTGGTTATCCATATCATTTAATTCCAGAAGTTCCTCATATTGCTCAATCGCTTCTTTAAGCATTCCAATCCCATGTAAAAGCAGTGCATAGTTATATTTTGCCCGCATATATGGACGCGTGTTTACTATGCCCCAAAAATGGCCTTTGTTTTCCTTGAAAAATGCTGGCCCGAGCTCTTTTTCTCCAGCTTCCATGGCCTTTAAGTAAAGCTTCTTCTGTTCTTCGGGGTTTTTTTCATACTCTGCTAAAATATTATAAGCATCCGGACTGTTTGGATATAATTTTAATGCTTTTTCTGCGAGCTGCTTTCGCTTATTTCCTGTCGATTCATAGGCATCAAATAAAAGTTCCTGCGCTTTTTCTTTGTCAGATAATGGTTTCCGCGATGATTGCCGGCTGTTTAACCTTTTATTCATAAAATCGTTCACTTCATCGATCGATTTGAAATTTCGATCAGCCATTTCACGCTCCATGCTTAAAAGCTCCCGTTCCATGGCGATCCTTGACTTCATGAAAGGATTGCCGCTTTCCTCTTCAAAAAAGTAGTCGTCCTCATCGAAATCATCTTCGTCAAAAAGGTCGTCCCCATAAATGTCTTCATAGTCATAATCAGCGTCCTCGATTATGTTCCGCAGATCATCAATTTCATCAGAAAGGATGTCCTCCAAATCTTTATATTTTGCTGAAATACTGCCGCTGGAGACATCAAATGCCTCGGCTAAATCTTTTTGTGAAACCAGCCCTCCGAACAAGAGTAACTGATCAACTAAATAGATGAGCGCTGCTACGTATACACTTGGTTTTTTTATTGTTGGATCTCTTTGCAAACAGTACTTATGCCAAAGAAGTATACCTACATTAATTAGCGTTTCCCCACTCCCACTGTCTTCCATGAATTTTTGGTAGTTTACTGCAACTTCCATATGCTTAGGAGAAAGCCATTCTAAATCTTCGATGGATACATCAGCTGTTCCGAACAAAAAGAGATCAAGCACTTCAAGAAAAAAGGTTTCCATAAAACTGACAGGGTCTGTTTCCCCACTGTTTTCATAAAAAGTTAATACGTCTTCTTCCACTTTCTTTGATTCATCTGCTGGCAAATCAAAAAAAGTAGTGAAAAATATTGATGTTGCCCCGACAGGCAAAATGGTTCCGAGTACCAATCCGCCAATATCCAAGTTTCTTTCCTCTTCGGTTACTTTTACCTTTCGGACCTCTTTCGTGAATATATCTTCTAAGATTACATACTCATTCTCTTCCTGCTGAATGATTGAAACAGACGGTCTTGCACTTTTCCAAGACTGCAAAATATCCTTGATTCTCTGCCTATTAAATTGATCTATATGCCGATCTATATACTCTGCCAATATCGTCTTTTCATTTAACTCAACTGAGGTAGTGAACCACGTGCATGCATAAAAGTGAAACATGTCCATTGCATCATCAGGAATATCAAATTCCTCGTAACGCTGCTCCAAATATTCTTCCATTTCCTCTTGGTAGTTTGTCATGGCGAAACGAATAATATCGAGCTGGATTTCCTGCAGTTCCTGCTCCATAACAAGCTCCAATGATACAACATTGTTCTTTCCACAGCATTTCTTATACTTTTTCCCGCTCCCGCAAGTGCATAAATCATTTCGTCCGATCTTTACCATTACCGCATCATCCTTCAAAATAGTTATTCTATTTTTTATAATAACATAACCTTAATTTCGAATCTCTGTTATGGCTGCCTCGGATTAGCTAGCATGGATTTAAGAATCAATCAATTATGCCATAAAGGGAATTACCGTGACTACTAGGAACGGAAGCAGCAGGAAAAGGTGCAACATCAGGCACGTTATGAAGCGTATATAGCAAAGAATTTAGTGGCAGCTGACTTCAGACCCGTTGAAAATGTATATTTTCTCTTCTATAGTGGAAGGTTAATTATAAACTTCCAAAGAGGAAAGGGGTCCAGTATGGAACAAATGCAAACTCAACAACAACAGCAGCCTGTCATGCAGCAACCACCACAAGTTATTACAACAAAAGACCATCTATATTTGAAAGATCAGTTATCATGGGAGCTCATTGCTATGAAGAAATGCCGCCATTTTGCCAACGAATGCTCCGATCCGGAAATCATCCAAGCCATTGATAAAGCAGGGCAGATGCACCAACGTCATTATGAGCTCTTGTTGAAACATCTGCAAAACAATAATAAGACAGAAATGCAAAAGGTGCATCAGTTACAACAATAATAAGGAGTGTACTTGGAATGATCAAAAATCAAAGCTCAAATACGATTAAGAACCCTAAACCCCCAAATGAGCCTAAAGTCAAAGGTCCCGATATGAACGATCGTGATCGTGTCAATGATATTCTAGCGTTAGAGAAATATTTAACTGACAGCTTTAATATATCTGCGAGAGAAGCAAGCCACCCAAGTCTTCACCAAGACATCATGACAGTGTTGAATGAGACGCATCAATGCCAGTATGAAATGTATGAATTGATGTTTCGCAAGGGCCACTATAAATTGGAGGCTGAGCAGCAGGCTACGCTTGACCAAAGCTATAACCAATTCAGCAACTACTCCTCTCAGTTTCCTTATCCAAGAACGACGTTCCAATAACGAAGCAAGTTGTACAAAGAAAAAGGCACTGTCCGCTGAGGTCAGTACCTTTATTAGGTGGATGGAGACGAACCGCGGCTGTGCTAAAAGGCTATTTTGGTGATTTCCTGCCTCTAAAGTAACGTACATCCAGGAATATTACAATCAAAAGCGAAAACATCCCTAACAAAATAGGGAGAACTACAACTTCTGTCGGGAACGCTTTGCCTTCCAAAACTGCAAAGCACCTTCCCGGTATTCTAAACGTTTCGCTGCGTATTACAAATCTTTCAGGCTGATTGAGCATGCGAGCAGTAACTGATGTACACCCAAATCGCCGCCGAAATCTATTTTTCTTCCGTCTTTAAAGCTTTCGACAGTTCTTTTGTTTCCTTTCTCGGTAACCAAGTAATGAGTATTGAATTGATCTGCAGTCCACTCAACCGCAGCTTTCCCGCATTCATCTCCCAATCCGAGTAAAATGCTGATCTCCACGCGTTCATATTGATCAAAATAGCCCTTCGCTTCGCGTGCCAACAAGTTCGTCCAATTTTCGGCATACTATCACATCTCAAGATTTTACTTTTCCCGTACAAAAAATATATTTTTCAAACAAAATATTGATCAAACACTGGTAACATTTTGGTCACATATTATACAAGACTAGCGGAAATAACAGTTCATTTCAAAATTAACAAAATCCTCAAAAACATTGGTATAAAGACATTTCGGGACACTTTAGTATGTTGCGGGAATTTATACTCTCCACGCTGGCAGCGATAAGGTCAGTCAATCTGCATTAAGTGCACATGGAAAACTATTGCACAATCCTTTATTCAATTAAAGTTCTAATTTTCTAATAACTATTCTACAAAAATATGTGTGGTATAATTCGTATAATATAAAAAATACAATTGTACACGAGGGATAGACAGTGGAGAATCATAACCAGTTAAAGAAAAATATCGGCTTTTTTGTTTCTACTTCGTTGGTCGTTGGTACCGTTATTGGTTCGGGAATTTTCATGAAGCCTGGAGTCGTGTTGTCCTCAACCGGCGATTCCACCTTGGCCCTTTTGGCCTGGTTTATAGGCGGTATCATTACCTTGGCAAGTGGATTAACGATTGCGGAAGTTAGTGTTAAAATCCCCAGAACAGGCGGATTATTTGCTTATCTTGAAGAAGTGTATGGGAAGCTTTGGGGATTTTTATGCGGTTGGGTCCAGACGCTCGTATACGGTCCGGCACTCATGGGCGCGCTTGGTTTGTACTTTGGTGTACTCGCTGCCAATTTCTTCGGATTTTCAGAAAGCCGCGCAACACTCATAGGCATTATCGCTGTTGTATTTCTTGGTATTATTAATTTGCTGGGAACTCAGTATGGTGGCTTTATCCAGGCGCTTTCAACGGTCGCAAAGCTAATTCCTGTTATTCTTATCGCTGTTTTCGGTATTGCGCAGGGCGAAGTAACCATCTTTAATATGGACAGCGGCGCTGCTGGTACGATTAATATGGGGGCGGCCATTCTGGCAACCCTTTGGGCATATGATGGTTGGATGAATGTAGGGTTTATTGCCGGAGAAATGAAAAATCCTGCTAAAACACTTCCAAGAGCGATCATTGGCGGGATTTTGATTGTTATGATAGCTTACTTATCGATCAATATTGCAATGCTGCATGTTTTGCCTGCATCAGAAATTGTGAAGCTTGGGCCAAACGCTGCAAATGAAGCTGCGACGATCCTGTTCGGTGATCTAGGCGGCAAGCTGATTGCGATTGGAATTCTCATTTCGATTTTTGGCTGTTTAAATGGAAAGATCCTGACTTTTCCCAGAATACCTTTTGCCATGGCTGAAAGCGGGTTATTTCCAGGTGCTAAATCATTGTCTCAGGTTCATCCGAAATTCAAAACACCTGTCAATGCGACAGTGTTTCAATTGGCCCTTACGGTTTTATTCATGCTGACAGGCAACGCTGACCGACTCTCTAATATTGCCATTTTCACCGTGTTTTTATTTTACGGTTTGGCTTTTTATGCCGTATTCTTGCTCCGTAAAAAAGACAATCGGATTTATCAAGGATACAAGGTGCCTTTATACCCGATCACGCCAATTGTCGCTATCATCGGTGCGGTGTATATTGTTGGAAGCACACTGATTAGCAGTCCAGTAGATTCGCTATTTTCTGTCTGCATTGTATTAATCGGAGTGCCGGTTTATATGATAATCAAGAAAAATGATGACAAATTGAACAGTGTCAAATTAGAAGCGTGAACAAGCGATATTAATAAAGTGCGAGTTTTATAAAGACCGAGACTAATATGTAGCCTCAGTTTCAAAGGGCGCCTCAGCTTGATTAAGCAGGAGACGCCCTTTTTTGAGTCATAAAAAATGTGCTGTACTATATGGCATAATGAATCATAATGAACTTGACGATAGCTGAATAGAAGGATACCATGACCTTAAGACATCTTCTTTTTTTGAATTTTGGTAGTATGTGGTAACCTTCCAATTCCACGATTAAAGGGGTGTCATTCTTATTTTTTAGAAACTTTTCAAAACAAGTCACAAACCGACATTTTTTACGAAGGATTTTTTGCAAGACTCAAGTTAGTTTTTTAGTTTATGCTCTTTTCACGAATAAACTTTGTCTGTTTACTTGTAGCTCATTTGATGTTACTTGGATAATCAATTCCTCAATTGCTGAAATGCTTGCAACAACACAAATTATATACATCAACAAATCTGTATTAATATAGGCAATCAATATTGGAAATATGAATAAAACCAAGCCGGTGATTTTATTTCCGTAAGTGTGAATACTTACAAAGGTTTTATATTTTTTCATGGCTACAACCATCGATGATAATCTGATAATACCAATTGAAATAGCCCAAATAATGATTTCGTTGGCAGGATTTACGATTGGGAAAAGTACAACTAATAATACACCTGCCATCATCATGTCAGCTAAGGAATCAAGCTTTTCACCAAGCCTGCTTGTTGTTCCTGTCTTTCTGGCAATAAATCCATCAATCATATCACTGAATCCACAAGTAATATATATTACGTAAAAGGCTAAGCTTAACGGCTTAATAAAAATCAAAATCATAGATAAAACTATTCTACTAAACGATATCCAATTTGGTATTACTTTCATCTCGTACCTCGCCTTAAATAAGCAATCTTGCTTCACATAATTCTACAATTCCTCCGTATTTCATAAATTGATACTCATTTTTAATTGCTTTAACTTTGTCCTGAATCCGTGACCTGAGACACTGCTATTTCCAAATTTATCCAATATGGAATCTTTAAATTAAAAACGTGTAAATGTTTATTAATTCCCCAAATATCCTTGATTTCAGGCTTGCTCAATAGACCTGCAAGTCCCTATTTTTTACAGGCCTTTCCACATATTCTGTTCTATTGATTTATGAGATTTAACGTATTTAGCTTACCACAAATTAATCACGAAGCAACAAGAGGAGCTTGAAAAGGATATAGCGACATTACCGAAGAAGATCTTTG
This sequence comes from Bacillus sp. V3-13, assembly GCF_002860165.1. GTDB lineage: Bacteria > Bacillota > Bacilli > Bacillales > Cytobacillaceae > Bacillus_BJ. The sequence goes on along the minus strand of NZ_PGUZ01000056.1, from coordinate 23,357 downwards.
CCTGTGAAGCAGATGCAAAAAAGGAATGGGAACGGTTTGAGAAGGCCCATAAAAAGAACTTATACAAGCTGGAGGTGCAGTTTAACGAAACGAGAACCGAAAAAAGGCCACGAGGGAATCCGGGGAAAAACCCCAAGCCTGCGCAAGTCAAGGTTACATGGCAGGTATGTGCCAAAGCTGCTGGGATTGACCAGGCCGTGACCTTTGACAACTTCGATTTCAAAACACGAGGATATATGATCAGATTGGAATGCCAATGAACAGGTATTCCCGGGCATCTTATTGTTTTGGATACGATGAAGTGTGCTATATGTACCCAAACAGACTAGGACAAGGTTGGAAATATGTCAACTTGACGCTAACGGTGCCAATAAAAAGCAAACCATTTTTGACTGCTCTTCCCATGGATCCCTGACATAGCTTCCTTTTATACCATACCTTTGGTACATGCTTTCTAACTTTTATATGCAGGATTTTCTTCATATTTCAAAAATTCATTAAGGTATTCCCTTTCAAAAGAGCCTAGACAACTCCATATCTTCCCGATGTTTTCTTCATTCTGTAAAATACTCATCCAGGATACCTGCAATAGCTGACTTATCAAGTCCCGTATACTTAAACCCGGCAATTTTCATCTTTTTTGTAATTATTCCGGATACTCTTTTAAAGTTTTTCTCCCATACTATCATCCTTTTCAACAGTATTGCCGGTATTCAACACGATTTCATTTTATACCATATGCTTCTTCTATGCTTCTGAGGAGTCCGACTATCGAGCATTTTATATTCAATATTATTTTTCCAAAGCTCCTCTAAACATCCAATTCTCTTCTTAAACTTTTTTAAATTCTTTTTTCAATTTTTCCGGTGATAATACAATAATCCCCCCATGCGACTGTACTATTCCTAAAAACGGTATGCCATTTCTTCAATCACTTGATCTATACCCGAAAGACGTTTAACAACCTTTAACTTAATACCGGCCTTTTTACAAAAGTCGTCCAATATAGCAGCCATCGCCTCGCTTCGTACCTGTATTTCTTTGGGAATGCCCTTTTCTAAACACATACCGATTAGCTTATTAAGGGTAACATTGGCATCATCACGAACGCTTCCGTATATTTCAAAATCCAACACCTGCCCGGATTTTTGCTCTGCAAGGATGAAAATTCTGGGAAAGTACGGGCGTTTATCCTTATTCTCCTGTACGGCAGAAGGCATGTAACAGGTATCCGCCTGGAGAGAAACATCTCCCATACTTCCTGCCTTTTTTATCTTTTGAATAAGCACATCATCAGAGATTGTCACAGGGCTGTATGAAACTGTCGGAAAAGCTAATTGTATCTCTTTACAATACCATTCAAGTTTACCGTCCTTCTCTTCACTATACCTTAGAATGGTTTTCCCTTGTTCCATATCCATTCTAAGCTGACCAGTCATCACATTGGTTGCCACAAAAAGTGTTTGTCTAAGAGCATGGGTTAGAAAAATGCATTCTTCTTGATTTATAAACCAAGGATTATATCCCGGTTCAAACCGACGAAACATCGGCCACGCATTTCTGCCCCGAAACGATAATCCCAAAGTCTTTATTTGTTTCCTATCTTCGTTGGCTAGCTGATCTCTGTCTTCAAAAGAGCACATCAGACAGTTCTGAAAGTGTAGTACTTGATGATCGGGTATGGTGTCTGAGTTTTCCATCAAATTATAAAACCCAAAGATACCTTCATCACCAAGATATACACCAAGTGCGTAATGCTCCCCGCCTCTACCCATAATAGAACAATATCCCATCGTCTTGTCCTTTGGGTTTTCAATGCAGATAATGTCAGCATCATACAGCCAATTCCATGGTTGTGCCAGTTTAAAATTTGACGCTGCTTGGTATAGCTCTTTTAATTGTTCATCAGTTGGTTTATTGTCTTTTCGCATGTATCACGTCACTCCTATTATCTTGAGGTTCTTCCTTGCTGCAATCAACTGCTGTGTTCTCTCATCTGAGTCACTCTTCATCATGCTATGGCAGACAACACTTTTTGTACTTTTTACCACTCCCGCATGGACATGGATGGTTTAATTCCTGAATCCGTGACCTGAGAGACTATAAGTTCCATCCCACTACATCGTTCATTCTTTCAAGAGATACAACGTTGTTAATAACCCATATTTCATAATACATGTTTACTCATACCATAACTTATAGCAATACATATTTCAATCTCATTTATTTGCTCTTTATTCCTACAATTATCACTATCAGCATTAAATTCACAAAATCTCGCAGACTGCTTAAATACTAGGATTTCAACTAATTTATCTTTTGTATTCTTACCACACACTCCACATGCCTTGAGCGCATGAAAAAGATAACTTATGTTAAAATAACATTGTTTGCCGACAAAAAAACTGGTCACCCTGATAATGACCAATGCCCAGCTTCCATCTGTGTATTTATTTTTGGCTTCTTATTTTTTAATTTCTTTTGAACGAGTTCCTCTATCAATATATTCACCATAAATCCCTAAATTCCAAACTTAACTGACATTTAAACTACTGAGCAATCATATGTAAATATCTTTTAGCCTCATAATATTGTTTCATTGCATCATGAATACAGTCGAGAAACTTTATAGTTTGGTCCTTTATTTTTTTAAATCCTCAATAGAATAATTACGTCCGCATTCTACAAACGAAGTTGTCCCTTGCGCTAATTCATTACCTTTATTTTTTACATCTTCTAGTACGACACCAACTCAGCATAAATAGTACCTGAATCCGTGACCTGTGACACTATAAGTTCCAAGTTTATCTAAGATGGAATCCTTGATGCCAACGTGATCAGTTTCCTAATTTGCAGGTTCCTCCGCTACTGGCTTCCCCGTTTCAATTAATACTTTGTTTCGACCTAAGAAAATGGCGAGTATAAGAATCAGTAACCCAGTTCCGATAAGTAGCCATTCAATTCTGATCACATCTGCAATTGGACCGAAAATGAGCATACCGAGGGGCATCATCGAAGTAGAGATCATCCCAAACACTCCAAAAATTCTGCCTAAATAGTTTTCATCTACTTTCTCCTGCACTAAAACCGTTGTTGGGGTATTAAAAATTGGTATCGCAACTCCGAATACAGCCATGAAAATTAAGTAAACCCAAAAGACAGGAACCACCCCCAGTGCAAACGTACAAACTCCCATTAAAAGACTTGCAAATGTCATCGTATGAATTTTGTTTTGAAAGCCTCCCCAAGAGGCGATAATTCCTCCGCCTGCCATCATGCCAATCGAAAAAGCGATTTCGATAGCTGTTAACCGCCAAACATCATCGCCGAACGTGCGTGTAACCTGCAGTGGCGTTAAAAATGCAGCAGGCGCCATCAAGACAAAGAAAAAAGCGAAAAAAAGGAAGAATCTTTTTAGAAAATCGCTTTCGTTAATGTATTTTAAGCCCAGCTTAAGGTCACTGAAATAGCTAAATGTTTGCTTTTCGTTTGCCTTCTTATGGATCGGTATATTAAAAAAGACAAAGAGCGTCACGATTGCGATTGCAGCGGTAATAACATCAATAAAGAAGATCGCTTCTATTGATGCCATTGACAATAAGGCTGCACTAACCAGGGGTGACACGAACATGATGATTGCTTGAATACTTCCGTTTATACCGTTTACCCTTGTCAGCTGATCCTTCGGCACTATTTGCGGCAAAATAGCACTGACAGCCGGGAATTGAATTCCTGTCCCGATTGCGCGAATCGCCGCCATAACAAAGAGCAGCCAAATCGCATCATAGCCCATTAAGAATACAATTGCGAGTATCAGTGTTGCAATCGCAATCAGTGCATCTGACAAAATAATCAGCATTTTCCGGTTGTAGCGATCCGCCCATACCCCTGCCATCGGAGATAAAATGAAAGTAGGGATGAAACCGCAAATGATGTATAAAGTCATCATCACACCCGACTCTGTAGTAAGCGTTATATACCACATGATCGCGTATTGAACTAAGGACGAACCGAAAAGAGATATCGTCTGACTGCTTAAAAAGAGAACAATATTCTTTTTCCAACTACTTGTCGATTGCTCAGTTGTTGTGTCCATTGAGATCACTGCCTTTTCTAAATTCCAGTTCGATTGTTTATTCAAATATACAGCGTTTCCAATTCTAAAGCAATAAAACCCCCGCAACTCATTATATTTTTCTTGTCTTCTCTGAATATGCATTTCTCTCTCCACAGTCACAAACATTATATTATTTGGTTATATTATATAACAATCCATAATGTGGAATTATCCATATTACGTATCGCTCAATAAAGCACTGCACCTCATAACCTAGCCCTTGTTTATTAAATAAAGATGCATAACCCAGTCATTTTTTAATATAGGAGTTAATCCCCCTTTTGTTTTAACGCAATACTGCTGGGTAAGTGTTTAAAAATAAGAATCTAGGAGGGAGTCATTATGATCACATTTCTGCCCAGCAACAATTCATCAACGATTACTCTGGAGTTCGATGGAAAGGCCACAAAAGAAGACGCAGAAAAGCTGGATAACTATGTAAAAACCCACTTTACAGACAACCAAAAATTCAACATCATAGCGATTATTCATGATATAGACGGATCTACGATAAAAGGTGTCGTCGACGGGGTAAAATTTGATGCTAAACGCTGGCGGCAGTTTAACAAATTCGCTGTTGTAAGTGAAAAAGACTGGCTGGCGGCATTAACAATGCTGGGAAATTATTTGCCGGGAATTGAGGCAAAGCATTTTGCAAAGGGTCAGCTTGAAGAGGCACGGCGCTGGATAGAATCGAATTGAAATATTATTAGACGGCAGGAGCACTGACTCTCTGCCGTCTTTCAGTTTGTTAAAACAAAACGTCAACGTATTGAAATACTATATGAGCGGAACTTGAGCAAAACCTTTTGGAAAAGGGAAAAATATATTAATCAGCGGCGGTAGATAAGAAACTCTGCTATGGAAAATTACAGCTTGGAAAAACTCCAAGCTGTTTAAATAATTTCATCCGCCAGCACCACTGCCTTAGGTGTCCTGCCGAATTGAGCTGTACCCCAGGTAGTTTCTGCGTAGACTTCAGCAATTGCTGTATATGGGCTGCCATATTTCTCGGCCCATTCCAGTGCGACCACCGTTTCATATAGATACGCAAGCTTTTGCATGAGCGGTTTGGCCTCCAGTTCCTGGGTAACCCGGTCGGATGCAGCATAAACCTGGAGCTCTCCGGCAATTTCATGCAGCTTTTCCTCTGCAAATATAACGAGCTCCGTTTGCTTGATGGCTCTCAGGCGGCTGTTCATCCCATCGATAAACAGTTTATGGACCGAAAACTTATTGACGAGGCGGATGAGCTCATGGGCCAAAATATTGGCGGTTCCTTCCCATACGGTCAATACTTGGGCATCGCGCAAAAGCCTTGGCGTGACGAAATCCTCGATATAACCGTTTCCGCCATGCATTTCGATTGATTCATGGGCAAAATGGATCGCCGTTTCCGCTGTTTCCTTCTTTAATACTGCGATATAAAGGCGATGGAGCAGTACTTCTGTCTCGCTTGCCTTGCCGGATATCACCTTATCATAAAGGGCAATCAGGTCAAACACAGCTGCGACTTCAATCTGCAGTTTGGCTTGAAGTTTCGACAGAGTCTGTTTGACCATAGGATATTCCAGCAGACTATTACCGAACGCATGACGGGCGCTGGCATACTGTTTTGCCTCCTGATAAGCGCGCTTCATGATGCCGATGGACGCGACCGCGTTGCAGATTCTCGATAGGTTCAGAGCCTCCATCATGTAATAGAACCCTCTCGACTCTTCACCAACCACATAAGCTTTTGCCCCGTCGAACTCCACTTCACCGGAAGGAACCGCCCGCACGCCAAGCTTATCTTTCAAACGCCGGATCCGCAGTCCATTCAGTTTCCCGTCGTCTCCCTTCCAGGGAACCGCGAACAAGGTCAGGCCCTTCGATCCTTCCGGGGCACCTTCCCGTCTGGCCAGCACCATTGCCACACCGCACCGGCCAGCATTCGAAGCAAAGTATTTTTCTCCGTAAAGCCGGTAATGCTCGCCATCTTTAACTGCCTCGACAACATTGGCCCCCACATCGGATCCTCCCTGCCGCTCGGTTAAAAAGGTCGCCCCTTCGTATAACTCCGCATCGCCTGTGGAGCAAACATGTGGCAAAAATCTTTCCTTTAACTCATCGCTTCCATAGTGTTCAAGCAAATACGCGGTTGCCATCGTCAGGGTGACCGGACAATAGAACCCGGGATCTGCCTGGGACAATAGATAGCCCAATGCGTAGCTGTAGACATAATTGCCTTTGCGGCCAAGCTCGGGGATTTCCTTGTGAACATACCCAACAATGCCGGTTCCATATGACTCGGCAACTGTTTTCTTATAGCCTTCATTCACCCATACTTCCGACACTTCTTCGCCATATTTGTCATAGCGATTGAGCACCGGTTGGCCTTCCCGGTCGGTATGCTTCGCGCGTACATCAATCTCATTCGCGCATTTTTGCCCGTATTGTGTCAATTGCGCGACAGCATATTCATAAAACTCAGTGGATAGATACTGCTTTAGAATTTTCAGAAGTGTTTCATCCCCTGCGAAAAAATTATCGGCGTATGGACACTTTGCCACTGGCTCTGCTAAAACTTTCATGCCTGCACCACCTTATTTTTTAGGACAGTTTTGAGGATTTTTCCTGAAGCATTCCTCGGCAGCATTTCGACTTGCTCAAATTCACGCGGAATTTTGAATTTGGCAAGATGCTGACTTAGGAACAGTTTTAACTCTTCGGGGTCAACCGGTTCTGCAGCGGCAAAAAATGCGGTGACCGTTTCTCCCCACTCCGGATGTGGTACACCAATCACGGCTGCCTCACGGATGCCGGAGAATTTAACAATCGCATCTTCAATTTCTTTTGGATAGATGTTCACACCGCCTGAAATAATGACATCCTTTTTGCGGTCGACAATCCAGAGATAGCCGTCTTCATCCCGGCGGGCGAGATCCCCGGTCCTGAGCCATTCCCCGATAAATGTGGCCTTGGTCAGATCATCGTTTTTATAATAACCGACCATATTGCCTTCTCCGGACAGGACGATTTCACCGACTTCCCCATCCGCGACATCATTGCCGTTCTCATCAACGATGCGCAGTTCCGTATGAAGAGGTGCCCGTTTACCGATGCTCCCGGTCTTTTCTCCATGCTCTTCCGAATGTAAAATCGTACCGCTCGGCCCCGCTTCCGTCAATCCGTAAACACAGGTTAGCTTGTCTGTCTGAAAGGCCTTAGAAACAAGATCAACCTGTTCGGCCGATAATGGCGAACCTCCATACACCCACCATTTCATCGAAGAAAGATCGTATTTGCCGATATCGGGATGCCCTGCCGTCAGCAAGTAGGCAACCGGCGCACCGAAGAAATGGGTAGACTTTGTTTCTGAAACCGTTTTCAAAAGTAACTCCGGTGTAAATGTCGGCGTCAGTACATGCGTGGAACCGACCACCATGCCGGCCATCAGGAACAGATGAAGCGGTGCGGAATGAGTCAGCGGCATCATGATCAGCAGCCTGCTCTCCGGCTTCACTTCCAATTCAACAGCAATCATATTCGCTACTGTAAGGATATTGCGGTAGTTAAACAAAACTCCTTTGGGATCGCCAGTTGTCCCGGATGTATATAAGATTGTGGAAAGATCATCTTCTTTAAGAGTGCATTTGATTTCAGCACTAGGAGCATTATTTATTAACGCTTCCATGCTCCGCCAGTCACCTATCTGCTCTCCTGTTTTGATTTTTACATCGACCTGCGTGATCGCCTCGATGACAGGGAATATCAATTCATGGGCAATCAGACATTTCGCTTCGGAATGATTGACGACAAACTGCACTTCCTCGAGCGTGAACTTTGCATTGACCGGAACAACAATTGCGCCGATTCTCTGTACAGCAAAATAACTGATCACAAACTCGGGTGTGTTCGGCATATACAAACATATACGGTCTCCTTCCCCAATCCCCTCCGCTCTCAAGGCATTAGCCAGCTGATTTACCTTTTCATCAAGCTCTGCATACGTATAATTTCCCTGTGGGCTGATGATCGCTTCTGTCTTAGGGTACTTACGGGCATTGCGCAACAATAAAGTGGAACTATTCATCGCTCTCCTCCTCCAGCTTACTCAATCTTTTAGAAAACTCTTCCCTCAACTGCAATAACTCTGTTTTCATTTCTGTCAGCTCGGCAATTTTCATATCAATTTCCTGAAGGCGTTGATCCCCATAACGGATGGTCCTTTCCAGCTGTGCCTTCCCAGTGCGGTCATAGTCAAACAGCAACACCATCTCTTTGATCTCCTCCAGGGAAAAGCCATACCTTTTCCCACGAAAAATCAGCTTCAGCTTCGCACATTCCTTTTTGGAATAAACGCGATGGTTGCCTTCCGTGCGCTGTGAACTGAGAAGCCCCAACTCCTCATAATAGCGGATCGTCCTTGCCGAAACACCGAACTGTGCAGCTACCTGTGTGATCGTCTTCAGCTTCTCACCCCCTGCATATAACCCATTATACAATTGACGTTAACGTTAATTTCAATGGTTTTTATAAAAATCTGAAATATCATAAGTGTTCTGTTCTAAAAACAATGTAAATAGCAGAAAAAGAGCAGGTTTGACCTCATCCCTACTATACCCTGTTTCCTATTCAGTTCATTTTATAATAGTCCCGATATCACTCACCATAAGATGTTTAGATTTGTGATTAACTTTGTCTTTGTATTCAGACAAACTATACCATGTTTACGTTACATAACAGGTTTTTGAAACAAAAAAAGAAGGACTTGTAATAGTCCCGTTCAAAATCTACACAATGATATTATACTGCTTACATTTCCTCCAAAACTTTCTCCAACATTAAAACGTCAATTTCCTCCAAAGAAGAGATCGTAAAATCAGCGATAGATAAGTCCATAGGAATCTGTTTATGTTTAATTCCTATCTTTTTCATTCCTGCCCGGTCAGCAGCTGTTAATCCATTTAAGGAATCTTCAATAACGATACACTTTCTAGGTTCCATTCCTAATTTAGCCGCGGTGTGAAGGAAAATCTCGGGATTTGGCTTGCTTTCATTAAACTCTTCTCCACTAACTACGAACTGAAAAAATCCATGCAGATCACATTGATCTATCACGTTATTAATTCGGTCCCTATCTGACGATGAAGCCAGTGCAGCAGGTACACCCTCTCTTTTCAGAGTTTCCAATAGCGGCCGTACTCCCGGGCTTAAGATTTCATCAAAACGGACTTCTTTCGAGTTAAAAAAATCTTTTTGGTATTTTATAAGCTCATCTAAGGGCTGCGTCACATTACAAAATTGTTTTATTAATGCCCATTTGCGATTGGCACTGCCGCCAATAAACTGTGATTGAACTACATCGGGAACTATAATGTTTAACTTTTGAAACAACTCTTTATTTAGTGTCTTAAATACGGGTTCGCTATCTACTATGACACCGTCCATATCAAATATAACTGCAAATGATCTCACTTATTGGTAATCCTCCTCTAAAAGAAAAAGGAGCTATCAAATGAAAGCCCCTTTTCTCTTTAATCCACGTTCCATTCCATGCTTATTAACTGTTCTATTTTATCTAATTCGGTTTTGCCAGTTTCGCTGTTAACTAACGAAGTGTATAAATGGGGAATTACCGTCTCAGCCCCATTTTCAAGACAAGTTTGGACAATTCGATATACGTTATTAACATCAATTCCACCTGTTGGTTCAAAAATCTTCAAACCAGCCTGGGTAGCAGCCTTTACCATTGCTGCTACCTCATCCAATCTCTCATCTCCGTTAATTGGATAGAACTTTACTGAGTGTACACCGATTTCCGCGAGCATCGTAGCTGCCATTTCGCAGGAAACCTTTTCTTTGTATTCGCAGCTGTTTGGTCCTGTAGAAATTATTACTTCCCCAGGTGTTCCGGATGGTTCAATTAATGCATTCACGATCGTGTTAGAAAAATTCAGCTGTGAAATACGACCCAGAGTATAAGCAGCCGCAGGAAAAACTTGATTAATATGTTCAGGGTGGGTCTTGGCTGAAACATCAGCTACCCTTTTCCACATTGCAGGGTCACCTGCTCCCAAGCCTACTGAAACAGGAATGCTGTTACTTTTGAAAAATTCAACTTGTTCAATGGCAGCTTCGTCATTGGGATAATTTTTCACCATTATGCCTACTAAAACACGATCTCCGGCTATATCAACCAGCTCTTTTGCATTATTGACATCCTTTGCTAATACATTAAAAATAACTCTATGTTTCATGTAAGCTGCTCCTCTTTCAGTATGCTCTTAATTGTACTTGCAATAATTTCTTCCTGTCCCTTAAGTAGAGGGCGGGGATCCACAGCTAAGATGCCTATATTGACATAATGATGGCGCAAGTAAATGGCCGGATTACCGGTTTCCAGACGGTGAAGCAGCTGTTCTGCCGTCGCCCCTGCCAAATCCGCATCAACTTCGATTTGTGCCCGATAAATTGCTCTGCCGGCTTCATCCTGCTTTATGGCGCATTTTAGGCCTTTGACTTCCTCCAGGGCTTGGCATAGCTTTGTCATCCGTTCAATTTGTTCTTCAGCATTGTCTTCTTTAAATGGATATTGCTTTAATGCAGTAATGAGGCCGGCCACCCCTTCTTTTCCGATTTTCATTGGGCGTCCAATTCCTTTATATTGCTTTCGGCAAACTTCCATCCATTCTTTTTTTCCACAGATAAAGCCGGACGTTGGTCCTTCCAGGGCCTTTCCGCCGCTGTAGATCACAATGTCAGCACCCATTTTTATATACTTCTGGAAGTCTTCCTCAGCTGCTGCATCAATAATAAACGGGATACTGTGGTTTTTAGCGATTTCCATCATCGTTTTGATGGGCTGCATTCCTTTTTGAACCGCGTGATGAGACTTAACATAGAACAAAGCAGCCGTTTTATCTGTAATGGCCTCCTCAATATGGTCGGCCTCCACTTTATTGGCGCTTCCTACTTCAACCACTTTTCCGCCCCCAACCCGGATCATTTGTCCAATGGTTGCACCAAAGTGGACTTGCTGGCCCTTTTGAATGATGATTTCATTCTTTAGCCCCTCGGAATCTGGCATTCTCTCAATCAAGGTTAAATTATTACCTGTAATGACGGACGCAACTGCAATGGCAATCCCTGCAGCTGCCCCGCAGGTGGGGCAACCGTCTTCAGCTCCTGTGTATTCAGCAATGACCTGTCCAGCGTATTTCATCATCTCATCTATATCCACATAATCCTGAGATGCCTGCTTTATAGCCTCCGCCACTTCGTCACTAACAGCAGATGCTCCTAATGCCGTCATTTTTCCACTGGCATTAATGACCTTGCGTAATCCAAATGATTCAAAAACACTCATTTTTTTCACACCTATTCTAAAGAGATTGGGAAGATTGCTCCAAAGATCATGGCCCCTAAGATCGCTCCGCCCGCAACAGGTTTTTTCCAGACATAGAATATGGCTGCACCAATAATTGATCCGATTCCAATTGGGATGGATGCACTTGCTGCTGAAATGACTATAAGGGGTCCCAGGAAACGGCCGGAGGTATTACCCGCACCCATCATAATGTCTGCTCCAAACGTTGAATTAGATTGATTTACCGTGAACTTTCGAATTCCAATAATGACATACCCCACAATTACTCCAAGCAGGGCTCCTGTAATTAATGCAAGAATAAAATTTTCAAGTGGAGCAGTAATCCCTGCTGCCAGCAATATGGCAGGGACTCCAATACCAATACCTGTTTGCAGCGAACCGCCAATGTCGAGAATCCCTACAAGTGAACCCTCTAAAATTCGGGCAAACAGGAAACTTGCTCCAAATGCAGCCGCAGCTCCATAGCCTGCCCCTTGTAATCCTGCTTCTAGCATTGCAACGATCGCAACATCATTAAAAGCACCGATTTTATAAACATAGTACATATGTGTCCCGGCAAAGATTCCTGATGATAAAAGAGCGACAAAAATCGGGAAGGACCAGTCCGCATACCAAAAGTTTTTGTTCATATCAATTTCTCCTTTTTATTTATCTCATGTTCCATAATGCGAGCAGTTTGTGAGCTCATTTACTTCACCTCTAATCCCAATAATCTATGCAAGTCTTTCAGCCATTCTGGCGTATTAATATACATACTTTCTAATAGCTTTACATCGAATCCGCGGAAAAATGCACTTAATACAAATAGTAGAATAACAGAAGTAATCAATGTTTTCGTGACTTTATTCCATCCACTGTCATCCACGCCTTTACCTATTAAAATCCCTAATACAACACCAGGAACTGCATTCCCCATGATCAGATGAGCAGCACCTCCAAAAATCGTTCCCCAAAAACCGGATCGTTTTCCAGCATCCAATGCTGCAAGCCAGAAGATGACAGGCATTACCGGATTAATTAATAGATTGGCGGCAGGTACAAGTACTTTAACAGCAATAGCCTGCAAAGATTCAGGAATTGCGGATGCTGTAAGGTTTAAGAAAGCAACTACAATAATTCCGATGATAGCACCGGCAATACCCATTTTTTTAGGATTATGCAGGGTATCTTCAGGACGTCTTCCTTTGCGCATAAGAACGGATGCCGCCCAATTCGGGATGATCCGGTGGTCCACATCCTGTGTGAAAGCACCGGCACCAACAGAAGATGCCCATGCATTAAAGAAGAATCCAAGTCCGAAAGAAAAATGGGATGCAGCATCCCCGGCGCAAGCATTCAACTCCCCTAAAGTACGGAATGCCCCCATCCCCTGCACTTTCGGTGCGTGAAACATTCTGGCAGCCCCCGCTCCAACTCCTATACCTACAAGAGCACCGATAATGATCGATTTTATAGCTATTTCCAATACCTCCATGTTCCCCCTCCTATTTCTCTGTCATTTGTTGTTTTCTCAAAATACCATTTACCACTCCACCAGGTTCATCTATTCGCTTAAATTCAATGTCATTTATGTTTAATAATGTACATTGAACTGTGACGTCTAATACCACTTTGTAGGTCTGTCTTTTTCTCGGGAAGAAAAAGAGCATAAACCGTTCTATATAACTCTGTTCAATTGCTTTGACTACCTCTATCCCTAACGGTTCGATGCGAATCATCATGACCTTATGTTCGTCCAGGACTTTTTTTTGTATTTGTCCGAGGGCGAAATTGACGGCATGCTCTTTAGTCTTACCGGTTCCTTGCACTCTGACTTTTTGCTGAATCACTTTTTCCATGGTAGCTACACTCTAGCCTTCATATATGCTTCGGTGATGCGCTTTCCTAATTCCTCAACATCCATGAATCCGAACCCCAACACGCGTTTCCCTTCTTTTACGGCTGTAACACCCTCATCGATGGAACGCATTCCGTAATGGGCAGGATATCCATATTTTGTTTGTGCAGTAATCGCTCCTGCACCGCCACTGCCGCAAAAGGAAATCCCCAAGTCCGCATTTTCCTCTTTCATGATATCTCCAAGGCGCATATCTGCACCAACGCCATTAATCACAATCGCCTTTCCGCCTGCTGCTTCTACCCCTTTAGCTACATTTTGCCCTTTACCTAAACGATCTCCGATTACCACAACAACTTGAGTCATAGCCATTCTTCCTCCTAATTGTTCACTTTTGCTGCTTCAAAATGTATCGAAAGTAAGTATTTCTCACTTTCATCTAAGTCTGAAAAAATCTCACAGACCTGTTTTGCCAAATCAATGGAATCGTCAGAAACATCCTTAAAAAGCAATGGATCTACCTGCTCAATCGATTCTCTGTGTTTGGAACGGTATACCATCCCTGAAATATGGGATAACAAAGACAATAATTGTGATTCTGTCATCTTGATGTTTTTTTGTAACATGAGCTGCTCTGTGAATTGCATCACTTCTTTACATAATTTCGGTTCCTCGCTTTTTTCATAAAGCTCTTGCGTTCTTAATTCCATCGTCCTTCTTGAATGCCACCTTTCCAGTCTTTAAGGTCATATATGGAGTAAGAATTTGATGGCATATCAATTCATCACCTTCCGAATCAGCTAGAAGAGATTCCCCCTCTTCCAGGCCAAAGATTGTCACATCCGCTCTTGTGCCAAGCGTAAATGTCCCTTGTTCAGTTAATAGAAGAGTATCTGCAGCCCGCTTTGTAACGGCTTCCACCACCTCGGTTAATGAATACCCGAGCGCAAGTAACTTCGACATGGTAACCATGAGACTTCCAACAGGATAAGAGAAATTCTTCCTGTAGATATCTGTGCTAATTGTAAAAGCCATATCATATTTTTCCTTAAACCTTCTCATCGTTTTATAGCTAAAACTCGAGGTACCATGGCCAATATCAAATCGGACACCTCTTCCAATAGCGCTTGAAGCTTCTGGAATCAATTCTCCCTCCTCATTTAAAACTCCATGTTTTTTCCCATGAAATGCATGTGTAACAATATCCCCCTTTTTAAGAAGTGGGAATATCTCCTGTAAGTATGGAGGTGGATTCCCAATATGAACCATGATCGGTTTATGTAAATGGTCTGCAATGTTTCTTGCATGTTTTAGAGGCTGAATCCCACTTTCCTTTACAACAGATCCGCTCATTCGGGCTTTTAAGCCAACGATATTTTTCTCTCTTTTGAAGATTTGCTCGGCTTCCTCAAGAGTCATCAAATCACGCAAGTTCGCAAGTTCTGAAAGTCCATGACATAGCCCCTTTCGGGAAATATTTATCAACGTCAAGATCTCAGTTTTGCTTGAGTTGATAATCTCTTCCTTGAGCAAACTGTAATTGTCAAAACCAGAACTGCCTGCATCCACGATGGTTGTGACTCCTTGTTCTACTCCTACTGTATCCGGTTCAATGCCCAATTCTGTGTAATCCTTAAAGATATGAGCATGTAAATCAATAAATCCCGGAGAAACATAATAGCCAGATGCATTGATGTACTGAATCTCTTTGCGATCCTGTGTCTGCACCTGTTGAATAGACGCAAATTTTCCGTTTAGAATGCCGATATCCATTTTTGTAATTGTTAAGGCTTCTGGGTCAATGACAAAGCCATCTTGAATGATTACTGCTTCATTCATACATTCACTTCCATTTTTTTAAGTATTGTAATAGAGTAAGAACTTCTGCATCATGGACATGCAAGTCTTTATCTTTCAAAATACTTCGGACCTTAATCATTATTTCCTCATCACTGTCTAATACCGGATGGTTGGTGTGGAAATACTGATCATATTGCTTGTCAAAATAATACCGGTGAACCATTAAGAACACATGCATCTGAAAAGCATTTTTCCAATTTTCTTGTGATTCAATTGGAAAAGCTTCTAGCAATGCCTGGGCTACTTCAAAGCCCTTTAAAATAATCTCCTGGCTGATGGTTTCCGTATCATCGTGGCTGGACTGAAACTCCCGCTTCTCAATAAGATGATTGATTTCGTCTGCTTCCGCCCCAATGAGCGACTTCATTTGTTCTCTGATCGCCTCAATATCACGTTTTCCCGGAAGCGGTTCTACGACTACAACAGGGATACTTGTTTCAATATGGAAAACGCTTACAATCATATCCACCTTTTCCTGTTCGCATATCTCTTCTACTTCAAGAAGGGAACAATAAGCGACAATATCCACTGCTGGAATTTCTTTTTCAACCCGGTTCTTTATCAGGCGGGCTACTCCTCTTCCTGTTGAGCATACATAAAGAACCCTTACGTTCCGCTTTGGCTTAAATGTACATTCATAAGATACCAGAAAGTGAAGGACAATTAAGGAAATAAAAGAATCCTGGATAAGCAAATTATGCTGTTTTATATAACGACGACACGCCTCTTGAACGTTTTTAAAAAGCTCGGGATTGTTTCTTTTAATCTCGTCCTCGATCGGATTAATTTCTTTTAAATAAAGGGACCCGTTGTGGAACCTTAACGACAAGTGGGCAAGCAGATTGCTGTAAAGCTTTGGATCTTTTTTATAATCTATTCCCTCAATATCGCTGACGTATTGGATGATTTTTCCTGTTACATCTACAGCATCCACCGGTTCGGTTTCTTTCTCGAGACTGCCTGTTACATAGAGAAATTCCTCTTCCAATAATGGCAGCTGCTGATCTGCCAGAACCTTTTCCATAACAGAAGCCACATAGTAAGATCCATCATCCTTGAGCTCAGATTGATCTAGAATACGATAGCTGCTGATGGTATGGCCCATATTTAGTCTAACAACCGAAAAAGTAATGCGAAACAGTATCTTCAGCAAATCGGAGAGACGAATTAACGGAGCCAATGAAGGATTATACAACTCCCTCATTTGGTTCTCAATTGCTATATAGACATCCTTTAATTTATCTTCGATAGGGAGGCCAGCATCCACTTCACGGTCTTTCTTTGTGATACGAGTCGTCATTTTATAAATCTCATAATCATCTAGCACGCTATAAATCACGTATTCAAACATCAACCGTATTTGAAGCTCTTCCCCTAATAGTCTGTATCCTGTCCTTTGTTTGCGTTCAAGAATCAACCCCCACGAGCAAAGAATTTCTTCCACATTATTCAAATCGCTCAAGATGGTATTCCTGCTAACTTCCAATGAATCAGACAGTTCGGCAGCAGTAATATACTCATTGCTTAATATCAACGTCAGGATAATTTTCCTTATGCGAACCGACTGGTCTGGATAAATATTGGAGCGTTCAAACTGAGAAAGGATTGTCCGCAAATTCATTCGGTCATGATCGCTGCACTCAATCCAAATCCCTTTATTTGTTTGTGAATGCAGTTCTTGCTCCTGAGCTTTAAACCACTCTCTTACAATTTCCAAATCATACTTAATCGTTCGTGTACTAACCCCATATTCCTCTGATAAATCCTTAATCCTCAATGGAGATTTAGCTATTAATAACTTGTTTGCCAGCTGAAAGGTTCTTGTCGTTAACATATCCTCACCGCTCTACTAGTAGTTGTTGCGTATAATCGATTATGACTTTAATTATAAAAAAAGGTTCCGCTACCGAACAGACAAAATTACTTCACCTTCATTAGTGAAATTAAAATTCATCAGAATTTTCAAAAATATTATTATCGTAATGAACATAACTGCTAAATTAAAAAAAGTTAAGCCGATGTTAAAGTCCCCAGGTTGATGACACTACGCTCAACTACTATTTTAGATGATTTTTAGAAGATACGATTGAGGAGTCATCATGTTGACAGCATCAAAGGGATGTTGGACGAATGGAGAGAAATCGTGTTTTGACATTTTGTGAAGAAAATATCCTTAGTAAATTAGTCGAGTTTCGTGTTTTTAAAAACAAGTCGCAACATTAGTTGGTAATGCTTTTACGGCCATTCCATCGTTGTTGAACCATACGTCATTTAGCTATGTATGGCGATATTAAACAAAATTGCATTCTTATACGTGCAATGAAGTGTCTGGATAAACACAGTTGAAAGTAATTATCAACTCTTAGCGCCTCAAGTCTTACGTCCTATCTATTCGTACGTCTTGACAACCGAGATAAATCCCCCGCTCATTCTGAAGTATCAACTATATAGAAAAAGTCTACATAAAAATTGCAACCCTCACTTGTTAAGATCAGGATCACCGTGTAACTCTGAAATAAAAATAGGGGCTGCCCTAAAAGTGGTATTTCAGCCGAAGCCTTAAAAAAAGTAAAATCCAAGAATGCTGTTAAATCAACATTCTTGGGTTTTTAATTTGAGTGCATTTTACTCTAATATGGACTTTTTAGACAGCCCCCTGTCAAAACTCATATTGAATACATACCATTAGTGAACACACATAATATGTGCTACTTTCCTGCTTATGTTAATACGGTGACCTACTACTGTGTTTTTGGACTAGCATTACACAGTTCTGTTCGTCGAACGATTTAAAATGGTGTTACCTACTTTTTGCATTTGATCTTGATCATATATTTCGTCAAATTCCAATTTTCTTTTCCCGTATTGAATTTTCAGCCCGCGCTCCAGAATTCCATCTTTAAACCAGTTTACGTTAATCACAGTTTGGTAGCGGAATTTATCCATGTGATTTAGGTCCTTCGTCAAAAATAAAACTCTTTTGTTTGTCGGAATTAAATATCCTTTGATTTCTTTTTTGCTCGACTTATCAAACTCGCAGAAAATAAAGGTCAAAGCTTTTTCATTCGGTTCAAAGACTCGCTGCACCAGCGATAAGAAGAACGGTTTATTTTTTTTAATTTCATTATATTCATATAGCGAATATCCCTGCCCGCTATTATCAAGCACTTTGGAAATTAGCGCTTCCACTTCTCTTCGCTCTCGTTCTTCCTGTTGTCTCCTTTGAGCCTCTTTTTCCTCACGTCTTTGCAATTGGAGTTGCTGCTGCTCGGCTCTCTTCTGTTGTTTAGATGCTTTTCGTTCCTGACTGAGCTTTTCTTTTTCAGCGCGATATTGAACTACTCTTTCTTTCACCATAGCCGGGTCTTGATTTTTAGCCAGCACCTTGACAAAAATGTCCTCTACCTTATGACAAACAGTCCGGTAAATACCCAAATCTAATCCCTCCTGTTAACTTATCATCTTTTTAGCTACATAAAATCTTCTTCCTAACCAGATAAGAACCATTGCACCCAAACCACCGGCCGACGCAGTTTGATTGGCAGTTTTCTTTTCCTCGAATTCTTTAAATCCCATCGCGTAAAATTCTTTAAAGATAAGTTCACCTTTGCGATATTCGGCTGGAATAACCAATTCTTCTCCTTTTTGTCCTAAAGCAAGCCCTGCGTTTTGAATTTCAACTATTTCCTTATTTGATTCAAAACCTTCTTTGTACCATTCCTTAAATTTTTCATTGGCCAGGTTTGGTTCTTTATATTCCAGCATTGTAAATGCGGCCTCGTACCCCTGGTTAAAATACTCTTCTTTTAACTCCGATTGAGCTTGTTCATAACCCTCTTCATATGCTGTGATATATATTTCTTCCACATCATTAGGAGGGGCATGAGTATCTTTCTTGCCGTCCGTATATCCCAGTTCGATAAATTCTTTTTTCTTAACCTCGACACGTTCTGCTACAGCTTTATTAAAACCATCTTCAAATGCTTTCTTCAGGCCTGCATGCGATGAATAGTTAGCGGGTACAGCTATATCATTCTGTTTTTGCCCTAGTAAATAGCCTTCATTCGTTGCAGCAGTTTTCTCGGCTTCGATCTTTTTCTTTCCTTCTTCATAACCTTTAGTGTAGCCGGCAGAATAACCTTCTTGATAAGCAATAGATCCACGTCCTGCAATGCTATTGCTTGCCGCTTCCTGATATCCATCCTCTAAACCTTTAGCAGATCCTTCTTTTTCACCATTTGCTCTGTCTTGCTGGTCTTGATTAAATTGGACTTGTTCAGGGCTATTATTGATTTTGGTTCTGTCATAACCGCTTGGCGGTTCACAAGGAATGCCGTCATCCACCTGGCCATTCCCCCAACCGTCAAGATTTTCCGGATCATAGGTGGCAGAATAACCCTTTGCGTTCCAATATTGTACAACCTCATCATATGAAGCAAATTCGGAGCAATCCTTATCGCTTGAGGTAACCGGTGTACTAGTGGAAGAACCGCCGGATGAACCTCCTAACGATGATCCCCCTCCATTGTGGTAATGATATCCAGAACATAGCCCCTTAGCAATAGACTTTGCGCTGCAATTATGGCCACCGCTCGCGTCCAATCCGCCTGAGTGTGCATAAGTCATTGTTCCAGAGAAAAAAGTAAATAACAGAATAAAGATACCAATTCTTTTCCACATGTTTGTTCCCCCTATCATTTTAAAAATCTATAATGGCATGTTAAGAAACCAATCTTCTGCGGGTTTTGAACAAATGAATCAGTTCAATAAAAATTACGATCAATACCAACCACCACATGGAAGCGTACAGAACAAACAGAAATACATTTATAAACCATCTTCGTGCTCTTAACCTGTGGGCAATTATGGGGTTTACTCCAAAAATACTGCGCTTAATCCACGGTAAAAGAAAGAAGCAAAGAGTTACAATTAAACCGGTAACGGCATATGCATCACTTACCTCTTCTTCCGTAGCCGCCATTTCAGAATCAACCTCTTCATCAACAGTTAATTCTTGCTGTTTATCTTTAGACTTATCAGAATCATTCCTTGATTCCTCATTTGTTTCGATTGCCTGTGAATCTTGTTCTGTTTGGGCGCTTGTTTCTGCATAAGCAGGTTTACTTTCTTCTGCCGGTTTTAAAGAGGCATACATTCCTGTATAGTTTGACTTTGCATATTGCATAGCGGCATTTACTTCCGCTTCATATTTATAGGAACCGTAATCATAAAAATCTTCAACCAATCCAGCCTTGGTAATTTCCTCTTGATGAAGCTTATCGTTCACCCATACCCAGACTAATAAACGATCATACTTATCATAAAGTTCGCTTCCATCTGTCTCCAAGGTTATGTTTCCTTGATTCAGAAAAGAACAAGTAAAGTCACTGGCTTCCTGTCCATACGGTTCGATTTCGTTTGTGCTTTCCGGTGTATCAATATATAGAAAACGAGATTTATATGTATTTCCGTCAATAATGAAATGCGCTGTATCCCCATCAACACATTTCGATAAAGTCGCAGAATATTTAGTTCCCGTCTTCAATTCTGCAGCAGCTGGTGCGGCAACCGCAGGCGATTGGGACTTCGGGGCTTGAGCAGGTACTGAAGCTGGGGCCGCTTCCGGTTCTGCAGCAGGTTCCCCTGTAGGAAAAGAATATCCTTCAAGATCAATAGTGTTAGCACTTAATGTACTAGTACAAGCACTATTGGTGTTGTTTTGTTTGATTAGCGCAATGAGTTCTTGTACATTATTTGCCGTTTGTGCTAAAGGTGTTGGACTGTGCATAAGGTAAACACAGTCTGCTCTACGAAAATGACCACCCAGTTCATCTCTTGCTCCATTATGGGCAAATGTTTGATTAGGCATAAGAAAAGACGTTATAAGAACGATGAAAGTTAACAGCAATAGTTGATGCGATTTCAACATATGATTCCCCCTAAAGTATTTATCTCTATATAGTCAGATTATATCACCTTATCCCAGATATTAGTATAAAAACAGTAAAAATAGTAAAATTGTATTTTTCAAGGAATAGTCTAATTCACTTTTAAAAAAAAGAAAGCAACAAAACCAAAACTGGTCATGTTGCCTTCTTTATAAATTACGTGGACAAATCTATTGTCTTACCAATATTCACTATTGGATTCTGCAACTTTGGATTCATTCCTAAAAAATTCATTTTGCTCATATACCGTATTGCTTTGCTGGTAACGCTCTTTAAGATAAGCGGCAAGTTCTAGATCAGTACAATAAACATAGCAGCCCTTTTGCCCTCGAGTCATTAAGGTTCTATAAGTATTACGGATGATATCATCTGCAAGTTTCTTAGCCTTTTCCGGATCTTCCTTCATCATTTTCTTTAAACCTTTTAGTGAAGAATCCGTCTTCGCTCTTTTTGTATGATCTGTGATAACTTGTCCAGCTTCGTACCGCATGTCATCTCCAATGATGACTCCAACATATTCAAACTCCAGCCCCTGGCATGTATGAATACAGCCTGCTTCCTTCACAGATTCGGGGTCAATTGCCCACGTATCCGAGTTTCCAAGGTTCCAGCTCATTTTAAAATCGTAGTTTTCAAGAACAATGTCATGATAATTAGGGTTGCTTTTCCCTTCTTGATCCCAGTTCCAGCAATATCCCGCAACTATTCTCGACTTGTTGTTACCATTTTTGCTTTCAATTTCTTTTCGCATGTCATTCGGATTATCAAATACGCGGAAATCATACTGACTGCCGATATAGTCCGAGTTTGCTGTCTCTCGAATTTGAAGAACATCATCCAGCTAAGCCAAATATCCATCCGAGCCGTTGCAGCGGAATTGCGATTCCAAGTTCATAATAGTCAGGTTCGCATTGTTTTCTTTTGCAATTCTTTCAATTTCACTTAAGCTCCCGGCATCCTTAAATGTCACTCGCTGTCTTTCATCGATAAAAAAGATTGAGAACTTTGAAGCCTCGATTATTTCCTTCGTTTGGTTCTCTCCAAGATTACTGAACATCCCCGACTTCAAATTCAATCTGTGGGCTTCATCCACAATAAGCACATCAAACTCATCCTTAGGAGCATTAATATAGCTGCCAGATCCTTTAAAAAGGTTATCGATGTGTCCCTTTCTGAAATCACGCTTCAGCTTCGCAGAATATATATTTCTCGGTGCCGAATTCTTCGTAACATACTGACATACCAAGCTTTGATTGGTTAAGGAAACTAAAAGATTGATAGCTAACACCGATTTCCCCGTCCCAGGACCACCTTTCACAATCAATACCTGTTTCGTATCCGTACGAATCGCTTCTTTTGCCAAATGAACGGCTTCCTCATAAACAACTTTTTGATCATCTATCATTACAAACTCATCGTTACCTTGCAGCATTAGATTGAGAGAATCCTGTAAAGACTTGGACGGTCTGATACGCCCATTTTCAATCTTATAGAGATTTTCTTTATTGTCGCCAAACTGTATGTAACGCTTGATAAAATCCCGCAGCTTCTTAGCCTGCCCTTTCACAAAAACAGGTGCTTTTTCAATATAATAATCATAAATTGGATCCGTTAATGGATCATGCTCACCTTGATTTAAGTAATTATGTAAATACGCACAAGGATATAATCTCATATCTTCGTTCTGCGCATTTTCGTTGTAATCCTTGATCAAAGAAGCATATGACCAGGCCTGATAAGAGGGATGCGTAGTCTCCACCAATCCCCGATTCATCGCCGTCTTCACAATCGCTTCTTTTCCTGTGATAGCCTCAACCGACTCCCATTGCTTTAACTCAACAATAACTATTGAATTATTCTCAGCATCTCTACCTGAAATCAGAAAATCTACTCGTCTCGATGTATGCGGTATCTTAAACTCAATCGCAACACCGGCATCACCGGGAATATCGCTATCACTCAAAACCCTATACATGTACTGCATAGAGTTATCCCATGCACGAACTTCCCGTTCATTAATCTTGCCGATCTTGGAATTATAATTTTTGCAGATATTATTGACTAACTCATCGTGGAAGACGTCTTGAAGAAACTCATATTTTGTAGCTTCATATACAATCATGTTATTCATTCCCTGTTTAATGGTTTTCTTTTATTATTTCAGGCGTGTTGATTAACCAGTTTTATACAGTAAAATAAATGAAAAAAAGACACTTTTCTTGT
>NZ_PGUZ01000055.1 GCF_002860165.1 Bacillus sp. V3-13 | reverse complement strand
AAACTCAGATTTATGAGCGGAAAATCAAGTTTACGAGCGGAAACTCAGATTTACGAGCGGAAAATCAAGTTTACGAGCGGAAACTCAGATTTACGAGCGGAAACTCAGGTTTATGATCGGAAACTCAGGTTTATGAGCGAAACTCAAAATTTATGAGCGCAAAACCAACTTTATAATCGGAAACCGACTATTTATGATCGCAACTCCAGATGGATGCTGGCAATCCGAGCGTTAGGTTCAAAAATCCAGCAATGAGCAGGCTCCGATAAAAAAAGACACCCGCCAGGTAAGCTGGCAAGTGCCCGAAAACTATTAATAGAATCTCTTAAACCCATCGAAATGGCTTTTGTAATAGCTGTTATTAAGGTTGGAGATTGAGACGCCCTGTGATGAGCTGGCATGGATGAACTCGTTGTTTCCAAGGTAAATTCCCATATGTGAGATTCCTGCTTTATATGTATTTTCAAAGAATACGAGATCACCTGGTTGCGGTTCGTTGACATAATACGAGCGGCTGTAGTATCCTTCTGACGACAAGCGGGCGATTTGTTTGCCTGATTGCTTAAAAACATAAAAAATAAAACCGCTGCAATCAAATCCTCCCGGTGCGGAACCAGCCAACTGATACGGTGTGCCGAGCAAGCTTTTGGCTGTATTTAATAAACCTGAAACCTCACTAACGGGATTCAAAGGCTGTGCGACAACCGGCGGCGTATTCGGAGCAACCACTGGAACAGCAACTGCAGCAGAGACCTTTAACTTTTGGCCGGCAAAAATAAGATCTGAGGAAAGATTATTCCAAGCTTTCAGTGTTGGACCGAAACGCCAAAACTCCTGCCAATCTGTCCTAATGTATCGCCACTTTTAATAACGTATTCCGTTACGTTTGCGGGTTCAGCCTGTACAGGAGGAGCAGACACCTGGGGCGGCGTCGAAACGATGGCCGGGCCTGTGGTTAAAGGGCTGGAAACGAGCAGCTTTTGGTCTGGGTAGATGAGATGGTCTTTAAGGTTATTCCATGAGGAAAGCTCAGCCAGACTGATGCCGTGCTGGTTGGCAATTTTGATTAATGTGTCGCCCTTTACAACCGTATACGTTTGTGCCGTTTGTAAAACAGGAGGCGGTGCACTTTGTCCAGGGACATTGGCGGGTTGTGAGATTTGTAATGTTTGGTTGATCAATATTAAATCGGACTGTAAGTTATTAATTCTCTTAAGTTCGGCTACAGTTGTATTCTTTTTTTTCGCAATTCCGGAAAGGGTATCTCCTTTTTGAATCGTATATGTATTAGCAGAAACAGTAGACGAGAAGCCGGTGGATAGAACAGCAACAGTAGCCAGTGAAGCCAGTTTCTTTTTCATAATCTTTGATATTTCACTCCTTTTTTTCTATTATTGTAACTATCTTATCATATGTTTCGTCTAATAAATACAATAATTGACAAACTTTTCATCATGATTTATAAAAATTAAAGGAAGGTAGACTAAATGAATGATAGCAAACTTCACCAGGATAGTTTTTCTGAGATTATCAGAAAAGCGTACGAAAAAGGTGTGACCGAAGAGGATATAACGGTTGAACAAATACTTCAAGAGCTAGAATTGGATTTGAAACTCATTTTTTCTAGAAAAATCTAAAAAAATGGTGACCCGGTTCAGTCACCATTTTTTTATTTTGCTCTTAATAAAGTGGATGTACTTATCATCCTTTTGCAGTTCAAAAATTGTTAATGCCTTCTCCATATAAGTTTTTGCCAAAGAAAAATCACCTTGCAGCTCATAATTGTAGCCGATATGGTAATGGAATTCCCCGAGCAAATACAGGTTGTCCCGTTCCAAACACCAGTTGATGGCTTCTTTGCAGGCATCAATTGAAGCTTTGTATTGCTGCAATCTTGTTAACGTGCGCGCCGTGTTATAAAGGACCCTGCTTTTAATCGTTTCATCCTGGACATGGGGAAGCAGCTCCAAATGTTCTTTTGCCGGGAAGTAGATGTCCAATGCAGCTTCCAATTCTTCTTCTTCGAAGTAAATATTGCCTTTGCATATTTCGATTTCAATTTCCCGCTCTGTCCAGACCTTTTCATGGGTGAGCGAAATGGCTTCATCAAGAAGAATAAATGCTTTTGTCAGGTTTTTGTTTAATTCATATTCACAAATTCCTTTATGCCACAATAACAGCTGCTGGTTTTTCCGGTTTTGCGAGAATAACGGGTTATTTTCTTCAGCATTAATAATCTCTTTAATTCCCTTATAGTCAAGATTGCGGCGCGCCTTCTTCAACAGGCGGGTCACCTCTTGAACATAATCGAGCCTCGGTGTAGTGCCGATATTGAAAAAGTAGTTTACATCCACGCCAAGCCGTTGCGAGATTAAATACAGGGTGGAGGCGAACGGGAATACATCCCCTTTTTCAATTTTGCTGATTTGTGCCTGGGTACAAATACCCTTGGAAAGGTCTGTTTGCGACAACCCCAAAAGCTTCCTTAATTCTTTAATTTTTTCACCAATCGCTAAAAAATCCATTTTCCCACATCCCAAAAATATGCCTAGAGTTATATTTTTTTAGAAAAAAGCAAGCAAACAGCAGAAAACTACAAAAAATTCCGCTCTAAACGCTGTTAATCAAGAATCAATGAAATTTCTGAATATGTTTTAATAGGCTTGTAAGTAATTTTGACTAGCTCAAGCTTAGCAAAAAATCAAATGATTTTGAAGGAGGGCTTTTCATGAAAAAAAGGTTTATCGTGTTTTTAGCTGTCATGACAATCGTTTTTGGCGCTGGATTTGTTGGATCTGGTGTAGGAACCAACGAACTTCCAACAGTGTATCACGAGCTTCCAACAGTTTACTAAGAAGTTCTGCAACAACTTTCTAATCTTATTCACCCATTAGTTTTATCCGTTTTATGAACAATACCTTTTAATCTCCTTTTGCCGCTTTGGAAACAAGGCGGCCTTTTTTTACAAATTTACAGGTAATTAATATTTGCATAGTAAAAATATGCTTATAATTATATAAATAGCTGAAAACATGGAATAGAAGCCGGTAAACCTCATAATCAGCAAAAAAAGCCCTATATAACTGAAAAACAAGATTTTCTCACTTCTGTTAAAGTAAAATAAATCCTTATCGCAAAGGGGTGTATAAATTGAAAGATATCGAAATGGATGTCTTCCCTACATTTAAAGAAGACGAGTGTGCGATCATTTTTTCATTTCATTTTAAGCAGGAACACCAAAACATTGGCGAAGCTGTCATTTATACGACCACAGAAGGATTTAGCACCAGGTATGAAGTTGATGTAAATCAAAATGATCAAGTAAAAGAAACGGTAGCAAGGCTTGACCGGTTGTCGGTTACGGAAGAGTACAAAACGGTTTCGATGGAAAAAATCTATCATTTTCTCGAAGTGATTGGCGTTCAAAAATGCTTTGTGGATCAAGAACCTTCGTTATCCTATCATAAGTCGCGTTACTTAGTGCAAAAGTAGAAAAGAGATTATCCCGCAACCAGCTTGCGGATAATCTCTTTTTCTGTCGAAAAAGGTTGACAAATATTTGAAACTCCAAATTTTGCTTTTCCGTCTAAATAAGAGAACGGAAAAAGTCCAATGAGGAGAAATTACATGATGATTTGGTTATATTCGGCGATCAGTGTTTTTGTATTTATGGTTGTTCTTGAAGAAACGGTGAATTATTTTTGGTCCCGCTATCTTTACGGAAAAAAAGACAAAGGGGCTAAGCTGTAGATATTTTTACGGACTTTTATTCATTTCTTATTTATGCTTGAATATACTTATTGGGGTTGGTTGAAACTTCAGCCAGCCTATTTTAATTTGAGATTTTGTCGAATGTTTTTTAAAATAGAAAGATAGAATGGGAATTTCATACAGAGGGGGAGAACCTTGAGGAAATCTATTTATTTATTCGTGATGGTCCTTGCGGCGGCTTTGCTGGCCGGGTGCAACAACGACCCGACACCCGAGGACCGGTTCAGCAAATATGTTGAACTTTGGAACGAGCAAAAGTTTGAAGACATGTATGGTTATTTAACCGCTGATGCAAAAGAAAAAGTAACAAAGAAAGAGTATGTTGAACGCTATCAAAAAGTCTATAGTGATCTCGAAATATCCGATTTAGAAATCAAATTCGACCCTCCTGAAGAAAAAGCGGAAGGGGAAGAAGCCAAATTTTCATTCTCGGCAAAAATGAACAGTTTCGCAGGCCCTATTTCCTTTAAGCACCAGGCACCGCTGAAAAAGGAGACGCAAAAAGAGAAAGAGAACTGGTTTGTCGACTGGGATACAACGTTTATTTTTCCAGAGCTCGAAGCGGGGGATAAAATTGGCGTCTCTTCGGTTCCGTCGGTAAGAGGCGAAATTTTTGACCGAAATGATAATGGGCTGGCTGTCAACGGCACTGCCTTTGAAATCGGGATCGTTCCTGCGCAAATGGAAGGAAGCCGCGAAGATATCATTTCAAGAGTGGCGGGCTTGCTTGGAATGGAGGCCGCACAAATTGACAAGGCTTTGAACGCCGACTGGGTCCAACCTGATTATTTTGTGCCAATCAAGAAAATCCCGATGGAGAATCAAGAATTGCTTGCACAATTAATGGAAATTCCATCCGTGCTTAAAAAGGATGTCCCGGCCCGTGTCTATCCTTATAAGGACGCGGCTGCACACCTGGTCGGCTATGTGGGACCAGTGACAGCCGAGGAACTTAAGGAATTAGCGGGTAAAGGCTATTCGAGCAATGATGTGATTGGCAAACGAGGAATGGAGCAGGTGCTTGAGGAAAGATTGAAGGGACAGAACGGTGCAAAAATTTATATTAAGAAAGAAGACGGCTCCGAGGTGCAGCTGGCCGAGAAGGAAGTCGTCAATGGCGAGAACATCAAGCTAACGATTGATATCGATCTGCAGAGCAAGATGTTCAATGAGCTCGCCGGCGAGGCAGGGGCAGGTACAGCAATGAATCCGGTAACCGGGGAAACGCTGGCCCTTGTCAGCAGCCCCGCATTTGATCCGAACACGATTGCTTTGGGGGCAACGGGACAATATTGGCAGTCCATTGAAGAACACCCGCAGAAGCCGCTTACGACCCGGTTTAAGCAAACATATGCACCAGGATCGGTCATGAAGCCAATAACGGCCGTGATCGGCTTAAAAGAAGGAGCCATTACACCTGAGCAGCAAATGGAAGTCGATGGACTGCAATGGCAAAAAGACAACTCCTGGGGAAGCTACAAGATTACCAGAGTAACCGACCCGAACGGCCCGGTTAACCTGGACCGCGCTTTGCTTCTCTCGGATAATATTTATTTTGCCCAGGCTGCCCTGGCGATCGGGGCAGAAAAGTTTACAGCAGGTTTAAAGAGCTTTGGCTTTGAAGAGGACTTTGCCTATCCATTCCCGCTGGAAGCCTCCAAAATCGGTGAACTTGATAACGAAATCCGTCTCGCTGACTCAGGTTACGGCCAGGGGCATATCGAAATGAGCATCGTCCATTTAGCCTCTACGTATACACCTTTTGTAAATAACGGAACGATGATCAAACCGATTTTGCTGGCAGAAGAGAAAACAGCGCAGCCTTGGAAAGAAAACCTGGTTGATCAAACTGCAGTTACCCAAATCAATAATTCACTAAGAAAAGTAGTAGAAGACCCAAGCGGTACGGCGAACTCTGCCCGGATTGACGGTTATCCGCTGGCCGGGAAAACCGGAACAGCTGAACTAAAAGAAAAACAAGGCGAAAAAGGAACGGAAAACGGCTGGTTTGTCGCCTACAATGTTGAAAATCCGAATTTGCTGATCGCCATGATGGTAGAAGGCGTGGAAAATAAAGGCGGATCAAAGGCCGTAGTCAGCCGCGTGAAAAATGTTTTCCAAAGCAGGCAATAACAAAAATGCCCCTTTCACTCGAAAGGGGCTTTATCCGTCTCATGCGCTTTAACTTTCGTACTCTCCGCATTTCGTTGTCCAACACCAATATAAATACTAAGCAACAAAAAATAGGCCAGGAGAAGAATTGTCCATATTGATGAAGATAGATTAATCTTCTCTTCAAAAATGGCCAGAAATAGCCCTGTTAAAAAGATTAGAACGATATACAGTAACAATCCATTCCGAAAAATCCACTTCATAACCAAGGATCCCTCCCTACTCGATAATTCATAATCTATAGTATGGCTCAAGGAAGAATATGTTATACGCACAGGAGAATTTTAATAACATTCGCACGGAGTTAGCTCGGAATGAATTTTTTTGTTGATTCAAGTAATTGGATAATCCAGGCTGGTATTTAATGATACAATTAAATTCAGAAAGTGGATGGATCACGTGAATACATAAAACTTACTAAAGGAGCAATCAACATTGAAAATCAATCATATTCATCATGTCGCAATTATTTGTTCCAACTACGAAAAAGCAAAACATTTCTATATAAATGTTTTGGGCTGCAAAGTGATTGAGGAGACATATCGGGCAGAACGCGATTCCTATAAACTGGATCTACGCATTGGAGAAACAGGACAGATCGAATTATTTTCATTTCCAAACCCGGTCGAACGTCCAACTGGACCGGAAGCATGCGGGTTACGTCACCTAGCTTTTTCTGTTTCTAATCTTGAAGAGAATGTTAAATACCTGAAACAGCACGGAGTTGAAACAGAACCAATACGAGTGGACGAACTAACAGGAAAGAAATTTACCTTTTTCCGTGATCCAGATGACCTGCCGATGGAATTGTATGAAGCTTAAAAATAGGTTGCTGTTCATCTTATGAAAAACTTATACATGTGTCATTTTTGCCCATAGAAAAATCCCCTCTTAATTGAACTTTCAGTCTGGAGGGGATTTTATGTATTTAGTTGCTAAATGACACATATTAGCGAAAAGGGCAAAGACGCTGTTTAACTTAGCCGAGCCATTCCATAAAAAACAACAATATAAAAATGATTAAGGAATAGAAGGTAACATGAAGCAAAACAGTGGTAAGCGCGTATTTAATATCATCGATCAGTAAGGTTTCCCTTTTTCGGGTTCTTGTTCTCATTTCATCTCCCCCTTATTCTCATTTTATTAAATAATGGTTTTAGAGGCAATGATTAGTACTTTTGCGCTATCGTTTGATTAAAAAATCTTCAATATATCCAGCCCAAACTTCATGGCCCTTTTCATTAGGCTTGCTCTGGTCTTCTGTCAAATAACTTTTAAGATCCTCGTTTTGCTGGTCTGGCCATGCTGCCCAATGGTCCAAATACGTTATCTCATTTTGTGCAGCATACTTTTTCAGCTCCTCTACTTGGATGGGATAAAAACGGGCGGCATAGAGAGGATGCGGTGGCTGTAAAACAAATACCGTATGCTCGTTTGCAGCCTGGACGTCATTTATGATGGTGGTGATGTTTTGCAGGGATTGACTGATTTCCACAACACCGTTATCCAACAAAGTGAATGGTTCCAATATAACCATATCAGCCTTTTCAGCCGCGATTTCCGCCTGGCTTTCTTGATTGATAAAATCGGTTGAATTCAGACCATATTGAATTGAGTGCACAAGAATCGTGTCCCCATAGGCAGCCTCAATTTTTTCCTTGACCAAAACGGGCCAGCCGTTATCTTCAAGTGAGAGAGCCTCCGAACCGACGAAAAGGATTTTATAAGGCTGTTTTTCAGTTAATGTTGTTTTAAAACGCTCCTGGCTTGCTTCCGGCCAGTTGCCGGCAAGTTTCAAGAAATCCTCATTGGCTAACTTAGCTTCATTTTTAACAGGAGTTTTTTCTTCTTCAGTTATCTGGAAGCTCTCCCCCTTGCCCGACACAGACGTTTTTTCGTTCCAATAAATTTGTCCTGCTATTAAAATGACGGCACAGCAAATTGCCAGTAAAGTTGTAAAAATAGCTTTCATCAGATGATTGACCCCCACAGTGTTATATCTTCGGAATAATATAATTCGGAAATATATTCCAAATGAAAAAAATAACTTTTAAAAAGGTTCGAAATATTATTAAATAGAAAATATTACTTATTTTATTTCTAAACTATTAAAATTATGACAACAAACGCAAAAATTTACAACATATTATGATATAATACTACTATTATTTATTAAGAATTATTGGAGGAACAAATGGAAGAGACGATCAGCTTAAGAGAATTATTTCAAACCCTCAGGAAACGGTTGAACTTAATCGTGATTATCACGATTGTTGCCATTACTGTCAGTGCTATCATCAGTTACTTTATATTAACGCCAATCTACCAGGCTTCAACCCAGCTGCTAGTTAATCAAAATAAAGATGAACAAGCGCTCTATAACATGAATGAAGTCCAAACAAACCTGCAATTGATCAATACATACAACGTCATTATTAAAAGTCCAGCCATTCTCGAGCTAGTCAAAAAAGAATTGGATTTAGACATGACAGTCGGCCATCTTAATGAAAAAATCACCGTTCAAAGTGAACAAAATTCGCAGGTCGTCAATGTAACGGTTGAAGATAAGGACGCTTCCCAGGCTGCCGAAATTGCCAATAAAGTAGCCGAAGTCTTTCAGGACGAAATCGTCAGCATTATGAATGTCGATAATGTAAGTATTTTAGCAAAAGCGGCTGTTACCGATAATCAAGCTCCCGTTAAACCAAATCCATTGTTAAATATTGCTATTGCCATGGTTGTCGGGATAATGACAGGAGTCGGACTTGCCTTTCTATTGGAATATCTTGATAACACGATTAAAACGGAACAGGACATCGAAAAGCTGTTGGAGCTTCCGGTACTCGGAGTGATTACGAAAATAGAAGAACAGGAAGAGGTCCACACCCGTGCAGATCGAAAAGCAAAGCTAAGAGGTGAAACAATTGGCTCTTAAAATAACAAAAGCAAAAATGTTCGAGCATAAACGTAAATTAATCGCAAAGCTGGATCCGAAATCGCCGATTTCCGAGCAATACCGGACAATCCGCACCAATATCCAGTTTTCGACGGTAGACAAAGATATCCGTTCTTTAATGGTCACTTCATCCGGTCCGGGAGAGGGAAAATCAACAACAATTGCCAACCTTGCTGTCGTGTTCGCCCAACAGGGAAAAAAGGTTCTGCTTATTGATGCCGATATGAGAAAGCCGACTGTCCATTATACATTTAATTTAACGAATACATTTGGCCTGACAACGGTCCTGACAAAACAAACCGGTTTAATGGAGGCGGCAGCAGAGTCCGGCGAGAAGAATCTGTTTATTCTTCCAAGTGGCCCTGTTCCCCCAAACCCGGCTGAATTGATCGGATCAAAAGCGATGGATGATTTGCTTGAAAAAGCGTATGAGCAATTTGATATGGTCCTGTTTGATACACCACCTGTGTTAGCGGTTACCGACGCGCAAATTCTTGCCAATAAATGCGATGGCACATTGCTGGTTGTCTCAAGCGGAAAAACGGAAATCGACCATGCCAGCAAATCAAAAGAATTACTGATCAATGCGAAAGGAAAGTTATTGGGAGTAGTCCTGAACAACAAAAAAGTCAAGGATTCTGCCTATTATTATTACTATGGGACAAAATAAACAGGAATCGACACCGTTCGCTATTTACAAATATTTTCTAATGGTAGTATGATAGATTGGTAATATTTTTACAATACAGAGAGGGGGAAACACCGATGATTGACATTCATTGCCATATCCTGCCTGGTATTGACGAT
This sequence comes from Bacillus sp. V3-13, assembly GCF_002860165.1. Classification (GTDB taxonomy): domain Bacteria; phylum Bacillota; class Bacilli; order Bacillales; family Cytobacillaceae; genus Bacillus_BJ. Next base: position 17,542 of record NZ_PGUZ01000055.1, on the reverse strand, counting down.
GGAGCGAGAACGATGGATGAAAGTGTTGCGATGGCAAAACTGGCATCCCGGGAAGGAATCAGAACAATCATCGCAACCCCCCATCACCAGAACGGCAAATACAATAATACAAAAGAAGACATTTTAATCAAAGTGGCTGAATTAAATCAGGCACTTAAAGATGCGTTCGTTCCGGTTCAGATCCTGCCGGGACAAGAAACAAGAATTTACGGTGAAATTTTAGAAGATTATCAAAAAGAAGAGATTCTTACTTTGAATAACGGAAATCAATACTTGTTTATTGAGTTTCCCTCGGCACATGTTCCCCGCTATACGGAACGGTTATTATATGATATTCAAATGAAAGGGCTGGTTCCGATCATTGTCCATCCTGAACGAAACCAGGAGATCATCGAACGGCCCGAGCTGCTCTATCAACTTGTGAAAAAGGGCGCGTTGACACAGATAACCGCCGCAAGTGTGGCCGGCCACTTCGGAAAGAATATTAAAAAGTTCTCCCTGCAATTAATAGACGCAAATTTAACCCATTTTGTTTCATCCGATGCCCATAATGTTTCAACCCGGTCGTTTAAGATGGAAGAAGCACTGGACTTAATCGAAAAACGGTACGGAGTGGATATGATTTATTATTTTATAGAAAATGCAGAGCTTCTTGTCGAGGGACAAGCGGTTTACAAAGAAGTACCGGAAAGAATCAAAAAGAAAAAATTTTTAGGGATTTTCTAAAGTATTCAAGTAGTAGCTGAGGTCTGGTGACCTGCTCGGTAATGTCTCCTAACCGATACCGATGGAGGCACTCGGTCATGCCGTGGGCAAGAGGGAAAGCTTTTGCCTTAGACGCCAGTCGTCGATGGTGTGGTGTGAGGACGGGTTAAATGCCCAAAAAATTTTGCTTTAATAAATAGGCGATTACATTTAAATATTTAATGATAGTGTATGTGCTAAAACGTGGATTATCATTAGGTATTTATTTTTTTATACGCTTTTAAACAAGGGTCGGAGAATATAAAGTGAAAGGGGATTGTTCGTTGACGTACCGGAAGAGGTTGACTATTTTAGCACTACTTGATTCTTTGATCGTTTTATCTGCCATTTATATCAGTTATTTAATCCTTCATCCGTATTTAGGGATTTTTAAGCTGCCAGCATTGTTAATAACGTCTTTGACGTTGCTAACATGCCATCATGTGTTTGCTTCGATGTACAAGCTTTATAACAAAGCATGGGAATATGCGAGTGTCGGCGAGTTGATTTCGATTGTGAAAGCGGTATTCCTATCAATCTTCTCGACAGGGATTATCCAGTTGTTTATTTTCCAGGATGTTTATGTACGGGCGCTGGCGATTACTTTAATGCTCCACGTTCTGTTAATTGGCGGATCGCGCTTTTCGTGGAGAATGTTTCGGGACCGATACATAAAAACATTGCAACAAAAAAAGAGGACGTTAATAATCGGAGCAGGCGCAGCAGGATCACTTGTTGCACGACAGCTCCTCAATAATCGTGATATTGAACTGCAGCCTGTCGCATTTATTGATGATGACCCAAAGAAATTTCGGCTGCAGATCCTCGGGATCCCGGTAGTTGGCAACTCAACCACAATTGCACGTACAGTTGAAGCATTGAAAATTGATAATATCGTTATCGCTATTCCTTCCCTGAGCAAAAAAGAATTAAAGTGTATTTTTGAAGAATGTTTAAAAACAAATGCTAAAACACAAACGATGCCAATGATTGAAGACATCATGCTTGGAAAAGTGTCAGTTAACCAGTTCAGGGACGTCAAGGTTGAAGACTTATTAGGGCGTGAGCCAGTTGAATTGGATATTAATAGCATTTCTGAATACATAAGCGGCAAAACAGTGCTGGTAACGGGAGCAGGCGGTTCGATTGGCTCAGAGATTTGCCGTCAGATTTGTAGCTTTTCCCCGCAAAAAATTGTGTTAGTCGGCCATGGTGAAAACAGCATATATGAAATTGATATGGAACTCCGTCAGCAGCATACGGCCAATATAGAAATAGTCCCGGTCATCGGTGATGTCCAGGACCGGGAAAGAATGTTTGAAGTCATGGAAGAGCACCAGCCAAATGTCGTTTACCATGCAGCGGCCCATAAGCATGTTCCGCTTATGGAATTCAATCCAAGAGAAGCAGTCAAAAACAATGTCTTCGGCACAAAAAATGTAGCTGAGGCTGCAGATATGTTTGGCGTCGAAACATTCGTCTTAATATCCTCCGATAAAGCGGTTAACCCGACTAACGTAATGGGATCAACAAAAAGAATTGCTGAAATGGTCATCCAACAGTTAGATAAAGAAAGCAAAACAAAATTTGTCGCTGTCCGATTTGGAAATGTACTTGGAAGCCGGGGCAGTGTCATCCCGTTGTTTACAAAGCAAATCCAGGCTGGAGGCCCGGTAACTGTCACTCATCCCGAAATGACCCGATATTTTATGACGATTCCGGAAGCTTCACGCTTGGTGATCCAGGCAGGATCGTTGGCAAAAGGCGGAGAAATTTTTGTCCTTGATATGGGTGAACCAGTTAAAATTGTTGATTTAGCTCAAAACTTAATTAAACTGTCCGGCTATTCATTAGACGACATCGGGATCCAATTTTCAGGGATACGGCCCGGAGAGAAGATGTTTGAGGAACTGCTTAATGAAAGAGAAGTATTTCCTGAACCAGTATTCCCGAAAATATTTATCGGCAAGGCAGTATTAGAACAGGAAGCAGAAGTAGATTTCCTATTAAAGTCTTTTGAGAACTTTACACCCGTGGAAATCAAAGATTACTTATTAAATTTAGCTAACCGCAGAAAGAATAATATTCATTTGGTAGCAAAGTAGCACACAGCAGCTTTCCAAAAGAATTAATTGCATCGGGGTGATAATAAAGGTGATTTATATTCGATTTGTAAAAAGATTGATAGATTTTGTTCTTTCCGTAATAGGTTTACTAGTGTTATCACCTGTATTTATATTATTGATTTTATGTATAAAGTTAGATTCTGAGGGGCCGATATTTTTCAAACAACGCCGGATAGGCAAGGATAAGCAGGAATTTCTTATCCTTAAATTTCGAACTATGAAGATTGATACACCTAAAGATACGCCGACCCATCTTCTTCAAAATCCAGAAAGCTATATTACAAGGGTTGGTAGATTTTTACGTAAAACCAGCTTGGATGAACTTCCACAAATCATTAATATTATCAAAGGTGAAATGAGTATAATTGGTCCGCGCCCCGCCCTTTGGAATCAATATGATTTAATTGAAGAACGGGATAAATATGGAGCAAATGGCATTACTCCCGGGTTAACAGGATGGGCGCAAATAAATGGAAGAGATGAACTTCCGATTAAGGAAAAAGCGCTACTTGATGGTGAATATGTTGAGAGAATGAGTCTAGCTTTTGACATTAAAGTATTCTTTAAGACTGTTCAGAGTGTACTTAGGAGTGAGGGAATTAAAGAGGGTAGTAGCCATTAACTTCTCTTTAGTTTGAGAAAGTCAAGGAGGAATATGGATGCTTTTTGTTACGGGGATAACCGGCCATACTGGAAAATGGTTTTTAAATAGATTGGCAGCCGAAAAATATCCAGGAAAGATTAGATGCCTGGTCAGAGAAGGCAGTAATACCACGCTTCTTGATAATTCCGGTCTTAATGTAGAAAAAGTATATGGAAGCTTGGAAGACACAGGGTTATTAGAATCGACCATGGCTGGTGTAGAAACAGTTGTACATATTTCATCTATAACATTTTCAAATAACGTTATGGACGCTGCCATAAAAAATAATGTTAAATGGGCAATACTTGTTCACACAACAGGCAGGTATTCTAAATATAAAAGCGCCTCTGAAGAGTACATAAAAATAGAAGATGGAATTCTAAAGAAGCGCGATCAAATCGGAATTACAGTATTAAGGCCGACAATGATATATGGTTCCTCTGGAGATAGAAATATGTATAAACTTGTAGATTATTTATACAGGCATAAATTTTTTCCTATCTTCGGAAAAGGGGAGAATTTAATGCAGCCTGTTCATGCTAAAGATCTCGGGAATGCATATTATGATGTTCTTACAAATAGAGATAGAACCTTTAATAAAGAATATAACTTATCAGGAGAAGAACCTATTAAGTATCTTGATTTGGTTAAATGTGTTTCAGAAACTTTGCAAAGAAAGAATACAATTGTAAAAATTCCGCTGTCTATTTCTATATTAGCAGCAAAAATATATAATGCGATAAACAAAAACGCAGTCATTTCTGTTGAACAAGTACTTAGAATGCAGGAAGACAAAGACTTTGATTATGACGAAGCTGCCTGGGACTTTGGATACTCTCCTTTATCTTTTCAAGAAGGAATAAAAGGGGAAGTGCAAGAGTATTTAAATAGCGTACAAAGAGGCAAATGAAAATGAAAATTCTTGTGGTTTGCCAATATTTCTTTCCTGAGCAATTCAGAGTAAATGATATTTGCTTTGAGCTTGTCACCCAGGGGCATCAAGTGACTGTGTTGACAGGCCTTCCTAATTATCCTAGTGGAATAGTAGATCAAAGATATAAGAAATTTAAAAATAGAACAGAAGAAATAAATGGAGTAAAAGTTACTCGTTGCTGGCTCCTTGGAAGAGGAAAGGGAACAAAAAGATTGGCATTGAATTATCTCAGTTTTGCGTTGACATCAAGCATTAAAGCTTTATTTTTGAAAAAGGATTTTAATTTGATTTTAGTCTATCAGCTATCCCCGGTGACAATGGCGATTCCAGCTATTCTGCTGAGAAAACTGACTAAAAAGCCACTGGTGTTATATTGCTTTGATCTTTGGCCTGAAAGTATTGCTTCCGCTGGGATCAATTCTTATAGTAAAACATATAGTGCTCTGCTAAAGTTGAGCAAGTGGATTTACAAAAGTGCGGATGAAATATTAATAAGCTCTATAATGTTTGAAGAGTACTTTAAGAATACTTTAGATATTCAAAAGAAGATTTATCATCTTCCAGTATATGCAGAAGGGCAATTTGAGAACATTAAAACAAGAAATGCCGGTAAGGAAATTAATTTAGTTTTTGCAGGAAATATTGGCGAAATGCAAAGTGTAGAAACCATTATTTACGCAGCAAATGAATTAAAACAGGAACAATCTATTAAATTTCATATCGTAGGGGACGGTTCTTCTCGAGATAAATGTGAACAGCTAGCTGCACAATTTAAACTTTCTAATGTCATTTTCCATGGACAACATCCAATTACTGAAATGCCAAAGTTTTATAATATGGCAGATGCTTTTCTGGTAACGCTGAAATCAAATAAAATAATTTCTTATACATTACCAGGAAAAGTCCAATCTTATATGGCCTCTGGCAAACCAATCATTGGTGCAATCGACGGAGAGACGAAACTAGTGATAAATGATGCCCAATGCGGGATTTGTGGATCAGCAGAAGATTATAAAGAGCTGGCTAAAAACATCAGAAAATTTGCAGCAGAAAAAGAGATGCACCTAACATATGGGCAAAACGGTAAAAGGTATTACAATGCCAACTTTTCTAAGACAGTTTTCTTTGAGAAATTAAACAACAGCTTGATGAAAAATTATTAGATGGGGATGTTAAATTTGTTTAAAGATAAAACATTACTAATTACTGGCGGAACAGGTTCCTTTGGAAACGCAGTAATGAATAGGTTTCTGAATACGGACTTAAGAGAGATTCGTATTTTTTCACGAGATGAGAAAAAACAAGATGATATGAGGAAGCAATATAAAAGTGATAAGCTTAAATTTTATATTGGGGATGTCAGAGATTTGGCCAGTGTAAAGAATACAATGCATGGAGTGGATTATATCTTCCATGCAGCAGCTTTAAAGCAGGTTCCATCATGTGAATTCTTCCCACTTGAAGCTGTCAAAACAAATATCATAGGGACAGATAATGTCTTGACAGCGGCAATTGAATATGGTGTGAAAAAGGTAATTTGTCTTTCTACAGATAAGGCAGCTTACCCGATCAATGCTATGGGGATTTCAAAAGCGATGATGGAGAAAGTATTCGTTGCCAAATCTAAAACAGTATCTCCAGAAAGAACTCTTATCTGTGGAACCAGGTATGGAAACGTTATGGCTTCTCGCGGTTCTGTTATTCCCTTATTCATTGAGCAGATAAAAAATGGACAGCCATTAACTGTTACAGATCCCCATATGACCAGATTCCTTATGAGTCTGGAGGAAGCAGTTGAACTGGTGGTATTTGCTTTCCATAATGCCTTGGCAGGTGATATTATGGTTCAAAAATCTCCCGCATCAACAGTAGGGTCCCTGGCACAAGCATTAAAAGAATTGTTTAACGCTGATAACGAAATTAAAGTCATTGGTACCCGTCATGGTGAAAAGCTTTATGAAACTCTGCTCACAAGAGAAGAGCACGTAGTTGCTGAAGATATGGGTGGTTTCTACAGGGTACCAGTTGATAACAGGGATCTGAATTATGATAAATATTTTGCTGATGGAGACCATAATCTTTCCTTAGGTGAAGAATATAACTCTCATAATACGGAACGATTGAACATTAAACAAATAAAAGAAAAACTCCTTGAGCTGCATTATGTGCAAAATGAGCTTAAGGCTTGGGACAAAAAAGCTTTAACGATGAGTTAAGGGGCTGTGAAGAGAGATGAAGATACTTGTTACAGGAGCAAAAGGATTTGTGGGGAAAAACCTGGTAATGGAATTAAGGAACCAGGGATACACCGATATTATAGAATTTAATAAAGATACCGATCCAGCCTTATTAGAGCAGTATACTAAAGAGTGTGAGTTTATCTTCCATTTAGCCGGAGTCAACAGACCAAAAGAAGAGGAAGATTTTTTGGAAGGAAACTTCGAGCTTACTTCTACTTTATTGAAACTATTGTCTAAGAATAATAATAAGGCTCCAATACTGATTACTTCATCTACCCAAGCTGAACTGGACAATCCTTATGGAAGAAGTAAAAAGGCAGCTGAGGATTTGTTATTTGCCTACAATCAAGAAACGGGAGCAAAAGTATTGGTATACAGGCTCCCCAATTTATTTGGTAAGTGGAGTCGCCCCAACTATAATACTGTAGTTGCAACTTATTGCCACAATATAGCTAGAGGATTAGATATCAAAATAAACAATCCAAATACAGAACTTACTCTTTGCTATATAGATGATGTATTAGAAGAGTTTATAAGAGCTTTAGAGGGAAATCCAACTATCCAAGATGACTATTGCGCTGTCCCTATAACTCATTCAATCAAGCTTGGTGATTTAGCCAAGGTTATAAAAGGCTTTAAAGAAAGCAGGAATTACTTAAGTATACCTAATATGAAAGATGCATTGACAAAGAAGCTTTATAGCACCTATTTGAGCTTTTTACCTGAAAACCAATTTTCCTATGAGCTTAAGATGAATGTAGATCAAAGAGGATCTTTTACAGAGTTTATTAAGACTCCGGATAGAGGACAAGTCTCCGTTAATATTTCTAAACCTGGCATTACGAAAGGAAACCACTGGCATCATACGAAGAATGAAAAGTTTCTTGTGGTAAGTGGAAAAGGAGTTATCCGCTTTAGGGAAATTGACTCCGATGAAGTCATTGAATATTTTGTCAGTGGGGAAAAGTTGGAGGTAGTAGATATACCTACTGGCTACACACATAATATTGAAAATCTTGGTGATACCGATATGGTCACTATTATGTGGGCAAATGAGTTCTTTGATCCAGAGAAGCCAGACACTTACTACTTGGAGGTATAACTCGATGCAGAAGTTAAAAGTAATGACAGTCGTTGGTACCAGACCAGAGATAATAAGACTGTCTGCTGTAATTAATAAATTAGAACAATCAGAAGCAATAGACCATATACTTGTCCATACGGGCCAAAACTATGATTATGAATTAAATGAAGTGTTTTTTAAGGATTTTAATTTGAAAAAGCCGGATTATTTTCTTAACGCAGCTACTGGAACAGCGGTAGAAACTATAGGAAATATCCTTATAAAAATAGATCCTATAATGGAAGAAGTAAAACCAGATGCTTTCCTGGTACTAGGAGATACAAATAGTTGTTTATGTGCGATAGCAGCCAAGAGAAGACAGATCCCAATTTTTCATATGGAAGCTGGAAATCGATGTTTCGATCAGAGAGTTCCCGAGGAAACAAACAGAAAAATTGTGGACCATATTTCAGATATCAACTTAACTTACAGTGATATTGCAAGAGAGTATTTATTAAGAGAAGGCCTGTCTGCAGACAGGGTAATTAAGACCGGAAGTCCAATGTTTGAGGTACTGAATTCAAGAAAAGATGACATTGATAGTTCCAATATTTTAGAGCGATTACAGTTAGAAAAAGGTAGGTATTTTGTAGTTTCAGCTCATAGAGATGAAAACATTAATTCAGAAACTAATTTCTTTGACTTAGTAGATAGCTTAAATGCAGTAGCTGAAAAGTATAATTTGCCAGTTATAGTGAGCACTCATCCAAGAACTAAAAATATGATAGAAGCTAGAGGGGTAGAGTTTCATTCGCTTGTGAAGACAATGAAACCTTTAGGCTTTAATGATTATAATAAGCTTCAAATTAATGCTAAAGCGGTTCTTAGTGATAGCGGCACAATTAGTGAAGAATCTTCTATTCTTGGTTTTAGAGCACTTAATATTAGACAAGCCCATGAGAGACCTGAAGCAATGGAAGAAGCATCTGTTATGATGGTAGGTCTAAAAAAAGAGAGAATATTACAAGGGTTAGAGGTTTTAGAATCACAAGAAAATAGTACATTCAGGCTTGTATCAGATTATAGTATTCCTAATGTTTCGGATAAGGTATTAAGAATTGTAATGTCTTATACAGACTATGTTAACAGGGTTGTTTGGAGCAAATAAAGGAGAGAAAATTTTTATGAAAAAGAGGGAATATCAAATTTGTTCGAACTGCGTAATGGATACGACAGATAGTAAAATCATTTTTGATGAAAAAGGTGTGTGTGATTATTGTAATAGCTATTACAATGAAATCTTACCTAATTGGCAACCGGGTAAAAATGATGAGGTAGAGTTAGAAAAGATCTCAGCGCAGATTCGCGAATCTGGTAAAGGCCAAAAATATGATTGCATTCTTGGTCTTAGTGGAGGTACTGATAGCTCCTATTTGGCCTATATAGCAAAAGAAAAGATGGGGTTGAGGCCATTAATTTATACAGTTGATACTGGATGGAACTTGAATGTTGCTGTAGAAAACATTGAGAGGCTTGTAAAAGCATTAGATTTAGATATGTACACAGAAGTAATTAATTGGAATGAGATGAAAGACTTACAGCTGGCATTTTTTAAATCCCAAGTAGCATATCAGGATTTACCACAAGATCATGTAATTTTTGCTGGACTATATAACTATGCAGTGAAGAATGGTATCAAATATGTATTGACAGGTTCAAATAACGCTACAGAATGTGTTCGACCGCCAATAGAGTGGGTACATCTTAATGATCTTAAACTAATTAAAGATATTCATAAAAAATATGGAAAGATTAAACTAAAGACTCTCCCGATGTGTGGCATGTTTAAATATAGATTACACTATGCCTACGTTAAAGGAATGAAACGTGTAGCTCCACTCGACATTATTCACTACGATAAAGATGCAGCTGAAAAAGAATTAAAGGAAAAATTCGGGTGGGAAAAATACGAGAATAAACATTATGAAAATATTTTTACTAGATTTTATGAAGGGTATTATTTGCCGAAGAAATTTGGATATGATAAGAGAAAATCCTATTATTCAAACATGATTCTAACTGGACAGATGACCCGAAAGGAAGCATTAAACAAATTACAAGAATCTCCATATAATGAGGAAACTATGTTGGAGGACATAGAATATATTTCAAAAAAGTTAGGAATTTCTAAAAATGAATTTGAACAAATTATTAATGGCGAAAACAAAACGTATCAAAATTATAAAAACTCATTAGGTTTAATTGAGTTTTCTATTAAAATGGCTAAAAAGCTAGGGGTAGAGAAACGAAATTTTCGTTAATAACAATTATAGGTGATAGATTTGATAGCAATATTAGATTATGGAGTTGGAAATGTTAGTTCGATTCTTAATATGTTTAAAAAAATAGGAGTCCCCGCTATTATTACAAATGAAATTGCAGAAGTAGAAAAGGCGGAGAAATTAATTCTGCCTGGTGTTGGTTCATTTGATTCGGGAATGGATAAGTTAAATAAGAGTGGATTGGCGGAAGCAATCAGAAAACACACAATCGCTGAGCAAAAACCTCTCCTCGGAATATGTCTCGGTATGCAAATGTTGGGAAGGAAAAGTGAGGAAGGGACTAGTGAAGGGTTATCATTGATTCCCTTCGAAAACAAACGTTTTGATTTTAATTGGAATAAATCCGTAAAAGTACCTCATATGGGTTGGGATATCACAGAAAATATGATGAAAGACGATCCATTACTACATGGTCTGGATTCAATGCAAAGGTATTATTTTGTACATTCCTATCATGCCGTTTGTGACAGTGAAGAAAATGTTTTAATGAAATGTAATTATGGATATTCCTTTGCGGCTTCGGTTAAAAAAGGGAATATATATGGAGTGCAATTTCACCCGGAAAAGAGTCATAATTTCGGAATGGCTTTGCTGGAAAATTTTGCAAGGAGGATCTGATATGTATCACAGACCAAGGCTGATTCCTTGTCTTACTATTCAGGATAGAGGTCTAGTGAAAACCACAAAGTTTTCCAACCCTCGTTATCTAGGTGATCCAGTGAACGCTGTCAAGATTTTTAATGGTAAAGGCGTGGATGAATTATGCATTTTAGATATAACTGCTACGTCTGAAAATCGAGGTCCTGACTTTGAATATTTAAAGGATATCGCAAGTGAGGCTTTCATGCCATTAAGTTATGGAGGAGGGATTACGACACTGACAGAAATAGAAAAATTATTTTATATAGGATATGAAAAAGTCATTATTAATACTTCTTTCATTTTAAATCCCCAATTAATTAAAGATGCAGCAGAACTTGCTGGTAGCCAAAGTGTGGTGGTATCCATCGATGTTAAGAATGAACTATTTGGTAAGAGATATTGTTATATAAATGGTGGTAGTATCAAAGCCAAGGAAGATCCAGTAACCCTTGCAAAAAAAGCTGAAGAGTTAGGGGCAGGAGAGATATTACTAAATTCCATTACTTATGACGGAACAATGAAAGGATACGATTTGGAACTAGTAAAAAGTATTACTGCGGCAGTTTCCATTCCTGTAATAGCTTGCGGTGGTGCTAAAGATATTATTGATTTTAAAAAAGTACTTGAAAAAGGGGGGGCACATGCTGCTGCAGCTGGAAGTCTGTTTGTTTATTATGGATCTCACAAAGCTGTTTTGATTACAGCACCTGAAGAAAATGATTTAGTAGAAATAGGAGTATATAAAATGTAACCTTTATAATAACTGTATGTATTTTAGTGTATTAAAAAAGGATCTTTTAGAAGATTTGTTTTGGAGAGGACAAAATTATGAAGGTATTAGTAACTGATAATGCTCATTTATATAAAACTCCTGACGGGAAATATTATACTCCTTCTATATATAATTATGAGTTTTTCCAAAGGTATTTAAATGTATTTGATGAAGTAAGATTTGTTTCAAAAACAAAATATGTAAATAGTATTGATGAATCAAAATTCTTACTTGTGAGTAGAAAAGGCTTAGAAATATACGAATTACCTTGGTATCAGGGACTTAAAGGGTTGATTAAAAATATATTTAAGTTAATTTTTAGGTATCGTAAAGTATTTGATGGATGTGATTGTTATATTTTTCGAGTTGCCCAGCTCGAAAGTTATTTAGCATATCTTATCGGGAATAGTGGTGGAAAACCATATGCATTGGAAATTGTAAATGATCCAGCAGCATCTACTGATGTTAAAGGTATTTTTAAGTGGATAAACGTGTATACTCTAAAATTTATGGTGAAAAGAGCACATGGAGTTTCATACGTGACCAAGAATTATTTGCAAAAAAAATATCCTAGAATACCTAAATCAAAAGTAAAAAGCTTAGATGATAGTTTCTTTGAAGGTAGTTATTCCTCTATTGAACTACCGGAGAGATATATATTAAAACCTAAGAGATATACTAAGCGAAAAAATTCATTTGAGGTTATTCATGTTGCCAATACAATTAATGGATTTAGTAAAGGGCATAAAACATTAATTGAGGTCATTAGATTAGTCAGTGATAAAGGATATAATGTTACTGCATGTTGTATAGGGGATGGAGATTCTGTATCTGAGTTTCAACAATATGCACAGAGTCTTGGTATTAGTGAACGCATAAAGTTTACGGGTAGAATTCATTCAAATGAAGTCCTCATGCACCGCTTAGCACAAAGTGATTTATTTTTATTCCCATCGTATTATGAAGGATTGCCTAGATCTGTTATAGAAGCCCAAGCGGCCGGACTCCCTTGTCTATCAACACCAGTTGGTGGCATTCCCGAATTGCTACCAGAAAAATATTTGTTTAAACCAGATGATAGTCCTGGGTTTGCCGATAAATTAATAGAATTAATAAATAATCCTGAGGAATTAGAGCAAATGAGTCATTACAATATTAAAATTGCTAAAAACTATTCTTCAGAGAAATTAAGTATGGAACGTAATGCTTTTTATAAAAAGTTGCAAAGACTCGCTAAAAATAATGAATTTTAGTTAAGGGTATTTTTGGAGGTATTAATTTGAGTGAAGAAAAATTGGATATCTTGTATAATGGGTGTTTTTGTGGAGAGGATATTTTTGAACTAATTGTAAAAAACCAAGTTATTCCTATGTCATATGCACAAGAAAAATTAGAAAAGATGATTTTTAAAGGTGCATTATTAAATAATATAAAGATAACTGCAATTTCTTCCGTACCAGCACGTGCTTATCCTGGGAATCGGATTTTATGGTGGAGATCAAGGAAAAATAAAGTAAATGAAAATGTAAAATTAATACAACTCCCATTTTTAAATCTGTTGATTTTAAAACAACTAATGTTTTTTCTGGGAAGTTTTTTTCAAACTTTTGTTTGGTGTATGAAGAACAGAAATAATAAACAAAAAGCGATGTTATCTTATTCTGCGAATCCTCCAATATTACTTCCAATGCTATTAATATGTAAATTATTTAGGGTGAAAAGTTTCATTCTTGTTACTGAAATAACAAAATTAAGGTTCTTTGATGGTCAGTCATCAATCATACGATCACTTTTGTTAAAAATCATGCTTAAAGTGTCTTCGTTTCTACATGAGCAATTTGAAGGATATATCTTGATAACTAAAAATATGAATCATTTGGTAAATAAAAAGAAAATGCCATATATTATAATGGAAGGGATGGTTGACATCGATGATCTTAACATTGTTGATGAAGCTTCAAGCGAAACTCAAAATCATAAGAAAATAATAACTTATTCAGGTTCTCTTAATAATGAATATGGATTTAGAACGTTAATAAATGGGTTTAAAAAATTAGGTTTTGAAAATATTGAACTTATTTTTTGTGGACAAGGTAGTTTTAGTGAAGAATTAATAGAGGAAACAAAGTTAGATAAAAGGATAAGGTATTTAGGAATGTTACCATTTAAAGATGTTTTACAAGTGCAGAAAAAATCACATTTTTTAATAAATCCAAGGCCAACAAATAATATCTTTACGAATTATTCATTCCCTTCAAAGACAATAGAATATTTACTCACTGAAACTCCGGTGATTTCTACTAAACTTAATGGAATCCCGGGGGAATACTCTGATTATTTAATCTATTTGGAAGATGAAACCGAAGAGGGGATATATCAATTTTTTAACGATCTTCTTAGAAGTGATTATTCTAAATTTAAGATAGCTGCTATTAAAGGGAAAAAATTTATTATTAGGGAGAAAAATGTTAAAGTTCAAACTATGAGAATATTTAATTTTATAAAAAATACAATTAATAAAACTAATTAGGGCTGATATGATAATAAATAAACCCCATTTATATCTAATATTTTTAAAAATTGAAGGGAGGGATAGTTGTGACTATTTATTATATTAATCAATTAATATTAGGATTGTTTTCATTATTAAGTGGAAATAATAAAAATTATAGGAAGTATTTTTTGCTACTTATTTGTTTTATAACATTGTTTGTTGGATTGAGATATAATGTAGGCAATGATTATGCAGAGTATTTTGCTGAATTTTATTATTTTCAGAATGGAAATAGCATTGATAATTATTATGAACCTATTTATGCTTTAATAAACAAAATTTCTACTTCTCCCATACAAGTATTTTTTATATGCTCGGTTTTATCTTTTCTATTTTTATATTTAGCATTTAATTACTTTAATCCAGAAAAAAGTATATTACTCTTTTCCCTATATTTCGGATTTTATTTAATTCTATTTAACATCCATATAATAAGACAAGGTGTAGCAATTGCAATAATAATGTATTCATGGAAGTTTATAGTTAAACAAAAATTTTGGACTTTTAGTTTATTAGTATTGATAGCAATGGGATTCCATGTCTCTGCTATTTTTGCCTTTCCGATGTACTTTTTGGCTAGATTAAATATTCCAATTAATTTTAAATTTTTTCTTATATGGCTATCACCAATTTTGCTGTTTATTATTATTAAAGCAAATGCATTAATATTTAGTCTTTTGTCAATAATTCCGTTCTTTGCAAGATACGCTCAGGTATATAGTTATGGTGTTTATAGTGAAATTGAAGGACTTTCGTTTGGATTTGTCTTAAACATTATTCTTTTTGTATTAGTTGGAGTTTACATTAATAAATTAAAAAAAAACAATTTTAAAAAAATTGATAAGAAAAAAGAAATATTAATTAACATATTTTTTTATTCTATTATTTTTGCTGTCATTTTAAGATTCAACGCAACAGCATTAAGGGCAAATTACTTCTATCAAGTTTCAAACATTTTTATTTTTGCACTTATAATAGATTACTTTAAGGAGAAAAAAATTGTTAAATTGCTATTGCTAGTAGTGTCTTTTTTATATCTTTATCAAAATTTAACTACAGGGAACGCAGTTTTAGAATATAAAACTATATTTCAGAGGTAATTCTTATGAATATTCTTCTAAGACTAAAAATCAAGTATGATCATTATAAAATTCGTAATATGTTAAAGAAAAAAGGAGTGATTTTGTATAATAGTGTAAATCTTGGTGGTGAGCCATATTTAATATCAATAGGTAAAAATACTTTAATTGCTCCGAACGTAACTTTTATTAATCATGATGAGTCTAAACGTGTAGCTCAAAATATTAGAAACTCAGACGTTTACTACAACAGCTATAAAACTGGAATGTTTGGAAAAATAACAATTGGTGAAAATTGTTTTATCGGTTATGAATCCCTTATATTACCAAATACTAAAATTGGAAATAATGTTATTGTTGGTGCGAGATCAGTAGTAAAGGGAAATTTAGAGTCAGGATTTGTTTATGCCGGTAGCCCTGTAAAGAAGATTTGTAGTATTGATGAGTATTATGAGAAAATTAAAGATAAAATTGTTTTGATTCCGGATTCGGTTAATAAATCAAATTATTTTGAACTAAAACAATATATTTTAAACATAATGGACATGGCGAACTAATGAAAAAAACCGCATTTTTTTTGATTTTGATTTCTCTAATAGGGAAATTTCTTGGATTTGGAAAATATGTGGCACTATCTTATTATTTCGGGGCTGGTATTATTAGTGATGCTTTTGTGCTATCTATTACAATTCCAACAGTAATTTTTGCATTTATTGGAATTGGTTTATCAACATCTTTTATCCCTGTATATAATGATGTGCTTTCTAAAAATGGTCAGGAATATGCCAATAGATTTACAAGTAAATTGATTACATTACTATTATTTATAAATACTGCCTTAGTAGCGTTAGTTTTTTTTAATACTGATACCATAATAAAATTATTTGCATCTGGATTTACTACAGAAGCAATAAAATTAACTAATACTTTAATTAAAGTATCAATTATAGGAGTGTATTTTAGCGGAACTATATATATTCTAAGTAGTTTACTTCAAGTAAAAAAGATATTCATTATCCCTGCCATTTCAGAAATACCAATAAATATATTTTCCATTCTAGGTATTTACTTCGCCAGTAAAGGTAATATTGTCTATATTCAATTATTTACAATTATAGGGACTATAATTCAATTTATAATTTTGTATTTATTAACTATTAAACATGGTTATAGATACAAGTTTCATAATAACTTATTTGATGAAAATGTTAAAAAGTTATTAAAAAACTCTATCCCAGCAGTTCTGGGAATATCAGTTAATCAGATTAACATAATTATTGATAGAACTATAGCTAGTCATATTATTATAGGTGGTCTAGCAATTCTAGATTATGCTAACAGAATTACAGATGTTATTCAATCTGTAATAGTCTTATCAATAATATCTTTGGTATATCCTCAGGTTTCAAAACAGGCAGTATCTGAAGACTTTTCTAAAGTAAATTACACTATTTATCAATCAGTCGTAAGTATAATGTCAATTATTATACCTATTACAGTTTATTATATAGTGTTTTCTGAACAAATAATTAACATTGTTTATGCGAGAGGGAAATTTGATAGTAGTGCGATTCAAATGACTGCAAATTGTTTAGTAATGTTCTCAATAGGTATGCTAAGTGTTGGGATAAGAGAACTTTTAGCAAGAGTTTTTTATTCTTTTCATGATACAAAAACTCCTATGGTTTATTCTAGTTTATCTATATTAATAAATATACTATTAGCCATAATCTTAACTAGGTTTATTGGTCTTAGTGGCCTACCATTAGCAACAAGCTTATCTTCAATTATTACTGTCGTTTTTTTCTTTATTAGTCTCAAAAAGAAGTTAGCGACATTAAATATTAAGCAGATAGTTATTTCTTTAATGAAGATTTTAACTGCATCCATTATCATGGGGTTCGCTGTTAAATTCGCATTTATTATAATGGTAGATTACACAAATGAATTTATTTCATTACTTGGAGCAGTTTTAATAGGAGGTGCTGTATATTTATTTGTTTTAGTGTGTATTAATATAAACTCTAAACAAAAAATTAAACTTTTTATTTAGATTTGACAATAACAAAGATATAAAAAGTTCTTCACATAACTTGAGGTTTTAAGAAGAGAACTTTCGTCAACATTCTTCTGTAAGGACCATCGTAAAAACATTGCCTTATAATTGAGTAAATTGTAATAAATAGACCCTAAAGAAAAAATAGATCTGAACTCACTAGCGTTGCATAAATGTAGTTAGAATATTCAGTTAATACATTTCCATGATTTTGAGCCAAAAAGACAAAGCCTGAAGAAAGGTGGCACTGCCCATTTGGTAAAAATATACATTTAGACTAGAGTGACAAAGACAATAGGACTCTTACGGACTGGAGCGTTCGTCAAACTTTCGTAACCAAACATAAG
>NZ_PGUZ01000054.1 GCF_002860165.1 Bacillus sp. V3-13 | reverse complement strand
ATAAACCCTCTGATATCAATGTATTTGCTTGATTTATATATTTAATTTTTGACAATACGTCTGGAAAGCCAGGAAGTAATTTATGAGAATTGGAACATCAACAAGCTTCCAGCGCATCTCCACGAAAAATTTCTGTTGTCTGACGAAGAGAAAAATGAAATTTTAGCAGCGTTTAAGGATGAAATCAGCGATATTTCAGCCCGCAGGGGATACAAAGCACAGGATGTCATTTCCCTTTCTGAGAGCACGCAGAATCTTGACCAGCTTCTGCAAAACTTCCAGCAGGAGCACCACCATACAGATGATGAAGTCCGCTTTATTGTAAGCGGGCACGGAGTATTTATCATCCAGGGAAAAGACGGCGAATTTTTTGAAGTTTTCCTTAACCCGGGCGACCTGATTTCCGTACCTGAAAATACCCGTCATTACTTTACGCTTCAAGACGACAGGAAAGTGGTCGCGGTACGGATATTTGTCACCACTGAAGGCTGGGTGCCGATCTACGAAAAACAGGAGATCAATTCTTAAAATCAAGCAGCTCCCCCGCATTTTTGCGGCGGGGGCTGTTTTCATTTTAAAATAAAACCCTGCGTCTGATGCACTCAAATGACATCAAGAAAAATTTGTCGAAAATGATCATAGTCCGAATGGATTTTTGTCGAAAGTAAGTAATTAAGAAAATTTTTTTGTCTAATTTTGCGAATCTATTTACAATACTAGAAATTCCTGTAATAATTCTTCAGTATACAAAAAATTGTAGAGAGACCGGAGGAAAATACCGGACCGGAAAGCTAAGGGGTAGGATTAGGAGGTTAAACTTTGTATCAGAACGGAAACAAACTGCTGGAAGAAATCCAAAGGAAACGACAGTGCATGATTGAAAGTGCAACAAGAAACGGCTTTACAAGTGAAGAAACGATTCGCTGCAGTGAAGAGCTTGATCAGCTTATTTACCAATACCAGATTAAAATACATAAGGGGGAGAAGGGCTGGGAAGAAAGCAGATTACCCTATAAACATATGATCGTCTGGCCGAAAGCCCTCACCCCCATATGTAAACTAATCTAACGTAAAAGGGACCATTTCAGGTCCCTTTTATCATGCTTGATTTAAGGACGGATGGAAAGCTCCGAATGGGCACTTCTCCCATAAAAGTGTCCTTATCCCTGTAAGACTCATATTATATGAAATATCAAAGCTAATTATTACAAAAAATCGTTCGGATGTGATTTTTGTCATTGTTTATCTGGGAATATTTTTTATAGTAATACTAAGGTTATTTTGATTTCCAATTGATTTTTATTATTAATTCGTTTGCCATTCAGCTTCTGAACTTCTCCAGAACGACATTCATTCCATAGCACAGCAGCCAGAAAGCTATACTCGGATTTTAACGTTATTCGAATGGATTGTTTTTATTTGTTTGTACTATGCCTGTGTTGCGATTCATATATCGTAATACAGAGCATTTTATAAATTTTATAAGGAAAGCGCTTTCTGTAGGCTTTTACAAAAAGGGAGGGAATGATCTTTATGCATATTGTCGTCTGTGTCAAGCAAGTTCCAGATACAAAAATTATCAAAATCAATCCGAAAACGAACACACTCGACCGCCGCAGCGCCCCGGCAATTCTAAATCCATATGATGCGCATGCTGTCCAGGAAGCAGCGCGGATTAAAAGGGCAACAGGCGGTACCATTTCCGTTTTATCAATGGGTCCGCCCCAGGCGACTGCCGTTATTAAAAAAAGCATTGAAATCGGCGCTGACAGGGGCTATTTGATTTCTGACAGAGCGTTCGCGGGGGCAGATACGCTCGCAACAAGCTATGCATTGTCGAAAGCCCTGGAACGAATATCAAAGGAGGAGCCGATCGATCTCATTATTTGCGGAAAACACGCAATTGATGGAGACACCGGGCAGGTAGGGCCTGGAATTGCCCGAAGATTGGATATACCTCCCGTAACAAATGTCATTGAAGTAGCGGAAGTAAACACGAAGGAAAGAACCGTATTGATCAAAAGAAAGCTCTCCAATGGCTACGAATTAATTCAGACTCAATTGCCATGCCTGCTCACAGTGGAAAAAGAAATAAACGAAATCGAATATGCACCGCTTCCGAATATGCTGAAAGCAGCGAGGTATGAGCCGGTTATCTGGGCGGTGAACGATTTGGAGGATGTGGATAGGACACAGCTCGGCTTGAAGGGATCACCAACGATTGTCGGCAAAATGTTTTCGCCTCCAAAGCCTGAAGGAGGGAAACGGCTTGAAGGCACACCGGATGCTCAGGTAAAACAATTGATGGACCTCCTGGCAGATAAAAGAGGGTTATTCAAAGTACAAGCTTAACTTTTCAAAATAAAAAATGGCGAGGGGGCCTGTAATAAATGGAACATAGAGGTGTCTGGGTCTTTATTGAACAAAACGAAGGCATCATTGAAGGAGTTTCCCTGGAACTTCTCGGTGCCGGAAGAAAACTTGCCGATAAGCTCGAAGTACCGCTCGCAGGGGTGCTGCTGGGAGATGGAATTAAAGGGCTCTGCCAGAAAGTCATTTCCTGCGGGGCAGACGAAGTATACGTCATTGATAACCCGGTTTTAAAGAATTACCGGACTGAATCGTATATGCAGGGAGTGATTCTCCTTGCTGAAAAATACAAACCGGAGATTTTCCTGTACGGGGCAACACCGAACGGCAAAGATCTGGCAAGCGCAGTCGCCACCGATTTAAGCACAGGGTTAACTGCTGATACAACGATGCTCGATGTCGATGTCGACAAGCGGCTGCTCGAAGCAAGCCGGCCGGCCTTTGGAGGCAATATTATGGCGACGATTCTCTGTAAAAAGCACCGCCCGCAGATGGCAACCGTAAGGCCAAAGGTCATGAAAGCACTGGAGCAGGACCCATCAAGAACAGGCAAGATCATTGAGGAACAAATCTCGATCAAGGAAGAAGATATGCGCACAAAAGTGCTGCAAATTGTGAAGGAAGTAACAAAAACGGCAAGCCTGTCGGAAGCGCATGTTATTGTATGCGGAGGAAAAGGGATGGGCGACCTTCAAGGCTTTCAGCTGATCCATGAGCTGGCAGAAACGATTGGTGCCAGCGTTGGCGGAACAAGGGACGTAGTTGAAGCAGGCTGGCTGCCCCATCAACAGCAAATCGGCCAGACAGGTGAAACGGTAACGCCGAAAATTTATTTTGCAATCGGCGTTTCAGGGGCGATCCAGCATGTTGTCGGCATGAAAAATTCCGAATTCATCATTGCGATTAATAAGGATCCGCAAGCGCCGATTTTTGATGTCGCGACGTATGGAATCGTTGGGGATGCGCATGTCATCGTTCCTGAGTTAATCAACCAGTTTAAACAGCTGACAAAAGAAAAGGGCGGTGAAATCAGTTATGCCTGAAAAATTTGATGTAATTGTTGTCGGAGCCGGGCCGGCTGGAACAGCATGTGCCTATACGTGTGCGAAGAGCGGTTTAAACGTTTTGCAGATTGAACGGGGAGAATACCCGGGAAGCAAAAACGTCATGGGCGGTGTCCTGTACCGAAAACAAATGGAAGAGATTATTCCTGAGTTTTGGAAGGAAGCCCCTTTGGAAAGACCGGTTGTTGAACAGCGTTTTTGGATGATGGATAAAGAATCGGTTGTTTCTTTTGGCTATAAAGGTCTCGAATGGGGAATGGAGCCATATAATAATTTTACAGTTCTGCGGGCCCAATTTGACCAGTGGTTTGCCCAAAAGGCGGTCGACGCGGGCGCCCTGCTTATCACGGAAACGGTCGTGACAGAATGTATTGTTGAAAACGGAAAAGTGATCGGTGTCCGGACAGACCGCCCGGATGGAGAAGTGTTCGCCGATGTTGTCGTGCTTGCCGACGGTGTCAATTCACTGCTCGGAAAGCAGCTCGGTTTCCATAAGGAATTCCGCCCTGATGAAGTGGCCCTGACCGTGATGGAAGTCATTAATCTCCCAAAGGAAAAGATCAATGACCGTTTTAACCTTTCAGAAAACCAGGGCTGTACGATTGAAATATTCGGTGATTCAACAAAGGGAAATTTGGGGACTGCATTTTTGTATACGAATAAAGAAAGCTTGAATATTGGTGTCGGAACCACCCTGTCAAGCATGATTAAAGCCAAATTAAAGCCTTATGACCTGCTTGACTATTTAAAAAATCATCCAATGGTGGCGCCTTATCTGGAGGGAGGGGAATCCGTCGAATATTTGGCGCATTTAATCCCGGAGGGCGGGTATCATTCCGTTCCCAAAGTAGCCGGAGACGGTGTTGTCGTTGTCGGGGATGCAGCGCAGCTTGTGAATGCCATCCATCGTGAAGGCTCAAATATGGCAATGGCTTCCGGGAAAATGGCGGCTGAGGCTATCGTTGAAGCAAAGAAGCGAAATGATTTCAGCGAATCCAGTTTAAATAAATATCGGGAAGCCCTTTATAACAGCTTCATTATTAAAGATTTGGAAAAATATAAGGATGCAACCCACATCTTTGAACACCATCCACAATATTTGCGTGAATACGTTCCGATGATGAACCGGGCCGCAAGCAAAATGTTTACTGTTGACGGAACCCCAAAAAGGGATAAGCAGAAAGAAATTATCCGCAGTGTCAGAAGCGAAAAAGGAACATTTAATGTATTGAAAGACATTTATCGTGCCTGGAAGGCGGTGAAATAATGTCCACAAAAACGATTGAAGAGAAACAGTATTTGATTCGCTTTAAGTGTGATACAAAATCCCATTTGACGGTCATGGACCATGATATTTGCATGACAAAATGCCCGGATAAAATTTGTACCGTTTTCTGCCCTGCCGAGGTTTATAAATGGGAAGGGACAAGGATGCAAGTCGGTTACGAGGGATGTCATGAATGCGGAAGCTGCCGGATCGGCTGTCCATACCAAAATATCCACTGGGAATATCCGAAGGGCGGACACGGTATTGTGTTTCGACTGGCATAGCGAATAAAACCAATCCAGCTTCATAACTTAAGGCAAAAAACGATGCTCATCCTGAGGCATCGTTTTTTATTGTTTATAAAATTCTCGACTTGTTTTTTATTGTTCACTGCAGTTTTAAGTAGGGATTGCGCCTGATGTGCGGGTAACTTTTCCGTATTGTTGTAGCTAGATTATCACTGAGACTTAAAACTTAATCATATCTTTAAGGGAAACATTTTATGTTCTTTATACCGCATGTGGCAATCAGTAAATTTCATGCAGTAAATTTGCAGAAAATATGCAAACATTTCCTGGGCATTTACCCACACTTGGTGAATGCGGAAACCATATGATACGACTGTTACTGCTAATAACAAAATTGGGGAGGAAATGCTATGCAAAGTATGGATTATGCGAATTTTAAATCTACTCATATGGAACACATGGGTTTGGTGAAGACAATCCATGATTGTGAAATAACTTGTGAACATATGGGGACTATGGTGTTGCGAATGAGCGATGTTCATGCCAGAAGAAACCAACTGCTTCTATTGCGTGATTGTGCAGATATATGCACATAGTCAGCGAAATTAATCGCAAGAAACAGTTATTTGGAAAAGTCAGTTGCCGAATTATGTGCCCATATTTGTGAGCTTTGTGGAAACGAATGTTTAAGGTTTCCTGATTCCCATTCAAAGATGTGCACAAATTTGCTTGCATTGCGCACAACAATATCGGGCTTTTGCAAGATCCCGGTTGAAGAGTATGTAAGGAATCAAAAAAGTTTTTCACAATTTGAATGATTATAAGTTTCCCACTATATGTATGTAACTTCACAAACGTCTCGAAAAAGAGGGGAAGGAATGGATTAGAGGTTAGCTTATTTGTTCAAACGGGTTTAATGAGGAGAGTTTATCGTTTTTTCCATTTTGCTCAAGACTCCGGGCGAAGTCACAAGCTTTATGGAAGCAGTTAAAATCCGCTGAGGTGTAAAAACGGCGCGACCAATCGAAGCTTCCCTCGCCGTCTGCGGGATATACTGCTACTTTCCATTGGTAATAATTTTTCTGATCCGGTTCACCTTCCAAGGCGATGAGCCAGTGGGTGATTTTGTCTCCGGAAATCGGAAGGGTTTCCTTTAAAGAGTTTAAGTCTTCGGGTCCAATTTGTATTAACGATTTCTGGTAAAAGTCCCGATAATTTTCATGTATCACTATAATCCCTCCATTTCTTTACTTTTACTTGCTTTTATTATATGTGAAAATCAATAAAAATTAGCAACTTATTTGTTAAAATTTTTCGAAAAATAGTTTGGCCAATTCGACATTGTGATTAGCATCACAACTTGTAGAGAAACGGCTGCTTATACTAATGATAATAACTGTAATTGTCGAAGGAGAGATTGTTGATGGATGGTTGTATGGGTGCTTTTTCAAACCGAAAGCTGGTGGCGCTGTCACAAGGATTGGCCTTACTAAAGGAAGAACATCCGCCGTTGATTAAAATGCTGGAGGAGCTTGTGGAGCTATCCAATCAAGTTGAAGACTCAGACCAAAAACAGGCTGTATTTGCGACTTTAACCGGAAAGGTGAAAGCATTTTTTGATAAGCTTGAGGCCCACTCAGAAAAAGAAGAAAATATTCTGTTTAAAATGATGGAAGCTTATATTGGCAAGGGGATGGGACCAATTGCCGTTATGGAATACGAACATGACCAGGCAAAATCGATGATTGGCGGCTTTCTCAGCAAAACAAAGGGTGATAGTCCATTATCAACAGAGGACATGTATTCATGTACGGCCTTAATAAGAAGAGCCTATTCGATATTAGTGGACCACTTCACAAAAGAAGAAAATGTGCTGTATCCGATGGCGGAGAATTTATTTTCTGAGGAAGAAAAAGAATTACTGTATGCAAGGGTTCAATCATAATAAAAACAGGGTAGAAGGACTTTTCCTCCTATCCTGTTTTCTTTTTTATGCCAAATCCGAAGATGAGCATATATTCCTTAATTCCACTGCTCCAGCTTTTGATCGGAAGGAAGGAAGAAGGCCAGCACGCCGAGCAATGGAAGAAAGCCGGTGAAAATGATCGTTTGCGTAAGCCCGATGAGATCGGCCAAATAGCCGAGCCCGATCGATCCAAGCGCCCCCATTCCAAATGCCAGGCCGACCGTCAAGCCAGCCATTGTCCCGATTTTTCCCGGCACGAGCTCCTGGGCGTAAACAACCGTGACGGAAAAGCTCGACATCAGAAGCAGTCCGCTTAAAGCCAGCAGCAAGAATGCGGCAATGGGCGGAACAAACGGGATCAGCAATGATAACGGGGCGGTGGCGATCATCGAAACTAAAATAATCGTTTTCTTGCCAAAACGGTCGGCAAGCGGTCCCCCGAAAAATGTGCCAATTGCACCGGTAATTAAGAAAGCAAACAGGAAAAGCTGCGATTCTTTAATTGACAGCGTATATTTTTCGATTGCGTAAAATGCATAGAAATTGGTGATTCCGGAAATATACCAGGAGCGGGCAAAGATTAGAAACAAAATCAGCAACAGTGAAATCCAGACACCTTTGCGGATTCCGTTCCCAACTGTGCTATTTTTGCCGCTTTGCTTGCTTTTAAAAGAACGTTCAACTGCAAGCATGCCGGAATACCAATTGGCAATATAGATCAATAATCCGACGGCGGCGGCTGCAACTAATGTAAACCAGGCAGCACCGATTTGGCCGAGCGGGACAAGAATTACAGCAGTAATGAGCGGGGCGAGCGCCTGGCCTGAATTGCCGCCAACCTGGTAAATCGATTGAGCAAGCCCGCGGCGTGCCCCGGCGGCCATGTAAGCGACGCGTGATCCCTCCGGATGGAAAACAGCAGATCCAAGGCCAATAAACAAGACGGACACGACAACCAATTCAAACCGGGGTGCAAGAGCAAGGCCAAGAACGCCGAAAAGCGTGAAGGAAAGCCCGATCGGCAGGGCGAAGGGCATCGGTTTTTTATCCGTGGCCATTCCGACGAGCGGCTGCATAATTGACGATACAATGTTCAAAGAAAAAGCGATCAAGCCAAGCTGCGTAAAGCTGAGCCCCATCGATCTTTCCAGGATCGGGAACATCGCTGGAACAACAGCCTGGAGCGAGTCATTCAATAAGTGGCAAATTCCGATTATAATTAATATTTTGTACGAAGTAGCCGCACGATCACGTGGTGACATGCTTGCAGCGATTGCAGATTGGCCCATGGTTAACTCCTTATTGATGAATGTTTTCAGTTTTTTTAAAAATACGGTTTATTGATTCTTTCTTCTGTTTCTATATTACAAGATTTTGAATCGTTTAAAAACGATTTTGTTTCTAATCCCGAAATTAAATTCCGCATAACTTTGAAAGGATATTTTTAAATTGAAAAAAAGAGTACAATCGGACGAAGCAAACATGAAACAGAGATTAATTGTAATGGCAATGAGATAATCGTTCAGTTCTCCATCTGTAGAAACATTTGCTTAAACGAAAGAGCATCGGGTTCATACCACAATGCTCTTTCGTTTATTCATTTTTAGCTAAAGCTAACGGGAGTGTAATGACGACTTTTGTACCATGCTGTTCTTTGCTGGTAATGTGTATCGTGCCGTTAAAAGATTGGATTATTTTTTTGCAAATCACAAGACCGAGGCCTGTTCCCGTATCCTTTGATGTATAAAAAGGATCAAAGACTTTGTTGAGTGCTTCTTCAGAAATGCCTGAACCGGTATCAATAATTTCTATATTGCAAGTTTCCCGTTCTTGCAACACATTAATTTTAAGATCGCCGCCATTTTTCATCGATTCGAAAGCATTTTTTATGAGATTCAAGATTACCTGCTTCATTTGGTCCTTTGCACATTCAACCGGCATTGGCTCGTTTGGGAAATGGTAGGAACATCGGATGTTGTGAAGATTTGCTTCGGAAGAAATGAGCGGCTTGAGCTCGGTAAAAACCGACCTTATATCGATAATGTCTTTCTTTTGCGCGGTCGGTTTGCCCAGGATCAAAAATTCACTGACGATTTCATTAATGCGGTTGATCTCTTCATCGATGATAGAAAAGTAGTAGAGGTCTTTCGGTTCCCGGTATTTTTCGGCTAATAGCTGGACAAGCCCTTTAATACCTGTAAGGGGATTGCGGATTTCATGGGCAGTACTGGCTGCGAGTGAGCCGACCAGCTCAAGCTTTTGTGCTTCAATTTGCGCTTTTTCTTTTGCTGATTGTTTTTTTAACAGGTAGTACTTAACCAGAATGAAGAGAATATGGAAGAAAACCAGGGTCCCGGCTATTAATGCGGCCAGTTCCATTCCTGCATTCTTCCAGTCAAAGCCCGGAATTTCCGCTTTAATGCTCCATGGGAGCCGCTCAATTGGTATTGTCAGCCACTCTTTTGGAGGTGAGCCTTTACTGTCAGATCCATTCAAATTCATAATAATGCGGCTTTGTCCATTTACAATTAAAAGATTTGTATCCGGAGTCAATACTTTCATGACATTTTCAATATAATCAACCCTTAAATGGGCAACAAGTATCGAACTCAGTTCATTTCTTTCATTGAGCACGGGCGTAGCCAGGCCGATCACCGTTTGATCGTTGTGAAGTGTTTCCTGGTGGTTCGATATAACCGTATCCTTCGTTTTAATCGCTGTCTGAATATACTCCATTGAGGAATAATTAGCATCATCGAGCAGCGAATGAGAGCCGGTAATGACCTTTCCTTCTTCGTTCAGCAAATAAAGGCCTCCATAGCGCGGGTCTTTTTGCTGTACCTGCTGGAGCAATGGTTTTATTTCTTGCGGGGAATCGATCATATTATTTGCAGTTATGGAAATAATATCGAGACTGGTCACGGTTTCAGATATTAGCTGGTCCCAGGTCCTTTGATGGATCGATGCAATCCACTCGGCATGAGTCTTTTGACGTTCGTAATCTCTCTGGACCAGATTATATGTTTGTAAAAATATTCCTAAAACACTCGGCAGTATCACAATCAGCAAATATAACAATGCATTTTTTTTCGATTTTTGCATAGACACCTCTATTTTTAACCGCTTATAGTCATCAATTATACCATTAATGAAGGTATTTCGGACTATGCCTTTATCTGGATTCATTGACACCATTCCGAATCTTTTCTATAATTTATTTTGAAGTCGAGATATTTTTTTATAAAGGAAGATTTTACATGAATGACGAAGTTAACCAATCCTTAAAGCTATTTATTGTGCTTTCCAGGGCATATAAAGCGATTAATGAGCAGGTCAATAAATCAATCCAGGCGAATGGATTAAACCCGACTGAATTTGCTGTTCTGGAGCTTTTATACCATAAAGGCCAGCAGCCGCTCCAGCAAATAGGCGGAAAAATTCTGCTTGCAAGCGGAAGCATCACATATGTAGTCGACAAGCTTGAACAAAAAGGCCTTTTAAATCGTGCCGCTTGTCCGAATGACCGCAGGGTTACGTATGCGATTATTACGGAAAAAGGCAAAGAATTTATCGAGGCGATTTTTCCCGAACACGAAGCAAGGATCCATGAGCTTATGGATGTTCTTTCCGAAGAGGAAAAAGCAACAGCAATCGAATTGCTAAAAAAAATCGGATTGCCCGTGGCGAAATATTAACTACGGGTTCCGCATGAAAGAGTTTTTTAAGATTGTCACTGGAGGCAGTCTTTTTTTGTGCTCAAATAATTCGGGTTGTACCTGAAAACAAGGCGTTACGCAAATGAAATTCAACAAAGTGAAGAGTGACCAATATAAAAACAGCGGCCGCATAAACACTGCCGCTGTTTTCGTAATTATTCAGGTTTATTATTCGCATCAGGGTCTGGTGTGAAGTTTGGCTGGTAGCCATCGTATTTCACTACGTTTACCATTCCTGCCGTAGCATGGTGCAGGTCATGGCAATGGAAAAGCCAGTTTCCCGGGTTATCCGCTTTAAAAGCAACGACGTATTCATCACCATCTGGTGAAGGTAAAATTGGTCAATAATTCTAAACAAAGCCGATTTTTCTTTAAAAGAAATTTCGGCTCTTTAAGCAATATTATTTTTTGAAATGAGTTCTAAACCTGACGAACAAGTAAATTGCACGAACAAACAAGTCTATTGCAATCGATAACCAAATCCCGGCTATACCCATTCCAAGCTGGATTCCCAAAACATAAACTCCGACAACCCGAATCACCCACATGCCAATCGCTGTACTGTACATTGGACTTTTTGTATCGCCCATTCCTTGTAAAGCACCAGCCAACACCAAACCAACGGCTAAAGCAGGTTGGGCAAAAGCGTCTATTCTCAATGCTGTCACGACCATATGAACCGCATTTGGATCAGTCGTGAACCAGGTTGCCATCCAGGGTGACAGGAAAAATAACAAAAAGCCAATCATGGACATAAATAGAACGGCTATCCCGGCAGTTAACATCCCATACTTGTATGCGTCCTGTTCACGTTTTGCCCCAATACTTTGGCCAACTAATGTGGTTGCGGCCACAGCCAATCCATAACCGGGCATATAGGAAAAGGTTTCAATATTCCCGGCGATAGTATGGGCTGCGTATGTTTCTGTTCCGATTCGTACAATTAAACCAAAGTATAGGACCTGACCTAACCGCATAATAAGGCGTTCGACCGCAGCTGGGGTTGAAAGTTTTAAGATGGGTGATATAAATTGTTTAGCTTCCCTAAAAGTATTTTGAAAAATTGAAAAATCAATTTTTGATTTTTTTATGTAACGATATAGAGCTATCGTACCGATTATTCTTGCAATAACAGTTGCCCAGGCTGCTCCTGCAACGCCTAAACCCGTAAATCCCCATAAACCAAAAATCAATATACAATCCAGTCCAATGTGGATGATGTTGATCCAGACACTGATTTTCATCGGGGTTTTTGTGTCTCCGGATGCCCTCAGGATACTTCCGAAAATAAACATGAGTGAAATGAATATGGAGGGTACAGCCACAATACGGAAATAAGTGACTCCATCTGCTAACACCTGAGGTTCTGCTCCCATCACTTTAAGCAAAGGTTCGGCAAAAAAGTAAGCAATAATTCCAAATAAAATTCCTGCCATAGAGGAAATCCAGCTGGACTGCGTTGCGATCGATTTTGCTTTATCGAAATCCCCGGCACCCACACTTCTTGCAATGAGAGAAGATGTTCCCACACCAATCGCCATAAAAATAGCAATATAGACAGCTAAAACGGTATTGGCAACACCAACCGCAGTCACTTCATTCAGGCCGAGTTTTGCAACAAATAAAGTATCGATAAATCCAACGGCTGTTTGTAAAATATTTTCAATCATGGCCGGAACTGCTAAAGAGAGGATCATCATTATTTTTTGTTTGGCAGTTTGTTCTTCAATAGTTTCAAGGGCTGGCAAGCTAGTCACTTCCTCATTGTCACATTTTGAATATCATTTTTTCATTCATAATCACATTTAAGCATTAAGGGCTCACTTTTCTATAGGTACATTCAAGTTGCTAATATTGTGATGATACGAAAAAAAGTTGCAGAAATCTATAAAGATAGTTTAGTTAATATAGAATTTTTGAAGAAAACAGAGATTGCATCAAGTCCAAGGAAAAACTTTTTTCATAAAAATCTGAGTTAACAGGTAACATTAATTTACTCGATAAAAGCTACAAAATATTTCTTCACAATTTCTTTAAAACTCTGCTTTATAATGATTTAACCTTTTGGGTGTTTAACCAAATGAATGATATCTGCCACTGAACAAATAATAATTTATGCGGTCAATATGGGAAGAAAACGTGAACCGCTCCATAATTCAAGAAATTTTTAACTTACTTAAACTCAAAAAACTTCAAAAAACGTTCACAAAAAACAGAGCCTAAACTCTTTACATACCTTACCGGGGTATAATATAATGAAAAACAAGGAGGGAGTTACCATGGTAAATGAATTAGAAAATGATCCTCTCCTAACAGAAGAAGAATGCTGCACTGCTGCAAGCGGCCGGAAAAGCCATCATTCCGAAGCCGTAAAGAAAAATATGGTAACACGCTTAAACCGGATTGAAGGCCAAATTCGCGGGATTAAAGGGTTAATTGAAAAAGATACGTATTGTGACGATGTCATTACGCAAATCTCAGCTACCCAATCCGCCTTGAACAGCGTAGCAAAAATTCTTTTGGAAGGCCATTTGAAAAACTGTGTTGTCGAAAGAATCCAGGAAGGTGACATGGAAGTACTGGATGAAGTCCTTGTCACTATTCAAAGATTAATGAAAAAATAAGGGAGACGATTAGAATGGAAAAGGTAACATTGGATGTAGCAGGAATGTCTTGCGGTCACTGCGTAAAAGCTATTGAAGGCAGTGTCGGAGAATTAAAAGGTGTCTCCAATGTGAAAGTTCACCTTGAAACTGGTAAAGTAGATGTTGAATATAACGCAAATGAAGTGACTCTTGATACAATTAAAGAAACAATCGATGATCAAGGCTATGATGTAAACTAAGTTTGTGAACTATAAAAGTAAAGAGAACCGTGCTAGAAATAGCACGCTCTCTTTTTTATAAAAATATACCCTATACAGGTATAAGGAGTTTTTGCTATGAGTGAAAAAGTTCTGGAAAGCCAATTTCAAATAACCGGCATGACATGTGCCGCCTGCGCGATCCGCATTGAAAAAGGTTTAAAGAAAATGGAAGGCGTCAAAGATGCAAACGTGAATCTTGCCCTCGAAAAAGCGACAGTAAAGTTTGACGGGTCCGCGATGGGAGCTGCTGATATCCAAAAGAAAGTCAGAGATCTCGGCTATGATGTCGTAACAGAAAAAACTGAATTGAACCTGACCGGCATGACATGTGCCGCTTGTGCGCAAAGAATTGAAAAAAGCTTGAATAAACAAGACGGGATCATCAAGGCAAATGTCAACCTGGCTTTAGAAAAAGCATCTGTCGAATACAATCCGTCCATTGTCTCACCTAAAGAGATGATCGAAAGGGTTGAAAAGCTTGGTTACGGGGCCAGCGTGAAAAGTGATGAAAACGAAAAAGAGGCAGTCGACCACCGCTTGAAGGAAATTGAAAAGCAGCAGGGGAAGTTCATTTTTTCACTCATCTTATCGCTTCCGCTTCTTTGGGCAATGGTCGGCCATTTCAGCTTCACTTCTTTCCTTTATGTTCCTGATGCATTAATGAATCCATGGGTGCAAATGGCATTGGCTACACCGGTACAATTTTATATTGGCAAGCAATTTTATGTCGGCGCCTATAAAGCGCTTAGAAATAAGAGCGCCAATATGGATGTGCTGGTCGCACTTGGTACATCGGCCGCTTATTTTTACAGTGTATACCTTGCTTTAGAAACGATCGGAAACAACGCCCATTCGGTTGGTCTTTATTTTGAAACAAGTGCCATTTTGATTACATTAATTATTCTTGGGAAACTGTTCGAAGCGAAAGCAAAAGGCCGTTCGTCAGAAGCGATCAAAAAGCTGATGGGCCTGCAGGCAAAAACGGCAACCGTCCTGCGCGATGGTGTTGAAAAAGAAATTCCGCTTGAAGAAGTAGTCACGGGTGATATTTTGTATGTAAAGCCCGGTGAAAAAATCCCGGTCGACGGGGAAATTCTTGAAGGCCGCAGCGCTCTTGATGAATCAATGATTACCGGGGAAAGTCTGCCGGTAGATAAAACAGTCGGTGACACCGTTATCGGTGCCACGATTAACAAAAATGGTTTTATTAAAATAAAAGCAACAAAAGTCGGAAAAGATACGGCACTTGCGCAAATCATTAAAGTGGTTGAAGAAGCACAGGGGTCAAAAGCACCTATTCAGCGATTAGCCGATTCGATTTCCGGTATTTTCGTTCCGATTGTTGTCGGCATTGCGATTATCAGTTTCTTGATTTGGTATTTGTGGGTTTCTCCCGGAAACTTTGCCGCCGCCTTGGAAATCTTAATCGCCGTTCTTGTCATTGCCTGTCCATGCGCACTGGGGCTCGCAACGCCAACTTCAATCATGGCGGGGTCCGGCCGGGCTGCCGAATACGGAATTCTTTTTAAAGGTGGAGAGCATCTCGAAATGACGCACCGGATCGATACCGTCATCCTTGATAAAACAGGTACGATCACGAATGGTACTCCGATTCTGACTGATATCATCACAGACCGGGAAGAAGCTGAATTTTTGGCGCTTATCGGTTCTGCTGAAAAGCAATCTGAACACCCGCTTGCCCAGGCCATTGTAGACGGGATTAAAGAAAAGAATATCAGCCTTAAAGACGTAGATGAGTTTGAGGCAATCCCTGGCTATGGTATCAAAACGGTTGTTAATGGAAAAGAAGTTCTTATCGGGACACGCCGATTGATGAAAAAGTACAATGTGGAAATCGAGCATGTTTTACCGCAAATGGACAGTCTGGAGAAGCAAGGTAAAACTGCAATGCTGACAGCTATAGACGGCGTTTATGCGGGAATTGTCGCTGTCGCAGACACAATTAAAGAAACCTCTGCACAAGCGGTTAAGCGCTTAAAAGAGATGGGACTGGAGGTCATTATGATCACCGGCGATAACTACCAGACTGCCCAAGCGATCGCCAAACAGGCTGGCATTAACAATGTAATCGCCGAAGTATTGCCGGAAGGAAAAGCCGAAGAAGTGAAGAAGCTTCAGGAACAGGGCAAGAAGGTGGCAATGATCGGAGACGGAATCAATGATGCTCCAGCACTCGCGGTTGCCGACATCGGGATGGCGATCGGAACAGGAACGGATGTTGCGATGGAAGCGGCAGACATTACGTTAATCCGCGGGGACCTTAACAGCATTGCCGATGCAA
Organism: Bacillus sp. V3-13; assembly: GCF_002860165.1. GTDB lineage: Bacteria > Bacillota > Bacilli > Bacillales > Cytobacillaceae > Bacillus_BJ. The sequence goes on along the minus strand of NZ_PGUZ01000054.1, from coordinate 1,030 downwards.
TCTTTATGAGCAAGAAAACGATCCGCAACATTAAGCAAAACCTGTTCTGGGCATTCGGCTATAATACGCTCGGCATCCCGGTCGCCGCATTGGGATTTTTGGCACCATGGCTCGCCGGAGCGGCAATGGCATTCAGCTCTGTATCCGTTGTCCTAAACGCATTGCGCTTACAAAGAGTAAAATTATAAGGAGTCTATCATATGAAAAAATGGGCCTTATCAGCACTCGTATACCTGATCGTTGTCCTGGGCGTATATTATGTGTATGCCTCGTTTACTCAAGCTGATTCCGAAAATATTGATCATAACGAAGAGATGGAACATAGAGATCAAACAGACGGAAAAGAAGCGGAAGAACATTAATAACAGATCTGTTCTTTTCGGGTTGTGAACTTGTTCTTTCTTAAAATCGGCCCCTGTTAACGAACAGGGGTCTGTTTTTGTTTATATCAGTTAAACTGGAACTATTCCAGAAAACCTTTGGCGACAATAGATTTAAAAAAACCAAACCCGGATATTTTTAGTTCCAGTCTATCTTTGATTCCAATGTTTTTTTGAATAAATATAGAAAGATTGTTCACTATGAATTCATTATATTTTTGAATATCCTTTGGTTTTCCCGGTATAGCAAGCAATTCTTGCACGCCTGCGGCACAACAGCCTTTTACCTCTAGTGTCTTTACTGTTAGATGTTTTCCTTTGGACTCAATCCACGCGTGTGCTTCATCATCTAATTGAATATTCATCTATTTACCCTCCATTCTTTCCATTGGTTTATTCAGATTTGCCATCACCTTTACATAATTCGCAATGCATTTTTCAAGCTTTAGATTAATTTGTTTTGTAAAACTACCTAGAGTAGTATAAATAATACTAATTTTGTAAAAACATTCTTTCGAAAGTTTTCGAAATAGCTTGATTTATAGCTGCTATCTTCATAAATTCTTCATTTATTATTGATATTATTGATCACTAGCGTTGCATAAATGTAGTTAGAATATTCAGTTAATACATTTCCATGATTTTGAGCC
>NZ_PGUZ01000053.1 GCF_002860165.1 Bacillus sp. V3-13 | reverse complement strand
ATCTGTTTTGTGGCAGAACGGAACCCTCAAAGCCGAGTTTTCATAGAACTTTTTACACTACCTTTCCAGAAAAGCTGCTACTTCTTCTTGATTCACTAATTTTTCCCCAGTTTTTTGAAATACAATATGTGCCATTCTACTTATCTCCTTTTCAATTAAACTGCTTTAATTAACCCGGGTTTATGCTCCAGTAAGCGGAGCGTGTAACGAAACAAAAACTCTGAGGCTTCGAGAAGCTTTTTCGCTTCAAAAGCACTTTCACCCCAGACGGTAATGCCATGATTGCGAATCAGCACAGCGCCTTTTTGCTCATAAATATGGCCGGCAAATTCCCGGGCAAGAGCAGGGATATCGGCGTGATTGGGAATGATCGGAATCGTAAGCGCCGCATTCTCATCCCACAAATTAAAAGCTTTGATTAATTCCTGGCCTTTAAATGTGACTTCTCCCCTGTCTCCGAACAGTTCTGAAATGACATTATTATCAACTGTATGGACATGGAGACTGCAGCAAGCATTCGTGCGCTTGTAAATTTCTGCATGGAGCAATGTCTCTGCCGATGGTTTTAAATGGGTCTCTTCAGCAGGCCGCCCGCTTGCATCAACAAGCAGAAAATCTTCACTCGTCCGTTTCCGTTTGTCCTTGCCGCTGGCGGTTACAAGAAAAGTCAATGGATCGCTTCCTACTTTAATGGCCAGGTTTCCGCTTGTCCCCATAAACCAATCACGTTGTGCAAGTTCATCTTTGACGTCGGCGAGCTCCTGCCACCTTTCCTGAAGAAGACTCATGCTCTCACCCCTATCTTCTCTCTTATAGAATCGACGCAATCAAAGAAAGTATTAAATGGTTTGTAAGGAAGCCCGAGCTCTTCACATTTCCTGGCAAGTAAGTCCCTTGCAAGAATAAAATCAGCTTGCTTGGCTGCCTCGACATCTGTGATCGAATCACCAATGACAATCTTATCGAGATTTTCTCCATCAAGGCTGCGGATGACAGAAGGTTTGCAGCAGCCGCAGCCGTTGGAGCAGTGACTGTCACAGCTGTGAGGCCACAGTATCTTTATTCTTTCAGCGCTGAAATCAGATCCGTTACAATATAAGCCTGTAATTGGTCCAGTCCCCTCCAGAATCGGCTCTACAAAAAAGTCGATTCCGCCACTGACAATATAAAGCGGGATATCTTCGTTAGCCAAAAAGGCGGCAAACTCCTTAAATCCAGCCCTGATCACCGCATTTTCCACCGCAAAATCAATAATCTCGTCCTTTAAAGAGCTGGGGAGGAGCGAGAACAGCTTTCCGACACCTTCCATGATCGAAATTTGCCCGGACAGGATTTGCTCCTTCAGCGGTTCCGAGTCGGAAGGAGCGAATTTTTCCATGATCGCAATAATATTGTCTTTTTCGGTGATCGTCCCGTCGAAATCACAAAATACGGCATGCTTTTTCATCATGCAGTCACCTCTTGATGGCCCCACAGCTCGATCGCTGCCCGCAACTCATCATGCTGTTTTGCTTTATCCAGCAAAGATTGCCCATTTAAAACCGCTTCGATCGCCTGCCTGAATGCAAGGCCGCCCCCTTTTGCGCCGCCTGGATGACCGTGAACACCGCCGCCAGCGTTTATCACACAATCCAGTCCAAAGTCTTTGTACAATAATGGCACGAGGCCGGGATGAATGCCTGCCGACGGCACTGGAAACACTGGTTTAAACGGTTCTTCTATCGTGAGTGCCTCGGCGATTGCCAAAGCCTGATCTTTTTCAAGGGCAACCGAGCCGTACGGAGATGGGAACAAAGACAAATCCGCTCCCGCATACCGCAGCAATTTTCCCAATAATAACGAATAGGACAGTCCATATACCGGTGATGATGCGAGTGCGCCGCTGACAGCCGGATGGGCCATAATCGGCAAGGCAATGCTGTCGTCTTCCCGCAATTCCTGAAGGATATCGAGTCCGTAAGCGAAAACATTGAACAATAATAGATCTGCTCCAAGCTCGGCTGCCTTTTTCGCTTTGTCCCTCAGAGCCGACGTGCGGCCAGTCAGATTAACAGCATATAGCGTCCGCTGCCCGGATTGCTCATAGATTTCCGTTAATACCTTTTTCCCTTCGGAAATTCTCGCGGCAAACGGAGCCAGATCGTTCTCAAACAGAATTTCATCATCCTTGACAATATCGACTCCGCCAAGAGCCTGTTCTTTCAGCTGTGCGAGCATGTATGGCAAATCCCTGCCGATTACGCCTTTAAAAATACTCATCAGCAGCGGCCGGTTATAAACATTTACTTTTTCACGAATTCCCTCAATACCAAAACGGGGACCCGGAAAAAGGGCCTTCAACGAATCGCTAAACTGCAAGTCTATTAATTTAATTTTTCCGTCCAGTGACAGCTTTCCAAAAACGGTCGTTAAGATTGCCGGTAAATCAGGAGAAAAATTAACAGCAGGGTAGGCAATTTTAATCAGCGCCTTTGTCTCCTCTTTGCTGCTTTCTTCCGAAAGACCCTCGACAGAGACGACACGCCCTTTGTGCTTCTTCAGTTGGTTTTGTTCAAGCTCGGGCAGATTTGTCCACGAGCCCACCGTCAGGCCGAGGGCGATTTCCTCTGCTTTCTTCCCGGGATTATGTTTGGAATCATAGACTGAATATGTAGCAATTATTTCACTCATGCCGATCATCCTTTCCGTAAACACGCGGGCCAACTTATTCATTTTGGCCATAAAAAAACCTCTTCAGAAAAGAAGAGGTTAGCATATCAAACTAACATCTCCTTATCTTTCAGCGAATGCTGCAAGAATTAGCACCGTGCCTGGAAAAAATCCAGGTCGGTTGCCGGGCTTCATCGGGCTCGTCCCTCCACCTGCTCTTGATAAGAAAACGATTTTCATATAATCATGTTCATGACAGTTCAAATTAATTTGGATTATCGCAGGAAATTCTCCATTTGTCAAATCCCTTTTTTAAATATTTCTAAAGCCTGGATTCTTTTGACTGCTTCCTGCAACCGTTCTTCAGAGGTTAACAGCCCAGCTCTGACATAGCCTTCGCCCCACCGCCCAAAGCCAATTCCAGGAGCGACAACAATATGGGCATTTTCGAGTAAATAGTCGGAAAATTGCTGGGACGTAAAAGATGGCGGTACTTTCAGCCAGGCGAAAAATGAACCTTTTGGCGCTGTAACCTCCCAGCCAATCGATTGCAGCCCCTTAATAAACGTGTTTCGCCGCGATTCATATAGCTGGTTCAGTTCCTCTACGCATTCCTGCGATTCAAGCAGGGCCGCTGCTGCCGCCTCCTGAACTGCTCCAAAAAGGCTGACGTAAAGGTGGTCCTGAAGCAAATTTATCGCACTGACGACGCTTTTATTGCCAACAGCAAAACCTACCCTCCAGCCTGCCATGTTATAGGTCTTCGATAGTGTGTAAATTTCAATGCCGACTTCCTTGGCGCCTTCCGCCTGCAAAAAGCTGATTGGTTTTTCGTTATCAAAACCGATTGCTCCATAGGCAAAATCATGGACCACGCAAATATCATGCTGCTTAGCAAGCATTACAGTCTCTTCAAAAAACGGAAGAGGCGCAGTTGCGGCGGTCGGGTTGTTAGGATAATTGAGGAACATTAACTTAGCTTTTGCCAAGGCTTCCCCGCTTAACTCACGATAATCTGGGAGAAAACCGTTCTTCTCGAGCAATGGCATATACAACATTTCCGCTCTCGCCAATGCGACCCCGGACCAGTAATCCGGATAACCCGGATCAGGAACAAGCACCGTATCGCCGGGGTTTAATAAGCATTGCGGTATTTCAACCAAACCTGCTTTCCCGCCGAACAATACCGCCACTTCTGTGTCCGGATCCAGCTCGACCTGATACTCCCGCTTATAAAATCCGGCTGCCGCTTCCTTTAAGTAGCGAAAGCCTTGAAAGGGGGAATATTTATGGTTGACCGGCTTTTCAGCTGCAGCCTGCAATGCCTTGACAATATGGCCCGGTGTCGGCTGGTCCGGGTTGCCCTGGCCCAGGTTAATCACATCATAACCCTGTTCAATGTATGTACCTGCTTTTTTTACGAGCGAGGCAAAGAACTGCCTCGGCAGGCTATTTAATAAGTCTGATTGGGGAAAATCTTTCACTTTAGCACCCGCTTTTATTAAAAAATGAATTTGAAATTCTAGTCACAAATGATATAACGTTAATAACAGCTTGTAAAGTGAAAGTTTTTAGTTTTTTAATGGGGTGACAATTTTGAAATTATCGATAGCTTGTATCCAAATGGACATTGCTTTTGGCAATCCGGATCAAAACTACGAAGCTGCGAAACAGCTGATTGCCGGTGCAGCGCGACGAAAACCGGATATTATCGTCCTTCCCGAGCTATGGACGACCGGGTATGATCTGAAACGGCTCGATGTGATTGGCGATCAGGACGCCAGCAAAACAAAATCCTTTCTGAAGGAAGCAGCACTGGAACATCAGACAGCTTTTGTCGGCGGTTCTGTCGCAAGGAAAACGGCAGAGGGAATTTTTAATACGCTTATCATTGTCGATCAGCACGGCGAGCTTGTCCATGAATACAGTAAGCTGCATCTTTTCAAGCTGATGGACGAACATCTGCATTTATCAGCTGGCAATTCAAAGGGCCTGTTCAAGCTGGAAAACAGGCTCCTGTCCGGAATGATTTGCTACGATATCCGCTTCCCGGAATGGATTCGCGCGCATACGGCACAAGGAGCGGAAGCATTGTTTGTAGTAGCTGAATGGCCGCTTGCCCGCCTCGCCCACTGGAGAGCCCTGTTAATATCACGGGCAATTGAAAACCAATGCTATGTCATTGCCTGCAACCGGGCGGGATCCGATCCGAACAATGCTTTTGCCGGACATTCGATGATTATTGATCCGTGGGGGGAAGTGATCGCGGAAGCCGGTGAAGAACAGGAAATTTTGCATGCTGAAATAGACCTTGATGAAGTACGAAGAGTAAGAGAAATCATCCCGATTTTCTCAGACAGAAAACCGGAATTCTATCAATAAGTGGAGATTTTCAATGTCAAACTTTTTAAAAAAATGATTGACATATCACTTTTTGCGTTGATATGATGGTCAACAAGTAAAAAACAATCAAAATAGTACTCTCTTATCAAGAGCAGGCTGAGGGATTTGGCCCGATGAAGCCCAGCAACCGACCGTAATGCCATTGTGAAATGGGGCGCTAAATTGCGCCGGGGACTGATGTCTCCCAAGGGCACGGTGCTAATTCCAACAGAAGGATTTTCTTCTGGCAGATAAGAGGCGTGGAGAATATAAACTTCCAAGCCTCTTTCGTGTTGAGAAAGAGGCTTTTTCATTTATTGAAAAAGCCTCCAAATTAAGGAGGAATATACGATGGTCTTATTACAAAATAAAACATACGAACCTTTAACCGAAAGCTCGGCTGCCGCATTAGCAATTAAATTGCGGCTATTTCCTGAAGGAACTCTTTTAACAGTTGAGGAGATTGGCGATGGCAATCTGAATCTCGTCTTTCGGATTTCAGCTCAGGATTCCGGCAAGAGTGTGATCATTAAACAAGCTTTACCATATGCCAAAGTTGTTGGTGAAAGCTGGCCGTTAACACTGAAAAGAGCGGTGATCGAAGCAAATGCACTGTCTGTTTTTAAAAAATTGGCACCAAATTATGTTCCTGAAGTCTTTTTTAGCGATGAGACCTTTGCGGTCACTGTTATGGAGGACTTATCACATTTGACGATTGTGAGAACCGGATTTATCCATGGCGACGATTTCCCGCTTCTCTCCAAGCATATCGGAGAGTATCTCGCTAAAACGCTGTTCTTTACTTCTGATTATGGGTTAACGCCTGCAGAGAAAAAGGAACTGGTTGGAAAATTTATTAACCCGGAGCTGTGTAAAATTACGGAAGACCTCATTTTTACCGACCCGTTCTTCGATGCGCCCACCAATGATTTTGAGGAAGGCCTAAAGAAAGATGCCGAGACGCTCTGGGCTGATGAAGATTTAAAGTTTGAGGCAGCTCTTCTTAAAAAGAGCTTTTTGACAGAAGCAGAGTCATTATTGCATGGCGACTTGCACACTGGAAGCATATTTGCAAATAAGGATGAAACAAAAATCATCGACCCTGAATTTGCATTTTACGGGCCGGCTGGTTTTGACCTTGGCCAAGTCATTGCGAATTTGCTGGTCCAACAGATTGCCAACCCTGAAAAACAGAGTTCCATCTCTTCCCATATAAAAGTTTTTTGGGAAACTTTTTCACGGGAGTATTCAAAACTGTGGAAAGAGCAGAACACAGATCCGCTTTCTTCAGACGATCGCTTTCTCGCTTATTTGCTTGAAAAGTATCTTCAGGATGCTGCCGGATTTGCCGGTTGTGAGCTGATCCGCCGTACGATAGGACTGTCACATGTTGCCGACCTGGATGGCATTCAAGATAAGGATAAAAGGCTGGATGCAAAGCGGACAGCTCTTCAGCTTGGCAGCCAGTTCATCAAAAACCACCGGAATATTAAATCGATTAATGACCTGATATATTAAAATGATCGACCCGCAGAATTCCAGTTCTGCGGGTCGGCTTTCGCTTTATCCGTCGATTTTCGCCCACATCTCTTCCGGATTCAATTCATATATCCCATTTTCCCGGTACATATAATGATTGATGATAAACTCGCGGCGGATCGTTGCGTAATCTTCGTGATATTTTTTTATATACTCATTTAGTTCCTTCTCCGCATATTTTTTCCCTTTTGTTAAACCGCGGATCATATATTCGAAGACGATTAATTTCTTCTTCCGCTGGGCCGGAATATTTTTCAGCTTCCCATCACGCGTGAAGAAGTTATCAATTACCTTTTGTCTTTCGATATTCGTTTCGGCCATTTCCTTTATTCCCTCCCTGCCCTTCTCAATCTGCTCGACTAAAGCACTTGCATGTTGTTTCAGGACTGATTCATTTAAGTGCTTACTGAACCTTTAAACGAAGCTTTTTCGTGGCGGAGCAGCTTTTCTTTAATATCGGTTCTCGTACCTGCATAGCCTGTCAGCGCTTTATTTTTGCCAATGACGCGGTGGCATGGAATGATAATCGGGAATTTGTTAGCCTTGTTCGCCTGGCCGACTGCCCGCACCGCTTTCGATTTGCCAATCGTTGACGCAACATCCTGGTAGCTTTTCGTGACACCGAAAGGAATCGCTTCAAGCTGTTTCCAAACCGCCTGCTGAAAATCTGTTCCTGCCAGGTCAAGAGGCAATTGAAAGCTGGTTCGCGTTCCGTTAAAATACTCCCCGAGCTGTTCGACTGCCGCAGCCAGGACCGGATTATCCGGATTTTCAATCAGACCCTTCCCTGTTTCATGTTTGTCAAAGTCGTCTTTCCCTATATGTACGGCGCTCAGTTTCCCGTTTTCAGCAACGATGAATAACAAACCGATGACGGTCTCCAGTGTAGTATATTGTCTGTTCAAAATCTCTACCCCGCCTTCTTTAATGGTAAATAAATATGAAAGATTGTCCCTGTACCCGGATGGCTTTCCACTTCAATGCTTCCTTGATGCTCTTCAATAATTTTGTAGCTCACCATTAAGCCAAGTCCCGTTCCCCGTTCTTTTGTAGTATAAAACGGTTCGCCAAGCTTTTTCAATTTTTCTTCGGGTATGCCTGGTCCTTCATCCTGTACGTATACATGGATTTTATCCCCTGCTGCCCGCTCAACTGAAACGGTAATATATCCGCCTTTCGGCATCACTTCGATCGCATTTTTGATGATGTTGATAAACACCTTTTTGAGCTGGTTCGGCTCGCAAAACAGGAGCGGAAGCTTATCTTGATAATACGTTTTGAATTGCACGTTATGCAAGACAGCCTGGGCTGTCAGCAATTCAACCGTCTCTTTAACAATCCGCGTAACATCCGATTCGATAAATTTTACTGCCTGAGGTTTTGCAAGGATTAGAAATTCATTGATAATCGAATCTATTCTTTGTAACTCGGTTGTGATCACCTGAAAATACATCGCATGTTCATCCTTCATATTACTCTGAAGCAATTGGATAAACCCTTTTAGAGCTGTCATTGGGTTTCTGATTTCATGGGCAATCCCGGCGGCAAGTTCTCCGATCACCGTTAAAGTATCAGATTTTCTCAGCTGTTCTTCCATCTCCAATTTTTCTGTTATATCTTTAAAAACGGTTAAATTTAAGCCCGACATCAAATTGCTTTTGGTTGAGAACTCAAGGTGCTTTTTTGTTCCTTTTTTTAACCTGATCTGTACCACGCCGTTTAATTGGCCGTGTTCCAAAAGGGTATCCATGTGTTTGTGTTGTTCTTCGCGGCTGAGGCGGCACTCTGTCAGCAACTCCGTCAACGATTTACCGATGATCTCTTGTCTGGAAAAGCCGAGCATATTTTGGCCTGTCTGGTTAATATCCACGATTTCAAAATGGTTATTCCATAATATAATTCCTTCAAGGGCACCTTCAAAAATCTTCCGGAATTTCAGCTCGCTCTCGCGAAGCTCTCTTTCCATGCGGTGGCGTTCACTGACGTTGCGGACAATGGTTAGATTAGATCCGTCAATATGGAGCTTGGACGTAAATTCGAGCAATTTTTTTTGTCCGTTCGGCATTAAAAACAACAATTCGTCACGAATGGCACCCGTTTTTTTTAACAAATCCATTATTTTATAATAATGATCATCTTTTGAATACACAAAATCGGTTATGTTAGTCCCCAGCAATTGCTCCAATGGACATTCGAAAATTTTGCATGCAGCCCGATTGGCCCGGGTCACAACGCCACAGCCATTCCAAAAAATGATTCCATCAAGCGCTTCTTCAAATAAATCCTGGTATAAATCTTCATTTTTCCTGATTTTCTTTTCGATAATCTGTTTCTCGGTTACATCCCTCATGATACTAATATACTGATCCTTCCCACCTGGGAGGGGGCTCGTATTAATTTCGAAATAGGTTAATTTTTCATTATGGGCAATTGGCAAAATCCCTCTGGCGCTTCCCTTTTCATCCAAAAGCGCCCAAATCTTCACCAGCTTAAATTGATATTTTTTTGGAATTAAAGCTTTCAGCGACATTCCTATTACACTGCTGCTGTCCATATTTAAATGCCTGCAGAAAGCGGAATTCCCGGCCGCTATGATTCCCTCACGGTTAAATATAATCATCCCATCAGGAGCATGGTTAAACTGTTCCGTCAATGTTCTATTTGCCTGTTCGAGGGCAGCAACTTTTTCTTTCAGGAATTGATGTTCTTCACGTGATATAGCTCCATCCACTGTCTTGCCTCCTTGCCTGAATCTTCAATAGAATAATTATTTCGACATTTATCAGCGCTAATCCTGTCTTGTCCATGAAGCATTTGCAACCCGGGAACCTTTTTGTTAACTCGAAACATACTGGTTTTCGTTTGCCTGCACATCGAAATTCCGAAATGATTTTCCAAAAATAATGAAGAAAAAGCGATGCATGTTTCTGCATCGCTTTTCCCTGGTATTTTACAACAAATGATTCTCATGTCTCGCACATAAACGCTGCCAGCGCTTTTCTACTTCTTCTTCAAAATCGGCCAACAATTGTTTGTTTTCTTCCTTCAATAAATGTTTGGTTTTCCCCATTAATTTTAACCATTCGGAAAGAGGAATGCGTTTATTTTTCTTTTCAGGGTCGTAAGTAATCGTTGTCATTCCCTCTTCTACTTCATACAGTGGAAAGAAACAGGAATTAACGGCGGCCTCGACAATTTTTTCGCCAAGGCGGTCATCAGACTTCCAATTTAACGGACAGGTTATCAATATTTTCCCGTAAACTGTGCCGACGTTTTGCGCATACCACTGTGCTTTTGCCGCCTTTTTGATCAAGTCCTGCGGAAACGCTTCTGTCCCGGTAAAAACATAGGGAATGTTCGCTGCTGCCATAATTTGCGCTGTATCCTTATGATGGAATGCCTTCCCCTTCTGGCTCTTCCCGACATTGGAAGTGCTTGTCATGTGCCCGAGCGGTGTCGAATATGACATTTGTGAGCCTGTGTTCATGTATCCTTCATTATCGTACTCAAGCATGATCAGTTTATGGTTCCGCAAAGCAGTTCCGATTGCGGATCCCATTCCGATATCCATTCCGCCGTCTCCGGTAATCATCACAAAGGTCGCATCATCCGATACGGAAATCTCTCCCCTCCGCTTTAACTCCAAAAATGCTTCAACTGTTCCAGACAGAGTGGCAGCCCCGTTTTGGAAAAGATTGTGGATCATCGTTTGTTTGTGGGAAGTATACGGATATGCGGTCGTAACCACATAAGCGCAGCCCGTTTGGAATAAAACGACGACATCTCCTTCGATTCCTTTAAAAAACAGTTCAAGGCCTCCGAAAATTCCGCAGCCCGGACATGCCCCGTGCCCGGAAGCAAGCCGCTTCGGCTTGGCTGTTAACGCTCTTAACGGCGGTATTTTCACTTTCAATTTATTGGTAGCCTCATCTTTTTTTACTTCAATCAGCCCGGATTTATAAGCATCGCTGTGCTGCGGGCTAATAACCGGCTGGAGAATTTTTTGCGGATCACCGGGAACATGCCCGTAGTAATCGAAAGGTTTTTCGGCTTTTCCGTTCTCGATTGCATCGATTGCAAATCGGAAAAACTGCTCGGCATCATCCGGATAAAAATCCTTTCCGCCAAGTCCAAAAACTCTGCTTAATACGATCGTATTGTTATCTTGATCTTCCTGAAGCGCCGATTTAACCTCATGGGTCAGATTAGGACCATTTGCACCATAGGAGTCTGCTCTTTCTCCCACTAGCAGAGCTTTTACCCCTTTCAATGCCTCGCGGATTTCTGCTGCCGGGAAAGGCCGGATGATGTTTGGGCTGATCACTCCTGCCTTGATTCCCTGCTTGCGGAGCTTGTCAACCGTATCTTTCGCTGATTCAGCAGCTGAATTGAGTAAAAATAGCGCTACCTCTGCATCTTCCATTTTGTACAAATCGAGAGCGGAATATTTTCTGCCGGATAATCGGGCATATTCAGCTGCAACTTTTTCATATACCGCTCCAGCCCTGTACATCGCTTCCGACTGCTGGAAATGGTTATTAAGCAGATCATCGCCGTTCATATGGGCACCGATCGTAACAGGCTTTTTCGGATCCCTTGCAAAATGATAGCTGTCAGGGCACTCACCGACAAACTGCTGGACTGTTTTCCGGTCCTTAAAGTATTGAACCTTCCTTTTTTGGTGCGACGTGAAAAATCCATCATAAGCCACGATGACAGGAAGGCGTACGTCGGAATGCTCGGCAATTTTTAAAGCCATGATGTTCATATCATAGACCGCCTGGGGTGTTCTCGCTGTAAGAATGACCCAGCCTGTATTTAAGGCAAAATACAAATCGGAATGGTCACCGCGAATATCGAGCGGCCCGCTAATTGAACGCGTCACCAGGTTCATAACCATCGGGAAACGGGTCCCTGATTGCACAGGCAGCTGTTCAAGCATATACATAAATCCGTTCGCACTCGTCGCATTAAAGACGCGGGCTCCCGTCACCGCCGCGCCGTAGCAAATACCTGCCGAACCATGTTCACCGTCGGCAGCGATTAATTGGATATCGTGCTCACCGCGCGCTTTCATTTGATCCAAGTATTGGGCTACCTCTGTTGAAGGGGTAATCGGAAAGTAGCCCATGATATGATAGTTAATTTGCGCCGCTGCCATTGCCGCCATTTCGTTGCCGGATTCAAACGTGGTTAGCTGCTCTGCAGTTCCACTCTGCTTTAAGTTTTGTTCCATGATAGCCATCAGACGATTCCTCCATTCACATAAGGAAAGTTTTGTTTAACCCGGTTTATTTGAGCGTATTCGGCCGTTTCACGAAGCTCGCTTAACGCAGTTGTTGGGCATGCCTCGACACATTTCAGGCAGCCCTTGCAATATTGATAGTCGATACCGGTTAAAATCATTTGCGGCCTGCCACGCTTGTCGGTTTCAGACGCCCATACAAAGCAAAAATCAGGACAGACTGTATCACAGGCTGCGCAATTGATGCATTCCTCCTGTACAAACTTCGGAAGAAAGCCCTGGCGGGAGCCGCTTAAATCCTTCATGATGCTATTGGCTTGTGCCCTAATAATGCCGCCGATTTCCTGGGTTTGATAACCCAATAAAGGAACAGCCCTTGAGAAAGCTTTCGGCTCGGCATTTGGCGGTGCTTGAAACGTTTTAAATTGAACCTCTTCATAGCCTCTGTTAAAAGTACGGATATTCGGCTCGACAAGATGCGGGTATTTTTTTTCAAACGTTTTGCGGATCACCTTTCGCATCGCATCTGCATCGAGAAAGTTACAAATTTTGAACAAAGCCCCGAGCATTGCCGTGTTTACTTTTGTTTTTTCTTCAACGGCAATTCCGAGCGCATCGACAATCGCCAATGTCCCGTATTCAAGCTGCAAATCTTCCTTTACGTCCTCGAATGACCGTACCGAGTTGACTAAAACAATCCCTTCAGGCCCTAAACCGCTGATCACATCGACGGTTTTATAGAGCGCTTCATGGAATACGCCAATCACATGCGGCTGTTCGATCGGGCTGTGATCGCGAATTTCAACATGCGGTTCACAGAAGCGGATAAAGCTTTTCACAGGTGATCCTTTCTTCTCTGAGCCATACGAAGAAAAGTTTGACCCATTCAGCCCAAGACCCAGTACGCCAGCTTCGGCCAACATTTTTCCGGCAAGATTTGCCCCGAGACCGCCAATCGATTCAAGCCTGATTTCAAAAAACCCCAGTTCATTTTCTTTCGGTAAAATAGCCATGTTTCCCCTCCCCATTTCTTAAAAAGATCTCTCATTGTGAATTTACTGCTCTTTTGTCATTTTAATGGACTTTTCAGCTTCTTGCTGTGACAAATGTCAAACATCTTCACATTTTTTATGAAACAGTTTTTTTATATAAGGAATAAGTTCAATATTTTACATGATGTAAGCGGAATCTTAGTTATATAACAGATTTTATATTGTATTAATACAGAAATGATTTTCCAGTCATAAATTAACACAATTTTTTAAGTTTGATTTATAATCAGGTGGGTATAGAAATATAGATGCTTTCGGGGGTCAAAAAATCGGGAGGATCTTATGCAAAAGAGAAATTATTATTTTGACAACGCGAAATTTATCTTAATCTTTTTCGTCGTTTTCGGGCATTTGCTTCAATCATTTATTGCAGATAACGAAATCATTCATGCTCTATATAAAGCCATCTACACTTTTCATATGCCGGCATTTATTTTAGTTTCCGGTTTTTTCGCAAAAGGCTTCTATCAAAAGGGTTATTTGCGGAAAATCACCAAAAAATTAATTTTGCCTTATTTAATTTTCCAGTTGATTTATTCGGTTTATTACTACTATTTATATGGACAGTCCCAATTGACCGTTGATCCACTGGATCCGCACTGGTCTTTATGGTTTTTGGTCAGCCTGTTTTTCTGGAATATTATGCTGCTTGGTTTTTCGAAACTGAAAGCAGTGACAGCGATTTCAATTTCCCTGGTAATTGCGCTTGCGATCGGCTATATCGACTTCATTTCCAACTATTTAAGCCTGTCGAGGACGTTTGTGTTTTTCCCGCTCTTTTTACTCGGCTACTACTTAAAGAAAGAGCATCTTTCATCCCTTTTTAATGTAAAGGCTAGAAGTGTTGCAGCTCTTGCGTTCGTGATTGTATTCGCCTGGTTTTATTTGAACCCGGACATTAACTACCAGTGGCTGCTCGGATCGAAGCCTTACGGGGAAATGGGGGCTGCTTCCCTCGCTGCAATGGGGAAAAGGCTTGGGTTTTATTTGTTAAGCTTAATGATGGTGTTCAGCTTTTTTGCTTTCGTGCCAAAAAAGCAATACTTTTTTACGGATCTCGGTAAAAATACTTTATACGTTTATTTGCTGCACGGTTTTTTTGTCAAGACGTTCAGGGAAAGCCCCGTGCAAGATTACTTTACAGGACCGGAAAGCTATTTGCTTCTGGCTGTAGTTTCATTGCTGCTTACTTTGTTGCTATCCAGTAAAATTGCAACATCCTTTGCCCAGCCTTTCATCGAGTTGAAGCTTTCCAAATTTAAAAGGCTGTCATTTAAAGTTTTTTCCGCATTGAAATTTTACAAAAAAAAGCTTCAGAACGGATAAGAAGCCTGCAATTTTTTTTGCAGGCTTCTTCTTTATAAATCCTCAATTACAATATAAGCTGCTTTTACAGGACCATGCACGCCGACGACTAAATTCATTTCGATATCGGCAGAATTGCTTGGACCGGTAATAAAGTTCACGCACGACGGAATCAGTTCCCCGTTCGCCACTTTTTCCCGCATCTTTCGCGCTGCCTGGGTCATCCGCGGCACGAGGCTGCTTTTTGGGATCAGAATAACCGAGCACGTTGGCAAAAAGCTTACCGTCCGCCCTTTATCTTTGCTGCTGAACAATACGGCCGTGCCGGATTCTGCGAGGGTTATATCGCTGATCGTCAAGCCGACATTGGCTTTTTCAGCAAAATGAATATTTTCCGCACCGATTTCTGAATCCCATATATGGACCGGGACACCTTCTGAAGGCCAAACATCCTCGAGTAGAGAAGATACGCCATATTCATGAAAGCGCTCATCCTTCCAGGCAATGACCGGTCCGCCGCCATAATTTGCAACAATTTCTTTCAACGTTTCTTGTAACTTATTTTTATTCGTAACAACAAGATCGGTGTGAATGACCATGCATTGCGTCTTGAGGGCCTCAAGCAGCTCATCCGCATCTGCTTCTTTTAAAACGGCATCCTGGGGCTGCCATGACCATTTCGGCCTGGCCACTGCTTTTGTATTCGGTGTCCGGCCGTGCCGCTCAGCAACTGCAGCCAGAAAAGAATCGCGGTTATGAATCAATCCCTTCATGAATGGTCCCCTCCTTTGTCGCGATTTTTAAACCAGTCACGGAACCGCTCCTTGTTGGGTGCCGGAAATTCACGGGCATCTGTCCATGCTTTTAAAGGGCCCGGTCCTTTTGAAATTTTATCTCCGGCTGTAAAAGGATTCATGGCAACAGGAGCCATTTTCGAGCCAATTTTATACAAGGATGGCGACGCTGCTCCAAGACCGAACGCTTTCATTGCAAGCTTCTCGGAAATTGGTGCGCGCCCTTCCCTCTCCACAATGATCTGGCGGTGTTTGTGAAGAAGCTCGTGCAGCGGAATTTTTACCGGGCAGGCTTCCGTACAAGCTGCGCATAAGGTGGATGCGTATGGAAGCTCTTTGTATTCGTCATAGCCGCCAAGCAGCGGTGACAACACAGCTCCGATCGGCCCCGAGTAAATCGAACCATATGAATGACCGCCGACATGGCGGTAAACCGGGCAGGCGTTCACACAAGCCGCACAGCGGATGCATTGCAGTACGGATTGGAATTCACCGCCCAATATTTTTGATCTGCCATTATCGACAATCACGAGGTGAAATTCTTCAGGACCATCGACGTCCAATTCTTCTTTTGGACCGGTAAGGACTGTGATATAGCTGGTCAACTTTTGTCCGACAGCACTTCGTGTCAGCAAGCTGACAAGCACTTCCATTTCTTCAAATGTAGGAACGATCCGTTCCATTCCCATGACCGTTATTTGCGTTTTTGGGAGTGCCGTGACAAGATCAGCGTTGCCCTCATTGGTGACAAGGCTGATTGACCCTGTTTCGGCAACGGCAAAATTGCAGCCTGTTATCCCTAAATCGGCACTTAAGTATTCCTGGCGCAGCATTTCCCGCGCGTGCAGGGCGAGCTCTTCGGGTTTTTCCGTATTTTTGTAATTGAGCTTTTCAGCGAAAACATCCCTGATCTGCTCCTTATTCTTATGAAGGGCAGGCGTCACGATATGGGAAGGAGGATCATGGTCGTCGATCTGGAGAATATACTCGCCAAGATCCGTTTCGATGACCTGGCAGCCTGCATCCTCAAGGCAGGCATTTAAACTGATTTCCTCCGTTACCATCGATTTTGATTTAACGATTTTCCTGGCCTGTTTTTCAATGACGACATCCTTAATGTATTGGTTTGCTTCTTCCGCAGTCCTGGCAAAAAAAACATGGCCGCCCCTTTTTGCGACATTTTCACTCAATTGATATAAATAATAATCCAGATTTTCAAGCACATGCTGGCGGATTTCTTCGCCGAGCGACCGCCATTCCTGCCAATTTCCGAGCTCCGCTGCCGCCGCAAGCCGCCTCGTCTGGAACCGTTCCTGGGCAGCTGCCACCGCGCCGCGCATGAACGAGTTATTAATACCCGTTTCGACGCGCTCTTTAAAATTCTCCGTACCGATTTTCATTGCCATTCTTTACCCCTCCGTTCGAAGCTAATCTGAATCAGATTCTTTTGACATCTTCTACCTGCTGTTCAGTACTTCGGCAATATGCAGAACCTTGACCGGTATCCCTTTTCTGTCAATCCGTCCCCCGATATTCATTAAGCAGCCGGCATCTGCACCAATCAGGTATTGAGCCTCCGTTTCTTCAACATGGCTCACCTTTTCATCTACCATCTGCTCGGAAATTTGTGCCATTTTCACGGAAAACGTTCCGCCGAACCCGCAGCAGTTTTCCTTGCCGGGCAGCTCCGTAAATTCGAGCCCTTCAACATTTTTTAATAGTTTGACAGGGGCCTCTTTGACGCCGAGCAGTCTTGTCATATGACAGGAGGTATGATAGGTTGCCCTCCCGCTCAGCTTTGCCCCGACATTCTCCACCTTTAATACGTCCACAATAAATTCCGTCAACTCAAACGTTTTATCAGCAAGTGCCTGTGCTTTTGGCCCCCAAACCGGATCTTCCTTAAAGATATGCGGATATTCCTTAAACATCGCAGCACATGATCCAGAAGGCGAAACAACATATTCCGCATCCTGAAACGTTGCAATCATTCGTTTCATCGCTTCCTTTGATTCCTTTACATAGCCGCTATTATACGCCGGCTGGCCGCAGCACACCTGAGAGTCGGGAAAATCAATCTCGCAGCCGAGCCGTTCCAGTACTTCTACTGTCGCTTTCCCGACATCGCCCTGGAACATATCAACCAGGCAAGTAGCAAATAAAGTAACCTTCATTTCACCCATCTCCTTGTAAACTTCCACTTTTCTATCAATCTCTTAATTAATCCAATCAGCCGGTCATCTGATGACTGGCTTACAGATAAACTATTAATCGTATAGTACTATAAAACGAAATGATTATGAAAGGGTTTTCTTGTATGAATTTTAAAAGAGTAAATTTCACAATGTAATAAGCCAGACCGAAAAACGAATGAAATTGTCTAAATAAACAGGAGTATGCCGTAGGAAACGAATAATACTATCTTAATTTTAAACAACTGTTCGTTTTTCAATTAAAGAATTGCTTATGAAATTCATTCTAAAAAACTGCAAATGATCAGAAAAAACGAACCGCTTTATAAATCTATTGGGCAGTTATTTTTTCTCGTATGAAAATTGTTTTAGCCAGGACAACTTCGTGGATTAGATCGCGTTATCTCTTTCCATTGTAGCTGTTTCTTGCCAGTACTTGCCGAGAATCGTCTCGACGTTGTTTAAATGGGCCAGAAGCGCATTCCTCGCTTCATCTTCCTGACGGTTTTTAACTGCTTCGAAGATGGCAAGGTGCTCATTGTACAGTTGTTCAGTGGTCGTTTGCCTGGAAAACAGCCAGAGCCTGCGCGTTTCTTTCATCGTTTCCACCATCAATCCGGAAACATGACTCATCAGGCTTGCCAATAACGGGTTTTGTGAAGCTGCCGCCAGTGCAAGGTGAAATTCGAGATCGGCTTTTTCACCCAACTCTTCGTTGCCGTGGGCTTTTTTCATTTCGTCCAGTGCCTGCGATAACGCAGCCAGATCTTCATTTGTTCTTTTAACAGCCGCTGCGGCTACAGCTCCGGCCTCCAATATCTTTCGTACTCCCAGCAAGTGGGCAACATCTTCTTTGTTCATCAAAATCGCAGTGGATAACGGAAAGTTTATTTGATCCGCCTCAAATTCTTTTACATACGTTCCTTCCCCCTGCCTCATTTCAACAAGCCCCATTGCCCTTAAGGCCGATAAGGCTTCACGGATCGCCGAACGTCCAACCTGGAAGTTTTCTGACAGCTGTTGGACAGAATCGAGCCGGTCGCCCGGCTTTAATTGTCCCTGTCGAATCATTTCATGGATTGCTTCAGCGACTTCTTCATAAATTTTCTTCGGCTTTATTTTCTTGTAATGAATATTGCTCATTTTCCCTTATCCCCGTTTCAACGTATCCTTTTAGGTTTATTATACATGTATGTTGTTATTGTGGCATTCCCAAACAAAAAAGGAAATACAAATCTATCAACAAATGAAAATTCAAAAAAATGAAAAAATCTATTGTTTTTTTATAGATTCAACTCTATAATTTGTCTCAATGGGTTTCACATTCTGGTCATCAGATGACCTAATCACTTGTTAATCGCATTTTTGAAAGCGATTTCTTCTTCAAGGGTAATTTTTATGGGAGGATGGGTTGTAAAAATTTTATAATGATGAACAATGGGGGTAATGCTATGACATTTGTACAAAATTTCACACCGGTAGGGGACAGTCTCGCTCTGTCTGCCTTAATCGCTTTAATTCCAATTGTCTATTTTTTCTGGGCGCTTGCCATTAAAAGAATGAAGGGGTATATGGCCGGGCTGACGACATTGCTGATTGCACTGGCAGTGGCGGTTCTGGCATTTAAAATGCCGGCCGGAATGGCTTTTATGTCAGCGACACAGGGTGCAGTATACGGGATTCTGCCAATTGGCTGGATCATCATTACATCGGTATTTCTTTATAAATTAACCGTAAAGACTGGCCAGTTTGAGATTATCCGTAATTCCGTCCTGTCGATTACGGAAGACAGGCGTTTGCAGGCACTTTTGGTAGCGTTCTCATTTGGAGCATTTCTGGAAGGTGCTGCAGGGTTTGGTGCCCCGGTTGCGATATCGGCGGCTTTGCTTGTCGGACTGGGATTTAACCCGCTTTATGCCGCCGGGCTGTGTTTAATTGCCAATACAGCACCAGTTGCGTTTGGTGCGATTGGAATTCCGATTATTGCCGTAGAAGGCCCAACAGGAATCCCGGCGATGGAAATTTCAAAGATGGTTGGCCGGCAATTGCCGTTTTTATCGGTTTTTATCCCGTTCTATTTAGTCGTTATCATGGCAGGGTTTAAAAAGACGTGGGAAATCATGCCTGCCATTCTCGTATCCGGCGTTTCTTTTGCTGTTACCCAGTATTTGTCCTCCAACTTTTTAGGGCCTGAACTTCCGGATATTTTATCTGCATTGGTGTCTTTATTTGCATTAGCGATTTTCTTAAAGTTTTGGAAACCAAAAACAATTTTCCGATTTTCTGCTGAACAGGAAATGGCAGCTGCCTCTGCTGTGAAGAAGCCTGCTGACAAGCAGATTTCCTATACGGGAGGACAAATTTTCAAAGCATGGTCTCCTTTCCTTGTACTAACAGCAGTTATTTCATTGTGGGGAATTCCAACGCTGAAACTGGCGTTAACGGGTCATTATGAGGGTACAAACGCGGTGTTAAAAGCGATAAATTCAATTGGAAGCGCTTTGACGATGATGCCTGAAGTTCCGTTGCTCCATAACCGAATTATAAGTGGAGCAGGAACAGAAATTGCCGCTCTCTACAAACTGGAATTTTTGGGTGCTGCCGGTACAGCGATTCTCATCGCAACCATTGTTACGAAATATATTGTCGGGATTGCCTGGAAGGATTGGATCGGAACATTCGGTGAAACGTTAAATGAGCTCAAGTATCCAGTGATTACAATTGGTTCGGTTGTTGGATTTGCTTATGTCACGAATGCCTCAGGAATGAGCACCACTTTAGGGATGACGCTGGCAAAAACAGGCTTTTTGTTCCCGTTCTTCTCGCCATTCCTTGGTTGGCTCGGGGTATTCATAACCGGCTCCGATACGTCGGCGAACCTGTTGTTTGGAAATCTCCAAAAGGTGACCGCAACTTCAGTTGGCATGGATCCTATTCTCGCCGTTGCCGCGAACTCGTCGGGTGGTGTTACCGGGAAGATGATTTCCCCGCAGTCGATCGCAGTTGCATGCGCGGCAGTTGGTCTGGCCGGCAAGGAATCGGATTTATTCCGCTTCACAATCAAGCACAGCCTTTTCCTTGTCATCTTAATTGGAATATTGACTTTCCTGCAAAATGGCATCCTTTCGTGGATGATCCCTTAATGAAAAGAAAACTGTACAAAAAGCTTCCCGTGCCCGGGGAGCTTTTTGTATGCAGCTGCCGCGTTTTCACTATACCTTTTTTGCGAACAATCATATATAATAAACAGTTATGAACAGCTTTAACTCTGAAAAGGAGTCAAAACAGATCATGAATATTATCTGCACAACTTTAAACGCTAAATACATTCACACAAATATTGCGATTCGCTATTTAAAAGCTTATGCCCGCCCCGAGTTTGATGTTCAGCTGACTGAATACACGATCAAAGACCCGATTATGAATATTGTAACGGACCTGATTCGCAAAGAGCCTGATCTTATCGGGTTTAGCTGTTACATTTGGAATATAGAAGAAACGATCAAAGTGATCAAAATGATCAAGAAGATCAATCCAGCGATCCGGATCGTGGTCGGCGGCCCTGAAGTAACCTACGATGCTCGTGAATGGATGGACGAAAACGCTGAATTTGACTTTATTGTCATTGGCGAAGGGGAAGAAACATTCAAACAATTGTTAAGCGAGCTCGATGGCTCAAGGGATTTTTCAAAGGTTCCCGGTCTTGCATTCAGGAACGATGGCAAAACGATCATCAACCCGCAGCGAAACAAATTAGACCTGCGCGAGCTGCCGTCCCCTTTCCGGTTTGAAGAGGATATTCCCCATTTGTCAAAGAGGGTTACTTATATCGAAACGAGCCGGGGCTGCCCGTTTAGCTGCCAATTTTGCCTTTCGTCGATTGAAGTCGGTGTCCGTTATTTTGACCGTGAAAAAGTCAAAGACGATATCCGTTATTTAATGAAACATGGTGCGAAAACAATTAAATTTGTTGACCGCACTTTTAATATCAGCCGCAGCTATGCAATGGACATGTTTCAATTCTTAATTGATGAGCATTTGCCTGGGACTGTCTTTCAATTTGAAATTACCGCGGACATCATGCGCCCTGAAGTGATTGAGTTTCTGAACCGCGAAGCACCACCAGGATTATTCCGCTTCGAAATAGGCGTGCAGTCGACAAATGACTATACGAACGAGCTTGTCATGAGAAAGCAAAACTTCGAAAAGCTGTCGCGAACCGTGACGATGGTAAAAGAGGGCCGGAAAATCGACCAGCATCTTGATTTAATTGCCGGGCTTCCGGAAGAAGATTACGCTACTTTCAAAACAACCTTTAATGATGTGTTCGCTCTCAGGCCGGAAGAGCTTCAGCTTGGCTTTTTAAAAATGCTGCACGGAACCGGTCTGCGGCTGCGGGCCGACGAGCATCAATATGTATATATGGACCACTCCCCATACGAAATTTTGGGGAACAATGTCCTGTCCTTTCACGATATTATCCGGATCAAGCAGGTCGAAGATGTGCTTGAAAAGTATTGGAATGACCACCGAATGGACGAGACGGTTGAGTATCTCGTTTCAAAGGTATTTTCGTCCCCTTTTGACTTTTTCCAGCAATTCGGTACGTACTGGGAAGAACAAGGCTGGGAGCGGATCGGGCATCAGCTCGAGGATCTTTTTAACCGGCTCAGGCAGTTTTTGCAGTATAAAAACTTGGGTCATCTTGACATTATTGAAGGCTTAATGAAATATGACTATTTATCAAAACACAAATATAAGCCAAGGAAACCGTGGTGGCAGGCTTCATTTGAAAAGGCGGAGCGCGCGGCCATTTATAAGGATTTCCTGCAAAATCCCGGCTTGCTTGGCAAGAGCTATCTGGAATTGGGTCTCCAGGAAAAAGAGCTTTATAAGCATACGATGCTCGAAGAAATCCCATTTAACCTTGAAAAATATTTAATCAGCGGGGAGATTGAGCTTGAGCCTTCCATAATGCTCGTCTACTTTGCAGCAAGCGAAGAGAAAGCGTCTGTGTTCACTTGTAAAACAAAGCAATTGTCCAAATAAAAAGATGTGAAGGTCTTGTGAGCTGGTTTTGCTTCAAGACCTTTTCATTATTTGTTCCTCTTTTTGCTTTCCTTCGTGCTTTTCTTCTCGTTTATAAAAGGAATTTCGTATATTTTGCTTGCATTTATATCGCCGAATTCGTTGCCAAATTCAACATTGGCTTGTTGCCCGTTTTCATCACTGCGTTTTTTCATTTACTCCAGCCCCTCTCTGTTTGCGCGTTTATTCAGCCGGAAATTCGATTCCTGAACATCCTGCAGTTTGCACTATACCCTGCTGACTATATCCACTCAACTTTCATTAATGCACTGTAGTCCTATTTTTAGCTTCCGTGGGAAAGATATGTATCATCTTTACTATGGGAAAAATTAAAAAAATCCCGGCACTTGCCCGGAATTTCTTTATCAACCAATAATCACTTTTTCCTTTGGAAAATGGTAGTTCGCTTTTTTCTCTGAACCGCCAAGCAAAAATAAAGATGAAATTAAGCCGATTCTGCCAATGAACATCAGCGCCATGATGATGCATTTTCCCGGTGTCGATAAATCCGGGGTAATCCCCATTGATAACCCTGTGGTTCCAAACGCCGAGCAAATTTCGAACAAAATTTCAAGCAGGCTGTGGTGCTCTTCCGTAATCGATAAAATAATCAGTGACAATAAACAAAGAATCGTCGCCAGCATCGTAACGGCCAATGATTTGATAATGTCTTCCTCGAAAATCTCGCGCTTAAAAATTTTAATGTTGCGATTGCCTTTGGCAAAGTGGTAAACAAACAAAATATTCAAGGCAAAGGTCGTCGTTCTTATTCCTCCGCCAACCGAGCTTGGCGAAGCACCGATAAACATTAAAACAGACATGATCAGTAAAGTCGGGACAGCAAACTCACTGACATCCATTGTGGCGAGTCCCCCGCTCCGCGTCGATGCCGACTGGAAGAAAGCATAAAAGAACGATTTATGCCAAGAGATACCCTTAAAATAATTTTGGCTTTCAATGATTAAGATCAGCAATGTTCCGCCGGCGAGCAGCACTGCAAAAGTGACTGTTGTCAGCTTCGTGAACAAAGAAAAACGGAAGTTGCCCTGATTGTTTTTCGGAAATAAGTATGCCTTCACTTCGATTAACACGGGAAAACCAATTGCCCCGAGTGTAATCAAAATGATGTTGATGATTTGAACAAAATAATCGTCCGCAAACGGCTGAAGCGAAGCGCCGGTAATATCGAAACCGCCATTTGTCGTCGCACTCACTGCTGCAAAAAGGCCGTGGAGAAAAGCCTCCCCCCATGTCGGATAATATCTTAAAAAATAAAAACCTAAAATTAAACTGCCGATTAATTCAATTAAAAGAATAATCTTTATAATTTCCTTTATTAAGTTCACAACACCTGCGAGGTTGACTTGGTTATGGTCGGTCATAATCAATCTGCGTTCCCGCAAGCCTATTTTCTTCCCGAGCAGCAGCCAGAAGAAAGTTCCGAGAGTCATCACGCCAATGCCCCCGAATTGGAGGACAAACATCAACATAAAAATACCGAAAACGCTATATGTTTCCGAAATATCAAAAACGGCAAGCCCTGTTACACTTACCGCGCTCACGGCTGTAAACAGGGTGTCAATAAAGCTGACGGAAACACCCGGCTGATGGACAGCCGGTATGCTTAACAACAGGACAGAGACACTGACCGCCAGAAAATAATAGCTGACAATGGCCCGGGCAGGTGTAATTTTGTCGAGTCTTTTTTGTATCTTATTCCACATTTGACGTTTGTCCTTTCGACATTTTCCCAACCCTTATCATAAAGAATATACCCGAATTTTAAAAGCAATATCAGGAAAATAGCATGATTTTCTTATATTCTTTATAATGGTTTTAACAAAACTGGGAGGACGCGCTATGTTAATGCCGGGGCTTGCCGAAAAAATTATCATCGAAGTAAGAAAGCTATTAAATGAGGATATCATTGTGGCCAATCCAGATGGAACGATTATTGCAAGCACCGATCCTGTAAGGGTCGGAACGTTTCACGAAGGAGCGTTTTTGGTTTTTAAACGGAAAGCAAAGCGGATCATTACAAAAGAAGATGAAACAAGGTTAACGGGGGTTAAAGCCGGAATCAACCTGCCGATATTTTTCAAAAAAGAAGTCATCGGCATCATTGGCATTACCGGTAATCCCGACAAAGTTTCCCCATTTGGAGAAATCATCCGCAAGATGACCGAGCTGCTAATCAGTGAAAACTACTATGCAGAACAACTGGAAATTCAATCAAGGGCGATGGAAGCATTCGTATTTGACTGGATGCAGATTCACGAATGGGATTCATCCTTTTTGGACCGGGCGAAGCTTTTACATATAGACGTCACGATTCCAAGGAGAGTGCTGCTCGGAGAAATCCGCCTGCCGGAATCGATCAGCCAGCGGGAGCTCGGGCAGTCACTTAAAAGCCTCAACGAAGATATCGCAGACGACATCATCATCAGATGGGGCAATGAACGGATTTTGTGGCTGTCGGCGGAAAGCTCAAACCACTCCATAAAACAAAAGATTTCTAAGGCGGAGCATTTTTGGAAAAAACAATATGGTGCTTCTATTTTAATTGGTGTCGGCCAGCGGGCAGCTCCCGGCCAGATTCATCACTCGTACCGGCAGGCGCTTAGAGCGTTAAAATCGGCACTGGTGAAGGAAACGGTCGTTTTTGATGAGGATTTAACCTTTGAAATGATCCTGGACGACATAAAAAGCGAGACAAAGTCAGCGTTTTTGCAGCGAACAATCAATCCGCTCCTGGATGAGGAAGAACTTTTGTTAACCCTGAAAGAGTTGTTTCGACAAAACCACTCCTTGAAAAATACTGCTGCGGCCCTGCATATTCATATCAATACGCTGCACTACCGGCTTAAAAAAATCAATGATTTAACCGGGCTTGATCCTTCATCGATTGAGGATTTATTGTCGCTGTTTTTGGCGATCGTGATTTTGGACGAACATACAAAAATATAAAAAAATTCACCATAATATTCAGATATAAATCCATAGCGGGACTTTCCCGCTTTTTTTATACTTAAAATTGAGAATATTGGTTAAACAGCTAAGTAAAATTGAAAGCGTTTTAATTTTTTTTTGGGGGGAGAGAGATCAGTGATTACAACTGAAACAAAAAACCAGCTGCTCGACATTGTCGGATCAGAAAATTACGATGATTCCAAAGCAGGCCGCTTAGTTTATTCTTACGATGCAACGCCCAATTTTCAGTCGATGCCGGATGCTGTCATAAGCCCGCGGAACACAAGCGAAGTTGCCGAGATCGTAAAAATATGCAATTCAGCCCGGATTCCTATCGTACCGCGGGGATCGGGCACAAACCTGTGCGCCGGAACCTGCCCGACAGAAGGAGGAATTGTTCTTCTTTTTAAACATTTAAACAAAATTATCGAGATTGATGAAGAAAACTTGACCGTTACGGTTGAACCGGGAGTTATCACCCTGGATTTAATCAATGCTGTTGAGGCAAAAGGTTTATTTTACCCGCCTGATCCGAGTTCAATGAAAATCTCGACGATCGGCGGAAATATAAACGAAAACTCAGGCGGGCTGCGCGGGTTAAAATACGGTGTCACAAGAGACTACGTGATTGCCCTGGAAATCGTGCTTGCAAATGGGGAAATTATCCGGACCGGAGGAAAATTGGCAAAGGATGTTGCCGGCTATGATTTCACCCGTCTTTTTGTTGGTTCTGAAGGGACGCTTGGCATCATTACGCAAGCGACACTCAAGCTTGTCCCAATGCCGGAAACGAAAAAGACGATGCTGGCACTGTACCAGGATATTGAAGCGGCTGCCAAAACAGTGTCAAAGATTATCGCCAACAAAATTATTCCAACGACGCTTGAATTTCTTGACCAGCCTACACTGGAGGTAGTTGAAGCCCACGCCCAAGTCGGCTTGCCGACTGACGTGAAAGCCGTGCTTCTCATTGAACAGGATGGCCCCGCAGAAGTCGTCGACCGCGATATTTTGCGGATGACCGAAATTTGCAAGCAGGAGCATGCCGTCTCAGTTGAAGTGGCAGAAACAGAGTTTGAGGCTGAGGCGCTTCGCACTGCCCGGCGCGCCGCTCTGTCCGCTTTAGCCCGCCTGAAGCCGACAACGATCCTCGAAGATGCGACTGTTCCGCGTTCCGAAATCGCCAATATGGTTAAGGCCATTAACGAAATTGCGTTAAAATATAACGTTAAAATTTGTACATTTGGCCATGCCGGAGACGGCAACCTCCATCCAACCTGCCCGACAGACGCAAGAAACCATGAGGAAATGGAAAGAGTCGAAAAAGCATTTGAAGAAATTTTTATGAAAGCAATCGAACTGGGCGGAACGATTACCGGGGAGCACGGCGTCGGGATGATGAAAGCCCCATATTTGGAGTTGAAGCTTGGCAAAGAAGGGATTTCTGCGATGAAAGCGGTCAAATCCGCACTTGACCCAAATAACATATTAAATCCCGGAAAAGTATTTGCTAAAGACAGCAGGAAGCGTGTGGTGGTAACAAAATGACAACAAGAACTGAACAGGAAGCGATTCAGCAGCAATTCCGGCAACGAATGGATGAAGATGAACTATTAAACTGTATGCGATGCGGGTTCTGCCTGCCATCGTGCCCCACCTACATTGAATCCGGTTATAAGGAATCCCATTCGCCGCGCGGCAGAATTGCCTTGATGAAGGCGGTTGTCGATGGATTGATCGAACCTGATGAGGATGTCGAAAGATCTTTGGATATGTGCCTTGGCTGCCGGGCATGTGAGCCGGTTTGCCCATCGGGTGTCAAATACGGCCATTTGCTTGAAGAAGCCCGGGATATCATCAACCAAAATAAAAAACATTCATTACCGGTTCGGGCGGTCCGAAAGGCAGTCTTTGACGGGCTTTTTCCGCATCAAAACCGGATGAGAACGTTAACGGGCCTGCTTGGATTTTATCAAAGATCAGGATTGCAGAAGGCCGCTCGAAGAACGGGTGTATTAAAACTGCTCCCAGAAAATCTCTCAACGATGGAAAAAGTACTGCCGCACGTTCCGCGCTTAGCGGAAATGAAAAACAGGCCTGAGCATCTGCCGGCTAAAGGCGATACGAAAAGCCGTGTTGCCTTCTTTTCCGGATGCTTAATGGACACGATGTTTTTGAAAACAAATAATGCGACAATGAAGCTTTTGCAGATTGCCGGCTGTGAAATCGTCATTCCAAAGGAACAAGCCTGCTGCGGGGCCCTTCACGGCCACAGTGGTGAAAAGGCGTCTGCCAGGGAGCTTGCAAAAAGAAATATTAAAGCCTTTGAAGACTTAAACGTTGATTATATCATCACAAATGCTGGCGGATGCGGAGCGTTCCTCGTCGATTACGGCCATTTGTTAAAAGACGACCCCGACTGGGAGGAACGGGCCCGCGATTTCTCAATGAAGCTAAAGGATGTAACTGAAATACTTGCTGAATTGGAGTTTCACAAAAAAGTGAAGCTCGAATTGCCACATCAAGTGATTACGTATCAAGACTCCTGTCATTTGCGCAACGTCATGAAAACTGCGTCCGCCCCGCGCAAGCTGATTCAGGCAATTAAAGGGACAGAATACCGGGAAATGAAAGATGCGGACCGCTGCTGTGGATCGGCTGGCATCTATAATATTGTCGAATCGGATATGTCGATGCAAATACTCGATTATAAAATGAAACAAGCAAAAGAGACGCATGCGGCAACGATTGTGACAGCTAATCCCGGCTGCCTGCTGCAAATGAAGCTCGGGATTGAACGGGAAAACCTGGCAGGACAAGTTCGTGCCGTCCATATAGTCGATCTGTTGCTTGAAGCAGCCGGGGAGACATCTTCATTACAGTGATTTATAAATATCGGCGGGCCGGATTTTGGCCCGTCTTTTTTTATGTTCTGCCACCATTTACGGGTTCTAACCATTTTCGAAAAAGATTACCACGCATGTTTGGGAGATTCTGACTCAAACTAAGTTTACAGAGGATATAAAAGGTCCACTGATTAAAGATGAGGAGGTCTTACAAAATGCCAGGAAGCAGACGCAAATTACTTGTACCAGGAGTTGAACAATATTTAGAGAGTGTCAAATATGAGATTGCCCGGGAATTTGGAGTGAATTTAGGTGCGCAAACCGTATCCCGTTCAAACGGGTCTGTCGGCGGTGAAATCACCAAAAGACTGGTGGCGCAAGCCCAGTCCGATTTAACCAACCAAAACCGGTAAACATAATTTAATATCATGGATTACCGGCCGCTAAAACGGCCGGTATTTATTGAATAAAGATTTATCGTTTAATGCCGGCCTGGTTCCTGCGGATTTTTAACAATATAAACCTCAACATAAATCCAATCAGCAATCCGAACAACAGAAAAATCATCGGCAAAAAAACCGGTCCGAACAAGATCCCGAACAGCTTTAACCTGGTCGACAGCATCAGTCCAACAGTAATTGTATAGGCTGCGAAAACAAACGGCAGATATGAGAGCTGTTCGTCTTCGGGCATCGCCGTACGGTACGCGTCCCACATTGCAAACATGTATAAACAAGGGTAAAACATCAGCCATTCAAAGTTTGTCACTTCGATCGCCCTGTCGATCTCACCCAAAAAGCTAAACATGATCGCAGCATTAAAATGGCTGAATACATTGATGATGATTTCCAAAACAACAAAAAGGGTACCTTTAAAAAATTGGCCAATAAGCAATTGGCTAAAACCCGGCAACGCAACACTCCATAAGACCGCTTCAAGCTTCGATATTTTCTTCATTCATCTTCACGGTTCGTTTCCTATAAGATTCATCCGGTAGAAATACACATTCCAAAAGGGCCGGACGATAATAGCAGGCTTAAATATATTTGTTGTCGCTGCGGTCATATAAACAATTTCACTCATGCACGTTCCTCCAGCACTAGTCGGTAGTTCTAGGATGCACAACGGCAAACGCATTTATTTAGGAAGAATGAAAAATCCTTTTTTTTACAAATGACAATTATGACCAGACA
The DNA here is from genome assembly GCF_002860165.1 of Bacillus sp. V3-13. Classification (GTDB taxonomy): domain Bacteria; phylum Bacillota; class Bacilli; order Bacillales; family Cytobacillaceae; genus Bacillus_BJ. The sequence goes on along the minus strand of NZ_PGUZ01000053.1, from coordinate 45,106 downwards.
GTTCGTGTCATAAGTTTGATCTGTTTCCGCTCAAGTTCGCAATTAGGTTAGCAAAAAAAGCCCTCTTCCAAAATTGAAGAGGACGTGTTCACATATTATAGATTTTTTTTCTTTCTTGATCTTACCCTTGACAGCGGTTCATCTTCCTTGACGATTTTTAAAAGCTCCTCCAGCATGTCAGCCATTTCTTCTTTGTTATACTTGCCGGCTCTCTCATCCGTCTCTGATTGGTCCGTCTCTGATTGGTCCGTCTCTGATTGTTCATCAAGGAGATAGCCAGGAACAAGATGTCCATCTGGAGTAGCATACATTTTGTTCATCCTGCGTGTCTCTTTATCAAAGAGGCTGTAAACAACAGGGATGACAAATAAAGTTAATAAGGTACTGCTGATTAAACCGCCGATTACAGTAATCCCCATTGGCTGGTTGATCTCGCTTCCTTCACCAATCCCGAGTGCCAGCGGGACCAAACCAAGAATTGTCGTTAACGCCGTCATAAAGATCGGTCTGGCCCTGTCCTTGACAGCTACCACAATGGCTTCACGGCTTTTCATGCCGCTTTCCTTCTTCTGGTTAATATAGTCAACGATCACAATGGCATTATTAACGACAATGCCTGCAAGGACGATAATCCCGATAATCGCGGTCAAGCTTACTGGAGTATCCGTGATGACTAACGCGATTGATACACCGATGACCATGAGCGGAACCGTAAACATAATGACGAACGGATATTTTAGCGATTCAAACTGGGCAGCCATGACAAGATAAATAAAAACAATCGCCAATGCAAAAGCCAAAATCAGATCGTTGATTGATGAATCAAGAAGCTCTTTGTCGCCGCTGTAAACAATGTCTGTTCCTTCCGGCAAATCAAGATCTGCTATTCTCTCATCTACTTTACTCGAGATCGCCCCAAGATTGGTTGATGTTTTGTATTTCAACGTAAACTGGACAGCGTCCTGTTGGTTAATGCGCTGAATATTCACCGGACCATTGCCATTTTCAATCGTTGTAACCTGTCCCAAGGCTACATAGCTTCCGTCGGGTTTCCTGATTAACAGATTTCGTAATTGATCGAGATTCCGGGTAATTTCGTTATCATATTCGACGTCAACACCATAAATCGCTGAATCATCGGTGGTGATTTGTGTTGCCCTCGTTCCCCTTGTGACATCATTTACAATCATCGCAATCTGGACCGGAGCGAGCCCCTCCTGAAGAGTCCTCTCACGGTTCACCGTAATTTGAATCTCTTCAATCGTCTCCATTAAGTCTGTCGATACTTCATTAACATCATCCATCTCACTCAATGACGCATATATTTTTTCAACCGACTCATGCAATCTTGCTTTATCCGTATCACGAACGCTAAATGTTAATGTATTCGGCCCTGTACCGGCAGAGGATTGGAGATTAAATGTTAACTTGGCCGTTGCATTTGCTTGTTTCGCCGCATCCTTAAAATCTTGTTTTACATCATCGACAAATTCAAAGGTTGATCTTTCTCTTTTTTCTAAATCCTTCATTTTAATATAAAGCTCACCGACATTGGCGGAAGTCCCCCCTCTGAACGCGGCTTCCTGGGTCGTACCGATCAAGCTTACATATACTTCAACATCTTCCTGGTTCTTTAACTTGTTCTCAAGGGAAGCCATTACTTTCTCTGTTTCCGTTAAAGCAGCCCCATGTTCCAGATTGACGCGGACGCTGAAAAACCCTTCATCCGTCGCCGGCAAAAATTGTGTTCCGACCGTTGTTAATCCATACGCTCCCCCGGCAAGGAGAAGCAATGAAATCAACAAAACGATAAAGCGGTGCCGTAAAGACCACCTGACCGATCGTTCAAGCATTTTCAAGAAACCGGATCGCTGCCTTCTTCGTTCGATATTCTTTTTAGGCGTCTTCAACAGGCGGCTGGCCAGCATCGGCACAACCGTTAAAGCCACAATCAGCGAGGCAAACAGACTGAACGAGATGGTCAGGGCAAACTCTGTGAATAACTCGCCAATAATTCCGGAGATGAAGGCAACCGGCAAAAATACGACAACTGTTGTGAGGGTCGATGCCGTGATTGCACCGCCAACTTCCCGGGCACCGGCACGGGCAGCTTCTTTTGGACCTTTCCCCATTGACAGGTGGCGGTATATATTTTCAATCACCACGATTGAATTATCGACAAGCATTCCGATTCCGAGCGCCAAGCCGCCAAGTGTCATGATGTTGAGCGTAAAATCAGAGAAATACATCAATACAAACGTGAAAATCACAGAATAAGGAATCGCAATTCCAATGATAAGCGGACTTTTGATGCTTCTTAGAAAAAAGAACAATACAACCATCGCCAGGGCTCCACCCAGAATAAGTGAATCGGAGATATTCCCGATGGCCTGCTGGATATAATCGCCCTGATCAAAAAGAACTTCTGCCTCTATCCCCTCATACTTGTCCAATTGCAGTTGCTCATTTAATTCATTTTGAAACGCTTCCGATACGGCAGCCGTATTGGCATCTGACTGCTGTAGAACACTTATCAGTACGGACGGCGCTTGATTTGCCCTTGTGATTGTGTGGTCATCCTGATTGGCGATTTCAACAGTGCTCACATCCTGCAAGCGAATATTTTGGCCAGTCGCCGGGTTAACAGCGACAGTCAGGTTTTTTAAAGTGTCGACAGAATTAATCGTACTAATGATTCTCGTTGTTAACTCTTTTCCGTCTGTTAAAATCGTATCGCCAGGGAGCGAAATATTATTCGCCTGAATCGTGTCAACGATATCCGATTGTGTTAGCCTGTACGCTCTCAACTGATCCTGATTCAATTCAACCCGGACATTTTTTACGGATGTTCCGGAAAGATTGACACTTGCCACTCCATCTACCTTCGTCAACTCAAGCTTTAAATCGTCGGCAAGCTCTCTTAACGATTCCTCATTTCCATCTGCACTTAAAGATAGCTGGATAATGGGAAACAGTGAAGGATCGAACTTTAGAAAACGCGGCTTTTCGGCATCCTCTGGCAATCTCGTTTGGTCAATTCTTTGAATGACATCATCCTGAATTTCATCCATTGACGTTGTCCAGGAAAATTCCATTAGAACAAAATTGGCGCCCTCTTGCGAAGTGGAGGTGATCGTCTTTATTCCCGGGAGCGTTGCGAGATTTTCTTCAAGCGGCTTGGTTACTTTTTCAAGTACTTCCTCCGGGCTTGCCCCGGGATAATTTGCGACAACAACCGCGACCGGCGGATTAATATCCGGAATCAATTTAATCGGGATATTTAAAAGCGAAACCGCCCCCAAAATTAGCACTAAAAACATCGTCACGATCGTGAAGACCGGCCTTTTAATCGAAAAATTGCTTAATCTCATTATGTACTCCTCTCAGGGCTCTTTTTCTGGTCCGATAGTTGCTCATATCTAGAATTTACTATATAAGAGGGGATAGTGGTATGCAAGTTGCAGATTCTTGCCAGTATGTCGTTAAGCTTAATGACCAAAATAATTTTGGTACGCTGGAGTTAAAACCTCTGTGATGAAATAGAATAACTCGAATTTGAACTAAATCTAACTTAAAATAAGCCATTTTTGTACTCTTTTTGGGGGAAAACGATCATGTTCCCACGAATCACTTAAATATATACCCTAAATAAATCCAAATATTTCTTATAAATTCCATTATTTCACCCATAGAAGTTCCCAGTCTTAATAATTAAGCGAAAAATCAAAGGAATTAAGCGAAAATCCACTTGATTTAAGTGAAAATATGAATAATTAAGCGAAAACGAGAATTAATTAAGCGAAACCCATTATATGGAAAACACTTCCTGCTTGAGTTTATATAAAAATGAGAGGCATACAACGTATGCCCCTCACTTTATTCATCAGCCGCATCCATTGGATTGTACAGCTTGACATTCGGATTTTTTTCCTCGAACCAGCGCAGTGCAAAGTCATTTTCAAACAAGAAAACTTTTTTCTCGTAACGGTCATGCACAAGCAAACTGCGCGAATTGGAGAGATTTTCATCAATCTGCTCATTTTCGACCCAGCGGGCAATTTTATTGCCAAGACGCTCCATTAACACCTCCACATTGTATTCGTTCTTCATGCGGTGCTCAAATACTTCGAATTGGAGCTGTCCGACCGCTCCAAGCAAATACTCCTCGCTCTTGACGGTTTTAAAAAGCTGGATCGCGCCTTCCTGGACAAGCTGCTGGATCCCTTTATGGAAATGCTTCTGCTTCATCACATTTTTCGCTGTAACCCTGACAAATAATTCGGGGGTAAACTGCGGCAGCCTGTCATATTGGAACAATTCTTTGCCAGAAGTAAGCGTATCACCGATCTGGTACAGGCCCGGATCATACAACCCGATAATATCGCCGCTGACCGCTTCCTCGACTGTACTTCTGTCGTCTGCCATGAATTGAGTCGATTGGGCAAGCTTTATTTGTTTGCCGGTCCGGGCCAGATTAACGGCCATTCCCCGTTCAAATTTCCCTGAACAAATCCGCAGAAAGGCAATCCTGTCGCGGTGGGCCGGGTTCATATTTGCCTGGATTTTAAAAATAAACCCTGAAAACTCATTCGCAAGCGGGTCGATCTCGCCTGCCGTTGAATGGCGCGGTTGTGGTGGCGGTGCAAACTGCAAATACGTTTCCAAAAATGTTTGGACACCAAAATTCGTTAACGCACTTCCAAAGAAGACAGGAGTCAATGTGCCGTCTGCAATCTTTTCTTTGGAAAATTCATTTCCCGCTTCATTCAACAACAGCACTTCCTCAAGTGTTTGGTCATATAAAGCTGAAGCCTTTAAAGGATGATCGCCTTCAATTTCTCCTTCTTCATTCAGGCTGATAAACCGGTCGTCTTCGTTTGCCCTGAATTGTTCGATCCGCTTATAAAACCGGTCGTAAATGCCAAAGAACTCTTTACCCATGCCAATCGGCCAATTCATCGGATACGATTCAATCCCCAAAACCTCTTCAAGTTCCGCAAGCAGCTCAAGCGGCGTTTTTCCCTGGCGGTCCAATTTATTAATAAACGTAAAAATCGGAATGCCGCGCATCCGGCAAACTTTAAAAAGCTTTAAAGTTTGCGCCTCGATCCCTTTGGCGGAATCAATGATCATGACGGCGCTGTCTACTGCTGTCAGCGTCCTGTACGTATCCTCACTAAAGTCCTGGTGGCCGGGGGTATCGAGGATATTCACGCGGTTCCCTTTGTAATCAAATTGCATCACACTCGATGTAACGGAAATTCCGCGCTGCTTCTCGATTTCCATCCAGTCGCTCGTCGCAAATTTCCCGGTTTTTTTTGCTTTGACAGTCCCGGCATCGCGGATTGCGCCGCCAAACAGGAGCAGTTTTTCCGTTAAAGTCGTTTTCCCTGCATCAGGGTGGGATATAATTGCAAAAGTGCGCCTTGAAAGCACTTCATCTTGTAGTGTATTAGACATAAAAATTCCTCTCTCTTTTGACAATCAAAAATTTTACTCATACATTCAATCTTATCGCTCGCCATCCCAGTTTGCAATAATGCATTATTGTTTTTCTGATCTTCACTTCAAACACCTCACTAAAGAATTATTAAATATCGGTTTTCAGGGGATGCTACCAGTGTAAATAATGATAGCTTTTTTCAGTAAAATCCGAATTTATTCGTGCATGTCTACATAGTATTTTCGTGTTTAAAAGAAAATCTTGCAACAGGCAATCATTCAAATTATGAGGTGTATGATGAATTTTATTTGGGGAGTATTCGGGATATTTGTTGTGCTGGGATTAGCATTATTGCTTTCTAATAATAGGCGAAAGATTAATCTGCGAACCATCCTCGGAGGGCTGGCCATTCAAATCGGGTTTGCTTTCATCGTGTTGAAATGGGATCTCGGAAGGAGGGCTCTACAGAATTTAACGATGGCAGTTAATGCTATCATCAGCTATGCCAATGAAGGGATCAACTTTTTATTTGGCGGATTGTTTGGCGAAGAAACCGGTATAGGGTTTGTTTTCGCGTTCCAAGTCCTGCCGGTTGTGATCTTCTTCTCTTCTCTTATTTCTGTCCTGTATTATTTAAAAATCATGCAAGTTTTTATCAGAATAATTGGCGGAGGCCTTTCATGGTTGCTCGGAACAAGAAAAGCCGAGTCAATGTCGGCGGCGGCAAACATATTTCTCGGCCAGACGGAAGCACCGCTCGTGATCCGGCCATTTATACCACAAATGACAAAATCGGAACTTTTCGCTGTCATGACCGGTGGACTTGCGTCTGTAGCCGGCTCCGTTTTAATCGGTTACTCGCTGCTCGGTGTTCCTCTAGAATACTTGCTTGCGGCAAGCTTTATGTCAGCCCCGGCCGGACTAATTATGGCAAAAATGATCGTTCCGGAAACAGAGACTTCGGAAGAACCAAACGAGCTTGATATGGAGACAGATGTGGAATCAACAAATGTTATTGATGCCGCTGCCCGAGGTGCGAGCGTTGGATTACAGCTTGCTTTAAATATTGGCGCGATGCTGTTGGCGTTCATTGCGCTCGTAGCGACGCTAAATGGGTTGCTTGGCTTTATCGGCGGATTGTTTGGCTTTGATGAGCTCACGCTGGAATTAATTCTTGGCTATGTTTTTTCGCCGCTTGCATTTGCAATAGGCGTCCCATGGGAGGAAGCGATACAAGCAGGCAACTATATCGGCCAAAAAATAATTTTGAATGAATTCGTTGCTTACTCATCGTTTGCACCGGAAATCCCAAACTTGTCCGAAAAAGCTGTCGCAATCATCAGTTTCGCGCTTTGCGGCTTCGCGAATATTTCGTCAATGGCGATCCTCCTCGGCGGACTCGGTAACATGGCCCCCAATCGCAGACCAGATATTGCCAGGCTTGGGATAAAGTCTGTCATAGCCGGGACGCTGGCTTCGTTGTTAAGTGCAGCAATTGCCGGGATGCTTTTTTACTAGTCGAATATGAATGCAAAATGAAAACGACGGCTCGCCGTCGTTTTCATTTATTTATGCAAGTAGTACACGATCGATTCGTAAGGGCGCAATCGCACCTTGGCGAATGAACTTGGTGAGTCAGGATAGTTTGAAAGCAATACCTGCGCGTTATATCCCTCTGTATCCACATTATCGGGCAGAATAAATTCCGTTTCTTTGCCGTAAAAATTATTGACAACAAGAAGCTTTTCGTTGTCACCATTTCTGACATAAGCAAAAATATCGGGATGCTCTTCAAGAAGCAATTGATAATCACCATACGTGATAATATCATACTCTTTGCGGAGCTTGACCAACTCTTTATAATGGTAGAACACCGAATCTTCATCTTTTAAAGCATTCTCAACATTTATTTCTTTATAGTTGGCAGCGACATTGATCCAAGGTGTGCTGCTCGTAAAGCCTGCATGTTTTTCGTCATTCCACTGGACAGGCGTTCTTGAGTTATCTCTCGATTTGCTTTTCAAAATTTCAATAATCTCTTCAGCCGGCATACCTTCCTTTCGCTTCATATCGTAAATATTAAGCGATTCGACATCGCGATACTCATCGATGGAGTCAAATTTAGGATTGGTCATGCCGATTTCTTCTCCCTGATAAATATATGGAGTTCCCTGCATCATATGGATGGTTGTTGCGAGCATTTTTGCCGATTCACGGCGAAATTCTCCATCGTCTCCATAGCGGGATACAATGCGTGGCTGATCATGGTTGCACCAAAATAACGCGTTCCAGCCTCCGCCTTTGTGCATTTCCAACTGCCAGGTCGATAAAATTCTTTTTAACGAAAGAAAGTCAAAATCGGCAAGTGCCCATTTTTCTCCGTTTGGATAATCCACTTTTAAATGGTGGAAATTAAAGGTCATGCTCAGCTCGTTCCGGTCCGGGTTCGAATACTTTATACAATTCTCAATCGTTGTCGAAGACATCTCACCGACAGTCATGCTGTCATATTTCGAGAAGACCTCACGGTTCATTTCATGGATAAACTCGTGGACTCTTGGACCGTCTGTGTAAAATTTCCGGCCATCCCCGGGAGGAATTGATCCGTCATCATCAGGGAAATGCTGATTCTTCGAGATCAAGTTGATCACGTCGAGGCGGAAGCCATCGACTCCCTTTTCAAACCAGAATTTCATCATCTCATAAAGTTCTTTACGGAGCGTTTCATTTTCCCAATTTAAATCCGCCTGGGTCACATCAAATAGGTGCAGATAATACTGGCCTGTTTTTTCATCAAACTCCCATGCACTTCCGCCAAACTTTGATTCCCAATTTGTCGGCGCACTTCCATCCGGTTTTCCGTCTTTCCAAATATAAAAATCACGGTAGCGGTTGTCCTTTGATTTCGAAGCCTCCTGGAACCAGCGATGTTCTGTTGAAGTATGGTTAACGACAATATCCATAATCATTTTAATGCCGCGTTTGTGCGCTTCTGCGAGCAAGCGGTCAAAGTCTTCCATTGTGCCATATTCTTCATGGATTTTATAATAATCGCTTATATCATAGCCGTTATCTTTTTGCGGTGATTGATAGATTGGCGTAAGCCAAATGACATCAACACCCAATTCTTTTAAATAATCGAGCTTCGCTGTGATACCCGGCACATCACCGACGCCGTTTCCGGTTGTATCATAGAAGCTTTTCGGATAAATTTGATAAACGACTGCTTTTTTCCACCAAGGTTGGTTTTGCATGATCACACCTGCTATTCTTTAATGTTTTTGCTGTTGGATTTTGAAACTTCTCATTGCTTTCCCTGATCATCAGGAAATATGGATACCATGGAATGTTTAGATTCCATGGCATAATATGGCCTGATTAAGCTTTTTTTAATCTTGAAAATACAATTGTCAGAACAAACGGGACAATTAATACGATAAGCATTCCGATAAAGAACACACTCCAATACTCTGCCATGATTGAAAAGATCCCCGGCAAACCACCAACACCGATTGATGCAGCCTGGACAGCATTTATCGCAAGCAGGACCCCTGCGATCGCTGAGCCGATTATCGCAGCAAAAAACGGATATCGAAAGCGAAGGTTTACCCCGAACATGGCGGGTTCGGTAATCCCGAGCCATGCTGAAATAGATGAGGTTAACGCCAATCCTTTCAGCTTGTCGTTTTTCCGGTGAATGACCATCATCGCAAAAGCTGCTGCCCCCTGGGCAATGTTTGACAAGGCTACCATCGGCCACAGGAATGTTCCGCCGATCGTACCAATCAACTGAAGGTCAACCGCCAGGAATGTATGGTGCATGCCTGTGATAACAAGCGGCGCATACAGCCCGCCGTAAATCAAGCCGCCAAGCGCAGGTGCCACATCAAAAATGGCGACGACTCCATCAGTTATCAGGTTTCCAATATAAAAAGTGATCGGGCCAATCGCGATAAAGGAAAGAAAGCCAGTTACCAGTAATGCAATCGGCGCAACTGTTAACAGTTGAAATCCATCAGGGATGCGCTTTCGTAAAAATATTTCAATTCTGGCCAGCACGTAAGAAGCGACTAAAACCGGCAAAACCTGGCCCTGGTAGCCGACTTGTTGCACTTCGAGACCAAACAAGTTCCAGGTTGGAACCTCATCGGCTGCGCCATACCCCCAGGCATTTAATAAATCAGGGTGTACGAGCATTAAACCGAGAACAATCCCGAGTAACGGGCTTCCACCAAAGCGGTTGACAGCACTCCAGCCAATTAAACCCGGCAAAAATACGAATGCGGTATTGGCGATCAGGTTAATCATGCCAGCCAGGTCAGCCCAGTTTTCATAAACATCAACGAAAGACTGGTCATCAAAAAATATATCCGGGGCTGTCATAATATTGTTGATCCCCATCAATAAACCGGCAGTCACAATCGCTGGCAGAATCGGAATAAAGATATCCGCAAGTGTTTTGATTGCTTTTTGCAAAGGATTAAGCTTTTCTGCAGCGGCTGTTTTTATTTCTTCCTTCGAAGCGCGGCCGATTCCAGTGATGTCTACCATTTCGTTGTATACTTTATCAACTGTTCCCTGGCCAATGACAACCTGGAATTGCCCATTTGCCGAAAAAGAACCTTTAACCAGATCAATATCTTCAAGTTTTTCTTTATCTACTTTATCCTCATCCTTTAAAGCAAACCGGAGCCGGGTTACACAATGTGTGGCGGCGGCAATATTGTCTTTTCCGCCAACGGCCTCGACGATCTGTTCGGCAGATTTCCTGTTATCGCTCATTTATCTTTCCTCCTGTGATGATTTTACAAAGGTGAAATAGAAAACTGCTTTTTCCTTACTGTATTATTTGTTAAAAGGTCCAGTTATATCCTGTCACTAGGTAAGCAGTAATTTGGAACAAATCCAAACTTGTATATACATGTCTGTTGACGCTTTCATTTTACATCTATCTATCAGGCGGGTCAATAAATAAGTCTTATATCTTTTAATTTTGAAACTTTAAGCAATTAAAAAGAAACAACTCTATTTCAGCAAGAACCTGGACGAAGCTGCGACACCCGGGCATTGGCCGCTTTGTGGTACAATTTTATAAAGAAGCAGTCACTGCGACCTAAAAATCAATAGGTTTATGTTCGAGCAATTGCAGGAAAATAGATAGTAAAAAAAATGATAAAGTGAGGAATCGGTATGCCAACAGACGAAAAGGTGGAAAAAGAACTTCAAAAATATGAATCAAAGGCTGGCGGGTATGCCAAGGATCCCGCTAAAGCTCGAAATTTGCTCAAAGAGGCAATGAATAAAGCCAATCGGAGTAAAGGGGCGCTTGCTGAAACATGGGACAAGCTGCAGCTGTTTTTTGACATGATCCGAATGTGGATAAAGGGGGAATATCGTCTCCCAACCCGCTCGCTTATTACTATTTTGGCGGTAATTATTTACTTTGTTTCGCCGATCGATATTATTCCGGACTTTATTATTGGCCTTGGCCTTGTCGATGATGCAGCGGTCATCGCTTATGCTTTCAAACAAATATCCGCTGATTTAGAAAAATTTAAAGCATGGAAAGCTGCACAAACCCATGTCTTTGTCGATCCAAACAAGCCCGGCAGCATAAAGCAATAACCAATAAATAAAGGCCATGACAAAATCCGTCAGGGCCTTTATTATTACTGTTGAATTTTGATGGGAGGGCTACTCAATAAAGCTTATCGGTATTGATTTCTCCTAAAGAAACCGCCAAAACCCCATGTGTTACATGAGATTTATTTTATGCGGTATAAAAGTTTATCAGTTACCCCTTCGAGCCGGAACTGATATTAGATCCTTCAATAAAATATCGCTGAAAGAAGAAGAATAAGAGAACGACCGGCAGCAAGACCATGACTGACATCGACATTAAGTAATGCCATTGGATTTGCACGGTTCCTTTAAAGGTTTGCAGTCCAATTTGCAATGTGTATAAGCTTTCGTCATTTATATAAAGCAGCGGTCCGAGCAAATCGTTCCATGCGCCATTGAATGCCAGAATCGCTACGGCCACCAGAGCTGGTTTGGTCAGCGGCAAAGCGATATTCCACCAAATGTGGAAATGGTTAGCCCCGTCAAGCACGGCGGCTTCTATCAGCTCATTTGGAATTGACATCATAAACTGGCGCAGCAAAAAGATAAAAAAGGCACTGCCTAAAAAGGCAGGAACGATTAAAGGCAAGTACGTATTTAACCAGCCCAAGTTTGAAAACAAAATATACTGAGGAACCATCGTGACGAATCCGGGGATCAGCATCGTTGAGAGAACGATGACGAAAAGGACATTTCTTCCCTTAAAACGAATTTTTGCAAAAGAATAAGCGACCAGCGAATTGACCAACACGCTTCCCAACGTCACACATACAGCAATAAACAGTGTATTTAAAGCCCAGCGCGTAAAAGGAGCTGTTTTCCATGCCTCAATGTAATTTGAGAAGCGGAACTCGCTCGGGAAAAAGGACGGCGGGTATTGGGCGATCTCTTGCGGCGACTTCAATGAAGTCGAAATCATCCACCATAAAGGTGAAAGAATCACAACACTTCCGGCTATTAATAATAACATGACGATATAGTTTTTAAGCTTTGTTTTAAACTTTTTCGACTCATAAAATTTTGGCGCAGAAACCGGGGCAGTCTTCATTTGTTATCTCCCCCTTCATAATGAACCCATCGTTTTCCAAGCTTCAAATTAACAAACGTTAACACCATGACAATGATAAACAGAAGCCAGGCCATTGCCGAAGCGTATCCCATATCGAAAATTTCAAAAGCATTATTCCACATATGAAGATTATAAAAGAGCAGTGAATTTGCCGGCCCGCCATCGCCGTTTTTCGACATGACATAGGCTTCCTGGAACACCTGGAATGACCCAATCGTGCTTGTAATGACGTCAAAGAAAATAATCGGTGATATCATTGGCAAAGTAATGTAGAAAAACTTTTGGAAGGAACTCGCCCCATCGAGTTCAGCCGCTTCATACAAGCTTCCCGATACACCTTGAAGGCTCGCTAAATAAAGCAGCATTCCGCCGCCGACACTCCACATCTTCATTAACAACAGGGCGGGCTTTGTCCATTCAGGGTCAAACAGCCAGGCCGGTCCTTCAATACCAAACCAGCCGAGAAAAGTATTGACCAATCCTGTTGACGGGCTGAGCAGCTGCATCCATAAAAAATAAACAGCGACGCCTGAAAGAATCGCAGGCAAGTAATAAATTGTGCGGAAAACTTTCATTCCTTTTACCTTCTGATTTAAAAGGACAGCAAGCAGGATCGCCCCGATCGTCGTTAAAGGTACCGAGAATAACACGTAATAAAGCGTGTTCCATAAAGAAGTCATAAATAGATCATCGATTGTAAACATGCGTTTATAATTCTCAAGGCCGATAAAATTCATCTTCGAAGTGATATTATAGTCTGTAAAGCTCGTATATAAAGAAAAGAGAAGCGGTCCCAACAGTAATCCAATAAAGCCGACCATCCAGGGGCTTATAAATAAATAGCCGAACAGATTCTCTCTCATCCTTTTCGATAAACGCCTCGGAGCTTGCGTTTGAATGGCTGTTTCTTCACGTTGTTTTGTTCGTTTTTGGACAATGCTTGTTCCAGTTTCCGTATAAGCAGAAGAATCATATGATTTCAAACTCCTCACCCCTCTATTTTTTTAAGGAAAGAGAGAAGGCGATTTATCCTTCTCTCTTTCACGCACTTATTATTTTTTTATACTTTCAACATCTTTTTCAGCCTTTTCCAATCCTTTTTCAGGAGAGATTTTTCCTCTCATGATATTATCAATCACCGGATTGATGCGGTCATGATATTCAGGATATTCAACTGGGACAGGACCCATTTTTGTTTCCTCGAGATTTCTTACTGTCGCTTCATATACCTCTTTGTCCTTGCCCTGCAATTCGTTCATTGTTGCTTCTGCCGCTTCAATATTGGCAGCATTATCAAAGTTTTCCATTGCCCAATATTTTTGCGCTTCTGGTCCAGTCAAATATTTAATAAATTCAACTGCTTCTTCCGGACTGTCAGAACCTTTTGGAACTTCCGCGACGAATCCGCCGCCTTCAGACCAATGACCCGATCCTTCAGTAAACGACGGAATCGGGGCCACACCAAAGTCGAGGTGCTGGCCATAATCGCGGATCTGGGTATAGAACGTGCCGACGTCGGTCCACATCGCTACCTTTTCTGCAATGAACGGATTTGACTGTTCACTGCCAAATTCAGCCTTGAAAGCTTGCACATTTTTCGCACCGATGCGGTCCTGCCATTTAAGCAGCCATTCTAATGCTTCAACTTTTTTCGGTGTATTAATCTTTAGTTCACCATCTTCGATATAACCTGTGCCATTATCGGCGTTCATCATCCAGGCTGAAGCATTCGGGTTATCCCAGAGAGGGTAAAAGCCGATTCTTTCATAAGTTTCTCCGTTCTTCTTGTCAAGCTTGATTGCATATTCTTCAAGCTCGGCCCAAGTTTGCGGTGGCTTATTAGGATCCAGCCCTGCTTCCTGAAAAGCTTTTTTATTATAAAACAACATCCTGGTATCTGTATTAAACGGAACTGCGTAAGTTTTATTTTCATAAACGACAGTTTCCCATAAATGCGGGTAAAATTGATTCTTAAACGAATCATCCAAGTATTTGCTTATATCTTCAACCTGTCCGTTTTTAGCTCGCTGGCTGACATTGTTAATATCATTAATAATGACATCTGCAGGATTTCCCGCTGCAACGGAAGCGAGGTTTTTTGTCCAAATATCTCCCCATGGAAGATAAGTATGTTTAACCACAATTTTATCTTGAGAGTTGTTGAAGTCCTCAATAATCTTTTCGATTATCGGCCTTCTTGTTTCAGATCCCCAAAAAGTCCAAAAATCGACAACCACTTTGCCGTCTTCCGTTTTTTCGGCTTCAGCGCTGTTTCCCCCGGAGCAGCCGGCAAGGGACCCCAGTATTAAAAACACAGCTAGAATTAACAGCATTCGCTTCCTCATTCTTATCCCCCCAGGTGTAGATTTTTAAATTGCACATACAATAGATACCCGCTTGTTCTTCTCTTAAACTTCATAAGGTGAAGTTTTTTGCGAAAAATGTAAATTTTTGGGGGAATAAAGCTCGAATTCAGCTGCCATCAAAACGATTCTTTTTTAAGGCAAGAAGCTGTTTGTACTCATGATCAAGCGCGCTTATCAAAATTTGACTTTCGTTTCTTTTTGTTTTTCAATTCCTTCATAAAAAAGGATGATTGCTGGCGCGCAATCACCCTAACAGCGATTAAAATTTAAAACAAGCCGCCCCTACAATGATCAGCAGGATAAACAGCACGACGATTAATGCAAAACCGCCGTAATATCCTCCGGGATAACCGTAGCCGCAGCCATAACCATAGCCGTAGCCGTACATCATAAAACCTCCTTTATAATAGGAAATTTATTAAAATCCTCCGTAACCCCACGATGCTCCAATGATAATTAACAGGATAAACAAAACAACCAGCAGCGCAAAACCGCCGCCATATCCATAGTCACCTGACATATCAATAACCTCCTTTTTCGAATTTCATTATATCTTATTCAACTTATGGTATAAGTGTTTATAGGCTTCCGATAAATTTTGGGGATATACTCCTTAACAGCAGACAGAACGCAGGTTTCAAGGCAGCTGTCATTGTAAAAATAGGCAGGTAACCATGAAAACAAACAAGCCTGTTCCATGCATCTGGAACAGGCTGAATCCTGCTTATTTCATTTTAAACTTGGCCAATATCGACTCCATACTGCCTGCCATTTCGGTAAGCTTGCCCACAGCCTGGTTAATGTCGTTAATTGCCTCCAACTGCTTCTCGGCGGATGCCGCTGCTTCAACTGTACCGGCTGAAGATTGCTTGGCAACTGCTGCCATCTCCTGGACGGAAGCTGCCACTTCTTCCGATCCGGCAGAAATCTCTTCACTTGTCGCCGAGATATCCTCAATTTGATAAATCATCTCCGCCATCGCCGCCAATATTTCTGTAAATTTCGCTTTTGTCTCGCCGGTAATCTGAATTCCTTCTTGAACCTGACTTCTTACCTCGTTCATGGCTGCTACAGAACTTTCCGTTTCCTTCTGTACTTCAACAACGATATCACTGATTTGCTTTGCCGAGGAATTGGTTTGTTCGGCAAGCTTTTTAACTTCTCCTGCCACGACAGCAAAGCCTTTTCCTGACTCGCCTGCACGCGCCGCTTCAATCGCAGCATTCAGAGCAAGGAGGTTCGTCTGTTCGGCAATCGCCGAAATCATTCCGACAATTTCACCAATTTCAAGGGAACGCATGCTTAAATTTTGTACCTTTGAATCAGTCGTATCCACAGATATATGAATTTCATCCATTTGTTGTACCGTTTTTTCAACAAAGGCCGATCCTTCTTCTGCTTTCGCTACAGTTTCATTTGTAAGCTCTGAAAGCAGCGATGCGTTTTCTGCAATTTTCGTAATTCCGATACTTGTTTCTTCTACAGAAACAGCACTTTCCTGCGACATGCTCATCTGGTGCTCTGCCCCTGCCGCCACTTCTTTCATTCTGGCAGCAAGATTCGATGTAAGCTGGAACGATTCCTCTGCGGTTGCCGAAAGCTGCTGGGAGGATGCTGCCACCTGACTTGAACTGTCGGAAAGATGGTTGATGAGATTTTTCAAATTATCAGCCATTTGCTTAAAGGCTGTGTTCAGTTGACCGATTTCATCATTGGACCTGCTGTTTTCAATTTCAACTGTTAAATCGCCACCCGCAATCCTTCTTGCGCTATCGGCGAGACTTTTCAATGGCGACGCTATTTTCTTCGTAAACACGAACGTCAATAACCCGGTTAAAACCAGCAAAAATATGCTGCCAATCAGTGAACTCGTAATAATAAACGAAATTTGATCCTTAATTAACTTCTGGTTGGCATCATAGCCCTCATTGATCTGTTTATTAAATAAATAAACATCGTTGGCAACTCCCTTTGTGCGAAAGGACTGCCTTTTCGCTTCCGTAACATCCCCTTTTTCGAGTGCCAAAACAGATGCATCTTCCAATTTCGAGAACTTTTCATCCACCTTTGCCAGCTGTTTTAATTCTGTTTTGTCACTAATATTTTTCCCAAGCTGCTCCTTTATCTCTTTCACAGCTGCAAAAGCAGCCTTCACATTATGAGCATTTCCTGCTGTTGGAGAACCGGAATAGGTGGCCAAAGCTTGCTCGGCAGATAAAATCGAAGCATTAAGTTTTTGAGCATCTACCAGGTTTTGAACGTCGTTTTGATTGGATGATTGGATTTGTGTCATTTGATAGATAATAAATCCGATCATGATGACCGCAATTGCCAGCGGAATTAACGAATTTGACAAAAGTTTCGTTCTAAGATTCATAGCGGGTACCCTTCCTTTCTCTCTAGTAGTCAGTGTTGACTTTTATCGCTCCGGATTGGATTTCCTCGATCTTTTCAGCGAGCCTGTTTTGCTCATCCTCCGTTAACTCCAGGACGCGGATATCAGCGAGACCGACACCATCCTCTTTTAAGCCAAGCTCAATGTGTTTTTCAGGGATTTTTCCGGTTTCTTTATACGTTTTAATAACGGAGAAAATCGCATTGTCAATTTTTTTCACCATCGAAGTGACAACCGATTTTTCCGCGAGAAAGTATTGGTCAGAGTCGACACCAAATGAATAAATCCCATTGCTTTCTGCCTCTTTCAGAGCACCCATGCCGGTTAGGCCGGCCGCCGGATAAATGAAATCCGCCCCTTTTGCAATCATTCCTTGTGCGATTGTTGCACCAAGCCCGGGTTTACCGAAGTCTCCGGCATACTCATTGACGATTTGCACATCAGGATTAGCGTCTTTTGCACCCTGGGCAAAACCGGCGGCGAATTTCCGGATCAGCGGGACATCCACCCCTCCGATAAAGCCGACAACATTTGAATTTGTTTTCATTCCGGCAAGATAGCCGATTAAATAGCTGCCCTCTTGTTCCTTAAAGATAACAGAATAAACATTATCCACCTCTGATGCAGAATCGACGATCAAAAAGTCGGTATCCGGATATTCCTTTGCTACCGTTTCCAATGCTTCCTGAACCATAAAGCCCAGTCCAATGACAATTTCATTGCCTTCATCGGCCAGCTCTCTCAAACCCGTTTCATAATCGCCGGTCTCGGAAATTTCTCTATAGTCAAAAACAATACCGAGCTCATCTCTCGCTTTTTCCAATCCCATAAACCCGGCATCACTGAATGATTGGTCACCAAGGCCAACATCGGAAAGCATAATTCCGATTTTCAGCTCCTTACCGCTTTTATTCTCCTCGGTATTAGCTGATGGCGTACAAGCGGTGATGACGAATAAACTTATTACAAGCAAAATTCTGAAAAAGACTTTCATTTATTTTCCTCCTGATGAAAAAACCTGATATTTATGCAAACATAGTCTTTATATCGTACTCAGTTTAATTTTTTCCATATAAAAGAAAAAGGTTATAAAACTCAAAATTTTGCCAATTTTCTATTTGTGAATGTTGAATTGTGGGGTGAAAAGTAATTATACCCTCGTGACTAAAGGCATATAGAAAAGGACCGCATTCAAATGTGCGGTCCCACTTCTATGCAAATCAACAAATTCCGGCTTTTTCTTTAAAGCTGTCAAGCAAATATTCGCAGGCGTCCTTATCCGATTTAACCGGCAGGGTAAAGGGACGTTCGTATTCTTCCGGTCCTTTGCCGGTTATGAATACCCATTCGCCTTTCTCTGCGGTGCTCCAGGCCTTTTGGATCGCAAGCGTCCTGTCTGGAAGGACTTCACCCTTGCCGTTTCCGTACAGCATGTTTAAATGGATCAGCTCCTGTTCCATTTTGTCTTCTTCTACTCCGTTTAAGTCGTCAAAGGTCATAATAAAGCGGTCGCTCAGCTTAACGGAGGCGGCAATCATGCTTTCCCTTTTTGTCCGGTCCCTTGCTCCCCTGAACCCATAAATGTGGGTAATTTTTGTTGCACCATGCTGCCTTGCTGCCTGCAGGCAATACTCAATGGCATCATCCGTATGGGCATAATCAATGATGAACTTCGCCCCTTCCGGATGTTCAACCACTTCAAATCTTCCTGGTACTCCTTTAAACGATTCCAACGCTGCAAAAATGGTCTCGGGATCAATGCCGATATCAGAGGCCGCCAAAAAAGCGATCGCTGCATTATGGACGTTGTGGAGCCCTGGAAACTGCAGTGAGACTCCGTATTTTTCTCCTTGATAATCCAGGGTAAACCGCGTTTGTCCATTAAGGCGGATATTTTCAATCCGCAAATAATCGCGATGGCTGTTGCCGAGCGTGATAACCGGGATATCATCCGTTTTTAACAGGCCCGCAAGCTTGTCTCCCCATTCATTGAGACGGTTAATAACAGCTTTGCCGTCTTCCTTTAAGTGACTAAACATCGAACATTTACTCAAAAAGTAATCATTCATATTTTGATGGTAGTCGAGATGATCATGTCCTAAATTTGTAAACACACCATAGTCTATCTCCAACCCTTCTACCCTGTGTTGGGAAAGGGCGTGTGACGATATTTCAAGAACGACAAACTCATCATTGCTTAACGACAAAAGCCTTTGAAGCTGAAGTGAATCAGGAGTTGTATTGGTCGGCTTATACTGTTCATTATTGATGATATATGAAACGGTTCCAAGCATGGAACAAGTCCGGCCTGCCGTCTCAAGAATATGCCTCAGCATATAAGCTACGGTTGTTTTTCCATTCGTACCGGTAATGCCGATAACTTTGTGTTTATGGGAAGGCATACCGTAGAAAAAACTGGATAACTTTCCTAAAGCCTTTCGGCTGTCAATCACTTGAAAATAAGGTACCGCTGTTTTCAAATCCTTCTCCCCGATGACCGCTACGGCTCCCCTGTTTACCGCTTCATCGATAAAGCTATGGCCATCGGAAGCGTATCCTGCTATCGCTATAAAAACATCCCCTGGTCTTACTTGTCTGGAATCCATTTCAATACCGAATACCTCGGCGTCGCGAAAATTCATGTCGGAGACGCAGGCCCGGCCATAAAGATGCTGAAGCAGCTGTGACAATCTCATAATTTTAACTCCCTTGCTTGCCCTAATTATGTTGAATTTTGTCTATATGTGCAGAGTTGTTCTTCTTTTTTATTCCCTGTCTGCTGAAAACTATGCCGAAATTTGTACTTCAATACTTTTTTACTAAGAGCCCTATGTAATTCGTATCACGGAACGTTCTGATTAAAAATGCGTCTAATGCTTGCATACCTGGAGTTAAGGATGATTGTCATAATCCAGGGCCCGGTGTTTCACCATCTAATAAAACTTTTTTGGAAATTATCATGTCTAAACAGAAGAAGAGCATGATAAATCGGAAATCCTTTCCAATTTATCATGCTCTTCCATTTTTCATGTTCGCTGTCAAACGGCAAATTGCTGTAAATATTTAAAGTTTAAACGGCTGTGCTGCTCCAGCAAATAAGCGGACCGCTCTGCTCCGTCCCTGCGGCGCGTGTTTAAGGCATTAATCATCCCAGCTTCCGTCGCAACTCCAATTCCATGCCCGTAATACCTGCCTTTTCCTAAATAAACTGCATTCTCCCCCATCCAGATCGGCTCCCGGTAATCTGGATTATAAAAGTACACGATATCTCCGGGGATAAAATTTTTGCCGGGACGGGTAGTAATTCCAAGGTCCCAGTCATAATTCCAGTCCCACACAAGCAAGTTGGCAAACAAATAATTAAAAGCCCTTAAATTAATCGATTCGATCAAGGCTTTGTAAAAAATAATCACGATCGCGGTTGAACATTCAAATCCATAAATGCGGCCATTGTTAAAAATATCGTTAATGGCGTCGGAAGGCAAAACACCCGGCCGCAACCGGTAGCCTCTACTCGTCCATAACCAAAAATCCGGATTGAATCGGGATTTTTTAAAAGAGGAAAACACAACGCCGCTTCTGTTCAGGCTATACGAAGCACGGACAATCTGTTCCCTGGCCTTTATTTCAAAGAGAAGTTGATCGATTGTATCATATACATAGAGATCCTCGCTGTTCTTCATTTCATCATAAATATCTCGTTGTAAATCTTTAAGACCGTAACCATCTGGACCGGGATACGCCAGTGAGCGAATTCTAATCAATTTTCGTCGTTCCCTCCTTTTTCAATACTATATGCACCCGCAAAATCAATGGCATACAATTTATTGAAAACGAAGCGGACTTCATTTGGAAAACGATGAATTGGCCAGAAGAAAAAGACTTAGATTTTTTTCTAAGTCTCAGCGTACAATCTGCTTATTGCTTCTTAACTTTAGTTTTTGCTTTTTCAGGAAAGTTTTGAAAAAACTTTTTGATGCTTGAGAAATCTTCATACAAAAAGAGCAGGATGTCGCCGCGTTTTGATATGTCCCAAGCTCCATAAAATGCTTCAAGCTCATCTCTGATAATAGAGGTTTGGTCCAAAGACATTCCTTCACGAAGCGCTGTTGCTTGAATGATATTGGCTGCCTCATATGGAGTTCTGCCCCGTAAATCGCCATCCTCCTTGATCACTAAAATGTCGGAATGCCGGGCAGCGGCTTTTGCAAGGCCAACGATCTCAGCATCAATCCGGTCACCTGGTGCCGAGAGGACTGTTATCAGCCTGTTTCTTTTAAAGGAATGAATAGTATCGTATATCGCACGTAAACCTGCCACATTATGCGCATAGTCAACAATGATCAATCTGTCCCGCTTGCTGATTTTATTAAAACGGCCTTTCGATTGATCAAAATCAGGGAGAAACGTTAAAGATTTTTCTTTTAGCTCCTCCATGGGAATTCCTTGTGAAAACGCGGCTGCCAGTGCCTGAAGGAGATTGGCGATATTATGCTTCGCTGTTCCATTGATCGTAATCGGAATATCTGAGACAGGAAGAAATTTTGTTTTTCTCCCTTCAGCAGCATATATAATCATTCCTCCGCTATCAACATACCAAACGGGGCGTCCGTTCCTCATTCTGGCTTGAACATGTTTATTTAATGCCGTTACAGATGTATAAATGACTGTGCCTGACGTGTATTTTGCCATTGAAGCTACATGGGGGTCATCTGCATTTAAAATGCAAGCCCCGCCCTTGATGACCACTTCCGGAATCAGCCTTTTTAATTTTACAAGCTGGTCAAAGGTTTCGATGCCATCATGGCCGAGATGGTCTTCACTGACGTTCGTGACGATCCCGACATCACAATGCCGAAAAGCAAGCCCTTCCCGGAGGATTCCGCCTCGTGCTGTTTCAAGGACAGCCGCATCGACTTGCGGATGGTGCAATATCTTTCTTGCGCTGATCGGGCCGCTGCAATCCCCTTCCTCCACACATTGGCTGCCAATAAAAACACCATCTGAATTGGACATGCCAACTGTTACAGTGCTGCTCTCCAGAAAGTGCTTTACGAGTCTTGCCGCAGTCGTTTTTCCATTTGTTCCGGTAATCGCAATGACTGGAATCGCGGCCTCTTCCCTTGTTTTAAACAAATAGCGGACGATTTCTTTGCCGACATCGCGTTTCTTGCCCTTGCTTGGAAAATGGTGCATTCTGATGCCCGGTGCCGCATTGACTTCAACGACAGCGAGTTCGCCTGGTTTAAACGGTTTAGCGATATTTTTGCAAATCAGGTCAATACCGGCGATATCCAGTCCCAACGCTTTCGCAGATGTCAGCGCCAATTCTTTTATCGCCGGATCGACTTCGTCCGTTACATCGATTGCTTGTCCGCCCGTCGAAAGATTGGCATTGCCGACAACCTGAACCACCTGCCCTTTTTCAGGGACAGAGTTAAGGGTTAAATCAAATTTTTCCAAATAGCAGGTTACGGTATAGTTCAGCGGTATTTTTGACATAGGCTTCTCATGGTCATCACCGCGGTTTGGGTTGCGATTTTCGAGCTCAATTAACGTTCTGATTGAATCCTTTCCGTTTCCAATAACGAACGGAGGGGTGCGCAGGCTCGCTGCCACTAATTTATCGTTTATAACCAGCAACCTGTAATCATTTCCATCATAGTAACGTTCGATAATGAACTCCTTCTCATGCTTATCCAGGCAGTTTACAACATTAAAAAGTTCATCCTTATTTTTGATATTGGTGATCACGCCTTGTCCCTGTCTTCCTTTTAACGGCTTAATGACAAGCGGAAATCCAAGCCGGTCTGCAGCTTGAAAAATTTCCGTAAAAGTTGAAACAACCTCGCCCTCCGGAACTGGTATCCCGCAGCTGGAAAGAATCAACTTTGTCATTTGTTTATCACATGCATTTTCGACAGCCAATAACGACGTTTGGCTTGTAATCGTTGCCTGGACAAATTTCTGCTTTGAACCGGTTCCCAAGCGCAGCAAACTTTCAGTACCGACTCGTTCAACCGGAATTCCGGCCTCTTCAGCAGCAAGAAAGATCGCTTCCGTACTTGGTCCGAGTTTATTTTGATAATAAAGCCGCGAAATTTCGGAAACATAAGGTTCTATGCTGATCTCCCCATATCCCGCCAGAATATGTTCGATAATCTCGACAGCAGCTCTAAACGCGAATTCTCCTGACTTGGGCTCTTTATAATCATAGGTGACGAAATAAATCCCTTTTTTATCACTCGTAATCGTTTTACCCCGTTTTACGGCGATACCCGCCATTGACTGCAGTTCTATTGCCATATGTTCGAGAACATGTCCCATCCATGTTCCTTCTTCCAGGCGTTCAACAAACCCGCCTTTATAACCTAGTGAGCAAGTATGGTTTCTTAAAGTTGGCATAATGGCAAGAAGAGAAGCATTAAAACCGGGAATCAGATGTGAAGGCTGTGATTCCAGTTCTTCAAGGTCCAGTTCGATCCACATAGTAGGCCGGGTGCTGAAGTAATTTGGCCCTTTAAGGTATCTCACTCGGTTAATTTTCATTCTTGACTATCCTCTTTTCTGTTGATTAATTTTCGGGATGAAAGATCGAAGCTGAAACCATCTGTTAACGTATGGAGCTTAAAATCTGTTATTGTCAGCTCTTCTCCGCCGTTGTCGGATTTTACGACATCAATTAAATGGCCTTCCTTCCCGTCAATCACAAACACCTGATGTTCACCAAACACTTTAAACACACTGCCCTTTATTAAAATGGCCGTATTTTCATCAATCCCGATACCGACCAAATCCGGGTTTTCTGCAATTGCTCCAAGAAGCCGGCCGAATCTTGCCCGCTGCGAAAAATGTTGGTCGATGATGAAGTTTTCAAGAAAGCCAAAGCCCTTGCCCATTTCTATTTTTAATCCTTTATCATTTTCTTTTGTTTTAGCCGAGGCAATCATATCGCTGCCCATAATCGATGCTCCTGCACTTGTGCCTGCCAGCACCATTCCGCGCTGCCGGGCTTCTTTAAGCGCATCGAAAAGCTTTGTGCCTGCAATAAATTGTGTTAACCGGTTTTGGTTTCCTCCCGTTATAAACAGTGCAGAAAGCCCGGACACGATTGCGGCCATTTCATCGCTATCAGCCTTTTGGCGTGAATCAACATCAAGAACCTTAATATCATGAATGCCCAAATTGTTAAATGCTTTTATATAGTCGGCACTTACCTCTTCCGGGATTTCCGACGCTGTCGGTAAAATGCCGATTGCCCCTCTGCGTTTTCCGGCGAGCTCTGCAAATTTTCTTAAAATCTCTACTCCATTAAATTTTTCTTCATGTCCGCCGATAATCAATAATTCTCCTGGAAACATCATTGACCACCTAACCTAAATTAAGTAAAAGCACTCTGCACGCACGTCCAGGCCACAGAGATTGTTTAAACAAAAAAACTCCCCAAATAATTGGGAGTTATTTGGATTGTTTAACACCAATTGCTTTAAATATCATTTGCAAAAATGTAAAATGAAATACATTGTAAACAAGGTTTTTTCACAAATATAGTTGGAAAGTTTCCTAAAAAAACGAAAGAACCTTCCATTTTTCAGAAGGTTCAGCATTTGCAGACCTGAAAATAATTAATTGGATGCTATCCGCCGATAAGTGATTGTAAAGCTTTGGCTTTAATGCGCTCATATTCCATCGCGCCGCTCAGCTCTTCCGGAAGCATCACGGTCTTTCTGACATATCTCTCGCGGACAATATCATACAGTTCATAAGGGAACAGCATATCAATAAACATAATTCTTTTTTGTTCCCCGGTTAACGGGGATACTGTCTCATACGCATCGATCATAATATCAAATGTTTCTTGATCCCATGCACCCGTTGTATCCAGAAGCGGGATAATCATTTTTCTAAGGTCGCGAATCGGCAAGTCAAACGACACGGTGTCAAGGTCAATCACCCAAATCTGCCCGTCATTGCCGAGCAGCGTGTTGCCGGTTCCATAGTCTTGATGGCAAAGATTAGGCGCCTTTTTTACATTTGCTGTCCAGGACGGGTAATCCGATGCCATTAGTTTCTTATATGTTTCGTTTCCTTCGGCAATAAACTCGTCGATTGCTTCTAAGTAAAGCTGTGAAAAAGGATCGTCCGGAAAATTTTTGGCATGAAGCTTCCAAGTTTCCATATGCTGGCATCTTTTTACATAATGATTGGGCCAGCGTCCAAGTTTTGTAAAAACAGGTACTCCTGCGGGAGGCTTATATCCTACGGATGCTGTATGAAATTCAGCCAGCCCTTTCATAATAAATTTCAGATCTTCCTTGACCGTCAGCTCAAACGGCCTTCCTTCAATCCAATCATAGACAACAAACAAAAACGGTCCGTATTTTGTAAAGAGCCCGCCATCCTTTGCCGGAATAATTCCCGGTACCCGAAATCCTTTTTTAGCAAGATAATTTTGCGCATTTATTGAAAAGAGAGCTTTTTTTTCAGGTCTGTGGATTCTTTTTAAACAAACAGCACCACCGGGAGTATGGATTTTCCAGACCAGTGCCATTTGCCCGCCTTGAATCAATTCTATCGAAGTAATGGGGATATCCCAGAATTGCATCATTGATTCAGCAAGTTTGGTGAGTTTTTCTTGTTCTTCGACAGTTAAAATGGCTTCACCAGTTTGTTCATTGTTCCCTTCAAAATCATGTTCATTCTCCAAAAGTGTTCACCATCCTCTTCCCTTCTTATTACATAAAGTATGGCAAATCCCTATTCTTGCCCCGGCCGTACAACTATTTTTTAGAAATTTACGTTTGTTTTGTGGTTTTTGCCCTTTTTTATTTTCTTAAAAAGGATTAACTCACCTTGCACTGACAAACCCCGTATCATAGTAGAAACAGAAATCCTATCGTCCATATCAGCGAGAATGGAGGTAACAAATGAAAATTGCTCTCGTTGCTACAGAAAAACTTCCTGTTCCAGCTATCAGGGGTGGAGCAATTCAAATTTATCTGGACTCGGTCGCATCCTATATTGGTAAAACCGAGAATGTTACTGTGATCTCAATTAAAGACCCCGAGCTTCCCGAGACGGAGAAACGTTCAAACGTTCAGTATATTCGCTTCGACCAAGATCGTTATTTGGAAGAACTCACCCGCCACATCAGCGAGGCACAATATGATGTTGTCCACTTATGCAACCGGCCTGCCTGGCTGAATCAGCTGGCCGAAGCTGCACCGAAGACACAATTCGTTTTAAGCGTTCACAACGAAATGTTTGCAGCGGATAAATTATCCGATCAAGAAGGTAAACAGTGTATTTCAGCTGCAGCTAAAATTATCACCGTTAGCGATTACATCGGCAAAACAATTACATCAAGATTTAAGGAAGCACGTGTAAAAACGAAGACGGTCTATTCGGGCGTAGATCTCAGGGAATACCAGCCGGGATGGACGTCTGAAGGCGCTAAAACCCGCAAACTGGTCAGAGGTGAGTTAGGGTTAGCCGAAAAAAAAGTGATCCTATTTGTTGGCCGTCTCAGCAAAGTAAAAGGGCCGCATATTTTGCTGCAAGCCCTCCCGCAAATAATGGAGAATCATCGCGATGCCACGCTTGTTTTTGTCGGTTCAAAATGGTTTGGAGATGATGACATAAACAATTATGTCAAGCATCTTTATACATTGGGTGCCCTATATCCAGACAACGTGACCTTTATCCAATTTGTGAAACCGCGGGACATGCCGGGACTGTACGCCATGTCCGATGTGTTCGTCTGTCCTTCGCAGTGGCAGGAACCGCTTGCACGCGTCCATTATGAAGCAATGGCTGCGGGGCTGCCGATCTTAACAAGCAACAGAGGCGGAAACCCCGAAGTAATTGATGAAGGGAAAAACGGATACATCATTGATGACTTCGAAAATCCGGAAGCGTATGCTATACGACTAAATCAATTATTAGCCGATTCAAAAAAGCGCCTTCAGCTTGGCAAAAACGGGCGTGCAAAAGTAGAAGCGGGTTTCGGATGGCAAACGGTCGCAAATAACCTCATGCAAGTTTACCGGCAAGCCATCAAATTCTGATAAAAAGGGTGAGTTATATGGAAGAATCGAGCCATTCAAACGACAGTTATCTCAAAGGTGTACTGGACCACTACCCTTTTGATGCTGAAGAAATTGTCCTTCTCTCGAATAAGAGCGGCCGGATGACCTGGGAAATCAGCACTGCCGAGGGAGTGAAAATCTTAAAGCAAGCCGAGATGAATCCAAGAAGAATGCTCTATATAGCGGATGCCCACAATCATCTTTATGAAAATGGCTTGCCGATCGTTCCAATTCAAAAAACGACAAATGGCGCTTCATGCCTTGGAATTGGAAACCATGCCTTTGTTGTTTACGATAAAGCCGAAGGAAGCGAAATGACGTACTACAGTAAAGAGCATCTTGCCCAGGCAATGAGGTTCGCTGCTTTGTTTTATCAGGCGTCGAAGGGTTATATCCCTGTGGAAGAAAGCAAAAAACGGGCCAGGGTCAATAAGTGGCAAAAACTGTACAGATGGAAGCTCCAGGAGCTCGAAGGTCATAAAAAGATTGCCCAATCATTGCCGGCAGACCCCTTCTCAATCTTGTTCCTTGAACACGTTGACCAAATGCTTGAACGCGGTTGGAATGCATTGCGGGAGTTGGATGAAGCCCCATTTGTTAACAGCACCGAAAAAGCCTTAATGGAAGGGGGCTTCTGCCAGCAAGACTTTACTTTTGCCCGTTTAATTCAAGTCGGCGGTGAAGCCTTTATGAAGGAGCTGCATTCTATTACACAGGACCTTCCAACAAGGGATATACGGGTGCTCCTTAATAAAGTTATGAAAAAAATGTCGATCTGGGACGATGATTTAGCTATTCATATGCTAAGTGCGTATGACGCGGCCAATCCATTAACAGAAGATCAATACCGGGTGTTATGGACAGATTTATCCTTCCCGCATCTTTTTTGTTCGATCATTCATAAATACTATCTCGGCCAAAAGCGATCCTGGTCAGACGAGAAATATATGTGGGCACTTCAAAACATTACAACCGTTGAAGCGTCTAAAAGTTCATTCCTTCATAACTTTGCGGAAGCCTTCAGCCAAATAAAAAGCATGAGTGGGGGATTGAAAAATGGCTGATAAACGAAGAAACTCCAGCTTTCCAAAGCTTGAACTATCCAAATTTTCTTTCTCGCCCCCCGGACCAATGGGATGGAGTTTTTCTCAATACCAGAATATTCTTGAAAATCCTGCTGACATTGCAAAAAGCAACCTGAACAGTTCAGTGGGCCTTGAAACATGGGAAGGGCAGCAAATTATTGAATATCCGTCCAATCCGGCACAGCAACCAGCTGCCCGCGTAAAAAGCCTGGACTTCAAAGCGGAGCCGGAGCTTGAATATCATACAGAGCCTGAACCTGACGATGTTGACCTGCCT
The DNA here is from genome assembly GCF_002860165.1 of Bacillus sp. V3-13. GTDB lineage: Bacteria > Bacillota > Bacilli > Bacillales > Cytobacillaceae > Bacillus_BJ. The sequence goes on along the minus strand of NZ_PGUZ01000053.1, from coordinate 16,761 downwards.
GATGAAAGTTCAATCATCGACTTTACCGAACTAATTACAGATGAGGAACCTATCGAAGAGATCGAGGAAGTCCGGCCAAAGATAAAAATAAGATTCATCATTAACGAAGCAAAAACTGCTGCCTGGATTCCGCCTGAACTGAGGAGATAACAGCAAATGTGCCATGCGGCGACGAACAAAGGCAACAGTATCAGCATATTCTGACAGAAAGTCATTCACATTTAGGAGGCATACAAATGGGATATAATGAAGAAATCAACAACGACTATGAAGTGGAGCTTGAAGAGGAAAGTTACGAATCAAGTGAGGAAACAGAGGGTGAAGAAGCCCAGGAAGAAGGCAGCATTGAGGCTACAAGTAATGAGTTAAGCTGGGAAGCAGAAGACGAAGAAACTGAGGATGAAGAATCCAGCAGTAATTCAAATGAAGAATCCAGCGACGATTCAAATGAAGAAGGCGGAGATGAAGAGTCCAGCGACAATTCGGACGAAGAAAGCGATAATGAGGAATCCAGCAGCGAAGATTCAGGCAATGAGCAGCAAGCAGAAGCAGAAAACGTTGATGAAAATGAAGAATCCGGCGATGAATCAAGTGAGGATGCCGAAGAAGAATCCAATGATGATGAAACAGAAGCCTGATCAATTGTTCATATAAAGCAAGACGTAAACATTTTTATATCGTAAATAGGGACAGCCCAGGAGAATGATGATGCTCCTGGGCTGTCCTTATATAAGCAGCGCATCCATATACACCTTTTCAAGCCGTTCAAAGACATGCTCATAAGTGAAATTCAATTCAACGAGCTTTCGGCCTGCTTTTACATAATGATTTGCTTCAGTTCGATTGGTAAGCAGATAGTCAATCGCCTCGGCAAATCGGTCAGGGTTTTGATAATCATCAATAACAATTCCGTTAAAACCATTGATAATGATTTCGGAATTGCCGCCGCGATTCGTGGTGATAACCGGTATGCCAGCTGCCATCGCTTCGTAATGGACCCTCGCCAGCGGCTCATTCCATTGCGAGCTGCAAACAAAAACATCAGCCATTAAGAAAATCCCGGGTATTTTTTCGGGGGGGATAAATTTAGTGAAAATAATATGCTCCTCTAATGGCTCAGCGAGTTCGTGCAGCATTTTTACATAAGAGTTTACCCGGTTATCGCTGAACCATTTTCCACCTGCAATGACAAGAACAACATCATCGTTTTCAATAACAAGCTTTTCCAATGCATGGATTAATAGATGGGGCCCTTTGTTTTTGCTCAGCCTGCCTGCAAATAAAATGACTTTTTTCCCACCGATATTGTATGTTTCCCTCATTCGTGCCCTTATTGCCGCCCCCTCCTCTGTCCAAACAGGCGGGTAACTTGAAAGGTCGACTCCGGAATAAACAACATCGATTTTTCCTTCAGCTTCCGGAAAGCGGGCTAAAATTTTCTCCTTAATATAGTGGCTTACAGCTGTGAGTCTCGCAGCATACTTGATTGCATCCTTTCCTTCGGCACAGGATAGCTTTTTCTCGGAAAACATATCATTATGAAGGCTTAAAACGATTTTGCTTTTTGGCGATGCTAATTGATATAGCTTTACATTTCGAGGCCGGTTGAAGACATGGATAAGATCAAATTGATGGTTTTTCAGCTCATTGGCAACACTTTCGCGATAGTTTTTTCGCGGAAAGCGGATATACTCGATTTGTCCATTTTTTTCATAGTCAGGCAGCAGCTCCTCATCGGCAACTGAAAAAATCGTCACCTGATGTTTTTCCTGCAAATGCGGGATCACCCCGTCAATCATCATTTGGATGGCCCCGCCCTTCACTGCCGGAGATGGGAGTTTTTCTGTACAAACATAGCCTATCTTCATAGCGAACCATCTCTGTATCTCGTTAAAAAATATCGATATTCCTGTTCAAGTCCCTCTTTTAAAGCGGTTAGCGGATTATATTGCAGCAATTTCTCCGCCTTGGAAATGTCTGCCCAAGTATGCCTCGGTTCCCCGGCGGGCTGGTTTAAAAAGACGAGCTTTGCTTTCTTCCCGGATATTTCTTCTAAAGTCGAAATAATTTCTAAAACTGATGAACGTTCTTTTCCGCCAATATTAATGGTCTCACCAATCATACTCTCTTTATCGATAACAGACGCTGTTGCCATTGCACAGTCGTTTATATAAGTAAAATCCCGTGTTTGCATGCCGTCACCGTACACGGTCAACGGCTCGCCCCTCATCAGCTGATGGATAAACCGGCTAAAAGCCATATCCGGCCTTTGCCGCGGTCCATAGACTGTAAAATAACGGAGAATCACAGTCGGGATCTGATAAAATTTTTGATAAACCCTGCACAAATGCTCGCCGCCGAGTTTCGTTATTCCATACGGGGACAGCGGATGCGGCATCTGGTCTTCGCCGACCCTTCCATCCGTGTCGCCATAGATTGATGAAGTCGACGCATAGACAAATTTTTCGATCTGTTTGCCTTTACACGCCTCCAGTAACCGCTGTGTTGCCAGAATATTATGGTCGGTATACTGGCTGAATTTTTCTCCCCAGCTTGAACGCACTCCGGGAATCGCTGCAAGGTGATAGACGACATCCGCTTCCGCAACCAGATCGTCCAAACGCATCGTCAACAGATTAGCCTTAACAAGTTTAAATTTACGGTGTTGATTTAACAGATTTATATTGTCCTCTTTTAAAGCAGCCGGAGTCGGACCGATAAAACAGTCAATACCGGTCACTTTTTCAACTTCTTGCTTATTTAGAAGCAATTCGCATAAATGGGATCCAATAAAACCAGCTGCTCCAGTAATAAGAACCTTCATCCCGTGCCAACTCCCATACAATGAAATCCAAGCTTTTCAAGTGAATTGGAGTCAAGGCAGTTTCGGCCATCAACAATCAACGTTCCTTTCATCTGCTCTTTTACCCGGCTCCAGTCAAGCTTCATAAATTCAGGCCATTCCGTCGCAACAACAAGGCAATCTGCCCTATCTACACAATCGGCTACGCTTTTTACCTGTACAGCTTTGCCGGATAATTCAGCCGGCAAAAGCGCTTGTGGATCATAGGCGTGAACATGGCAACCATTCTCGATTAGCTTGGCAATGAAGGCGACTGCCTTCGAATATCTTGTGTCATCCGTATTTGGCTTAAATGATATTCCGAGCACCGCTGCCTTTTTTCCTGTGAGCCCCTTTAAAGCTGTTTTCATTTTTTTTATATACAATTCTAATTGCGTATCATTCACCGTTTGTACTGCCTCTAAAATACTTGCGGTAATTTCTTTGGAAACAGCCGCATATTGCAGCGCCTGCAAATCCTTGGGAAAGCATGATCCGCCGAAGCCGATTCCGGCTTGCAGAAATTCCGCACCGATTCTGCGGTCCATGCCAATCCCTTTCGCTACATCGCGGACATCAGCTCCGTAAGCTTCACAAATTCTTGCCATTTCATTTATAAAGGAGACTTTCATCGCTAAAAAAGCGTTGTTCGCATATTTGATCATTTCTGCCCCGGTAAGTGTAGTTGCGATAAAGGGTGCATCAAGTCCATTGTAGATTGCTTTTAATATTTGCAGCGATTTCGTATCGGTTTTCTGCAACCCGGCCACTGTTCTGTCAGCATGGAACATATCATAAACGGCAGAACCCTCTCTTAAAAATTCAGGATTCGAAACGACGGCAAAAAGGTCGCGTTTCACCCCTTTGTCGACCAGCATTTCGATGATATATTCATTGGTCCCAGGTGGGACAGTGCTTTTAGTAATGATTGTTTTATAGGATGTAATATTTTTTGCGAGATCGTCGATAACCGCCTCAATATAGCTTAAATCCGGTGCCCCTCCTTCTGCAGAAGGTGTTCCAACAGTAATAAAAATTATATCGCATTCGGAAATCGCTTTGTCGCTCTCTGTCGTGAATTTTATTTTTCTTTCATTTTTTATCAGCAATTCTCCCAATCCCGGTTCAAAAATGGGAAGCTCCTGCTTTTGAAGCTGCTTGATCTTCTCTAAACTCTTATCCACACATATTAAATTATGGCCTAATTCGGCAAGAACAGCTGTTGTTGTAAGCCCAACGTAGCCGGCCCCAAGCACACATATATTCATTCATATCCCCTCCACCCGCCAATACATTGATATATTGTATTACTGGACAAGAAGGCTGTGTGCCTCTTATCCAGCCCAAAGTTCCATGGATCAACATTTATATTTCAAAAAAAGTTTTCGAACAGAGTATTAATGAATACTATATTAAAAACGGTTTTTAAAAGGGGAAATGGCCTTGATAAGAAAAGCGATCATACCTGCAGCAGGATACGGAACCCGGAACCTCCCAATTACAAAAGTGATTCCAAAGGAAATGTTTCCCGTCGGTGTCAAGCCCGCAATCCACTATGTTGTTGAAGAAGCTTTTCGCTCGGGAATTGACCAAATTTTAATTGTCGTCTCGAAAAGAAAGAATTTAATTGTCGATTATTTTGATCATTCTCTTGAACTGGAAGCTTTTTTAGAAAGGGAAAATAAACAGCATCTCCTTGATCAATATAAAATTCCTGATGGCGAGATTTACTACACGAGACAACCTTATGCGAAAGGGTTGGGGGATGCAATCAGGATCGGGAAAAAGTTTATTGGCGATGAGCCGTTTGCCGTTCTCCTGCCGGATGATATCATACTTGAAGAGGGAATTCCCGGGCTGAAGCAGCTTATCGACGATTATGCCCGGTTTCATTCGAGCGTCATTGGCTTAAATAAAGTGGAAGCACATTTGCTCTCAAGCTATGGAGTCGTTAAAGGAGCGGAAATAGAGGCGGGAATATACAAGCTTGACGATATTGTGGAAAAGCCGAAACAAAATCCCCCTTCCAATCTGGCCGTGCTCGGAAGATACATTTTAACTCCTGCGATATTTAGCCATCTTGAGAATCTGACACCTGGTGCAGGCGGTGAAATCCAACTGACTGACGCCATCAAATCTCTTCTCCAACACGAAAAATGCCTTGGAAAAGTCATTGCAGGCAAGCGCTTTGATATAGGCTCAAATAAAGAATACATTCAACTGCAAAATATGATCAGGAACAGACCGGCATCGCTTTAGGTCAACTGTTCCCGATTTCCTGTTTTTACCCGTTTTCCACTGGATGAAAAGGGTAAATTTTATATATCATATAACATAGGAGCTGATATGGATGACAGGCAAAGATCAAAACAAGGACAATAATTCAGTTGAACAAAACAAAAAGCAGGAAAACAACCAGGATATTGAACCGCAACGCGAGCCTGGAAAGACCCAGGAGAAAGCAAGCAACAAATGACTTTTTACAGCCTGTTTTCGGACAGGCTTTTCTTTATTCTGCGTTTTTAATAGAACTTTGCGGGTAAAGGAAGACAAACGAAGATCGGAGGGAAACAAGATGGCGAAGGATAAAAATGAGCTGGCTAATTTAAAGAAAAATATGGACCATCCAGAACAATATCCAACTGAAAACGAAAGTTTGTTTGACCGCTTTGAAAGCGAAAAAAACGTCGACCCGATCCCAATGGAAGACCTAAAGCAGGAACAGCACGAAGAAAAGGATCATCATAAAACAAAGCAAAACTCATCGACCGAGGAAAAATACAAAGCAGATTATCAAGTTGATAAATAGAGTAGCTCGTAGCTTTTCCCGGCGGATTTCCTTAAGATGTAAAAACAGCTTCCTTACGAACACGAAGGAAGCTTTTATATTGTAGATCCAATGAATTTGGCAAACCTGTCAGCTAATTTTGCTTACAAATCCAAGCCGTGCCGAAATTCGCCGGCCTGTTTTCAGCATTCTCACCTTTAGCTGTTCAAGCCGTTCGTCGGCCATTCGCATCGTTGGCCCGGAGATGCTGACAGCGGCAATGACCCGCCCTAAATGGTCAAAGATTGGCACCGCGATACAGGTAATGCCATACTCATTTTCTTCCAGATCAAGAGCATAGCCGTTTTGCTTTACTTGCGCCAGTTCCTTGAGAAACACTTCCTTATCTGTAATCGTTTTGTTTGTATGCGCAGGCATCCCTTTGCGGCCTATAATATCCAGAACAATATTTGAAGGCAAATGGGCGAGGATCGCTTTTCCTACTGAGGTACAATGCATTGGGGCTCTTTTGCCAACCTTCGAATGCATTCGCAGCGTTTCATTTCCTTCTAATTTTTCAATATAAACAACTTCACCTTGATCATAGACAACGAGATGAATGACCTCATTTGTTTCATTTTCTAATTCCTGTAAATACGGTTTTGCTTCGGCTCTAAGGTCAATTGACTCAAGCAGTTTTGAACTCACTTCCAAAAATTTGTAGCCTAGCTTATAGCGGCCCGTTTCCTGATCCTGCTCCACATATCCGTATTGGACAAGCGTCGACAGGATCCGGTAGACAGAGCTTTTATTAATGTCGATTTGATTGGCTATCTCCGTAACACCGAGCCCGCCTTTTTTCGAACTGATAAGGGTAATGATATCCAGCGCCCGGCTCACGGATTTAACCACATTCTCTCGTTCCATCATCACTCACCTCTAGTGCGGCGCTTTCTTGCAAATATTATAGCACAAACCCATGAAGGCTTTCGCAGCCTATTGGCAAGTTCCTGCTCTTTCTTTTGCAGCGGCAAATGTGTTTTGCAGTGCTCCAATTTCTTTTATCTCACAGCGGATGACATCGCCTGCTTTGACGAACTCGGCTCCAACCGGACTGCCTGTTAAAATAACATCTCCCGGTTTTAATGTCATGACATTTGTCAGATAGGAAATCATTTTCCGAATCGGTACAATCATTAGCTCTGTTGCACTGTTTTGTTTTTCAACATTGTTCAACTTTGCTTCTACCCTGACCGAAAAAGGATCAAGTTCAGTTTCAATCACCGGGCCCAACGGAGTAAACGTGTCAAACGATTTACCGATTGTCCAATGGCCGTCACGATGAAAAAATTGCGGTGCTGTTACATCGTTGCCAACTGTGTACCCAAAAACATAATCCAATACATCGGATTCGGGTATATTCTTTGCTTCTTTCCCGATCACAACGGCTAATTCGGATTCGAATTTCACTTCATCAATCCCTGCTGGTATGACGATTTCCTCATCTGGACCGATAACCGATGAGGTTGGTTTAAAGAAAAACACCGGTATTTCCGGCAGTTCATTTGGAAGCTCATCAACTTTTTCCACGTAATTCGCACCGATTCCAATAATTTGATTCGGAATTAATGGGGCGAGAAGCCGAACGTCGTTTTTTGAAAAGGTTGTACCTGTGTATTCCCATTCTCCAAATATATCACCGTTAATTTCGCTGATCACGTCTTCCCGGATCACTCCTGTGTAAACGGAAGAATTGACTGCAAATCTAGTAAACTTCATGATTGTGCCCCTTTCCAATTGTATCTTTTCGTTATTACAAGATAGGGCATCCTAAGCGAATAGAATGCCCTGATATCTTATAAATCTATTGTTTTACTGCAAACTTGGCCTTCGCTTCGATACGGCGGCGGTGCAGGATCGGTTCGGTGTAGCCGTTTGGCTGTTCATACCCTTTAAAAACCAAATCACAGGCTGCCTGAAATGCTACAGAGCTGTCATAGTCCGGAGCCATTGGCCGGTATTCCGGATCGCCGCTGTTTTGCTTATCGACTACCTTCGCCATCCGCTGCAAAGTTTCCATCACTTGTTCTTTCGTACAAATTCCGTGGTGAAGCCAGTTGGCGACGTGCTGGCTGGATATACGCAGTGTGGCCCTGTCTTCCATCAGCGCGACATTGTTAATATCCGGTACTTTGGAGCAGCCAATTCCCTGCTCCACCCAGCGGACAACATAACCGAGAATTCCCTGGGCGTTGTTATCCAGTTCCTGCTGAATTTCTTCTTTGCTCCACTGAGGATTTTTTTCGACCGGTATTTGCAAAATATCATCCCGCAGGTCGCTGTTTTCTTTCATAAGCTCCTTTTGCACTTCTCCTACATCCACTTGATGATAGTGAAGGGCATGCAAGGTCGCTGCAGTTGGTGAAGGAACCCAGGCTGTATTCGCACCAGCTTTTAAATGTCCGGATTTCTGCTTCAGCATTTCGTCCATCATGTCCGGCATTGCCCACATTCCTTTGCCAACCTGGGCGCGTCCCTGGAAGCCGCTTGACAATCCAGTGATGACATTTGATTTTTCATAACCTTCCAGCCACTTGGAAGATTTCATATCATTCTTGCGGATCATTGGGCCTGCTTCCATCGAAGTGTGGATTTCATCGCCGGTCCGATCGAGGAAACCGGTGTTGATGAAGACAATCCTGTCTTTTACCTCACGAATACAAGCTTTCAAGTTCAATGTAGTGCGGCGTTCCTCGTCCATCACACCAATTTTAAGCGTATTCCGTTCCAGGCCGAGCATATCTTCAACCCGGTCAAACAGTTCATTGGCAAAAGCCACTTCCTCTGAACCGTGCATTTTCGGTTTAACAATATAAACCGATCCTTTTGAAGAGTTTTGATATGGTCCGTTCCCTAACAAGGAATGCTTGGCAAGCAGGCTCGTAATGACTGTATCAAGAATCCCTTCCTGGATCTCGGTTCCATCCTGATCAAGAATCGCATCATTGGTCATCAAGTGCCCAACGTTGCGGACAAACATCAACGAACGACCGGATAAAGTAAATTCTTCTCCGGTGGGGGAAACATAATTGCGGTCAGGATTCAAAGTACGGGTCATCTCTTTATTTCCTTTTGTGAAGGTGGCTGATAAATCTCCCCTCATCAAGCCAAGCCAATTGCGGTATACGAGCACCTTATCTTCAGCATCCACAGCCGTCACCGAGTCCTCGCAATCCATAATTGTCGTCAGCGCCGCTTCGACAAGAATGTCTTTTACGCCCGCTTGGTCTGTTTTGCCGATTGGATGACTGCGGTCGATTTGAATTTCAAAGTGGAGCCCGTTATTTTTCAGCAAAACGGCTGATGGGTTTTCCTGATCTCCCTGATAGCCGGCAAGCTTTTCTTCATCTTTAAGCCCCGTTGTTTGGCCGTCTTTGAGAGACGCCGATAGTTTTCCTTCAACAATCGCATAGCGGGTGACATCCCGATGTGATGCCGCTCTTAGCGGTGCGGCCTGGTCAAGAAAGTTTCTGGCAAATGCAATGACCTTCTCACCGCGGACCGGATTGTATGCTCCGCCAAGCGTGGCGCCATCTTCTTCGCTAATCGCATCCGTGCCATAAAGGGCATCGTACAGGCTTCCCCAGCGGGCATTGGCAGCGTTAATGGCATAACGGCCGTTATTGACCGGGACAACCAATTGCGGTCCGGCTTGAACAGCAACTTCATCATCTACCTTTGAAGTCGTAATCTGAAAATCGTCCGCTTCAGGTTCCAGGTAACCGATTTCCTCCAAAAAGGCTTTATATTGATCAAAATCAAAGCTATTTTCGCGATGCCAGCGATTAATTTTAGCCTGGATCTCATCGCGGCGGGCCAATAATTCTCTGTTTTTTGGAGTCAAATCGCGAACCAGATCATCCAGATCGGACCAAAATTGGTGCTGGTCGACGCCGCTTTCCGGCAGGGCCTCTGAATTAATAAACTCATAGAAAACGCGAGCTACCTGTAGATTGCCTGTTTTTACATAGTCCGTCATTCAATTGCTTCCTCCTTAACATGTCTTTAGACAGCGCTTTCAAACAAACGATAACTTTATTAAGATAAAGATTAAACAAGCTGCCATCTTTTTGTTTGTTATTACGAAACGCTGTTTCAAACATTCTTTAAAAAAAGAATATCATGGAACCTTTCTGTATTTCAATATTTTTCTTAAAATTTCTTAAATTCGAATTATGAGCTCGCCGCTGCTTTCATTTCTGTCTTTATTTCCACACAGCGCGCCGGGGATGGAAACAACTTTCCGGCATTTAAGAGATTTTCAGGATTGAATACTTCGCGAATATCTGTCTGTGCTTTTATTTCAGCATCGCTAAAAACAAAGCGCATCTCCTCTCTTTTTTCAATGCCAACGCCGTGTTCACCCGTGATCGTCCCGCCAACAGCGGCGCACGCTTGCAGACATGCACTGCCAGCCTCAAGCGCCTTTTCTGTTTCACCCGGCTTACGCGCATCAAAAAGAACAAGCGGATGCAAATTGCCGTCTCCGGCATGAAAAATATTGGCGATACGCAGACCTGATTCTTCACTGATCTGATTGATCCTGCTTAATACTTCCGGCAGCTTGCTGCGCGGAATCACTCCGTCCTGGACCAGATAATCTGGCGATATCGCGCCCATTGCACCAAATCCGGTTTTGCGGTTTGCCCACCAGCGCGCTCTTTCGAGTTCGTCGCGGGCGGCTCTCACTTCACGGACGTTTCTGTTTTTGCAGACCTGAAGAATTTGGTTGATTTGCTCATCGATCCCGGCAGAAATTCCATCAACCTCAATCAACAATAGCGCGGCAATGTCTTTCGGGTGCCCGACAGGAAAGGCAGCTGCTTCGACAGCCTCGATTGCTGTTTTATCCATCATTTCAAGGGCAGCCGGAACGATACCTGCCGAGATAATATCGGAAACAGCCTGGCTTCCATCTGATACACGATCAAAATAAGCAAGCACCGTTTGTTTTGCTTCCGGATTTTTCAAAATCCGCACGGTTATTTTTGTGACGATCCCGAGCGTCCCTTCAGATCCCGTTAACAGCCCGAGCAAATCGTATCCAGGTGCATCAGGAATTCCATTCTGTCCTAATTCAATGATTTCCCCGTTTGGCAGAACGACCTCCAATCCGAGAATATGATTGGTCGTAACCCCGTATTTTAAACAGTGGGCCCCTCCGGCATTTTCAGCAACATTTCCGCCAATGGTACAGCAGTATTGGCTTGATGGATCCGGCGCATAATAATAACCTTTATCAGAAATCGAATTCGTCAGCTTTAAGTTCACAAAACCGGGTTCAACTACCGCACGCCGGTTCTCGAGGTCCACGCTTAACAGCCGTTTCATTCTTGCCAGGCTAATGATGACCTCGCCATTGATCGGGATTGCCCCGCCACTTAAACCCGTGCCGGCCCCCCGTGCGAGAAAAGGCAATTGGTGCTTTGAGCAGTATTTAACGAGCTTTGCCACTTCCTCTGTATTCTTTGGGAAAACTACCGCTTTCGGCAAATGCTTATGAATCGTAAAGCCATCGCAATCGTAGGCAAGCAGGTCCTCTTTATGGTAAAGGATCGAGCAGCTGTCACCGACAATGCTTGCCAAACCTTGAATATGAGGATCGTTTGTTTTTAACCCTTTAACAGCCATTACTTTTCCCCCTCCAGCTCCGCTTCTTTTTGATACGCCCAATCGAGCAGCTGGACAGTATGGACAATTTTTTGATTCCTGCCGTACTTTTGGACGCCAATTGCCATTTGCAGCATGCAACCCGGGTTCCCCATTGAAATCATCTCAACGTCATCAGGAACATTCTCCATTTTGCTGTCGAGGACGGCACCCGCCATTTCCGGATTGGTAATATTGTAAATGCCGGCACTCCCGCAGCAGCGGTCAGCATTCGGCATATGGACCATTTCGACACCAGGAATATCGAGCAGGATGTTGCGCGGTTCAGTGCGCACTCCCTGGCCATGTGCGAGGTGGCATGCATCATGGTAGGTGATCCTTGTGTTGATGGCTGCTTTTGGTTTCTCATACCCGGCATCATGATGATATTTTGCAATATCCTCAACCTTGGCGGAAAACTCTTTTGCTTTCTCATGCCATTCCGGGTCTTCCCTGAACAGCTCGGGATACTCCTTCAGCATGCAGCCACAGCCGGCCGCATTCACAATTACTTTATCGGAATCTTTGAAAGCTTCGATGTTTTGTTTTGCCAGCTTCCTCCCTGTTTCCCTGTCGCCGGCGTGGACATGGAGCGCCCCGCAGCATGTTTGCTCGTTTGGGATTATGACGTCGTTTCCATTGCGCGTTAAAACATTAATCGTTGCTTGATTAATATCGCTGAACATCACATCCATGACGCAGCCCGTCAAAAAAGCCACTTCATTCTTTGTTTCACCCTTCGCTTTAATGATGCGTTCATCTTTGTATTTTTTACGGACCGGCTCTTTGATTTCCGGCATGATCGCTTCCATTTCAGCAAAATGCCGGGGCATCACATTAATCAGCTTCGTTTTGCGGACAGCCTTTTGAATGCCGCTTTTTTGGTAAAATTTCAACAGGCTTCCGAGAGAGTTCAAGCGGTTATGGTGGGGAAATAAACCTTGGAGAAAAAACTTGCTGACCATTCCTTTCCAGCCCGAAAGCGGCATCGCCTGGCGAATTTGTCCGCGTGCCTCTTCGATCAGGCCGCCAACATCAACATCTGCAGGACAGGCCGTTGTACATGCGCGACAATCCAGACAGGCAAAAACAGGGTCCATAAATTGTTCATTTACCTCGAGCTTTCCTTCGGCCACTGATTTAATCAAGTGGACTCGTCCGCGCGGCGAGTGTTGCTCCTGGCCGGTCAGTTCATAGGTTGGGCACGACTCTAAACACATTCCACAGTGAACACAATCCGCCCATTTATTTTCATCAGGATGATCATTCCAAAGGTAATTGCTTAAGCTTTTTGATGTACAAGCCGGGTCCTGAGTTAAATCAAACTCTCTTAAACTCATTTTTATATCCCTCCCACGAACCGATTCGGATTGAGAACTCTGTTCGGATCAATCTTTTCCTTTATTCCTTCCAACAGGAAGAAATATGAAGGCTTACCACCCCAAACATCAACTTGCTGGCGAAGAGCAAAAGGCAAATGTTTCACAACCACATAGCCGCTCAAGTTTGAAACATAGTCTCTTAATTGATCAATAGCCGCAACGACATCTTCGCTTCCCCCGCTTAAGTTTATATGGCACAATCCATGCCCGAATCCGCCGTGCGCTTCGATTTTCAGATTGTAAGACTCTTGCAAAAGCACGCTTTCTTTGATGACGTTAAGAACATCAAGGTTGACCACACCGATTTTCACAGCAGCTTCTGTGCTGTTACCATCAGGGGTGCGTGTTCCATTCGGGGCGATCGCATAAAACTGATCCCAAAACGCCCGTGCTGCTGATTGTTGAAGAACTTGAAGATCAGTATCTGCCGGCTTAATGCTTTTAATATAATGTTCTTGATAATAGACAGAGCTTTCAACATCCTCAAGACTGATTGCCACCGTGTTATGCTTGCGTCCGATTAGCCTGGCTGATAATGAGGGGTTCAGTAGTTCAAGTGAGACGGGCTCCATCGTTGAGTCGAGCAGGCGAATCACAAATTGCCGAATCTCTTCATCACTTCCATTTGGAAAGGAAATGAGAATCAGACTTTCGAATTTTGCAATGGGACGGAGCTTTACGGTCACTTCTGAAACAACGCCAAGCGTCCCCATTGCACCGATAAACAATTTGTTCATATCATAACCGGCGACATTTTTCACAACTTTCCCCCCTGTGCGGATAACCGACCCGTCGGGATAAACAATGCGGAGTCCGATAACTGCGTCCCGTGCAGATCCGTAGCCAAGCCGCTTGGGACCGCTTTCGTTCGCAGCAATAATACCGCCGATTGTTGCAAGTTCTGGCAATGCTGGATCCAGCGCAATTCTTTGCTTATAGGGCTTTAAATAATCCTGTATTTCCTTAAATGTAGTACCTGCTTTAACGGTTAAGGTCATGTCGCCGGCAGTATGCTCGACAATCCCTTTATAATTTGCTAAAGACAGGAGAATATCACAAGCTTTCGTTAAGCCGCCAAACCCTCTCTTCGTGCCTCCGCCCTCAATCGCCACTTTTTTTCGATGATCATTCGCATACTTTAAAACAGCTGAGATTTCTTCCTCTGAAACCGGGAACACATGACATTGTCCGCCATTTCCAAAATAATGACCTGGATTCGAATCCATCATTATTCGTTCTTCAGGTAAAATCGCTTTCAAATCTGTTAATAATTCTGCCGTAAGCAAATCTGCCACCTCCTTGTTTCGTAGTAACAAACAACGTTTTCTGCCATTCGCTAAAAATGACATCTTTTCGCCTGCTAATCTTATCCTGATTTACAATCCTGTTGAGTGCCGGTGAATTTTGCTTTTCAAAAGTTCGTTTTCGACAAAGTCCAAATGCCGGATCATAACCCGGTTGGCTGCGTCAGGATCTTGCACTTTAATTGCTTCATAAATTTGTTTATGCTGTTTCTTAATTTTAATTACAGTTGATGGATTTGTTTGAATATAATGATGAAAATCTATCATTGCTTTTTTTGTCGTTGCAGCAATCATGTGCAGCAGCTCAATCAATATTTCATTTCCGGAGGATTTGGCAATCGCCAGATGAAATTGGTAATCAGCTTCCCATTCAATGGCTGTTTGATTGAATATCGCATCTTCCATCTCGCGCAAATTTTCGGTGGAACGATTTGAAGCAGCCATTCCAGCGATGCCCGGTTCCAATAATTTTCTTACTTCAAACAGTTTGCCAATATCATAGTTACTTGGGATTGCCATCCGATGGTTGAATAATTTCGACGTGTCAAATTCACAAATATAAGTGCCTTCCCCCTGCTTTACAAAAACAGTTCCTTTTCCTTTAAGAGTAGTAATCGCATCACGGACTGCCGATCGTCCCACACCGAACAGATCACAAAGTTCGCGGACAGAAGGAAGTTTTTCGCCCGCTTGAAACTCACCTGAGTCAATCAGCTTTTCAATTCCTTCGACAACTAATTCAGAGACTTTCTTCGTTGGTATTTTTTCTACATTCACAACCTCGCCTCCATTCCTTTCACATATCACATATCCGACATGTTACCGCTTACAATTTATTAAAACATCTTTTTTATTTATTTTCAATCAATATTTAGAATTTACGAAATAATTTGAAATCAGTTGCTTGAATACTGGTTTTTTTAATTGAAAAAGAGAGCAGTTTGCTCTCTTTTCTTGACGAGTTCGGCTATTTCATAAAAGGAGGTTTACTTTTTTGCAGCTCTGGGTATTAAAACATTGGGCTTGTTAATAACATACGACTATTTTCCTATTAAAGTCTTTTTCAACTTCAAACATGATTTTATCTTTTCAACATGGTTTAAAACTCAATTTGATCTTTTTTTGATTTTGTTATATTTAGTTTTTGAAGCAAACATCTATAGTGATTAGGGAAAATCATTGTGGGCGTATCGGAACCATGTTATTATCATTAAAATAGGACTTTTTTCATGATCAGGAGTTTTTTATCTATGGTTACAGAATATGATCATTTACTTTATATTAAAGAAATTGGAAATTTATTGGACGAATATAAAAAGTGCAGTGATCCAAATATCCAACAGCATATTTATAAAGACATCGTTCTTTTATGCGAGGCATTAATAGAAGATTAAGCCGGGTTGGGACACGCGGCACAAGCTGAAGGCTACCTTATCATTTAGGTAGCCAAAGCCATTTCGTGGCTATTTAATTTTCAAACCAGTTCGGTGATCTATCGCTAAATTATCTTGTTGTTGTTCCGGATTGGCTTGCTAATTGTGACTGAGCTGTTGCTACAAGCCGTTTTGTGATTTCTCCACCAACAGAGCCGTTAACGCGTGAGAGTTGATCGGCCCCAAGTTGGACCCCGAATTCAGTAGCAATTTCGTATTTCAATTGATCGATGGCTTGTTGAGCCCCTTGAACCAAAAGGCTTCGATTTCCGCCACTTCTTCTCGCCATATACTTCACCTCCTTCTCTGTTCTTAATTTCTCATCAAAAAAAATTACTCATACCTTGTAAATATTGGAGCACGCTAAAGAAGCCAGGAACAAATGTTCATGGCTTAACTTCTGTCCTATTTTGTGATTGTCCTGTTTTACAGCATTTGCCCATATTGTTGTTGCTGAAGCTGACGGGCCATCAGTTCAATTTGCTGGCATAATTGAGTAGCATTTTGTTCTGCAATAGTCAAATACTGAAGTTGGCTGGCTATACCATCTTGAGGATAAGCTTGCATTTGCATACCTGTTTGTGCCTGCAATTGTTGAAGTTGTTGTGCGTTACGCTGTTCCTGGAACTGAAGCTGGCGGGCAATCTGTTGAATTTGTTGAAGCTGGACCTGAACTTGTTGTGCTGCTTGTTGAATTCGGTGTGGCATTTTTAATTCCTCCATGACTGTTTTGTAATAAGCATCCAAAAGATAGCATGACCCTTGTTCAAAAAACTTATGCAAAAAATTTAGCACGGTTTTTGGAATCATTTCTCCCGGACGTCATGATGATAAACATATACAGCTAAAGATAAGTTCTTTCACAAGCATTATGTCGCGCATTGTTTCACGAAATATATGATTCTGACCGCAAAATGATATTAGTGCAGAATCGTTTCTTCCATATTAAGAGTAAATGTTTTTGAGAAGCGCAAATCGCCTAAATGCTGATTCGAAAAAAATAAAAAAAAGGGTATAAAAAATAAAATAAAACGAAATCTATAGTTGTTGCTTAACACAATTCAAGGAGGAATGAGAATGTATCAAGCAGCTCAACAAGTAGGAAGACAAGGACAATACGGTGTCGGCGCTATGGGTCCACAAGCCGTCTTTCAACCGGGATTTGCCGGTACTGATGCCAATCAGGTAAGACAGGATATCTTTGGAACCATGGTGGGAGACGGTTTCACCCAGCAAGCTGGAGGCTTGCAAGGCGGCATGGTGGCTGGAGGCTTGCAAGATGGTTTTCAGATAAGACGCGGCATGCAAGGTTCGCCTCAAATGG
>NZ_PGUZ01000052.1 GCF_002860165.1 Bacillus sp. V3-13 | reverse complement strand
AATAAAAATACCACAGCCTAGATGACCGTGGTAGACCCAAAATTTTATACTTTCTTATCTTTTAAATAAAAACCGAAGAAAAATCTTCGGCTTCTATTCGCTGACTGTGCCCGTTTCCTGCTCGCGCAGCCTTTCGAGTGCCATTTCGTAAGCATCATTCCCATAATTTAAGCAGCGCTTCACACGTGAGATCGTTGCTGTGCTTGCTCCTGTTTCCGTTTCAATCTTATGGTACGTTTTCCCCTCACGAAGCATTCTCGCCACTTCAAGCCGCTGGGCAAGTGATTGGACTTCATTGACGGTTGCCAGGTCATCGAAGAAACGATAGCATTCTTCAAGGTCTCTTAATGAAAGAATAGCTTTAAACAACTGGTCAAGTTCTTTCCCTCTTAGTTTATCAATTTGCATGTATAGAAACTCCTTTAAATTGATTGTGTTTCAAAAGATACACTCTGGTCAATGCCGGGGTCCGCCGGCACGACATTGATCCAGGTTTTTCCCGGGACAAGCGGCGCGGCAGAACCACCGATAAACGGAAGGATCTTGCCATCGACGTTTTTCCATTCCACTTCATTGCGCTTCCCTTTTTGAAGCAAAAAGGCACGTCCGCCCGAGGTTAAGTCAATCTCGCGGCGGCCGGCATCATCCACGATTGCATGTTCTGTTTCGACAATAAGAATATTATCAATCAAGACCGGCTCCCCTGTCTCATAGTCGACGGTTTGTTCTCCGCCGGAATAGCGCTTGTATTTGCCAAGCTTGTCATCATATTCAAAGCTCGAATTAAAATCCTCTGAAGAATAGGAAATCATCGCTGACCGGGCATCCTCGCCACTGATCGTATCCAGCTCTTTTTCTGTATAAAATTCAAGGCTTGCCGGGCTCTGATTCATTGGATAGTTATTTTCTTCAGCACCCTTCATAATGTTCCCGAACGAAATATACGAATTATGGGGCGCTTTTCGGAAGTTTGCCCTTTGGAAAAGCGTTCCGTCATAGGCCATTCCGTTTAAATGGTCGATGTAGCCTTTTTCAAGCATTGATTTTGCTTCGGGACTGTATCCGTGCGCAATAAACAAGCTGCCATACCCTTTGGCAAGTTCAATATAGTATTCCCGGGCACTTCGGACCGGCCCGATATTTTCCGGTTTTTCACTTTGGAAAATAGCCAGAAACCGCGTTACACCGCCCTCAGCCAGGACTTCATAAACAATATCGGCCTTGTCCAATCCCGACTGTGGCCTCGCTGCCGGATGATTATTGACCATAACAGCAACAGCACGTCCATCTGTCGCCTCTTCAGAACCAATTCCCGTTAACGGGTAATACTCCGAGAAAGATGTTTCAGCACCCACCTCTTTTACTGTCTCATCAGCCGCCTTTTTGACATGGTCTTTTACTTCCTCTTTGTTGCTGCATCCAGAAAAAAGCAAAAGCAGACCCGCTGCGAGCACAGTCGCCTTTTTCAGCATTGATTTTCCCCCTAAATAACCCTTGGTATATATCTTTGTCTATTTCTGTGAATTTCACTTTATCTCTGTTATATTTTAACGCATTATTGACGGAAAGAGTACCATTTTATTCATAACATCGTACATTCCTTGCTGCGTAATTCGAATATACGGAAGATGGGTTGATGAAAAAAATAATAGTGTATACATCGGGTCGGCAAATTGGTACCCCTTGTTTTTTAAATATTTGAGCAGCTGCTTTTCTGCTTCGATTAACGTTTCGACCCTTTGATCGGACATGACACCCCTTAGTTTTAAAGGGATTTCCTGTGTAACTTCGCCATTTTCGGTTGTAACAATACCTCCGCCCAGCTCTTTCATCCGGTTAAAAGCGGCGATCATATCTTGCTTATTTTTACCTATTAAAACAATATCGCCCGTGTTCGAAAACGAACTTGCCAATCCGTCCAAATCGCGGGCAAATCCTTTCAGCAGCGTATTGACTCTCCACTTTCCGTTTCGGTCGATCAGCATAAAAAAGGACTCGTCATGCTTTTTCGACAGCTCGTTTGTTGATACATCTATCGTAACGGAATAAGGTTTTGTAATAACGGTATTCTCCAGTTTAATTCCGAACGGCATCGAAAATTGCATATCATCCATCGTCAGTTCCCAGTTGATATTCAACGGCTCAAGTCCAAATTCTCCCCATTTCACTTCCGGGAAACTGTCAACTTCATTGCCATTTCTTTTGACCCACTTTCCTTTTGCAAGCACTGAGACAGGAGTAGGGTTATTTTCATCCTCCAGGAAATTAATGTTGGCAACCCGGCCGGTCGCAATGCTCCCATGCAGATGGTCAATATTATAGTAACGGGCGGGATTAATCGTCGCCATGTTATAGGCATCCAGAATCGGAACTCCTTTGTTAATCGCAATGCGGATCATCTCATCAATCACCCCTTGTTCGTAAAATGAAGAGAAGGACCCGTCCGTCGTCAATACAAATCTGTCATATGCGGCAATACCAAGCTCGTGAATTTCATCGAGGAGCCCCGGCAAATCAGGCCGAATCGAAGAATATCGGAGTGACACCATATACCCCTGCATCAGCCTGTTCAGGACGTCCTTTCCGGTCATCGATTCATGATCACAATCAGCCCCGAGCAGCATCATTTTTGCAAGCGTCTTTTCAGACGCACCCGGGAAATGGCCTTCAATTTGTTTCCTCATTCTTTTTGCTTCCTGAATCCAGTGGAGCATCATATCATCGCCATCCAACAGCTTCGGCCAGCCGGTCAGCTCGCCCCCCTGTAAAACAGCGTCATGCTCAAGCCACGATTTGATTTCAGCGTGCGAAAATAACTTTTCTTCCTCAAGAATTTCCGTTTGCGCATCAAAGCGGCACCACCAATACATCGTCGCTGGAAGATTGCGCATTTCCTTCAAAAATGAAAACGCTTTCCTTTTTTCCAATTGTAAAACAAGCACCATGTTATCGTTCATAAACGTTGTCGTTCCAAACTGTGATGCATATCTGGAAAATGAATGGGGATTATATAATTGAAATGGATGGGCATGCGGCTCGATATAGCCGGGGACCAGCCTTTCTTTTGGAGATTCGATCATTTCACATCCACTTATATTATCCGGAAGCTTTTCTCCTACATAGACAATCCGGTCATCATAGATCCAAATATTCGCTGTCATCCAGCGACGAAAAGTTTGATTCAGATATGTAGCATTTTTAAGCAATATTGTCGGTGAAATCTTGCCGTCCAGTACGGCGACGTGCTCACGCAAATGCTTGTTTTTCCACCGATAACGCTGATCAAGCACCACCATTCCCTCCTTGCAGTTTACTGTGTTATATGAATAGATGAAGAGTCATTAAGAAAACCCTTACAAAAAGGTTTTGTTATATACTAACATACTTCACTGTTTAGCACATTAAAGAATTAGAAATAATTGTGAAAAATTTTATCAAGGGGCGTCGACAAATGAAAATAACACCTAATATCGGGATTATCAATGCGTTAATTAGAATAACGGTCGGATTGACTGTTCTTTCGTGGAGCACTGCCAAGCTTGTAAAAAAACCGCGGCGTGATTCTTATTTAGTGATGGCCATGCTTGGAGCAATGAAGGTGGCCGAAGGAATTGTCCGCTATTGTCCAGTTACTGCTCTCTTTGAAACAGGACAGCATAACATGCAAAATCGCGAAAGCCAATCACAGCCCAATATGAAGGAAAACGGTCACAACCAGGCAAAGCAGGCGGTCACGCAAAACAGCGGAAACAATTCAAAACAGGATGAAAAGCACGCCGGCGAAAAGCAACCAAAACAGGAAAAGAGCGAATCTGGCGACGACATAAAGACTGAAATAATCAACCAGTTGCTTGGGGACAATCCTCTTAAATAATAATGAAGTTTTCAAGCTTCGGCCCAAAAGCTTAAATTATCTTAATATAGCGACCATCAACAGCAGCGCGATTTTAAATAGCAGCTGACAAAAATCAAGCCTGCCGCTATCAGGGCAGGCCAGGCATCTAAAGGAGTTGACTGAACACATGTTCCTTGAATACATAAGTGATGTGTTGTTTGTGCTGATTACTTTGATAGGCAGCATTGTTGCCCTGGTATATGTTTATGTTCGCAAAACTAACAAGAAACGGGCCCGATAGCTTTGTGGCCAATATCTTTACGATAAAAAACGCCTTCGCATTGTAAACTGGCCAGTCCGCGATAAACTTTGGCCTGCGCTTCCTTTAATGTTTCGCCTTTCGCAGCGGCCAAAAATACACGTCCTCCGCTTGTACGATATTCTCCGAGCTCATTCTTTTCGGTCCCGGCATGAAACACTAATACTTCTTCCTGCACTTGCTCCAGCCCTGTTAAAACCGCTCCGCGTTTATATTCGCCAGGGTAACCTTGTGCCGCAACGACAACGCCGACCATCGCTTCTTCATCCCATTCCACTTCAGGTGCTTCACCCTGAAGGAGTGAAAGGAGTACTTCGACAAGATCTGATTTCATTCTCGGCAAAACCACCTGTGTTTCCGGATCTCCAAAGCGGGCGTTAAACTCAATCACCTTCGGGCCTTTATCCGTCAAAATCAGACCCGCATAAAGGATGCCGCAAAAGCTTCTATCTTCCTTCACAAGTGCCCTGGCAGCCGGTTTCAAAATCGTTTCAACTGCTAAATCGACGGTTTCTTTGCCGATTTGCGGCACCGGTGAATACGCGCCCATTCCGCCTGTATTCGGACCCTTATCCCCATCAAATGCGCGCTTATGATCCTGGGCTATTTCGAGCGGGACGACGGTTTCCCCGTTGACAAGCGCCATAAGCGAGAACTCTTCACCGTCGAGAAATTCTTCAATGACAACGGTTGATGAAGCGACACCGAATTTTTCATTTAACATCATATCTTGTATGCTTTGAAGCGCTTCTTCGATTGTAAAAGCGACTGTCACGCCTTTCCCCGCCGCCAGACCATCCGCCTTAATCACAATCGGGGCACCATTTGCCTCTATATACGCCTTCGCGTCCTCGAAGTTTGAAAAAGTATTGTAATCCCCGGTTGGAATATTGTATTTTTTCATCAGGTCCTTCGCAAATGACTTGCTTCCTTCAATGATGGCAGCGGCTTTTTTCGGGCCAAAAACCGGCAGACCCGCCTCGGCAAACCGGTCTGCAAGTCCTTCAAGCAAAGGAATCTCCGGACCGATAATCGTCAGGCCGATGCCCTCTTCCTTTGCAAATTGGAGCAGCTTTTCCTGATTGCTTTCATCAATGGGCAGGCGCGTTGCGGCATCAGCCATCCCCTCACTGCCCGGTGCTGCAAAAACCTGCTCGACTAGCGGACTTTCGGAAACCTTTCGGCAGATCGCGTGCTCGCGGCCGCCTCTTCCAATCACCAATACTTTCATTTGTGCACCTCCAAAAAGACTCAATGTTTGAAATGCCTGATACCTGTGAATACCATTGCGATTCCGTACTCGTCCGCTTTTTTAATCGAATCTTCATCTTTAATGGAACCGCCAGGCTGGATAATCGCTGTAATACCTGCCTTGGCCGCAGCTTCGACCGTATCGTTCATTGGAAAAAATGCATCCGATGCCAGTATCGCACCATTCGCTCTTGCACCTGCTTGTTCGAGTGCAATCTTGGCTGCACCGACACGGTTCATTTGGCCGGCTCCGATCCCCAGTGTCATGTCATCTCCTGCGACGACGATCGCATTTGATTTCACGTGCTTCACAACCTTCCAGCCAAGCTTCAATGCCCGCCACTCTTCTTCAGAAGGCTCTCTTTTTGTAGGCACAGAAAGTTTGGCATCATCAATGGTATGAAGATCCTGGTCTTGAACGAGCAACCCGCCTTCAATCGACGACAGCTTGACTTCCGGATTCCCGTTACTTGCAAATGGGATCGTTAGAAGGCGGAGATTCTTTTTGCCTGTTAAAATCTGAAGAGCTTCGGGTGAAAATCCCGGAGCAATGATAATTTCCAGGAAGATCTCATGAAGCTTGGCCGCTGTTTGCGCGTCTACCTCACGATTAAACGCAATAATTCCGCCAAAGATCGAAACCGGATCGGCGGCAAAAGCCTTTTCAAACGCAGTAAACACACTGTCACCTGTTCCCACCCCGCAAGGATTCATATGCTTGACAGCAACAGCAGCAGGTTCCGAAAATTCCTTCACGATTTGCAAAGCGGCATCTGCATCATTGATATTGTTATAGGAGAGCTCCTTACCGTGCAGCTGGTTTGCTTTTGCGATTGAAAAACTTGAACCGAGCGGCTTGCTGTAAAATGCCGCTTTTTGATGCGGATTTTCCCCGTAGCGCAACGTTTGCTTTAACTCATAAGTCACCGTCAGCTTCTCCGGGTTCTGTTCGCCGACTAGCTCAGTCATATAGGAGGCAATCTTCGCATCATAACTGGCTGTGTGGCGGAAAACCTTGGCAGCAAGCTTCCGGCGTGTTTCTTTTTTCACTTCTCCCTGCTGTAATTCATCGAGCACAAGCTGGTAATCGGCAGGATCAACCACGACCGTAATCGATTCATGGTTCTTTGCTGAAGCACGCAGCATTGCCGGACCGCCAATATCGATGTTCTCAATCGCTTCTTCCACCGTTACATCCGGCTTAGCAATCGTTTGCTGGAAAGGATAGAGATTGACGCAAACAACTTGGATCGGCTCGATTTGGTGTTCTGCAAGCTGCTGCAAATGGCCTTCGTCATCATGCTTTGCAAGAAGGCCGCCATGAATTTTTGGATGAAGAGTCTTTACCCGTCCTTCGAGGATTTCTGGAAAACCTGTAACATCAGTAACACCCATAACGGGAATACCGTTTTCCTGAAGGGTCTTTTTCGTTCCGCCCGTTGAAATAATCTCGTATCCAAGGTCTGCCAGTCCCTTTGCAAACTGTGTGAGATTGCTTTTATCCGAAACGCTGATTAGTGCACGTTTTTTACCCATTGCTTTTCCTCCTTGGCTGTGAATAGCTTCTGTAAAATGTATGGATACAGCTCATGTTCTATCTTCTGGATTTTTTCCTGCAGGCTTTCTCTCGTGTCATCCTCACTAACCTCAACTGCCTGCTGGGCAATGATCGGGCCTGTGTCCATGCCTGCGTCGACAAAATGAATCGTTACCCCGCTAATTTTTACCCCAGCGTTAAGAGCTTGGCCCACCGCGTCTTTTCCCGGAAAGGCTGGCAAAAGTGATGGGTGGATATTGATAATCTTCCCTGCAAAATCACTTAACAGAACAGATCCGATTAAGCGCATATAGCCCGCCAGGATCACAAATTCAACGCCGGACTCCTTAAGCCTGACGAGAATTTCCTTTTCATAGTCTTCCTTGCCGGAATAATCCTTTGCGCTGAATACAAACTGGGGAATGCCCGCTTTTTGTGCCCGTTCAATCGCATAAGCATTCTCTCTGTCACAAACGAGCAGCTTGATTGATGCATCCAGTTTCCCTCCCTGGACCGCATCGATAATCGCCTGAAAATTACTGCCGTTTCCGGAAGCAAACACCGCGATGTTTTTCATGTCCATCCTCCGTATTATAAATGGATTTTAATCGCTTCCCGATCGGATACCGTGCCAATCCGATACGCTTTTTCACCGGCTTCATTAAAGTGTGCCAGCAGCGTTTCCGCATCCTTTTCAGCTGCGGCAACCACCATGCCGATGCCCATATTAAAAATATTGAACATCTCGGACCGTTCAAGGCTTCCTTCTTTTTCAAGCAAATCAAAAATAGGCAATATAGGCCACGTACCTGCTGTTATCTCTGCCCCAAGTCCTTCCGGGAGCATGCGGGGAATATTTTCAATAAAGCCACCGCCGGTAATGTGGGCGAGCCCTTTAATTTCGAATTTTTTGATCGCCGCCAATATTGGTTTGACATATATTTTTGTCGGGCGCAGCAGCTCTTCGCCCAATGTACAGCCCAATTCGTTCACATGATCCTTAAGCGCAAGTTTGCGATCCTGCAACAATATCTTTCTGACAAGCGAGTAACCATTGCTGTGGATCCCGCTTGAGGCGAGCCCGATCAGCACATCACCGGACGCAATCGTCTTACCGGTAATGATGTTTGCTTTTTCAACGGCTCCAACTGAAAAACCGGCGAGATCATACTCATTTTCATGATACATTCCCGGCATTTCTGCTGTCTCACCGCCGATTAAAGCACAGCCCGCCTGCTCGCAGCCGTCAGCAATTCCTTTCACAATTGCTTCAATTCGTGCCGGATCTGCCTTGCCGCAAGCGATATAGTCGAGAAAACAGAGCGGCTCCGCACCCTGGACAACAATATCGTTGACGCACATCGCAACAGCGTCAATGCCTATCGTATCATGGCGGTCTGCCATAAAGGCAAGCATCAGCTTCGTGCCGACACCATCCGTTCCTGAAACGAGGACCGGTTCCTTTAGGTTAAGAACAGACAGGTCAAACATTCCGCCAAATCCGCCAAGAGTGCCGATCGTGCCAGCCCGCATCGTCTTTTGAACATGCTTTTTCATTCTTGCGACAGCCTCATAGCCGGCTTCGATATCTACACCTGCTTGTTTATAAGCGTTAGCCATTTTCGCTCCTCCTATTTTAAAAGAAAAGCGACATTCAAGATGCCGCAATCTGCCTTATTTTTTTGAATGATCAAATATGATGATTGAGTCCCGGCAGCGGTGATTAACATGTCACCTTTTTTCCGCCGCCTACTGCAGGATAGATTTCCGTAGGGTATTTACCGGTAAAGCAGGCCAGGCAATGGCCGCGCGTCTCTCCGTCCTCGTTTTTGCCGATCGCTTCAACCATTCCCTCAATGCTAAGGAATGTTAAAGAGTCTGCACCAATCTGCTTGCGGATTTCTTCAACTGAATTGCTCGAAGCGATCAATTCCTCCGTTGTCGAGGTGTCGATTCCGTAAAAGCACGGATTTTTAATCGGCGGTGAACTGATGACAACATGGACCTCGAGTGCACCGGCCTCCTTTAACATCGTAACAATCCGCCTGCTCGTTGTGCCGCGGACAATTGAATCATCAACCATAATGACACGTTTGCCTTCAACAACACCGCGGACCGGAGAAAGCTTCATTTTGACACCCTGCTCGCGAAGTGATTGGGACGGCTGGATAAACGTCCGGCCAACATAGCGGTTTTTTATTAAGCCGAGCTCATAAGGAATACCTGTCGCTTCGGCATAGCCGATCGCTACCGAAATGCTCGAATCAGGCACACCCGTCACGACATCCGCTTCTATTGGCGCTTCAACCGCCAACTGCTTGCCGAGATTTTTTCGTGCTGTGTGAACATTGATGCCATGGATATTGCTGTCAGGACGGGAAAAATAAACATATTCCATCGTGCAAATCGCCCTGGTTGTATTCATCGAGAACATTTCGGAATGAATGCCTTCATCATTGATGGTGATCAGTTCACCGGGAAGCACGTCACGGATAAACTCCGCACCGACAATATCAAACGCACATGTTTCGGAAGCAACTACATATGCATCGCCTAACAGACCTAGCGAAAGCGGCCGCAATCCGTGCGGATCAAGGGCAACCATCATTTCCGACTCAGTCATCACCAAGAACGCGTAAGCACCCTTTAACATCGTTAAAGCATTTTTCACTTTATCTTTTAATGATGAATAGCCGCTTCTCTTGATTAAATGAGCAAAAACCTCAGTATCGGAGCTCGTTTGAAAAATGCTTCCCTGGCCTTCAAGCTGATGCCTTAGCGCATCTGCATTAACAAGGTTGCCATTATGGGCAAGCGCAAGGCTTCCCGTTTGCGAATGAAACAGCAAAGGCTGGACATTTTCGTAGCCCCCGCCGCCGGCTGTCGCGTAGCGGACATGGCCGATTGCCGATTTACCAGTCAGTTCTTCCATCGCCTTGGCAGTGAACACTTCGGTGACAAGCCCTTCGCCTTTCACACCTTTCAGGACTTCACCGTCTGTTGTGACAATGCCGGTTCCTTCCTGGCCGCGGTGCTGGAGGCTGTGCAATCCATAGTACGTAATCTGGGAAGCATTTTCATGCCCCCAGACGCCAAATACGCCGCATTCTTCGTTTAATCCTCTTATTTCAGCAAGCATGGAATAGCTCCTTTCCAGGCCTCTTCTAATGATTTTGTCTTTATGTTTAAAACTTCACCTTCAGCTGATTCCACTTTCAATTCAGCCGATGCTGTCACAACTCCAATAAGGTTTGCGTCAACGATTTTTTCAAAAGCTTCCTGATGCTCTTTTTTCACAGAGACTAAAAAGCGTGACTGCGACTCGCTGAACAGGGCTGAAACGATATCTCCGGAAACGTTCACTTCTGCGCCTAAATTGTCTGTGCCGATCAAGCTTTCCGCAATCGCCACAGCGAAACCGCCTTCGGCAATATCGTGAGCCGAGGCAACAAGTCCCGCCCGGATTGCTTTAAGGAGCTGCTCTTGGCGTTTTTGCTCGGTTTCAATATTTAATTCGGGCGCTTTCCCAAAAATCCTTCCGTATTGCAGCTTTTGCAGCTCACTGCCGCCAAATTCAGGCTTCGTATCGCCCAGTACATAAATGAAATCTCCGGAATTTTTAAACTGCTGTGTGGTGATATGGTCAACATCTTTGACAAGACCAACCATGCCGACAACCGGTGTCGGGTAAACCGCATTCCCATTGGTTTCGTTATATAACGAGACATTACCGCCGATAACCGGTGTATTGAGTGCCCGGCAAGCCTCACTCATTCCATCGACCGCTTTTTCAAGCTGCCAGAAAATCTCCGGCTTCTCCGGGTTTCCAAAGTTCAGGCAGTCTGTAATCGCAAGCGGCTCTGCCCCGGAACAAACAATATTCCTCGCCGCTTCGGCAACAGCAATTTTTCCGCCTGTTTCAGGATCTAAATAAAGAAAGCGGGAGTTGCAGTCAGTCGTCATCGCAAGTGCCTTGCGGGTTCCACGAATCCGGACAACAGCTGCATCCGACCCGGGCGAAACAACGGTATTTGTGCGGACCATATAATCATACTGGTCGTAAACCCATTCTTTGCTGGCGATTGTTGGCTGCTTTAAGAGCTGCAATAAAGTCTGTTCATAATTTTCAACCGCTGGAACTTCATTGTCGATCGCCTGGAACTCACGGAAGTATTCAGGTTCCTTTGATGGCTTATGATAAACCGGTGCCTCTTCCGCCAGCGCATCAACCGGAACTTCAGCAACGATTTCGCCTTTATGAATGAGGCGCAGCATTTTGTCATCCGTGACCGTTCCGATCGCCACGGCTTCAAGCTCATATTTAGAAATTAACTCAGTGATTTCGTGCTCTCTTCCTTTTTCGACGACAATCAGCATCCGCTCCTGTGATTCGGACAGCATCATCTCATAGGCTGTCATCTCCGTTTCCCGCTGGGGAACCAGGTCAAGATTCATCTCAATGCCTGATCCTGCTTTACTTGCCATTTCAGCAGAAGAACTCGTTAAGCCTGCTGCACCCATATCCTGAATGCCGACCAGGGCATCAGACTGGATAATGTCGAGGCATGCTTCAAGGAGAAGCTTTTCCATAAACGGATCGCCGACTTGAACAGCGGGGCGCTTTTCGTCCGACTGTTCATTCAGCTCTTCCGATGCAAATGTAGCACCATGGATACCATCACGGCCCGTTTTCGCACCGACATACATAACCGTATTGCCGACTCCATGCGCCTGCCCTTTTTTAATATCTTTATGGTCAATTAAACCGACACACATTGCATTAACAAGCGGATTACCATCGTAGGATGAATCAAATTGCACCTCTCCGCCAACGGTCGGTATCCCGATGCAGTTGCCGTACCCGGCAATTCCCGCTACTACCTCTTTAAAAAGATAACGGACGCGGGCAGAATCAAGTTCGCCAAATCTTAGCGAGTTGAGAAGGGCGATTGGCCTTGCTCCCATCGAGAATACATCGCGAATAATTCCGCCAACACCTGTTGCCGCCCCCTGGTACGGTTCAATCGCCGATGGGTGGTTATGGCTCTCGATTTTAAACACAACCGCCTGCTCATCACCGATATCAACAATTCCCGCTCCTTCGCCGGGACCCTGCAATACTCTTTCACCCGTTGTTGGAAACTTTCTTAAAACAGGCTTTGAATTTTTATAGCTGCAATGCTCAGACCACATAACCGAAAATAAACCAGTCTCGGTATAATTCGGTGTCCTTCCGAGAATTTTTTCAATCATCGCAAACTCGTCATCCGACAAACCCATTTGCTGATAAATTTTGTCTGTTTTTATTTGTTCGGGACTTGGCTCAAGCGTTAACAACATGTGCTTCCCTCCAATGTTTTACGATCGATTGAAAAAGTTTCAAACCGTCGGCGCCGCCCAGTAACGGGTCTGCCGCCCGCTCCGGATGCGGCATCATTCCGAGAACATTTCCTTTTTCATTGATGATTCCGGCGATATCTGCGAGACTGCCGTTCGGATTTGTGCCGCTATACGTAAACACAATCTGCTTGTTCTTTTTTAAGCTTGCGAGAGTCTCCTCATCGCAATAATAGTTTCCTTCCCCGTGGGCAACCGGAATTGTAATAATCTCCTCTTTATCATACGCCGATGTAAACATCGTCTCATTATTTTCAACCTTTAACTGCACCGGCCTGCAGATAAATTTCAGGCTTTCATTCCGTCTCATCGCGCCTGGCAGCAGTCCTGCTTCAAGCAAAATTTGAAAACCATTGCAGACACCAAGAACAGGCTTTCCTGCTTCAGCCGCATTGACAACTTCCTTCATGACATTGCTGAAACGTGCAATCGCTCCTGAGCGCAAATAGTCCCCATAAGAAAAGCCGCCCGGCAGTAAAATTCCGTCATATCCCGCTAAGCTTTCCGTATTATGCCAGACATATTCTGCTTCTTCGCCAAGCTCATCCTTTATTGCATGGTACATGTCAACATCACAATTGGATCCCGGAAAGACGACCACCGCAAACCTCATTGGTTGACACACTCCTCTATTTCATAACGATAATCTTCAATGACTGGGTTAGCCAGGATCTTGCTGCAAATTTCTTTAACTGTTTCTTCAACATCCCGATCTGTTTTTTCAATGGTAACTTCCATGTACTTTCCGATCCGCACATCAGCGACTTCGTTAAATCCTAAAGAATGAAGCGAATGTTCAACCGCTTTCCCCTGAGGATCCAATACACTTTCGCGGAGAGTTACATAAACCTTTACCTTATACATTCTATCTGCCTCCCAGTCTCGTTAAAATGTTCTCGTACGCTGTCGTCAGATCCCCCAAATCACGGCGGAATACATCTTTATCAAGCTTTTCATTCGTCTCCATATCCCACAGTCTGCATGTATCCGGAGAAATTTCATCTGCCAGTAAAATATGGCCTTCCCTGTCTTTTCCAAACTCAAGCTTAAAATCGATAAGGCGTATGCCCAATTCTGCAAAAAAGCTTAATAATATCGCATTTACTTCGAGAGCCTTTTCTTTTAACAGCTCTATCTCCTGCTTGGCCGCCAATCCCAGCTCAACGATATGATCGTCAGTTACAATTGGATCGCCCAGCTCATCATTTTTTAAATAAAACTCGACAAGCGGCTTTGATAAAGGTTTGCCTTCTTCCACACCGAGCCTTTTTGAAAAACTCCCGGCCGCCGTATTGCGGACAACCGTTTCCAGCGGGATGATCGTTACTTTGCGAACGATCTGCTCAGTTTCTGACAATCGTTCAACAAAGTGGGATGGGATTCCCCGTTCGTGAAGCTTTGAAAACAGTAAACTCGTAATCTCGTTATTTAAACGGCCTTTCCCGGCAATTGTGGCCTTTTTCTCTCCGTTGAAGGCTGTAGCTGAATCTTTGTACTCAATCCAAACTAAGTCATTCTCGTCTGTACTATAAATTCTTTTAGCCTTTCCTTCGTACAACAGCTCTCTTTTTTCCATGAAAGGAGCCTCCTCACCTTAGAAAAATTGGGAATCTTCAGTCTGGATTCTTCGTCAGCAGCTGAATTTCAGGCTGCTGACGAACTTTTTTATAGGCCTACTCGTTCAAAAATAGTATTTACATGCTGAAGGTGGTAGTTGTAATCAAAACAGTCATCGATTTCTGCCGCTGAAAGCTTCGCAGTAATTTTTTCATCCGCTTCAATTAACGTGCGGAAAGGCACCTGTTTTTCCCACGCTTCCATTGCCTTCGGCTGCACAGTATCATAAGCTTCTTCGCGGGAAAGACCCTTATCGATCAAAGCAAGCAGGACGCGTTGTGAATAAATTAACCCGAGGGTCCGGTCCATGTTCCGCTTCATATTTTCCGGATAAACGGTCAAATTCTTTACAATGTTACCGAAGCGGTTCAGCATATAATTTAAGGCAATCGTGGCATCCGGCAGGATAATCCGTTCAGCTGAGGAATGCGAAATATCCCGCTCATGCCATAAAGGAACGTTTTCATAAGCGGTCATCATATAGCCGCGGATGACTCTTGCCAAACCGGTCATATTTTCCGAACCAATTGGATTGCGCTTATGCGGCATCGCTGAGGAACCCTTTTGGCCCTTCGCAAAAAATTCCTCGACTTCCCGTGTCTCGCTTTTTTGCAGCCCGCGGATTTCAACTGCAAATTTTTCTATCGAAGTAGCAATTAACGCAAGCGTCGACATGTAGTGGGCATGCCTGTCACGCTGAAGCGTTTGTGTTGAAACAGGAGCCGGCTGAAGCCCGAGTTGTTCGCAAACATACTTTTCAACGAATGGATCAATGTTTGCATATGTGCCGACTGCCCCGGAAATTTTTCCGAATTCCACGCCGGCAGCTGCCTGCTTGAAGCGTTCGAGGTTTCGCTTCATCTCTTCATACCAGAGCGCAAGCTTTAATCCGAAGGTTGTCGGCTCTGCATGGACACCATGTGTCCGGCCCATCATCACAGTAAATTTATGTTCTTTTGCTTTATTTTTTATAATCTCAATAAACGCTTCAAGATCTCTTAAAATGATCGAATTTGCCTGCTTCAGCAAATATGATAAAGCTGTATCGACAACATCTGTGGAAGTAAGCCCGTAATGAACCCATTTCCGCTCCTCACCCAACGTTTCCGAAACCGCCCGGGTAAAAGCGACGACATCATGCCTTGTCTCTTCTTCAATTTCTTTAATTCGATCGACATTAAAAGACGCCTTTTCCCTGATTTTTTGTACATCGGCCTTCGGTATCTCTCCAAGCTCTGCCCATGCTTCACAAGCAAGAATCTCCACTTCAAGCCACGCTTTAAAACGGTTCTCTTCCGTCCATATTGCCCCCATCTCCGGGCGGGTATAGCGTTCAATCATATAGTTAGCCTCCGATTTTTTCAGTCACATTGTTCCATATTCCAAATTGTTCTGCTTCCTGCAGTGCAACGTCTGTTGATTCGCGCAAAATGGTCACATGCCCCATTTTCCGTTTGAACTTCGCGTCTTTTTTTCCATACAAATGGATTTTCCAATCAGGAAGGCCTGGAATCTTTTCAAGAATCCGCGCCTGATGTTCTCCTAATAT
The DNA here is from genome assembly GCF_002860165.1 of Bacillus sp. V3-13. Classification (GTDB taxonomy): domain Bacteria; phylum Bacillota; class Bacilli; order Bacillales; family Cytobacillaceae; genus Bacillus_BJ. The sequence goes on along the minus strand of NZ_PGUZ01000052.1, from coordinate 3,085 downwards.
GTTGACCATTACTGCCGGTTTTAATAGCTTTGTGCTCCCTAAAGGCCAGCTGCACACAGCCCTGATATGCTGTTCAAATTGCGATGTTTCACAAGCCTCGATTGTGTAATGTCCAGAGTTGTGAGGCCTCGGGGCCAGTTCATTAATGTAAATTTGCTCATCAGCGGTTAAAAACATTTCAACAGCGAGTGTGCCAACAAGCTCAAGAGAATGTGCGAGTTCTTTCGCTTTTTGAATAGCGTTTTTTTCTGCTTTGTTACTTATTCGGGCGGGTACAATGGTTTGATGAAGAATGTTGTCCTGATGGATATTCTCCCCGACAGGAAAGACAGCTGTCTCACCTTGTTGGTTTCGCACGATAATCACCGAGATTTCCTTTTCGAAAGGAATCCATTTCTCGAGCACGCAAACTCCTTTTTCAAGTAGTTTACCAGCGGCCTTTATATCGGCGCTGCTGCGGACGACATGCTGGCCCTTGCCGTCGTAACCGCCTCTTGCTGTTTTTAAAACAGCCGGGTAGCCGAGCTTGTCTATCGCATCATATATATCGTCCACAATATGAATTACTGAATACGGTGCGACTTCCACCCCTGATTTTTCAATTGCAGCCTTTTCGCTTGTACGATCCTGGGTGATTTCCAGCAGTCGGTTTCCCTGCGGGACATAGGCGTTTTTGCATAACCACGTTAATGCCGCAGCATTGATATTCTCAAACTCATATGTGATCACATCACTAACTTCCGCAAGTTGTTTGATCGCATCTAAATCGTCATATTCACTTGTTATTCTGTAATCAGCCACTTGTCCACAAGGTGAATCCTCGACAGGATCAAGCACAGCTATTTTGAATCCCATTGCTTTTGCTGATAAAGCCATCATTCTTCCGAGCTGGCCGCCCCCAATAATTCCGATTGTTTGCCCGGGCAAAATTGTTTTATAAGACAAGTTCATCACTGCTTTCTAACACCGTTTCCTTCATTTGATTCCTTAAATCTGCGAGCTTTTTGCTTATTTTTTCGTCAAATGATCCTAACATTTGTGCAGCGAGCAATCCTGCATTCTTCGCTCCCGCATTGCCAATCGCCACCGTTGCTACCGGTACTCCGCCAGGCATCTGGACAATTGACAAAAGAGAATCAAGTCCATTTAGAGCCTTCGACTGCACCGGCACACCGATTACTGGCAGGACGGTTTTAGCAGCAACCATCCCAGGCAAGTGTGCAGCGCCTCCGGCTCCTGCTATAATGACCTTTAAACCTCTATCTTTAGCATTTTCCGCGTATTTAAACATAAGATCCGGAGTCCGATGGGCTGAAACAACTTTTTTCTCGTAAGGTATTTCAAGTTGTTCGAGTACTTCACACGCGTTTTTCATTGTGTCCCAATCCGACTTGCTTCCCATAATCACACCAACGAGTGCTTTCAAGGCATTCCCTCCAGCTCATTTTCGCCATAAAAATAGCCCAAACAGACACCTATCTCCATAATAAGAGAAAGCCGTCTGTCCGGGCGTTCATTGACAAGTATAAATACATCTTTGAAAACAAAGATGTAGCAACTCGTTTACCGGGCATATAGACTTTCCCTCATAGTCCGATAATTTACGGTTATCGGGTAGAGACTTATGGGCCATATCCCCATCATTATACGAGGGTAATCATTAATTAAGTTTTTATCACTATCCCTATATTAACAACTATTTAAAAGGATTGTCAAGACCATTATCGAACATTTGATTATTTTTTAATGCCTAATGTTCGTGTTTTACTGTTGTGACGGCTTTGCTTCAAATACAATCTGCCTGCCAGCCGGTTCGTATCCTGTCGTGTCTCCCCGGATCACTTCTTTAAAGATTGGTTTTTCAATTCTTCTAACCGGTACGTATCCAGCTTTCTTGATTCTTTCTAAACATTGATCAATGCTTTCGTTTTCTTGAACCTCAAATAATTGCTTTTTCTTATTCTTGCTCATGAAAACAATTTTCCCTTCTTCACAGACTTGACCCAGAAACCGCCATAGATGGTTTTTGGTTCATATGCGATGATAAAAGCTTTTGGATCGAGTTCCTTTATCGTCTGGTACAGTTTCAATTCATATTTTCGGGGCGTTAAGATTTGCAAGGCCATCCGGTCTCCTTCCAGGCCGTTTGCCGCCCAGCTTGTCACCCCGTAACCTTTTTCCCGTAACATTTTCGGCAAATCTTTATCATACTCCTTCGTAATGACATTGACCGTAATATACCCCAAAGCAAGTTTCTCCTCAATTTTCATCCCGGCGATGACTCCGATTCCATATCCGACGGCATAAGCAATTAAATTCTGAATTTCATTTAGATTTTCCAGAACCAGGCCGAGCCCAACCACATATATGACCACTTCCACCATACTGATCAGTGCAGCCAAATAGCGCTGTCCTTTTAAAGTCAAAATCATCCTGATCGTAAAAAAGGAAACATAGACAATGTTTATGATAAGGATAATCGCAACCATTACAAAACTATTTTCAAGCAAAATAAGACCCTCCTTTAAAAGTGAGGACCGGAGAATCCCCATTAAGGTTATATTGTACAAAAAACTGGTCCGGGTTGGCGACCCTTTTCACAATATATTCCCTTGTTTATTTATGATTATCCTATTTTTCATATTGAAATTACTCAGTTTTAAGTGGGAAAGGCAGTTTTAGGGATGGAGAAGGGTATTTTCAGGAAAACTATGCAAAATACTGTTGGTCCTAAAATTAATTAAGCGGAAATTCGGATGATTTACGTGAAAGTACGGTGGAATTAAGCGAAAATCTGGCTTAATTAAGCGAAAAATCCAGGAATTAAGCGATAATCCTGATTAATTAAGCGAAACGGTGTTTCGGACGTTTTTCTCATTTAAAGAAAAATAAAAAAGAACAACCATCATCGGCTGTTCTTTCGCATTCGCTTGGCGGCGTCCTACTCTCACAGGGGGAGACCCCCAACTACCATCGGCGCTGAGAAGCTTAACTTCCGTGTTCGGGATGGGAACGGGTGTGGCCTTCTCGCCATCGCCACCAAACTATTTGGTTAGAGAACTTCGTTCTCTCAAAACTGGATAAT
>NZ_PGUZ01000051.1 GCF_002860165.1 Bacillus sp. V3-13 | reverse complement strand
TTTTTCAGCAGAAGTGTAAAAAGGAACCGAGCAAAAAATGTAAAATTCGACTAGACGTCTACACCTACCAATAAACCGCGTAAAATATACGTATGCTAAGCAAATTTCGACATGAATAAAGCCGATTTTTCCTAAAGGGATTTCGGTTTTTTTATTGTAAGTTGAAGGCTAAGCCTATATTTTTATTTGACATTAACGTAGCGTAATACTTTAACCTTGGAATATGGAGGTGAATTATGCTGTTTACAACGGGGGAAGTTTACAAAATAACCGGACTAACTGAACGTTCTATACGATACTATTCTAATTTAGATTTATTAAATACAAAAAAGAATGCTAACGGTCAGTTGGTTTTATTCAAGTCAGACTTAGAAAAAATTGTGCAAATCCTCGCTGCAAAAATAACAGGTTATAAACTTAAAGATTTAATAGACCAACAACCTTCATTAACCTTTATTAAAAATGACATGACTCAAATGATTGCAGACCTGGAAAATATATTATTTCATTTGGACTTAACTGACTCCGAAGAAAATCTTATGAAAAATATAAAGTTACTTCAAAATTATAATACTAGATATTTGCGAAACAGGTGATCCAAATGGGTATGACCTATAAAATAATTAACACATACGAACAATATGAGGAATTACTTGCAATTACGGATTTAGAAGAGAGAAAAAACTACTTTCGTTATACAATGATGGCACCATTTAAGGACATGTGGAATTTAATAAATGTTCCTATAAAAGCAAAACAAGAAAATGGTTATGACGTATTAATGGCTACGAAAATGTTAGGTTATGCAGATATTTCTAACGATAAACAAATTCAACTGGGTCTATCCATCTTAAAAGATAATAACGCGTTTGTAGTAGCAGAAAATACTATCAAAATCTGTATAGAAAAAGTTAATAAGGTAGGTTTGAGAGTGAACGCCGATGAAATAAAATTTGGAATGTATGTCGCAAATCCAGATAAGTTAAAACTTCAAAAAGGATATACAGGATTTGGTGGTATTCCTGGGTTTATTACTGTGAATATTTATCCAAATGATTATAATTTACCTAAAATTCCTGCTGTTATTGCTCATGAGTTTCATCACAATATTCGTTTTTCTTATTTTGATTGGGATCATGGAAATGTAACAGTGGGAGATTATATTGTCATAGAAGGTTTAGCAGATTCGTTCGCGAAAGAGCTGTATGGAACAGACCAGCTGGGACCTTGGGTGACTACTATGGACAAGGACGATTTAGAGTATTCAATCCATGTTATTGGAGAAGCTTTAGACATAAAAGGATTTGCTGAGGTAAGTAGTTATATGTTTGGTGATGAGATTGCCAAACAAGAAGGATATCAACCTGTAGGTCTTTCTTTTTGTGCTGGATATGCAGTAGGTTATGAGGTTGTTCAATCTTTCATGAAAAAGCATAATAAAACGATATATGAAACAACATTAATTTCTAGTGATGAGATAATTAATGGATCTGGCCTATTTTCTTCTTGATGGAGCGAATACTTTAGTTCAATAAGAAATGAAGAAAAATTCAACATTAATAGAATAAGAGCATGTTTTTAATAAACTTCTTTAAAACATGCTCTTTAAGTTTGTTCGCTGTTAATAATTTTTTGATGTTCTACAGCAACAGCCGATAAGTCATGATTTTATGGGCACGCAAATTTCACAATAAGGATTGTTAATCATATCACCAGTGTATTTTTCCAAAATAGGTTTATTATCAATTTGATATCCATTACTTTGTATAGATGGAAAAATATACAAGCATCAAATCTACAATTTTCAGGCAGTGTTGTCTCAGGGTTATCTTGTGGAATTGCAAATAGAATTGCCGATTTAAGGGGCCCCGCCAACATTTTAACGAAAATATACGCTAAGCCTTCGGATGTGACCGGCTTAGCGTTTTTTCTTACTCTAAGCCCAATAATCCGGGCGGCATAGCCCGGATCACAGGTCATTCAACTTCCTGTTGTTTCAGCGGTCGTAATGAATTGAGAGACGTATTCTGCCTAAAATTGAATTTGTATTCGCCTAAGAAATTGATGTGCTCCCATCCAAGGGGAGAAATGTGGTTTAGTAGTTCTTCCTGAAGCTTTCCTTGCTTTTTGCGGTGTTCTGTTGCTAGCTGGAGATAGACGGTATTCCAAACACTAATTGCATTGATGATAATGTTTAACGCACTTGCCCGTTGGAGCTGGTCTTGTAGTGCACGCTCTCGCAGTTCGCCATGTTTGCCGAAGAATATCGCTCTGGCCAATGCGTTCATGGCTTCGCCTTTGTTCAACCCCCGATGGATTTTTCGCCGCAGCGCCTCGCTGGAAAGGTAATCCAGAATGAAGATCGTTTTCTCGATACGCCCCATTTCTCGCAGCGCGGTAGCCAAACTGTTTTGTCTTGCATAGGAACCGATTTTCCCCATAATGAGTGATGCTGAAACGGTGCCTTCCCGGATGGAGTGAGCCAGCCGGAGAACATCATCGTAGTTTTCCTGAATGATCTTTGTATTAATCTGGCCGCGCAGCAGCTTCTCCAATTTAGGAAAATCGGAAGGTTTCCCAATTGCGTAGAGCTTAGAATCAGCCAAGTCGCGTAAGCGAGGCGCAAAGCGAAATCCAAGCAGATGTGTTAAACCAAAGACTTGATCGGTGTAGCCGGCTGTATCCGTATAATGCTCCTCGATGGCCAAGTCCGTTTCATGGTGGAGCAAACCGTCGATGACGTGCACGGCATCCCGAGCGTTCGTATTGATGACTTTCGTGTAGAACGTGGAAAATTGGTCGCTCACGAACCGGTAAATCGTAGCTCCTTTTCCGGTTCCGTAGTGGGGATTCGCATCTGCGTGAAGCGACGAAACTCCGATCTGGACGCGCATTCCATCAGATGATGATGTTGTGCCGTTCCCCCAATATGAGGGCAGCGCCAGCTTATGATGAAAATTAACAAGAACAGCCTGCGCTTTATTCATTGCATCTTCGTACAGCCGCCATTGCGCTGTATTGGCCATTTGCCGATATGAAATGCTCGGCGTGGCTTCAGCCATCTTTGTAAGCCCAATGTTCGTTCCCATTGCCATAAGGGTAGCCATAAGGATTGTCGTTTCTTCCTCGTTCGGAGCGCGGTTACTGGAAGCGTGAATAAACTGTTCATGGAAATACGTCCAGTTGGCTACTTCCATAAGTAGATCCGTTAGCTTGATTCTTGGCAGCAGCTCATAGAGGGAAAGGCTGAAATTCCGGGATTCATCGGGAACATCTTTCTCCAATCGCTCGATGTGCAATTTTCCGTTCTCCAAATTAACGCCGTCCAGCTCGTCGATGTGGTCCGACACCCAGTTTAATCTTTGAAGAAGTGATTCAGTCCGTTCTTCAAGATATTCCTTTGCGGACAAGCTAACGGCAAGCTTTGTAGCGTTAGGATCGATACCATTCCAATCAGATTTCGGTACAAGGTATTCCTCGAAGTCCTTATGCTGACGGCTTCCGACAATGGATACGTCCCCGGAACGAACATAATTCCGCAGCTCTGTCAGGACAGCCATTTCGTAGTAATGCCGGTTGATGGTTCCATCATCGTCGTAAACGTGCTTTTGCCAGCGGTTCGAAACAAAATTCAACGGTGCTCCTTCCGGAACCTTTCGCTTTCCGGTTTCATTCATATCCCGGATGATATCGACCGCCTTCATTAGGGGCTCTGCCGACTTGGTTGACCAAAACTCCAACGATTTTAACAGCGTTGGCGTGTATTTCCGGAGTGCATAGAATTTCTTTTCCAGCAAGTCCAAATAGTCGTAATCTACGGGCCGCGCAAGTCGTTTAGCTTCTTCGACGGATGCGACGATCTGATCCCACGGCATAACGGCATCAAGCGCAACAAACGGATCAGTACCTTCACTTCTGGCCTTAATAAGAGCGGCCCCAAGATCCGCAAAGTGAACAACCTTCTCGTTAATCGATTTACCGTTTTGTTTTTGAAGTTCCTCTTGTGCTTTTCTCCCTTTGGAAAGCAGTATCATAATCTGCCGGTCGTGAATCTCGAAAGCCAGGTCTGTCAAATCCTGAATCAGCTCTAATAGGTACGCTACCAAAATTGCGTACTTTTTCGGATCATTAAAGCGGCGGAAGGAATGAGGTTCGTAACGCGAACCGATTTTAGAAAGCTGCCGCAACCGGTTCGGATGTATATCTTTCGTATCGACTTGCAGCTGCAAGTCACGTATGTATTCGAGCTTTTCAATTACCTTCAAAAAAGAATCTGGAGAGCTGGTACCTGGAATTTCCCTTAACCATGCCAAGTAGGTTTTGCTGCCTTCCGGCATGGCGGTTAAGACACGATCCAGCTTAGAAATTTGTAATTCTGTCAGTGAAATACTGAGCAGCTTGAATATTTTTTCTTCTGTCCGTTTGCGAGTTTCCCAAACTGCTCTTTCAATCGTGGCCATTGAGGGTAAGATGATTCTACGCTTACGTAAATCTTCGAGTGCGAGCTGAATCAGGTGTAAGGGATTGCCGTTTGCCATTGCATGGCTAAAAAGATGCTTGCACAAAGAACGATACTCACCCAAGGTAAATGTATGGTAGCCATACTCTTTACGGATTTCCTCCAGATGCTCATATTTCGTGGCTTCCCGTTCGCCGTAAGATGCAAAAGACTCCACATCGGCATTGATTTGCTTAGCAATATAACGAAGAATTTGAACCGGCACTTCTTTTATATCAGAAAGCGTCCAGCCGAGATAACGAAGAACGCACAGCTGCACGGCAAAGCCGATTCGATTATAATCTCTTCGCCGCTGCTGGATGATTTCAAGGTCATGCTGCGTAAATGTGAAATAGGTTCCCAATTCCCATTCGCCAAGATCAGGAGGTATTTGCAAATATTGCAGCCGTTCCTCCGGAGTGAGCAATTCCCTTACTCTCGCATACATCGTTATCATCCCCTATTGCCAAGCTATTTTTTCGACTTCCGCCTGCAGATCCGCTCGGGTTGCCTTGACATAAATCATCGTTGTGTCCAGACTATCGTGTCCCATAATTTGCGCCAAGCGGTGCAACGGCGTGTTTTCTGCCATCACATAGCCGAACCGGTGCCGTAGATCGTGCGCTCAATCCTTCGAGCCGGGCTGCTTTCATATATTTTTGAATCAAATGACGTAAAGCACGTTCGGTTAATCGATCACCGGTTTTCTCCGATGGAAACAGATAAGGACTTTCCGGAGGAAGTTCTGCCAGATATTTTTCTAAAGCAGCTCTACACGTAGCGTTCAAAGGAACTTCCCGCTGTTTATTCCTTTTTCCGGATCGGACCATAAGCTGGCCACTGCGTTTACCGATTTGAATATCTCCGGGAGTCAGGTCACACACTTCCATTGTCCGTAAGCCAGTGTGAAACATCACGATTAGAATCGTCTGATCCCGAAAAGAACCGCTGTGTTCAGCCGCAGCGATCAATGCAGCTTCTTCTTTATCTGTCATCTGTCTTGGGCTTACCTTTTCTTCCAGAACCAATTTGACCGGCTTCGAAGGGTCGCGGAGAATCCTGGAATCCGACACGGCCCACTCAAAAAAACGTTTCAGGGTTATAAGCCGCCGGTTAATGGTCGCCGGTTTCAATTCCATTACTTTTTGCGCAGCTTCCCGGTATCGTGTTAATGTTGGAGTAGCCACATCTTCAATTTGAAATATGACCTCTTCCTCTTGGTGGTCGGCTGTCTCAAACCAGCCTATAAAATGTTTCAAGTCACTTGCGTACTCTTTCAGTGTTTTGGGATTCAAATCTTCGTGGGTGGTGAGAGCTTGAATGAAGTCCTGAATCGTCTGCTCGCCCTGTTCCGAAATCCCGGTCGCCTCTCTCATTAGCAAAGCCTCCAAATCTTGACTTACATTAGCGGACATGGTATTTTTATCTTATCCGATACATTAGCGGACATCAAGCGTAGGCTTTGAAAATACTCCATGACCGCTAATCTTTATTAGCGGTCATTAGAATTAAAGGAGGTTTGTTTCCTCGTGGTAGTTCGTAAAGATGATCTGCATAACTTGATTGAACGATTGCAAGAACCGGATCAGAAAACAGCTTTTGATTTTCTTCAATATTTGATCGAGCGTTCGGAAAGAAAACCGCTTAGCTGGGAAGAGATTGATCAGCAGAAACCCGATGACGAACCGTTGAGTGAAGAAGAGCTTCGCCAGTTGAAAAGCGATGCTGGATATGTGTCTGGTGAGGAGGCTAAGCGTGAGTTCGGGTTACAAGTTGACTTACCATAAAGAAGCGGTAAAATTTATCGCGAAGCAAGAGAAAGCCATACAGGAGCGAATCGTGCAGGGCCTGAAAGGATTGCTCAACATTCCACCTGCTGGCGACATCAAACCTATGAAGGGTTACGTTGGCTTGTATCGACTCCGAATAGGTACGTTTCGCGTTCTCTTCGAGATCAACCACAACGAGAAAGTGATTTACATTCGAGCTATTGATTCTCGTGGCGGAGTATATAAATAATTTTCGAAAAAAATTACCCGATTCCGCATGAAGAATCGGGTTATGTATTGTATTGAGGGGATTACGCTACGGGAAACGAGAGATCAATGGAATAGTCTACAACTTTAATGTTGCGATATACCAATGATTCCCGAAGGGGTCCTCGACACCACCCGAGCGCTCGCCGTAGTCATGATCCTGCGGCGGGTATAAGGACCGCGCTCCCGCCTTAAGCGCCCGAACGTACGTCGCATCCGCGTCCTCCACATAGACGTGAAGCGCATTGCGCATCGGCGAAAACGTTTCGTTGGAACCTCCGCTCAACTCCACTATGGAATCCCCAAGCCTACATGATGCGTGGCGAACATCGCCATTCTCATCAACGTGACGGTCGATCAATTCGGCATCAAATACCTCCCTGAGAAAGTCGATCAATCGGTCTGCTCCATTGACGATCAGATACGGGGTGACGCTGTGGTAACCTGTCGGCTTCCAGGCTGCTTTCATGACAAATCCCTCCATTTATCTTAGAATTAGTTAAATGATACAATGATCTGCCCCTAAAAGTATTGTAAAAAATCGAAATGATCTGTTTTTATCTTAAGCAAGAAGGAGATGCTTATGCAGCTACATTTTTGCAAACCGTCATTTGCTCTGCGGACATGGATCGATCGATATTGGATATGCGAAAACTATCGTCCCTTGCATGAATTGGAATACAAGCTACCCGACGTCCATACGAGTTGGATTATCAATTTGCGACATGACAACTTCCGGATTTACGGCCATGGAACGCCCGATCATTATGAACAAATGCCAGGAGCAATCGTAGTTGGGCCCAAGACATCACGTTATTGGTTGAATACGGAGTGCCAGAACGCTTGTCTGGGCATCGAATTCAAGCCAGGCGGGGCTTATCCCTTCTTGGGCGGTTGGATGACGGTGCTGCAGGATAGCGATATTCCATTGCGAGAAGCGATACGTCATCCGGACACAGCCAGTCTCCGCTGCGAACTTTCCGAGCTATCTGCACCAATTGAACGATTTGGGCGAGTGGATCAATTCCTGATCGATTGTTTGGCCAGACAGATTCACATTCCCCGAGGGCATTCCGCGGTAATGGCTGGACTGCAAGCGTTAGCCGAAAATCCCGGGGGTACTCTCGTTCGCGAAATGGCGGAGAAAGCCAATCTAAGTACAGAAAGGTTCATCCAATTGTTCAAGCAGGAAACCGGCTTGACGCCGAAGCAATATGCCGGGGTCGTTCGTTTCCAACGGGCGGTAGAACATCTTCGCCGAAAACCGGAGGTTGACGGACTAGAGACTGCATTAGCTTGCGGATATTATGACCAGTCGCATTTTAACCGGGATTTTCGCTTGCGTTCCGGCATGCCCCCCTCCGAAATGAAGCGACGTGACGATATCGTATCCAATCACGTCCCCATTTAAAGGGAGTCGGTTATTTGCAGGAGCCAGATATGCTAGGGAACGTCTGGGTGGTGCCGGGATGTCTACGATACGAACGTATACGGCTCTTATAGGGTTTTCCGCGATGGTAGCTGGGCGGAGGAAGCGAGGGGCTGCGGGCAACATGCTGCCGACGCCATCCGACGTTCCGAATCGACGATCTCGGTTTTCGTCTTGGGAGATCCCTGTGAGGTACCTCTGCTCAAGGCTGTCTGAGGCCCATAAATCGTTACGGCTCTTATTCGAAGCGAGAGATCAAATGCCAATAACTCTACGCTAACTGTACACGATAGTTTATTGAAAGGGGCGGCGCGCGGCGCCCCTTTGGCATGTATTTATACTATCTTCAGTATAAGGGGAGCCCGCCATTAAAGACTAAACCCATCCGTTTCTAGTTGAAACTAGAGCTAAAGACGACGGGAGGGTGATTATATGAAATTGACTGAATTATGGGTTTTGTATGATGCTGACAAGCGCATTCAGGGATTCAGTACCCACACTTTGAATGCGTACGCGCTGCAGCTTAAGATGTTGATCGGTGGTATCGGTGATCTTGAAATTGAAGCGATCACATTAGATTTGCTTAAAGGCTACTTGTCCAAGCAATCGGACCGGCTAAAACCGAGCAGCTTAGGGCATCGGATTCGTTTCGTAAGATCCCTTTTTCGGTTTGCATTTGAAGAAGGCCACATTTCACGGAATCCGGCCCTAAAACTGAGAGAGCCAAAAACAGATAAGCGCATTCCCAAATTCTTGATTGAAGAAGATGTTATTCTTCTGAAAATTTCTTGTGAATCTCCACGGGAGTATGCAATGCTTGAATTTCTTTATAGCACGGGTTGCCGTGTTGGCGAAGTGCAGAAACTAGATATTGAAGACATCAACTTGGAAAACTGTTCAGCCATTGTGAATGGAAAAGGGGCAAAACAAAGGGAGATTTATTTTACGACCGAATGTAAAATATGGATAAAAAGATATTTGGAGAGCCGTGATGATTCCTGTATAGCTCTATTTGTTACGGAAACCCAGCCTGCGCGCCGTATGTCGATACCTACGATTCGACACTCATTAAAAAAGCTGGCAAGCCGGAGTAATGTTGCTGTTAACGTCTACCCGCATCGTTTTCGTCACACTTACGCCTGTCAGTTACTAGATAACGGTGCACCGCTGGAGTTTATCCAGGGAATGCTTGGGCACGAAAAAGCATCCACCACACAGATTTATGCTCAGCTTCGTGGAGAACGGCGAAGAGAATTGTACCGACGGTATTTTTAGGCGTTAGTACTTATCACCAACTATTGGGTCATCAGAAATCGTCAGGATTGCTTTTGCTAAGAGTAAAAAAAAACGCTAAGCCGGTCGCTTCCGAAGGCTTAGCGTATATTTTCGTTAAAATGTTGGCGGGACCCCTTTAAGAAGATTTCTCTCCTTAGCCCATTTTTTTAACTTTTCCATTACTTCAAAATTTGCATTATTATAAGGTCCAATTCTTCGTACATAAGCGATTCGATAGTTTGGGAGAATTTCGACTTTAAACTTCATAGATTCTCTCTTCCTTTCTTCATTTATATTTGTTTGTTACATTTCGAATGTAGCATGCTTTAAAAATATATACATTTTATTTTTTAAAAATTTTTAAAGTAATAAAACAAACGAAGGCTAATGTTCAACAAAACATGCCCTAGAATGATCAAACATTTTCATAAAAATTCCATCTGTATTCAAAACTATAGAATCCATTTTGATCGATATCTTTTTTCAAAATGGATTCTTGAGTTTTCCGTAAAATGCAGGCTTGTGCTTTATTTTTGATTAAACTTTTAAAATTTCAAAGCTACATGAAGAATTAAACAACTTTATTGTTATTTGTTTCTCATGAAAAAAATAGTTCCTACAAAAATTAAACAACTATTATTTTAAACCGTTCAGTTTTTCGAACGGTTTTATGCGTATTTGTGGCTTCAAAATTAAACAACTTTATTGTTACGTAACAATTAGTTGTTTCAAGACAACTCAGTCGTGAACTGAAATCTTGATTGTTTAAGAAAAAGTTACAAAGGGATTAAAGTGCCCTATACACTGAGAAAGCCGCCGTTAATTAGGACGGCTTTTTCTTTTTTGTACTGATATATTTTTATTGGCATATCGCTGGACTGATTCGTATGATTGTTATTCAACTAAAGCACCCGTTTAAGTATATTTATTTAGAAGCTTAACTCGATAATGAGAAGCTATTTATCAGAAAATAATTCCTTCCACTCATCATCACATAGTAGTCTTTTACGGTATTTTAAGTCATTAGGAATATTCTTATTTATTAAGCATTTATTTTCCAAGCAGTCCAAGTACAATGCCAATTCAACTAACGCATAATGCTCAAAATCACCCTTAGCACCTTGAAACGAAACATACTTCTCCAGAAATATTAGTGCTTCACCTAATTGAATGTAGGCCCATTGTTTATTGCCGTAGCCTGCATCATAACTTAAATAGCTAATTTTTTCTAAATTATAACCGTATCTTCTTTGTTCATCACTTCGGCTATGAGGTGAATATAATTCAATATATAAAGATGTTTCAATATTTCTTTCAGAATATAACAATCCGTTATTTTCAAACCCCTCATAACTCATATTTTGCATGCTATTATGTTCAAATTCGATTGCATATTTTAATGCGTTTAGATATAAATTCATCTTAATTTTGTTTTTGGGGTTTGATAACTTAAGTTCAAATAAATTTATAATGTAATCAAATGGATAAACGCAATCTGAACTGTATCGTTCTTTCAGTTCTTTGTCTAGATTTCTTAGATAATCATTATAATTATCAAACTCTTTTTCTTTTTTTATGAGTCTATTTTTCAAATCAGAAATAACCTGTTTTTGATATTGGTCAATTGCATTTGTTATTTCTTCAACAAAATCTAATCTGGTTTTAACATATTTAAATATTTGTGAAATGTATATCTGAACTCTTTTATTACTCTCTCCATCTTTGCTTGTATAGACAACTGCGTAAATATCACAATCATCATCATCATGCCATATTTCTCTGTTATTCCAAACTACAAATGGGCTACATTCAAAATCATTAGCTTGATATCTTTTGTGTCGGCTTGTTTTTACTGGATGAAGTGAACATAAAGAACGCAGGTATTCGAAATACTTCTCATCTGTTCCTTTCCCATCACTGCCAAGTTGATTAAAAATCTCTGTTGACTTTTTGATCTTATCATCGGGTACATTAAAAATTTTTACCAGTTCTTTTATACAATCCACAACCACAGATGCATTATTCATAAAGTCAAAAAAATCAAACGCACTTCTTTTGTATATACCAGTATTTAATTTAAGTTCGTTTAAGAAATAAACAGTATCATCAAGTCTATCCATTATAGAGCAAATTTTATCCCATGCACGGTGCTCACCATATCTTTTACCATAGGAGATATTTTGCTCCTCATTAACTTTGTTTCTTAACATATCAAGAACAACAGTATCAAGATTTATTTGAAATACATCCTTAACCATTTAATTTCCTTTCAAGTGAGAGATTATGAGCAGAACAAGTGAACCCATATTGAAGAAATGGATGCTAAAGATCATGTAGTACTCAAGGCCTTGCCGCCTTATTTTTATTTCATTATGAATTCTCCCAAAAAACAAAAATTCCTTCTTCAATTAAATTGCCCCTTTAACTCAATAAGGATTTTAACAAAAAGGATGCTTTTTCTATTTCCCCTTAAGGTTTTGATCATCTGGCTAATTGATATATACGGCAGAAACTGAAGGAGTTTTTAGTGTCCTTATGGAAATGATTAGGTATCTATTATTTTTTAGGGGGACCTGATGTGGGCGAGCTTTTGTATGAACAGAGAATGAGGTTGAAGTATAATCTTTATGCATGCCGAACAGCCTATAAAAGACTTGAGAATGCGATAAAAGAAAATGACAATCACGAAATATATGCTGCGATAGGGGAACTATTACTTTGGGTAATGACTACTCATGAATGGTACAAAAAACATGGTAATCCTAACTATTTACAAAGGTTAAAAGAAGATTCACACGGAGTATTTTTGTTTGGATTGAGCCACGCTTATAATTCGTTAAAACACAACATGAAACTTTTTATACTTCATAATAAAGAAGATGGATTTTCGTTCAACAATATAGATTTTAATAACTTTGATTTTCGGCCATACAAATTATTTTGGGTTACTTCAGTTAACATTTTAGATGAGGGTTTCGAGAATCAGCGAAGAAATTACGAAAAATATATTGAAGGCAAAGACGTACCCGATACATTTAATTCAGCTTTAATTTTTTTAAATCAAGAAGCTCAGTCAATATTATTCGATAAGGGGAGATGAAGAAGTGGAAATAACCTATGCACCCATTAGAAGCAGCCAAGACACATTTTATTTGTGTTCATCTTGCTCTTTTATACAACCTGCCCCGTTAGCCACCCATGCAGCGCAAAACCGACACTGCACCACAGAGAATGAAAATAGCCCAGGCAGTCTATACTGTTTTTATGCTGGCGAAGAAGGTCTTTGAACTATGCTGCCTTAGAGCCCATCCGTTAGTCTGTCTCCATCGACCACGTTGTACCACCGACTGTTGCACCCTTAATGGGTAGTACTCATGGGAGATTAATCCTTTTTCTGGTTGTTGCGCAAGTGATCCTTGATTTTATTTTCAAGAAGGGTGTCTTTTACTACGATTTACCAGCCAACCTTATAGGCGATCTTTCAAGAGGCTCAGCCTTTTTTAAAAACTGTTTTTTATGGGTCTATTTTTGTATGCCTTTTTTCAGTTTTTATTTTCATGGGAGTTCATAAGAAAAAAAGCCGCCTAACAAGGTAGTACCTTTTACTTCTCAACACAAGCCTTCGTTAGCTAATCCTCACTTGTAATTATTGTTGAGAAATCTTCTGGGTCCCATTCGATTAATTTCGTATTTAATTCAAGCACTTTGCTTGCATCTTCAACACTCATTTGATGGTTTTCTAAATAAGCTGATATTACCAGATAGGAAAAACACTGAGCCTCTATAGTTAACTTACGAGATACTGAAAAAGGAAGTTCTCCATAACTATGAGCACTATTATTCCTTAACTCAAAAAGTTCATAATAATAATCAAAATAAGAAATATTTTTCTTAGAATAAATATCATCTGGTTCTAAGTTTATTAATGAGCGCCATCTTTCTTTTGCTTTAATAACTTTAGCCTTATCTTCTCTTTTTCCGGGTTTTCCTAATATAGCTTCTACAGCTCTACAGCTCTGTACCAAAGCAGCTTCCAATTTGGGTATTATTTTTGCTTCTTCCCATAACAATGGTTCATGACTTGGGTGCTTTATTAAACCTGATTTACTTAGTTCACAAACAAAACAAAACCAGTGACTCTCCACAGAATTTCTAAAAATACTAACTGATGTATAAAATTTATCATCTCTTAAGAGTAATTCTATAAGAGGTGCTACTACTTTGAAAAAAGATATCTTTTGCACTGAACCATTAAATGTACCCTCTCCTATGTGGTCTCCTATTTGAAATTCATTCTCCTCTATCGATTTTGAATTATCAAAATAATATATCCAGTGATAATTTGTATCTGCAGTATGCTCAAAGTCATAATAAAATGCTGAAGCTAATTCTAAAATATACCCCATGTTTTTCCAATATCTCAATTCTTTAATATCTAATGATATCTCTGAAACTATTGATGAATTTTTATTTTTCGTATGCGTCCAAATAAATAAGCTTTCATGCTTTGTTTTTAATAAGGGAGTATAATCTTTAACTTTATACCCGGTACTATTATCTGTTTTAATGCCAGATATTATAGCATGGTAGCATTTTTTATTTGGTATATCTGAAGGATACCTCTTTAAATGCTCTTTTCTTTTCTCATCCATAGCTTGCTGATATTGTTCTAATAGAATTTTTAGTTTCTCATTTCCATCTAGCATCATAATCTCCCCTATTAATTTCTTATGTATTAGTTCTATAAGAAGTATAGAAATTTTTACAACAGTTTAAGTCAACATTCTTAGACTAGAATTTATATGTAATTTTGTTATGTGATTCAATTACTTTATTTCTTCAATTACATGTATGGACCTCTATTTCCGCTACTTTATATCTGATCCAGTAGTCCTGATAATTCTTTGATTCCGGATCCCACCATTATCTGGCATGTTTTCTCTTAGTGACTCTTGGGTAAGGCGTTGATCCCCTTCTCTTAAAACCACTACTCCAATCAACATCCATCTAAGATAAGATTTAATGGTATTTATATTTATGTGCGTAGCCCTCAAGGTAAATATCTCAACTATTATTTTTTGTGGTACAACATGTTCATGGACGAAAAAACTTCCCCATTTTATCTTTTCGTTAGACTCTAGTAATTCTTTGCAATTTTAGAATTGCTGCCTTTGACCACAAAGGACAGCCAACATACTTTCCAAAAAGTTTAGTTTTCCGTGTTGTTGCCTTTCTAATAACCGCTTCAATTGTACCTTCAGAAAAATGGGGTGATTTTAAGATATTATAAATATCAGTAGACCATTCACACATTTATGAATCTATACTTCTTAATATTCCCCAATATGCTATTTCTTCTTTAGAAACCTTTACCACCTACCATAATTTTCGGTCTTCCTTATAATCCTTAATTTTATCAGTCCATAAACATTGTAAGTGATGTCTCTTTTTCGTAATTACATTTTGAAAAATAAAAAGAGAAAAACTTTATGGTATTCTTCCATATATTCTTTTTCACTACTATCTTGTTTTGAAAGATAGTTGGGTTATAGGAAACGGATAATTCCACCATCAAACCCTTCTAACCTATAACTAAAAACATCAAAATTAATTATACGGACACCTACTGATTCTTCAATATCATCACAAAATTCTGCTGTTACTATATAAGAAGCAAATTGACCTTCGTATTAGATTTTTTATATTGTCGGATATCGTCTGATAATTTAAGTGTTAGTTTACTCCTTTCTCATTCTTTTTTTAATATACCATTTTTAGGTAAGTGGATAACGTGGAAATTTAATATAACTTCTTTATGTGCTTTCAAAAAATCTAATTGTTTTCATCTTACTCAACCATACTCCATAAAGCTATAGATACCAAATTCCCTTTAACCTTTTTGATATTCGCTTTACCAATAAATTCTCTTCTAATTAAAACTCACCTGCTCCTTAAGTTCAAAAAAAAAGCCGCTATGATAGGAAGTTGGATCTTCAACTGTTCTGTAGAGAACTTTAAATTCCATTCAAACGGTTCCGGTCAAAACTTTGTGGGTTCTTTAGTACTCATCATCATTAAAGGTTTCTATTCTACATCCTTAGTAACACGTTAATAAATCACAAAAGTGTGAACTTTAATTTTATTCGTAAATTGCAATATTAAATGCAACACTTAGTGAAACCGCACCCCATTAAGGGATAGGT
>NZ_PGUZ01000050.1 GCF_002860165.1 Bacillus sp. V3-13 | reverse complement strand
GTAATTTTTGAAGATTGTTAGTATTTCAAATCATCTGATTTAATTAGTGCAACGCTAGTGATTCAACATGTATTTACAAAACCCTTTTAAAAAAATAAATTTTTTTAAATTAATTCCTCTAGCATTGCATAAATTTTTTCACATGTGGCTCCTCATTCCCAGAATCGTTTCCGTATCCATAAAAATTAGTCAAGAAATCAAAAAACAAACCGGTTATCCCTTAGCGTACAGGATACCGGTTATTTTCTGTCAAATATGTGTCTTACCGTACGTTTCACCCGAAATGATACGGTCACCCCTAATTGGACGAAGCCTGTGACGACACGAAACCACTGCGGCAGTCCAAGATTTTTGAAAATATCGACCCAATATTTGACTCCTGCGACCTTGGCGATGCCCGAGAAGCATAATATAAAATCAGTAAAGATTGAAGTGCGATAGAAAGTACGGACAGTGCGCTGGAGAACGCGTTCTCCGCAAATCATTTTTTCCTCAAATCTTCTACCAGCATGGGTAATCCCTCTTCGAAATAATGTTCTTCTCCATCGAGAACTCTACCGTTGACGCCGGATAAATCCTGCAAGTATTTCTCGAAATGAACATAAGGCACAACAGGATCTATACGACTATGATAGAAATAAATATTTGGAATGGGGGGTAAATGTTCCGAATAATTCGCCTGCAATTGATAGCTGACATTCTGCCAGTCTTCGTCAGTT
Organism: Bacillus sp. V3-13; assembly: GCF_002860165.1. Lineage (GTDB taxonomy): Bacteria > Bacillota > Bacilli > Bacillales > Cytobacillaceae > Bacillus_BJ. Next base: position 7,896 of record NZ_PGUZ01000050.1, on the reverse strand, counting down.
CCCCAGTAGGGAGTCGCCAATAAAAACAATCCTTCAATCACGATATTAGGATCATTTTCAGAAAGATATTTTAACAGAACAGATGCGCCGAGTGAATGACCCACAACAATCACTTGCTGTCCCGATAGAACTTTAAATTGTTCATCAAGTAACCTTTTCCAATCCCGATATGCCGGGCTTTCTGGGTCAGACAATTTAGGCTTGTAAAAAACATATTCCTCCCCAAGTTTTGCTTGTAAATACGCTAACAATGGCTGACTTCCCTGCTGCGGACCTTGCGGTCCCGCGCAATGTATAAATAGCACATATCTCAAGTCTCTTCCACTCCTTTCAGACCTAATTTCTTCTGAACACTATTGTCTCCTCCAAAAACGGATCCCCCTTCTTCCACGGTATCCCGGATCAAATGGATCAGTTGTTCTCTGGCAAGATGAACATCCGCCAACCATGCTTGAGCATGCCTCGTCAACGGTTCGTGTTTGGCACCCCATGCGGATAAATCCAACAAAATGGGAATAAGATCCAGCCCTTTGTCCGTTAGCTCATAAAGATCCTTCCTTTTATCAGTCGGATGAGGCTTTTTCACAAGTATCCCCTTCTCTGTCAACTGATTGAGTCGGCTGGTCAGAATGTTCCGGGCAATACCTTCATCCGAGGACAGGAATTCTCCAAACGTCTTTTTCCCGGCAAATACAATATCTCGAATAAGGAGTAGAGACCAGCTGTCCCCCATCATTTCAAGGGAGAAATTGATCGGGCAGTCTGAGCGATGCTGCTGATCATTCGAACTTTTCATTTGACATCACTCCCCTTGACTTCTAGTAGTTAGTTTGATTATACTAACTTTAGTTTCATTTTGCAACTGAAATTAAAATGATTAATGATAAGGAAGTGAATGTTTCCAATGACAACCGATACTACACCCCGGGCAAGGGCACGGGAATGGTTTGGACTCGCAGTGCTTGTCCTCCCCACATTGCTGTTATCTCTTGACTTAAGCGTACTTTATCTGGCCATCCCTCACATCAGCATGGATCTGAAACCTTCCAGCAGCCAAACATTGTGGATCCTTGATGTTTACGGTTTCATGATCGCCGGATTCCTCATAACCATGGGGACACTCGGGGATCGAATCGGTCGTAGAAAATTGTTATTAACAGGAGCAACCGTATTTGGCATTACCTCTGTGATCGCCGCATATTCCGTCAACGCCGAGATGCTGGTGGCCACTCGGGCCTTTCTGGGTATTGCAGGGGCAACGATTATGCCCAGTACACTGGCCTTGATCAGCAATATGTTCAAACACAGCGGGCAACGCTCGATGGCCATCGCATTATGGATGAGCTGTTTTTTAGTCGGTACAGCTATTGGACCGGTTGTTGGGGGATTGTTGCTGGAATCTTTCTGGTGGGGTTCCGTATTTTTGCTTGGTGTCCCTGTGATGGCGTTATTGCTTGTCACTGCCCCCTTCTTGCTGCCGGAATATCGTGATCCCGAGGCAGGCACACTTGATTTGTACAGTGTACCCCTGTCGCTTGCAACCATCCTGCCGATGATTTATGGACTAAAGGAGATCGCGAAAGATGGGTTTCAACTGCTTCCTTCCACGAGCATTCTGGTTAGCCTTCTGGTCGGAATTCTGTTTTTGCGCCGTCAAAACAAATTGAAACATCCACTCATGGATCTATCGCTGTTCAACAACCGTCGCTTCAATACGGCACTGTCGCTCATGTTATTCAGTGGCTTTATCCTTAGTGGCATGATTCTTTATACAACTCAGTATTTGCAGATGGTGGAAGGTATGACTCCAATGTATGCGGGGTTTTGGTTATTGCCGTCTTCAGGCGCCATGATCGCCGCCTCCATGCTGGCACCTGTGTTGTCCCAAAAGATGAAAGCTGGCCCTGTCTTGATCTTGTTTCTAGCCATTGCAATGGCAGGCTGCCTGCTTCTCATCTTTGTAGAACCTGACAGTATGGTCCTGCTCATTACAGGAATGGTGCTTGTAGGGATTGGCTCAAGTCCGATTGGCGTTATATGTACCGACCTTGTCGTAGGCTCCGCCCCCCCGGAGAAAGCCGGCTCAGCATCATCCCTCTCTGAAACAAGCGCAGAGTTTGGGATTGCATTGGGTGTAGCCGTATTAGGCAGTATCGGTACTACTGTCTACCGAAACATGATCGCCGACAACGTTCCTCCATCCGTTCCGGCAGACTCCAGCATTGCCATCAAGGATACACTGGCGAATGCTCTGGTTACCATCAATCAGTTACCGGAAGACATCGCGGGGGATTTGCTGGTTTCAGCACAGGAAGCCTTCACACAAGGATTCAGTGCGTCTGCCATGATCAGTGCTCTCCTCCTGGCTGTCCTGTCCGCTTTATCATGGCGAATGTTTCGGGACGTCACTCCTTCCCCGCGGGATTGAACCCCCGGGGTCCGCCCCCTTCGCTCGCCACCCCTGACCTCATCGCTGCCAGCGATGAGGTCAAGGGTACAACCAACAAGACGAAAACCAAGATCGTCGATATGAAACAGGCAATCGCAGCAAGCTCACCGTATCGATACCCCGAAGTCCCTGCCTTGCAGACATACTGCCATTCCGCTTCCGTTGTTACAGGAACGGGCGCTAGTAAAAAAGCATCAATCCGGGCCGTCCAAGTGTCCTTTATTCGATCATCCCTCTTTGATCTGATCATGATGTGCTGCATTCCATCTTGAACCATTTAATTATACAAAATACTTGCCAAATGCCACTAAAAGTTTAGGCGATCCTTTCAACCGCAGTTTACGGCGAATTAAGAGACTTGCAATGCTTTTCTCCTTTGCAAGAAAAGAGAGCCACTCTTTTCCGTCTGCGGTTATCGTAATATTGGGTTTACCCACAAAACCATCCTCGATCTCCAATTTACCGCCGAAGATTCGTATCGTCACCTGTCTTGCTTCTATTCCGATAAATTCGAAGTGGTAGATTGCGTGGAAAGAGGCCACTGAAAAAGTACCCTTAAACATGAAAAGGCACAGCTCTCAATTTAATTGAGTGTCTCTGCCTTTTTTTGTTTTATAATTAGGTAATAATTTTCAGGTGGGTGGTTCCGGTGATACAAAAACAACAATCAATAAAGCTAAGTCCTTATATGGATCTCTATAATCTAATCGTGCCGGAGGACAACATGTTGCGCAGGATCAATGACCTGGTCGACTTTTCCTTCGTCTACGATGAACTTGAGGATAAGTATTGTCTGGATAACGGCCGGAACGCCATCGACCCCATTCGCATGTTTAAATATTTATTGTTAAAAACCATCCATGACCTTTCCGATGTGGATATCGTGGAGCGTTCGAAATATGACATGTCCTTCAAATATTTTTTGGGCATGGCTCCGGAAGAGGCCGTGATCGATCCGAGCTCCCTGACAAAATTCCGGAAGCTCAGGCTCAAGGACGTCAACCTCCTGAACTTGCTTATCAATAAGACAGTGGGGATTGCGATTGAAAAAGAAATCATCAAGAGCAGCTCCATCATCGTTGACGCCACCCATTCAAAAGCCCGCTATAACCAAATGAAGCCTAGGGAATTCCTAATGGAACGTTCGAAAAAGCTGAGGAAAGCCATTTACAAGGTGGATGAATCCATGAAGGAGAAGTTCCCGGCTAAGAACGTAAAGGATGGGGTCCTGGCAGAAAAACGCGGAAAATATACGCTAAGACAATTTATGGAAGCAAAAAGCCGATTATCCTTACGCTAAGGGCAATCGGCTATTTTATTTGATGAGAGTTGGAATTATTCAACATCTTTTTTATTAGAAGCAGTATTCGCTAATTTAAGAAAAACTTCATTAATATTTTTCATCCGATCTTCAACTTTTTTAGCTGCTGCATCAAGTGTAAATCCTTCTTCAATTAACTCCTGAATTAAAAGAATTTTTTTTATGTTTAAGTAATTATATCTTCGAGTTGTTCCTTCTCCTTCTTTTTCAGATTCAATAATTCCTTTTTCTTCCCAATAACGTATTTTTCTCGTAGGTACCCCTGTTATATCGGAAACCTCTCCAATGCCAACAACAAGTTTCTTTAACAAGTCAAAATCAAGTAATGGATCTATTTCAAATTTATTACTCACATATTTCCCTCCAGTACACTTCGTAATTATTTTACAACAAAAGTAGTTTATTTACAAATATTTAGCGCAACCAATTGACTTTGTTTGTAATTAAGTTACAATACATGTAGATAATATACATTATCTACATCATTCGAAAGAGGAGAGGATTAGAGTGCCTATCATTAATGTTGATTGTTGGGAAGGATTTAACGAAGAACAAAAAAAGCAGTGGGTTAAGGAGTTAACGGACGTAACTGTAAATTTGTTCAATATTCCCCCAGACAAAGTATTAGTTGTTTTAAAAGAGGTTTCTTTAACAAATTGGGGGCAAGCTGGGATTGTTGCATCTGATCCAGAATTTTTAACAAAAAGCCGAACAACTGAACTTCCAGCTAAACAAAAGTGATTACTGAAGATATATTTAGGAGGTCTTTTCATTTGTCTAAAAATCCTGCATTCGAACAGTTTAAAGAGGAATTTCCAGATGTGTATACTGTCTTTAATGACTTGTATAAAACGGTAAGTTCAAAAGCTTTAGATGAGAAAACAAAACAGCTAGTCTATTTAGGAATTCTAACAGCGACACGGTACTCACCGGCAGTTGGTGTGCATATTAGAAAAGCATTAGCAGCTGGTGCAACAGAGGATGAAATCAAGGAAGCAATGATGCTAGCGATTCCTGCTAGTGGGCTCTGTAACTACCTTTCTGTGTTACCAGATTTGGTGGATGAACTAAATGGATAAGGAGGTTCTTTCTTTGGCAGAAGCAGCAGGAAAAGTTAATCATATGACTTCAGAAAGAAGCTATTCTCTCATGACGGCGATTCTTTTCTGGTGTGGCTTAGTTGTTGTATCTAGCCTATATACCACCATTCCCTTGGTTTCAGTATTTGCAGACGCTTTTGAAGTAACACTAACGCAAGCTACGTGGACCAGCAGTGTTTTTTCATTTTGTTATGCTGTGGGATTTTTATTTTTTGGCCCATTGTCTGATCGCTATGGACGTAAACAAATCATTTTAATTGGGTTAGGTATGTTGACAGTTGTTTCCCCTATTATCGGATTTTTTGATAGTCTGTCTTGGTTGATAGCTCTTCGGGCGATTCAAGGAATAGCTGCAGCTACATTTGCACCAGCTGCACTTGCGTATGTAGTTGAAATGTTTCCGGCAGAAAAACGGATTACTACAATTGGATTTGTAAGCACAGGATTTTTAATGTCTGGTATTGTTGGCCAGGTGATCAGCAGTCTAGTAAGTCAATATTTTGGTTGGAACTACGTGTTTTATATTCTCGGCGGTGTTTATCTAATTACTACCGTATTAGCTGCGTTTTTTATCCCAAAGGGTGATGTCCTACAAGTAAAAGGAAATATTCTTGCTCCTTTTAAACAAATGGGAAAGGTGTTTATTCAAAAAGACTTATTTTTGTGTTACGTCGTCACCATAACACTTTTGCTTTCTTTTGTTGGGATGTATACGGCGCTTGGGAGTTATTTAAGTGGACCTGTGTTTGGTCTTGATAGCCAAAACATACTATATGTCCGATCAATCGGGATTTTAGGTATGTTAGTTTCCCCAATTTCGGGACGTTTGGTTACAAAGTTCCGTATCCAAACCGTTCTTATAGGAGGCTTATCCTTAGCTGTGATAGGTCTTGCGATTTTGGGAGTTAGCTCCAATTTGCCCTTCCTTGTTGTGATGAGTGTCGTTTTTGTAGCAGGCATCTCTATAACCGTTCCGACCCTCATCTCGCTTGTCGGGCAATTAGGAGGAGCCGCGAGGGGTATTGCGGTTTCACTTTACACGTTCATTCTATTTATTGGTGCAACTCTCGGTCCGGTGGTAGCTGTTGGTTTATTAAAAACAGGGAGTTATCTTTTAACTTTTGAAGTGTTAGCGCTCTTGTTAGGAATAGGATTAATCGTCTCATTTCTTATTAAAAGTCGAGATCAGGCGTAAACGAATGAAAAGGATAATATTGTCCGTATTACCGTTACTGCTGTTGGGATTTGGAATGTATTTTGTGATTTTATATGCTGAAGATTTTCAACAAAAAAAACAAACCTATGAGGTGAACAATATGAGACAAGTTGAACAAAAAACTACTGTGAATGAGCAGAAATATCAGCCAGCTTTAGATGCTACTCTAAAATTTTTGGCAATTCCTGAAGGATACGAATTAAAAGATGTTCGTAGTGGAAAACACAATGAATTCGATGTATGGGTGTTCCGTTATGAAAAGTCAACTAGAGAAAATAATGGACTCGGTGGTGAACATTATTCCTTTACAGTTGACCAAGACAGTCATAAGATCCTCGGGATTACATGGATGGATCAGCGTTTTGCTTCTGTTCAGCAACTACCTTCCGAAAAAAGAACAGAGGAACTTGTAAAATCATTTCTTAACTGGACTCAACCTGGGCTATTTGATCGTTTAGAAAATCATTGGATCCGTCCGCATGATGAAGTAATAACCATAAATGGTAAAAAAGTAACCATTACTGGTATGAAATATAAGTGCTACTTACCAGATGAGGATACGTGGGCGTGGGTGATCGTTGGTCCAGATGAAAAAATAATTACCTTCGAGCAAGGAATTAAATGGAAAGGTGGTCGGGTAACGGAAAAGTGGCTGCATGACAATTGGCTGGAAACGGGTAACACAACTAACCAATTATAGGACACCAACCAGTAAACAAGAATGCTTAGTTTTTAACCCAGTCTCAAAAACATTCGTTTTTGAGACTGAAAGATTCTAGATTTATTTAAACTAACTGATGTCCTATGATTGGTTAATTAATCATTTGAACTTATTTTATAAGGCAATATAGTTGGATGAGGTTGAAAAGTAACCTTAATATTTGCAATAATTGTTATTATATATAATAAGTAGAATAAAAGTTTATTGAATTTAGGGAGGGGATTTTTTGAATGAAGTATTTTCTAAAATTAAATATGGTTAGCATTCTATATGCTCTAATGATATTTGTTCCAATCCAACTTACGGGTAATGTTTATAGAATTAGTAGATTAACGGGTTGGAATCTTGGTACCGTAAACACTTTAAATATTATAATTATTGTTATTGGATTTATATTTGGTACAATCCTGCTCTTGTTCCTAACAAAAAAGTGGATGAAAGGTCGAAAAGCTAAATTTTGGACGGTTATCCTTTGGGTTCCATATTTTGTTCTTTTTGGTTATATAATCGCATCTCTATTTCCAATAACATATGAAGGGGACGCTCCTAATCCTAGTACAGGTCTTCTTGCGGTAGGAGTATTGATGGTCTTTCCTTTTTATATTCTAATTATCAATACCATAGGCTTCACAAGCGAGGAAAAAAATTAAAAAACAGATCTTTCTATTTCTGGAAGATCTGTTTTTTTAGTTTCGGTTTATTGAGATAAAATTAAGCTAATAAAATGTAGAGAGGAAATTCACTGGGCATTCTTAAAATAATATTGGAGTTTGGCTGATATTATAGGAACTAAGCCCCACCATTTTTGATGAAAAGGTTTTAAGCTGTATTTTTACGAAAAGTTTTTTGTTGCTATTTTAATTAGGAGTATATAGTAATATTTTACCATTTAAAATTTTGATTTTGTTCGACTTAAATAACAACAAACATTGGTATGAATAGGGATTAACCAGGAAAAAGGTTGTTGTTTTTTTGTTATAAGTGGTCTGTAGTAGTTAATATCTATTTTTTGTTATATTTGTTTATTATCACTAGCGTTGCATAAATGTAGTTAGAATATTCAGTTAATACATTTCCATGATTTTGAGC